>JBDKHF010000057.1:0-30093 GCA_039797825.1 Pseudomonadota bacterium | reverse complement strand
TCAACATTGGGTTACAGATCACCGATTCAGTTCATGGAGAACTGGCTCAGTGAGCAGCAGAAGGAAAAACTGGTAGCATGAAACCCACCCTTTGGCAGACGAAAAACCGAGGGAACCTCAGTTGAAAGCGTGTGAGCGCCTGGACTAATAATGCGGTGGAAATAGGTGTTGGGTGCAGTCTTGCCAATTGGAGCAC
Source organism: Pseudomonadota bacterium (assembly GCA_039797825.1). GTDB lineage: Bacteria > Pseudomonadota > Gammaproteobacteria > Burkholderiales > Rhodocyclaceae > Azonexus. The sequence continues at coordinate 29,897 of JBDKHF010000057.1, read as the reverse complement.
CGTCGATGCTGACCGTTTTACGAAGTGCTGCACCCAGCGCACTATTACGGAAAACATAAAGACCGGCTTGATTTGCGGGCGGAGAAGCAAAGGTCTTGCTAGCTGCATCTTTTTCTTGAGTTGCCATTGGAACAGATGCGCAACCAGACAGGGTTGCCAGTCCGATGGCGAGAATTGATACAGCGGTTTTAATTTTCATTTTTCGACTCCCTCTTTCGATTTTTAATGGATTTAATTGCGGCGGCCACGATGCACTACTTTGCGAGAATCCGCTACTAGACAAACGGCATATTTTTGTCACTAAATTGGATGTTGTTGACCTAAGTCAATCCGCTGGCCGTGCACCACCGCGATGAACTTTCGGTCAGCCAAAAAATTGAGCTATTTGACGAGAAAAATCCGGATAGCGCCTGTCCCAGCCCGTTTCGCATCAAATCACCGTCAATTCCTGACCGGCAAAAACATCGTAACCGGCCTGCAAATTCCTCGAAAAGCATGGCAAAAAAGCAAGGTAACTAGCGTTTGGCGCATGCCATCTGGCAGGCTCGTCATGCCGCTATCTTGAAGATGCTCTCAGCGCTTTTTGCCGATGGTCGCAAGGTTCGCTTTCAGGCAAAGCGCAAATACGATCCTTTCTCCGGCGACTGGAAATTTGATCAGGTAGTTGCTGACCAAAACAACCGCAGAGAACGACTTTGCAGCAAATTATTAACACCTGTTTACATGCTAGGAAGCGCCTCAACTTGACTGGTTTTTCTCAATTTAAAGGAATACTTTTGCACAAAACGGGCAGAACTTCGGGCAAGTTTTCGGCGAATCAGTATCTTCTTTGGGCGGCGCTTCAGTGCCTCTGGGCATCGCAATTATTTTGCTAAGTAAAGCAGCCGGGAACGCTGTTGGCGCGGTCAGTGACAACACTGTAAATACGATTAAAGGCCAGGAAGTCGAGATCATTGCCGATCTGGGCGGAGAACCCCTGCGCCTCTTTCAACCATCCCAAAAAATGAAGCTGAAACAGGGTGACCGGGTTCGGATCGTTGAGGGAAGTTTCTTTTCCCGGATTGAACCGGTGAACAAATAGCTGATTGGAAAATCAGCACAAACAGTGCGCAGATCAGGTTAGTGTTTGACTACCCCATAACCTAACGCAAGCATCAGCCATGATATGATCAGTCATGGCTGATGTGAAAATCATCGATGAATCCCACAAGATTTCCGACAAGCGCGGGAATGGGAAATTGCGTCGGGAAATCTGGGTTGATGGAGCCACCAGGAAGATCACTCGATACAACCTGGCCTACATCAATCACCACATCTACCCAGGCGACAACGGGCGAGTACTGGGTTACGACAATGCTCACGATGGCCACCATCGCCACTATTTCGGTGCTGTAGAACCTGTCGAATTTGTCAGTTTTGAAGATACCGAAGCGCGCTTTGAACAAGACTGGATTGCCCTGAAGGACAGCAAATGACCAAGCTCACCATCAAGACAGGAACGGAAGAAGACTTCTTCAAACGGGGCCGGCAGTTGGCCAAGGTGGCAGATAGCGGTGAACAGTTACCTGACGAGCGCATTGTCAGCTTCGAAGACCCTGCGGAGTTGATGAAACTGATCACAACTGCTCGTCTGGCGCTGTTCCGTGCGGTGAAGGAGATGCCCGGTTCGATTACTGAGATTTCAGCGCGGCTACATCGCGATCGTAGCGCGGTGAAGCGTGATGTTGATGAACTGGAACGGGCGGGACTGGTGACGATTGCCGACAAGGTGTTGCCTGGCCACGGACGGATGAAGGAAGTCCGGGCTACCGCCAGTCGGTTCAGCTTACAGGCTGAGGTCGCTTAAGCGAGACCATCATACCCCCTGCCCGATCAGGTCTTACTCGCCCCACACTTGCGAACCGCTTAATGCTGCAAATCAAGAACACCTCCTACCGCTATCGCGACGCCCCTACCCCGGCGCTACGTGGCGTCTCGCTTGAGATTCCCGCCGCTGGTGTTTATGGCCTGCTTGGCCCGAATGGGGCTGGCAAGACGACCTTGATTTCCTTGCTGGCCGGGCTGTTGACCGCAAGCGATGGCGAAATTTTGCTGAATGGCCAAGCGCTGGCTGAAATCCGCCGTTCAAATCCACGCGCGATTGCGCTGGTGCCGCAGGATTACGCTTTTTACCCAATGCTGACCGTTGCTGAAAACCTGCGATTTTTTGGCGGGGTTTTGGGTTTGAGTGGGGCTGAACTTAAAACGCAATCCGACTCTGCGCTAGCTTTTGCGCGGCTGGAGCAAGTGCTCAACAAGCGGGCCGAACAGCTTTCCGGCGGCCTGCGTCGGCGCCTAAATCTGGCTATTGGCCTGCTTGGCAAGCCGCAATTGCTGTTATTGGATGAGCCGACGGTTGGGGTCGATCCGCAGTCCCGCCACTTCCTGCTTGACTCCATCGCCGCCCTGCCCGCTGCCGGCACAACGGTGATTTACACCAGTCATTACATGGAAGAGATCGAGGCGATCTGCCAGAAAATTGCCATCGTCGATCAGGGACAGGTTTTGGCGGAAGGCACGTTGACTGACATTCTGCACAGCCCGCAACCGCTGCTCGATATTGGTCTTGAACAGCCACTGCCGGAAGCCATTGCCCAGCGTTATTCGGCAACCGACATTGGCGAACATAAATATCGGCTGATTTTGCCGTTGACCGTAACCCTGCAAAATTTGCTGGATGAACTGACCAGCGCAGGTTGCAGCGTACGCAATCTCAGCCTTGGCCAGCATGATCTGGAACAGGTGTTCATGCGGCTGACTAATCGTTCGTTGCGCGACTGATGGAAAAAACAACCCTCTCCCCTAACCCCTCTCCCACGCCCCGCAGGAAGTACCCTTGGGGTGCAAGTGGGCGAGGGGAATTGCGTGTCAATAATTGAATATGTCACCCCGCCTACTCGCCCTCTGGTTCAAGGAAACCATCGCCCTGACTCGCGACAAGCACGGTTTGCTGGCGCTGTTCATCATGCCGACCATTTTTATTCTGGTCATGACCATGGCGTTGCGTGATGCATTTACGCCCGGCGTCACGATTGATGTGAGTTACAGCGTGGTCGATCTCGACCAGACGCCGATCTCCAAAGCGTTAGTCAAACGCCTGAATCGTGCAGCCGCATTCAAAAAAAATGATGGCAACAACGATCTGGCGGCAGCCCGCAATCAACTCTTGCAGGGCAAACAAGGGCTTGTTTTAGTCTTGCCCAAGGAATTCGGCAGCCGGCTTCTGACACCCGGCGGCAGCGATGGCAAGCCGGCTGAACCGCTAACCCTGCTGGTCGACCCGGCACTCTCGCCAACCCTGCAACTCGCCTTCCGCAATCAGGTCATGGCGGCGCTCGGCGCGCTGCGCGCTGATGAACTGACGGTAAAAGCCGGCAAGCTGTTTGGCCTGCCAGTCGTCCCCGGTGCAACACTGGAAAAAGACTGGCCGGATGAAATCCGTAGCGAAGCGGTGCGTGGCAACAGCAATGCCAAAATCCCGTCATCCGTTCAACAGAATGTTCCAGCCTGGCTGATTTTTGCCATGTTTTTTGTCGTCATCCCGGTTTCATCGATTTTTATCATCGAGCGCCAGCAAGGCACGCTGCAACGTTTACGGGCGATGGGCGTACCGTTTCACCTGATCCTCGCCGGCAAGTTGCTACCCTTCTTCATCGTCAATCAGGTGCAAGCGGTATTGATGGTGCTGGTCGGCATGTATCTCGTTCCGCTATTCGGCAGCGAAGCGCTGGAACTGCCTGGCAGTTTGCCGCTGCTGTTCAACTGGTGGGCGGTTTCGTCTGCCGTTAGTCTGGCTGCCGTTTCCTGGGCGCTGCTGATTGCCAGCATCGCCAAAACATCTGAGCAGGCAACCATCGTCGGCGGCGTTGGCAATATTTTGATGGGTGCCATCGGCGGCATCATGGTGCCCAAATTCATCATGCCAGCCAGCATGCAGAAAATAACGGCACTCTCGCCGATGGCCTGGGGGCTGGAAGGTTTCCATACGGTCATGCTGCGCCACGGCAGTTTTACCGATATTCTGCCCAGCCTCCTCCAACTGCTGGTTTTCGCTGCCGCCTCGCTGCTCGCCGCCCTCTGGCTCAACCACCGCGCCCTCGCTGCCTAATCATGAACGCTGCCCTCTGCCTCGAACTAAAAATACTGATTATTGAATCCTGCGACAAGGATTGCGCGCCGGAAAGCATCAGCGACGATGAACTGCTCTTCGGCCCGGAAGCGCCTTTGCAACTTGATTCGCTCGACGCCCTGCAAGTCTCGATGGCGATCAAGAAAAAATACGGCCTGCGCCTGCCAGACAGCAAGGAAACCCGGCGCATTCTCTCCAGCGTCGCCAATATGGCCGAACATCTCGACACCTGGCTGGCCAGCCGCAAGCAATGACACGCCCGGTCTATATTGCCGGCAGCGGTTTGCTTTGTGCTCGGGGTAACTCACCCGAGGCGGTGGCCGCCAGTTTATGGGCTGGGGGTTATGAAGCCGGGAAACGGCGGGTGGGCGAACGGGAGTTTCCTTATTTCCCACTGCCGTCAACTGAACCGGACTGGCTCAAACGAGCCGAACAGGGGGTGCGCCATGTCCGCCAACAGCTTGGGCCATTGCCAGCGGATACACCGCTCTTCATCGCCTCATCTTCATTACAGATCGGCCATTTTGAACAGCAGGGCGCGCCGTTCAAGCTGCCCGCAGCCAATGCAGAATTCAGCCGGCAGATTGCGCGATGGATGCGACTTGACGGCCCCTGCGCCAGCTTTTCCAGCGCCTGCATCTCGGGTTTTTCGGCGATTGAAGCGGCACGCAGCCTGATCGCCAGCGGGCAAATCGACGAAGCGATCATCGTCGGCATCGAGCTGGCTAACAACGTCACCCTGGCCGGATTCGCGGCAATGGAATTGCTCTCACGCAGCGTCTGCCGCCCTTTTGATGCCCGCCGTGATGGCCTGGTGCTGGGCGAAGCGGTTGCCGCCATCCACCTCAGCGCAACGCCTGCCGCCTGGCGCATCGCCGGCTTGCGCACCGGCATTGATGCCTATTCAACCACCGGCCCGGACCCTGACGGCGGCCCGATTGCCAATGTTGCGGTCGACTGCCTGAACGAGGCGAATTGTTTGCCCGGCGATATTAAGCTGATCAAGGTTCAGGCCGCCGGCTCGCCCGGTACCGACCTTGCGGAAGCCAACGCCCTGCGTCAGGTATTCGGCCAAAACCTGCCGCCGCTGTTATCGTTTAAGCCAGCGCTCGGCCATACGCTAGGCGCCAGCGGTATTGCCGAACTCGCCACCCTGCTCGCCTGCCTTGAAGCTGATCAGATCCCTGCCACCGCCGGCTACGGCGAAGCAGACCCAAAAATTGGCCCAATTTTCCTGGTTGACCGCGCCTCGCAGGAAGTATCCCTGGGGTGCAACAATTGCCATATCAAGCGAGCCATGCTCAACCTGATCGGCTTTGGTGGCGGGCTGGCCTGCATGATCATCGAGCGCGACTAATGGCCTACCTGAATCCACCGCTTAACCAGCACTTTGCCGCCGAAGCACTCCCGGCTGCCGTGCGCACCGTGCTCGGCAAACCCTTGCGCCGTGCCGCAGCGCTCAGCCAACTTGCCTTGGTCGGCTGCCTTGCCAGCCTGCCGGAAAGTCGTCGCCACCTGCCCACCGCCCTGCTCTGGCAATCGACCAGCGGCCCGCGCGCAGAAACCTTGGCACTACTCGAAGAAGTTTGCACTGGTTCGGGCGAACCGATGCCCTTCGACTTCCTCGCCATCCAGCCCGCCATCGCCGCCGCGCAGATCCAGCCCTTCCTGCCCGGTCTGCAATCGGCCAGCTATTTTCCGCTCGATACCGTCGGCCAGGGGCAATGGTCGCTGCTGCTCAATATGGCGCTCAACTGGCTGGACGAAGGCCGCTACGCGCAAGTGCTGTGTGCCCATCTCGACCTGACGCCAAACACTGCCGAAGCGCATTGGCTGGCCTTGAGCCACGAGCCTCTTGAAAATTCGCCGATCAAGCTCCAACTATCGACTATCAAACCGCAAATAACGCTAGCTGATACGCCTGATTTCCCACAGCACCTCACCGATTGGCTGCAACAGTCAGACAGCAGCCCACGGAATCTGCAATCCCCCGCCGCCTACAGGCTGGCATTAGAATTCACCCGAATTTAATTCCCCACCGAGAACCCCATGTCCCAATTTGCCTTTGACGTTTCCATCGAAGAATTTGAAGCAAAAGTCGTCGTTCCCTCGGAAACCGTGCCAGTCGTCATCGATTTCTGGGCGCCGTGGTGCGAACCCTGCAAAGTGCTCAAGCCGATGCTGGAAAAACTGGCCGAAGAATATGCAGGCCGTTTCCTGCTGGCCAAGATCAACTCCGACGAGAATCCGGAAATCGCCCAGCATTTTGGCGTACGCAGCATTCCCACCGTCAAAGTGCTATTTCAGGGCCAACTGGTTGATGAATTCACCGGTGCCTTGCCGGAAGGCCAACTGCGCGCCTTTCTTGATAAGTTTGCCTTGCCGGCAGTCGCCGGCAGCAATCTGCGCGAAGAAGCGGCAGCCCTTGTCCTCGAAGGCAAACTTGAAGAAGCCCTGGCCAAACTGGTCGCCGCCAGCCAAGCCAAACCGGAAGACCAGGCGATCCAGCTTGATGCCGTCGATGTTCTGCTCCAGCTTGGCCGCAATGACGAAGCCGGGCAATTACTCGGTGGCGAATACGTTCAGGAGCCGGACCGCGCCAACGCCCTGCGTGCTCGCTTGGCCCTAGCGGCAGGCGCTGCCGACACCGGCGAACTGGAAGCCAAATTGGCGGCCAACCCAGCCGACCATGCCATCCGCCTTGATCTTTCCCGCGCCTACGCCGCCCAAAGCCGCTTCCGCGAAGCGCTTGAAGCGGCACTCGAAGTCGTCATCCGCGACCGCAGTTTCGACGAAGGGGCTGGCCGCAAGGCGATCCTGCAACTCTTTGAAGCCCTGGCCGGCAGCGAACAATACGACGACCTGATCCGCGAATTCCGCCGCAAGATGTCGGCGGCGCTGAACTAAAAGATTTGGGGCGAGACTTCAGTCATGGCGACCGACCTGTACCTCAGCCCCAGCCTACGCCTGATCGAAACCAGGCATAGCGATCAACCGCTAATGCAGCGGGCCGGTGCTGCCGCTGCTGAATGGGCGGCCACGCTGGCCAGCGAACGTAATCAGCCGGTTCTCGTCCTGGCCGGCCCAGGCAATAACGGAGGCGATGCCTTTGCAGCCGCCCGCCTGCTGCGCGAACGGTTTTTCGATGTCCGCCTTATTTTTGCCAGCGATCCGGCCAAGCTACCCAAGGATGCAGCCGCGGCCTACCAGCGATTCAGGGAAGCCGGCGGCATCACTCTTCCAACAATCCCGGATGACACCCATTGGTCGCTGATCATCGACGGTATTTTCGGCATTGGCCTGACCCGCGCCCCGGCAGGGCCTTACGCCGAATGGATCGCCACCGCCAATCGCCAGGCCAGCCGCGATAACTGCCCCTTGCTGGCGCTCGATTGCCCCTCCGGCCTCAATGCCGATAGCGGCCAAACACTGGGCAATACGATCATGGCCAGCCATACGCTGACCTTTATTTTCAACAAGCCTGGGCTGTTGACCGCAGACGGCCCGGATCATTGCGGCGAAATCCGCGTTGCCGATCTTGATTTGGTCACCGATGCCGATTTGCCGGCAGATGGCCGGATCGTCAGCCGCACCGACTTTGCCGCGCAACTAAAACCCCGCCAGCGCAACAGCCACAAAGGCAGTTTCGGCAGCGCCGGGATTATCGGCGGCAGCAAATCGATGCTGGGTGCCGCCTTGCTCGCTGGCCGAGCTGCCCTGAAGCTGGGCAGCGGCCTGGTCTATGTCGGCCTGCTTGACCCCGAGCCGCCCAGCGTCGATCTCAACCAGCCCGAATTGATGCTGCGCCGTCCGGAAGCCGTCTTGCAATCTGATCTCCGCGCCCTGGCCTGCGGCCCCGGCCTCGGTCGTTCCGGCGAAGCCAGCCGGGTACTCGAACAGTCGCTGAAATGCCCGGTACCGCTGGTGCTTGATGCCGACGCCCTGAATATTCTGGCCACCGATGGCCGTCTCGAAGGCAACCTCTACAACCGCGTCGCACCCGTCATCCTCACTCCGCACCCCGCCGAAGCCGCCCGCCTGCTCGGCTGTTCGGTGCGCGAGGTGCAAGCTGACCGGATTCGCGCCGCCTGCGAACTGGCCCGGCGCTATCGTTGCGAAATCGCGCTAAAAGGCTGCGGCACGGTGATTGCTACGACCATAGAATCTACGGCTGGCCCCAGGGTCGACGGCGATTGGTGGATCAATACCACCGGCAATCCCGGCATGGCAACCGCCGGCATGGGCGATGTGCTGACCGGCATGATCACCGCCCTGCTCGCCCAGGGCTGGCCAGCCGTGCCGGCGTTGCTTGCCGCAGTCCATCTGCACGGTGCCGCAGCGGATCAACTGGTTGCCAATGGCTGCGGCCCGATTGGCCTTAGCGCTGGCGAAGTCATCGCACCAGCCCGGCAACTTTTCAACGAATGGGCGGGTACGGGTAAAGCATATTGAGCGCCATGCTCTGGCCATTCGGCTGGACGATGCGTACATGCTCCCGGCGCAATTGACGCGGATGCTTGAGGCCGCAGGCATGGGCAATCATCTCGACTTCCTTGTTCATGTTGCGCGTGTAGGCGGCGACCCGTTCTGCCTTGTTTTCGACATCCAGCCCGCGTTGCAACTTGGGATCATGCGTCGTGATCCCGGTCGGGCAACTATTCTGATGGCAACGCAAAGCCTGAATACAACCCAGCGCGAACATGTAGCCACGCGCCGAATTCACCACATCAGCCCCGCAAGCCAGCGCCCAGGCCACCTTGGCCGGGGTGATGATCTTGCCCGAAGCAATTACCTTGATCCGCTCACGCAAACCATTTTCGATCAAGGCATCAATCACCCGTGGCAAAGCTTCGTTGATCGACAAAGCCATGTGATCGGCCAAGGCCTGTGGTGCGGCACCCGAACCGCCTTCGCCACCATCAATCGCCAGAAAATCCGGCGCACTTTGCAAGCCGCGCCGATTCACTGTCGCCGCCAGTTCGTTCATAAATTGCCAGCCGCCAATCGCCGTCTTGATGCCCACCGGTTTGCCGGTTATTTGGCGCACCTGCTCAACCATGTCGAGCAATTCATCCATATTGCTGGTTTCCGGGTGACGATTCGGCGATAAGGAATCCTGACCAGCCGGAATGCCACGAATTCTGGCAATTTCTTCAGTCACCTTGGCCGCCGGCAGTACGCCACCCTTGCCCGGCTTGGCACCTTGCGAAAGCTTGATCTCGAATGCCCGAACATTTTCATGGGCCGCCATCTGGCGCAATTTATCCGGATCAAGGCGCCCATGTTCATCACGCACGCCGTACTTGGCGGTGCCAATCTGATAAATCACATCGCAGCCGCCTTCCAGGTGATAAGGACTCAGCCCACCCTCGCCGGTATCCATATAAGCCCCGGCCTTGGCCGCGCCATGCGACAAGGACTGCACCGCCGGTTTTGAAATCGCCCCGTAGCTCATGCCGCTCACATTGATCAGCGAACGGGTGGAAAAGGGTTTGTCACACCAGCCCTCGCCGATCACCAGCGCCGGCGTCTGCTCATGTTCGCCATCCAGAACCGGAAAGGCGGCATTGACGAAAACCAGCGCGCCCGATTGGTTCAGGTCGTAAGTTGAACCAAAGCCAAGAATTCCGCCTTCGTTCTTGGCCATTCGATAAACCCAGGCCCGCGTTGCGCGGTTAAAGGGCATTTCCTCGCGATCACCAAGGAAAAAATACTGGCGAAAATATTCGCCCAAATCTTCAAAGAAAAAACGCAAGCGACCAATGATCGGGTAGTTGCGCAACACCGTATGGCGCTTCTGCGTAATGTCGCGCACATAGAAATAAACCAGCACCAAGGCAATGATCAGTGCAGCGAGCACGCCCAGACTGACATGAAAAACCCCGAGAACATCGGCCACAGGCAACTCCCAGACGTTACAATTGGCGTCCAGCATGCCGACTTGAAGCAGATATGTCCATCGATTTCCCCTACCCGCTCGCCGAAGAAATTTCCCGTAACGTCGCCGCCGCCCTGGCCGAAGACATTGGCGCCGGTGATCTCACTGCCAGCCTGATACCGGCCAAGCGCCGCGTCGAAGCCACCGTCATTACCCGCGAAGCTGGCGTGCTCTGTGGCACCGCCTGGTTTGATCGCTGCGTCAGCGAACTTGATCCAACCGCCCGCGTTGAATGGCAAGCGCAGGATGGTGAGCGGATTACCCCGAATCAACTGCTCTGTCGCATCAGCGCCGATGCCCGCGCCCTGCTCACCGCCGAACGCAGCGCCCTCAATTTTCTGCAACTGCTCTCAGCCGTTGCCAGCAAAGCCCGGATTTACGCCGATGCCATCGTCGGCACCAAGGCGCAAGTGGTCGACACGCGGAAAACCTTGCCCGGATTGCGGATTGCCCAGAAATTTGCCGTCCGTTGTGGAGGTGGCGGCAATCATCGCCTGGCTTTGTGGGATGCCATCCTGATCAAGGAAAATCACATCATGGCTGCCGGCGGCATCGTTGAAGCCCTGCAGGCAGCGCAAAGCGTCGCGCAGGCGGCCAGTGAGCGCTGCAAATTCATTCAGATCGAAGTCGAAAACCTGGCCGAACTGGAAACCGCTCTCGGCGCTGGTGCCAAAATGGTTTTGCTCGACAATTTCAGCCTCGACATGATGCGCGAAGCAGCGCGTATCAATGCCGGCCGCGCCATTCTTGAAGCCTCCGGCAATGTCACACTGGAAACCCTGCGCGGCATCGCCGAAACCGGGGTGGATCGCATTTCAATCGGGGCGCTGACCAAGGATGTCAAAGCGCTGGATCTCTCCATGCGCTTCAACTCCAAGCTTTAAACCCGCTCGACGATAAACTGCTTGATGGCATCGACATCAGGCGCCATCACCACCACGAACTGCTCCAGATTTTCGATGCCGGCTAAATCCGCCGGGCGCACCGGTTCAGTGCCGAGCGCCTCGCGGATGGTTTCTTCAAACTTGGCAGGCTGGGCAGTTTCCAGAACGATCATCGGCATATTCGGCTGACGCTGTTCAAGCGCCACCTTCAGACCGTCGGCGGTATGCGTATCGAGCATCACGTTATAGCGGCCCTGCGCAAAACGGATGGTCTTGATCCGGTCGCTGTGCGTGCTCTTGCCGGATACAAAACCAAATTTCGGCATGTTTTTCCAGTGGACCGTAGCCGACAGGTCAAAGGCCTGACCTTTATCAACCTTGGCCCACAATTCGGCAACCACAACTGGGTCGCGGCCAACCAGATCGAAAACGAAACGCTCAAAGTTGGACGCCTTGGAAATATCCATCGACGGGCTGGAGGTGATGCTGGTTTCAACCGAAGACCGTGGGCGATAAACGCCGGTGCGGAAGAATTCATCCAGCACGTCGTTTTCGTTGGTCGCCAGCACCAGCTTGGCAATCGGTAAACCCATCTGACGGGCAATATGGCCGGCGCAGATATTGCCAAAGTTGCCGGAAGGCACAGCAAAGGCAACCTGCTCATCATTCGATTTAGTCGCCAGGAAGTAGCCCTGGAAGTAATAGACAATCTGCGCGGCAACCCGTGCCCAGTTGATCGAATTGACCGCACCGATCTTGTATTTGGCCTTGAAAGCGGCATCGTTGGAAACCGCCTTGACGATATCCTGCGCGTCGTCAAAGAGGCCGGTGACGGCGATATTGAAAATATTGGGGTCTTGCAGCGAGTACATTTGCGCGCGCTGGAAGGCGCTCATCTTGCCATCCGGCGAGAGCATAAAGACCTTGACGTTGTGCTTGCCGCGCATGGCGTATTCAGCTGCCGAACCGGTGTCGCCCGAGGTGGCGCCAAGGATGTTGATAGCCTCGCCGCGCTGGTCGAGTACGTACTCAAACAGGTTGCCGAGCAATTGCATGGCCATGTCCTTGAAGGCCAGCGTCGGGCCGTTGGACAATTCCTGCGTGTAGAGGCCGTCTTCGAGTTTGGTCAACGGCGTGATCTGCGCGGCATCGCCGCCATTGCGCGTGTGGCAATAGACCTGGGCGGTGTAGGTTTTGGCGACCAGGGCCTTGAGGTCAGCTGCAGGAATATCGGTGATGAACTTGGAGAGAATTTCGTAGGCGAGGTCGGCATACGACAGTTGGCGCCAGGCATCGAGTTCGGCACGGCTGATTTGCGGGTAGCTTTCCGGCAAATAGAGGCCGCCATCCGGGGCCAGGCCACCGAGGAGAATGTCGCAGAAAGCCTGGGGTGCGGCGTGACCGCGAGTCGATAGATAGCGCATGGTAAAAACCCGAAAGCGAAAAACCGGGATTTTACCGCGTCGACCGCGACACGCGCATCGCCTGATACAACCCAAATGCAAAGAGGCCGATGGCCAACCCGGCAAACACGCCGCCCACGCTGGGAAATCCGGCAAGCACAGCCAGCCCGCCGAGCAGGAAAAATACAGCACGCCAGACACCACTCGCCGCCAGTTTTAGACGCATCACGGCACGCGCCGGAATCAGCGGCCCCGGCCAGCGCCAGACGGGCAAAAGTTGCGTTAACGCTCCGGTGACCAAAGGCAACAGAAAGCCAAGCCCCCAGGCGGCAATCGCCGGTCGCGCCACCAGCAAATTTGCCCCATGCGCCACGCCGGCCATCAGGTTGAATAACAAACCGAGCAATGCCGCCAGCAAGGAAGCGGCAGCGCCATCGTTCAGCAAACGTTTGACGCCATAGCGCCGTATCCATTGCCCGAGCAGGCCAAAACCAAGCACGAACAAAATCGCCGCGCCCGGTACTGCCAGCCACCAAAACAGACCCGCGCCCAAACTCACGGCAAGAACACCGGCCAGCGCCGGCCACAAGCGGCGGCGCAACCAACCCGCCGCATCCGGGTCGCCCTGCCCCAGCACCGTCGGCAGCAGCACGGGCAACGTACCCAGCGCCGCCAGACCAACCATGCCCAAGGTATTTAAATGCAGATGGATGACGCGCAGCGGCCCATACCATTCAGGCACAGCAGTCAGCAAGGGCACCATAAGCAAGGCCAGCAACAGGCAACTCAGGGCGGCAACATACCAGCGCCAGCCGGGATGCGGCGAGCCGAGGCAACGTCTCGCCCGGCCCACAATCCAGTGCAGCAAAATCAAGCCCAAAATCAGGTCGACCGTAACAATCGGGTGCAAAGCCCAACGCGGCAGCCAGCCCTGCAAGCTGGCAACGACAAACAGGCCGGCGATTTGCGCCAAGCCGGGTAGCCAGCGGATATATTTTCCCGGATCACCGGTGCGTGTCAGCACCGGTACAAAATGGCTGATCGCGGCAAAAATCAGCGGCACAATACCCACGGCAAAAGCCAGGTGAGCAACCGCCACCGGTGAGCCCAACTCGGTCAGCGTCAGTACAACACTGGCCAGCAGGGCTAGGAGAGTCAGGCTCGCGGTGGTTATCAATCAGTTCTGAACAGCGAAATCGATGACGATGGCGCCCGGCTCACGCTGCTGATAGGTAATCGTGACGCGCTCGCCATAGCGCTGTTGCAGTTGGGCAAGCAGTGGCAGCGGGTCATGGTCATTGCAGAAACGCATGGTCTCACCGGCTTGCAGCGCATCCAGCGCGCCAAAAATGGCCGCGTGGCGAAAACGCTTGGCGATACCGCGTGCATCAAACGGATAAAGGGCTTCAGCAGTGGTGTGGTTGCAGACGTGTATGGGTTGCATGGTGGCTCCTGGAATAGCTTGCCGGATTGGCAATCGGCGGCAATTGTGCCTAGCCATCCACTTAATTTCCTTGATCCGAATCGCAATATCCTTGAGCGACAAAGGGAAATAGGTAAAAAGCCCTCACCTTTTTGCGGCTCAATATTAAGCGGATATGTCTTTGCCGGCATGGTCGTTTGTTCACAATCAGGCTGAACGCCTTGCCGGGCCAAATAATGTTTGCAGGCAACGGCCAACCTCCTGCCAGAACGGAATTCCATTTGGCGGAATGACGACAAACTGAACATTGCCGCATGCCTGCAACCTTACCCAGCCACCTGATTCAGCAACCCATGCCTGTTCTGCTGCCAGCAATACCTCTGGCGCAAGGCTGTTTTCAGCCAGCCACAACATCGGGCGGCGCACGACAAGTTGCCCACCCATCACCAGCACGGTGCTCCCCGCCTCAAGCAATACCTGGCTTGATTCGCCACCGCTCAAGGCCAAACTTAATGTTCGACGATCTTCCATGATCTGCTTTCCTCCACGAAATCCCGAGGCTCGGGACATGGAGTGATCGTAACCAGCGCACCGTTCCAAAAACAGATACACAAACTGCTCATCTGTAACGTAGCAGTTGAAAAACAAACCATCTGTTATGGTAAAAATTCAAGCAATCTATATCTGTCGTTTTTCCATCCATCACGAGAAGATAGGGCATGGACCCACTCCCCATTTACCGCCGCCTGGCCAATCATTACCGTGCCGCCATCGAATCCGGCACGCTGCTTGCCGGCGACCGATTTCCATCAATGCGCACACTGATGGCTCGCCATGAAATCAGCCTGTCGACCGCTTTGCAAATCTGCCGCCAACTGGAAATCGATGGCTGGCTGGAAGCTCGCCCGCGTTCGGGCAACTTCATCCGTCAGCCACGACGCCTGATCGTGCAACGGCTGGCCGAACCGTTACCCGGCCAATCGCTTGATCCTGCGCAATTTGTCGGGATCAACAGCCGGGTTTCAGAATTCATTGCACTTGGGCGCCAACATCCGATTGAAATCAATTTTTCCGGCGCCCGCTGCGCCCCGGTGCTTTACCCCGGTGAAGCCCTGAAAAATGCCGCGACCCGCGCCCTGCGCCGCGACCCTGAATTACTCGTCAAGGTATCCCCGCACAATGGCAACCCGGGCTTTCGCACCATTCTCGCCAAACGGGCGTTGGCCAATGGCATGCTGATCGCTCCGGAAGAAGTTGTCGTCACTCAGGGTTGTATTGAAGCGCTCAATCTGGCCTTGCGGGCGGTAACCCAGCCGGGCGATATCGTTGCCATCGAATCGCCAACTTTTTACGGTCTGCTGCAAATCCTCGAAAGCCTCAGCCTGCGTGCCCTGGAAATCCCGACCAGCCCGCAAAGCGGTATTTCCATCGAAGCGCTGGAACTGGCGACGCAAACCTGCGGCCCGATCAAGGCGCTGGTTGTCGTCCCGCACTTGCAAAATCCGCTCGGCAGCATCATGCCGGACAGCCACAAGGCTCGTCTTGTCGAGTTTTGCGCCAACCAAAGCATTCCCCTGATCGAAGACGACACCTACAGCGCCCTGAGCAATAGCGAGACACCGCTCAAGGCACTCAAAGCCTGGGATAAAAGCGGCAATGTGATTCACTGCGCCTCGCTGCACAAAGTACTCGCCCCCGGCCTGCGCCTGGGCTGGATCAGCGCCGGGCGCTGGCAGGCACGGGTTGAAATGCTCAAGCACGTGCAAAGCCGCAACAATGAAGAACTCTCGCAACAAGCCGCCGCCGATTTCATCTCATCCAGCGCCTATGACCGCCATCTGCGCCGCCTGCGAACCGCCCTGCACAATCAACGCGAACAAACCGCCCAAGCCATTGCCGCCTATTTTCCAGATACAACGCGGATGAATAATCCGCAAGGTGGCCTGTCATTGTGGGTGGAACTGCCTGATCAACTTTCGTCGAAACAACTATTCGACGCGGCATTGGCTGAAAAAATACTGATTGCACCCGGCCTGATGTTCTCGAACTCCAATCGCTTCGAGCAATTCATTCGCCTCAACTGCGGTCGCCCCTTCAATCAGGAAATCGAGCAAGCCCTCAAGCGGCTCGGGCAACTGTGCACGGAGTTACGGCAAAAAAATTAACTTATTCCCCGTTGACCGCAACACTTATCTTTCTGGCGTTCAGTCGACGAAAAAGGGAGCCGAAGCTCCCTCTGCAAAACCGGTTCAGGCGATAAATTACTGAAGTTCTTCCAGACGAATCCGCTTGACCTTGCCCTTTTGCGCGGCCAGCCCTTCGATCTTGGCGATCGCTGCATCGGCACAGCTTTCCTTGCAAACGTGGGTCAGGATAATGATGTCGGTCTCGCCCTCGCCCTCTTCCGGCTCGCGCTGCAGCATGGCATCGATGGAGATGCCCTGATCGGCCAGAATGCGCGTCACATCAGCCAGCACGCCCGGCTTGTCTTCAACGCGCAAACGCAGGTAATAACCGGTTTCAACTTCGCTCATCGGCAGAATTGGCAGATTGGACATCGCATCCGGCTGGAAAGCCAGGTGCGGAACGCGGTGCGCGGCATCGGCGGTGGCCAGACGGGTAACATCGACCAGATCAGCAATCACTGAAGAAGCGGTCGGTTCGGCACCGGCGCCCTTGCCGTAGTAAAGCGTGGTGCCGACAGCATCACCCTTGACCATGACGGCATTCATTGCGCCTTCAACATTGGCCAGCAAACGCTTGGCCGGAATCAGGGTCGGATGGACGCGCAGTTCAACGCCATTGTCACGGCGCTTGGCAATACCGAGCAACTTGATGCGATACCCCAGTTGTTCGGCATAGGTAATATCAGACGCTTCAAGCTTGGTGATGCCTTCGATATAAGCCTTGTCGAACTGCACTGGAATACCGAAAGCAATCGAAGCAATCAAGGTTGCCTTGTGTGCGGCATCAACACCTTCGATATCGAAAGTCGGATCGGCTTCGGCATAACCCAGACGCTGCGCCTCCTTGAGCACATCATCAAAGGACAGGCCCTTGTCGCGCATTTCAGAAAGGATGAAGTTGGTCGTGCCATTGATGATGCCGGCCGCCCATTCGATACGGTTGGCGCTGAGGCCTTCGCGCAATGCCTTGATGATTGGGATGCCACCGGCAACCGCCGCTTCAAACGCGACCATGACGCCCTTGTTCTGAGCGGCAGAAAAAATTTCGGTGCCATGCACCGCGAGCAGCGCCTTGTTGGCGGTGACCACATGTTTGCCATTGGCAATGGCCTGCATGACCACTTCCTTGGCCACACCATAGCCGCCGATCAGTTCAACGATGATGTCGATTTCCGGATCATTGACCAGTGAAAAGGCATCATCGGTGATGCGTGCTGCGCCGCCGGTAATCTCTTTAGCCAGCTCAACATTCTTGTCGGCCACCGCCGTAATACGAATCGGACGGCCGGCGCGGCGGGCAATTTCATCCGCGTTACGCTTGAGAACATTCCAGGTGCCACCGCCAACGGTGCCGATGCCGATAAGGCCAACATTAATAGGGTTCATTTGAGTAGAGAGTAGTTAGTTGTGAGTGGGTGGAAGTTGCCAGCGACTAATGACTAGCAACTAGAAACTAGTTAGTGCCGTGACGCTTGCGATAATTTTCGAGGAAACGGGCAATGCGGCCAATCGCTTCGCGCAGATCATCTTCGTGCGGCAGGAAAACGAGACGGAAGTGATCTGGATGCGGCCAATTGAAGCCGGTGCCTTGCACCAGCAAGACTTTTTCTTCCTGCAGCAACTCGGAAATAAAATTCTGATCGTTTTTGATCGGATAAATTTTCGGGTCAAGCTTGGGGAACATGTACAACGCCGCCTTGGGCATGACGCAGCTAACCCCGGGAATGGCGGTGATCAGTTCGTGCGCAATATCGCGCTGCCGCTTGAGGCGACCACCTTCACCGACCAGATCGTCAATACTTTGATAGCCACCGAGCGCCGTCTGAATGCCATGTTGCCCCGGCGCATTGGCGCAGAGGCGCATCGACGCCAGCATTTCGAGGCCTTCGATGTAATCCTTGGCATGGCGCTTGTCACCGGAAACCACCATCCAGCCGGCACGATAGCCGCAGGAACGGTAATTTTTCGACAGCCCGTTGAAAGAAATCATCAGTACATCTTCAGCCAAAGAAGCCATCGCCGTGTGCGTCACACCGTCGTACAACACCTTGTCGTACACCTCGTCGGCATAAATGATCAGGTGATGCTGGCGCGCAATATCGATCAACTCACATAGCAAGTCATCCGGATAGAGCGCCCCGGTCGGGTTATTCGGGTTGATGATGACCAGCGCCCGTGTCTTGGGCGTGATCTTGGCGCGAATATCGGCCAGATCAGGCAACCAGCCCTTTTCCTCGTCGCACAAGTAATGCTTGGGCGTGCCACCTGAGAGGCTGATCGCCGCCGTCCACAGCGGGTAATCCGGTGCCGGCACCAGCACTTCATCGCCGACATCGAGCAAGGCATTCATCGCCATGACGATCAATTCGGAGACGCCATTGCCGACAAAAATATCATCCAGCGTCACGCCCTTGATATGTTTCTGCTGGCAGTAATGCATGATCGCCTTGCGCGCCGCAAAGATCCCCTTGGAATCCGTATAACCCGCCGCATTGGGCAGATTGCGGATCATGTCCTGCTGGATTTCCTCGGGCGAATCAAAGCCGAACGCGGCCAGATTGCCGATATTCAGCTTGATGATCTTGTGGCCTTCTTCCTCCATCTGCTTGGCCTTCTGCAGCACGGGGCCGCGAATGTCGTAGCAGACGTTGGCCAGCTTGGCGGACTTCTTGATTAGTTTCATGACAACCATCCATCGGGGGCAAACTGCTGCAATCAGCCAGAGTGCGCTAGCGCAAAAGGTATAATCCTACTGTAAGCAATGGTGCACCGCAATTTTGACAAGCTTTTCAGGATAAAAGACCCGTGAAACTTCACCTCGCCAACATGGCCGGCCTCAATGTATTCACCGCCTATGGCGACGATTATGTTGCGGTCAACCACGAAAAACACCTGAAAAATTTGATTGTGTTGCCGGAGACAATTGTTCCGGAATGGTCGACCGCAACCGTCGAAACACTCACCAGCGAAGATATGCAAAAACTGCTTGAACTGGGCACCGAGATCATCCTGCTCGGCACCGGAAATCGCCTGCGCTTCCCCGCCGGCCCGCTGATGCGCCCTTTTGCGCCGGCTGGCATCGGCCTCGAAATCATGGACCTTAAAGCGGCCTGCCGCACCTACAACATTCTCGCCGCAGAAGGCCGCAAGGTTGCTGCCGCGCTGTTATTCGATTAAATCGTCCTCCTTACAATTTCACCGAGACAATCCTGAATGAAAACGATCGCTGTTGTTGGCCTCGGCTATGTCGGCCTGCCGCTTGCCGTTGAATTTGGAAAAAAATTCCGCACCATCGGCTTTGATCTATCGCCAGAAAAAATCGCCGCCTACCGCGCGCACCTCGACCCGACCGGCGAAGTCAGCAGCAGCGAACTGCAAGCTGCCCATCGGCTTGAAGTCAGCACCGATCCGTCAGCGATTGCCGAAGCCGACATCGTCATCGTGGCCGTCCCGACCCCGGTTGACGAAGCCTATCAGCCGGATTTCACGCCGCTGATCAGCGCCTCGCGCAGCGTTGGCCAACACCTCAAGACCGGTGCCATCGTCGTGTTTGAATCAACGGTTTATCCCGGGGCCACCGAAGAAGTCTGCATTCCGGTTCTTGAGCAATATTCCGGCAAAACCTGGAAACGTGATTTCTTTGTCGGTTATTCACCGGAACGCATCAACCCCGGCGACAAGGAACGTACGCTGACCAAGATCGTCAAGGTCGTCTCCGGCGACACCCCGGAAACACTGGCCACGGTGGCTGAAATCTATGGCAGCATCATCACCGCTGGCGTTTATCCGGCCTCCAACATCAAGGTCGCCGAAGCCGCCAAAGTAATCGAAAACACCCAGCGCGACCTCAATATTGCGCTGATGAATGAACTCGCCATCATTTTCGACAAAATTGGTATCGACACGCTGGAAGTGCTGCAAGCCGCCGGTACCAAATGGAATTTCCTGCCCTTCCGCCCCGGTCTGGTCGGCGGTCATTGCATTGGTGTCGATCCTTATTATTTGACGCACAAGGCGCAAAAACTCGGCTACCACCCGGAAGTAATCCTCGCTGGCCGGCGCATCAACGACGGCATGGGCAAATTCGTCGCCGAGCAAACAATTAAGCAACTTGCGCGCAACGGCCACCAAATCAAGGACAACCCCATCATCGTGCTCGGCCTGACCTTCAAGGAAGACTGCGCCGACTTGCGCAATTCACGCGTGATCGACGTGATTCGCGAACTGGAATCCTACGGCGCAACGGTCATTGTTCACGACCCGGTCGCCGATGTCGCAGAAGCCAAGCATGAATACGGTATCGACCTGGTGTCCTGGGAACAACTACCTCAAGCATCGGCCATCGTCGTTGCGGTCAACCACCGCCAGTTCAAAACTCTGCCGGCTGAGAGCTTTGTCGGAAAACTCAAGAAGGATGGCGTGATCACCGACGTCAAAAGCATGCTTGATCCAGCCAGCTTCAAGGAACACGGCATCAGCATCTGGCGGCTGTAATCCAAACCTAACTTGGCAGAGCGAAGCCCTTAAGCTTGCGATACATATCGACTGCGTAGGAATCGGTCATCCCGGCAACAAAGTCGGCAACTTGCAGCAAGCGGATGTAGGGATCTGCATCCGGCTCGCCACCGTAACCAAGGAATTGCGCTGGCAGCAACTGGAGCAACATGCGCTCCCGCGTCGTGAAGCGGCCATGTCCGGCCTTGGCTTCGACGGCATTGGCAAACAAACCCAACAAGGCACCAAGCACTTCAAAACCAGCAGTTTCAATTTCCAGCGCCGGACGGGCGGTGTAAATGGTGTCCTTGGCCAGTTTGAGAATGGCCTGCAGCGGATGGGCGATGGGCGAAATTGCCAGCAGCTCATCGTCGAAATCACCGCTCAGAATGGCATCCTCGTTTTCCAGGAATACGGAAGCGGCACTCTCCAGCAATCGACCAATCGCTTTAGCGCGCAAATATTCGAGGCGCTCCTTGGGATCGTGTAAACGCTCAAGTCGACCATTACTTACCGAATTACCCGCCAGATCAGCCAGCAAACATTCAGCGTCGCGATAGGGAACAAAGCCGAGCTTGGCGGCATCTTCGAGATCGACGATCAGATAGCAGGTGTCGTCCGCCACTTCAACCAGAAAAGCCAGCGGGTGGCGACGCCAGGCAGCCCCCGGAATTCGCTCGATTAATCCGGTTGACCGCGCGACTTGCTGAAATGCAGCCGTATCTTGCTGAAAGAAGCCAAATTTCTTGCCACTTTTGCCATCAAGCTCGCTATCAAGATGCGACGGACGCGGGTATTTGGTGAAGGTAGCGAGTACCGCACTGGTCAACTGCAAGCCGGGATTAGCCGGGTTTTGCAGCCGGGTGACAATGCGAAAGCCCTGCGCATTACCTTCGTAGCGCTCGAAATCAGCGCGTTGGGCCGGCGTAAAGGAATGGCGATCAAGCAGATCCGACTGGCGAAACCATTCACGAATCGCGTCTTCACCGGCATGACCAAAGGGCGGGTTGCCGATATCGTGCGCCAGACAAGCAGCGGCGACAATCGCCCCAAAATCCCCCGATTCAACGTTTTTGAGTCCATGCCGGGCAATGATTTCCCGCCCAACCACCGCCCCCAACGAACGCCCGACGCAACTGACTTCCAGACTATGCGTCAGTCGCGTACGAACGTAATCACTTTTGGAGAGCGGAAAAACCTGCGTTTTGTCCTTCATCCGGCGGAAAGCCGAGGTGAACACAATGCGGTCGTAATCCTGCTGGAAAGCAGTGCGCTCCGGCGTACCGGGCGCTTTGCCAGCACCCAGACGCTCGGCAGAAAGAAGTTTTTCCCAGATTTTTCTTTGGCTCATGGCCATGAGTTTACCTGAGCTTTAAGCCGCCTCAAGCTCAGCCCGCACATGATCGGGCAACGGCACTGACTTACCGGTCTGAGTATCCATCCAGACCACTTTTGCCGCACCTTCGGCAAAAATCCGCTCATCCCCTTCAATCCGCATTTCAACGTAAGTCTGCACACTGGAACGCCCCAGCGTGCCGGTAAACGTACGCACCTCGACCATACCCGGATAATTCATCGGAATCAGAAAAGTACAGCTGGCATTGATGATCACCGGCCCTGCCCCGCCCGGTCGAACCGGGACTTGCATGTCCTCGATCCACTCGACGCGAGCCTGCTCCATATAGCGAAAATAGACGGTATTATTTACATGGCCGTAGGCATCCATATCGCCCCAGCGAATCGGCATTTTAGTGACGTGAATCAACTTCTTTTTATGTTCCATTTCCTTACTCTTCCCAGGGACTTGATCTAAACGTTTCCATACTGTACCGTATTGTTTATAACGCTACAATAAATCAAGGAGACAACATGGAACGCGAAGCCATGGAATTCGACGCCGTCATCGTTGGTGGCGGCCCGGCGGGTTTGGCATCAGCCATCCGGCTCAAGCAGCTGGCAGCAGAAAATGGCAAGGAAATTTCAGTTTGCCTGATTGAAAAAGGCGCCGAGATCGGTGCCCACATACTTTCCGGCGCGGTGATGGACCCACGCGCACTGAATGAACTGCTACCCAATTGGCAACAGGATGGCGCTCCGCTCAATGCCCCGGTCACTGAAGACCGTTTCTTCATTTTCTCCGAAGATGGCGCGACCAAAATACCAAACAGCCTGCTCCCCAAGTGTTTCCACAATGAAGGCAATTACGTCATTTCGCTGGGCAATGTCTGCCGCTGGCTAGGCGAACAGGCCGAAGCCCTCGGCGTTGAGATTTATCCCGGTTTTGCCGGCGCCGAAGTGCTGTTCAACGAGAACGGTGCCGTCAGGGGCGTTGCAACCGGCGACATGGGGCGCTTGCATGATGGCTCGGAAGGCCCGAATTTCCAGATGGGGATGGAGTTGCTTGGCAAATACACCTTCTTTGCCGAAGGTTGCCGTGGTCATCTGGGCAAACAACTCGAAACCAAGTTCAATTTGCGTGAGGGGGTCGATCCACAAACCTATGGCATCGGGCTCAAGGAACTTTGGGAAATCACCCCGGAAATGCATCAGCTCGGGCTGGTGATTCATAGCGGTGGTTGGCCGATGGAAGCGGATACCTATGGCGGTGGCTTCCTTTATCACCTTGAGAACAATCAGGTTGCCGTTGGTTTTGTCGTGGGTCTGGGTTACAGCAATCCGCATCTTTCACCCTTTGAAGAATTCCAGCGCTTCAAAACGCACCCGGAAATCCGCAAATTTCTCGCAGGCGGCAAACGCATTTCCTACGGCGCCCGTGCGTTGACCGCAGGCGGTTTGCAGTCACTACCCAAACTCACCTTTCCCGGCGGCGTTTTGGTCGGTGACGATGCCGGATTCCTGAATGCGGCGCGCATCAAAGGCTCGCATTGTGCAATCAAGTCCGGCATGCTCGCCGCCGAAGCCTGCTTTGACGCACTTGCCAGCGAACATCAACACGATGAACTAACATCCTTTCCCGAAGCATTCAAGGCCAGCTGGCTGTACGATGAATTACACAAGTCGCGCAATTTCAAGCCGTGGATGTCCAAGGGGCTTAAGCTTGGCTCCCTGATGTTCGGTATTGACCAGATAGTTTTTGGCGGCAAAGCCCCGTGGACCCTGCATAACCGCACGGCTGACCACAGTAAGCTAAAACTGGCCGCCGAGGCGCAACCGATTACCTATCCCAAGCCGGACGGTGTACTGACGTTTGATCGCTTGTCATCAGTTTTCCTTTCCAGCACCAATCATGAGGAAGATCAGCCCTGTCATTTGCAACTCAAGGATGCAGCGCTCCCGATTACCGTCAATCTGGCTCAATATGATGCGCCAGAGCAGCGCTTTTGTCCGGCTGGCGTCTATGAGATTCTGCGCGACGAGAACGGCAACAATCCGCGCCTGCAGATCAATGCGCAGAATTGTGTGCATTGCAAAACCTGCGATATCAAAGACCCGAGCCAGAATATCAACTGGGTTGTGCCACAAGGTGGCGAAGGGCCAACCTATCCGAACATGTGATGCTTTATAATTCGGCGGCTAAACCCCTTAGGGAGAACAAAAAATGGGCTTTCTCGCCGGCAAGAAAATTCTGATCACCGGGCTGCTTTCCAAGCATTCCATCGCCTACGGCATCGCCAAGGCCTGTCACCGTGAAGGTGCCGAACTGGCTTTTTCGTACCAGAACGAGCGCTTTATCGACCGTATCAACAAATTTGCTGCCGAATTCGACAGCAAACTGGTCTTCCCGCTTGATGTAGCCAGCGACGATGAGATCACCAATCTTTTCGCCGAACTCGGCAAGCATTGGGATGGCCTTGATGGTCTGGTTCACTCCATCGCCTTCGCACCAACCTCATCGATTGAAGGTGATTTCCTTGAAGGTATCACCCGCGAATCCTTCCGCATTGCTCACGAAATTTCTTCGTACAGCTACCCGGCGCTGGTCAAGGCCGCCCGCCCGATGATGCAGGGCCGCAAGAGCTGCGCGCTGGCACTCTCCTACCTCGGCGCTGAGCGCACCATGCCTAACTACAACACGATGGGTCTGGCCAAGGCTAGCCTTGAGGCCGCGACGCGCTACCTGGCCTTTTGCCTCGGCCCTGAAGGGATTCGTGCCAACGCCATTTCGGCTGGTCCGATCAAGACCCTGGCGGCTTCAGGTATTGGCAACTTCGGCAAACTATTATCGTACAACTCACACCATGCCCCGCTGCGTCGCAACGTGACGATTGATGAAGTCGGCAACGCTGCCGCTTTCATGCTCTCTGATCTGGCGAGCGGCATCACCGGCGAGATCATGTACGTCGATGGCGGCATGAATACCGTTGCCCTGGGCAATTCGGAACCCCTGCCGGCCTAAACCAGCAAGCACCTCATGCCTCTTGCGGTCAACCCGCAAAAAAGCATAAAAAAACGCCGACTGGATTAGCCCCAGTCGGCGTTTTTACTTGGATTGTTGCGTGCTTACTTGTCTTTGACTTCCAGCGCACCCTTGTTGATTTCAACCTTGTAACGGGCACGCAAGGCGGCGATATAGGTCTGCACCTCTTCCTGCACCGCCAGCTTGTTGAGCTGAGCCTGCATTGTTTGACGGCGCTGATCATCGAGTTTTTCACCCGCATCAAGCTTGCTCAACTTGAACAAGGCGTAGCCGGTACCTGGCATCTCGACGCCGGTATAGGCCGGCAGTTTGGCTGCATCAAGTTTAAAGACGGGTGCCACAGCGGCCTGCGGAATCAGGCGTGGATCGAGACGGGAAACGACTTTTGGCGCACCCCACCCAAATTTGTCTTCACCTTTTTTCAGCATTTCAAGTTTTGCTTCACCATCCTTGCGCGCCAGAATTTGTGCTTCCTGACGTTTGAGCAGGGTTTCGATGCTGCCCTTGACCGCCTCGAAAGGCTGGCGGGCGCTTGGCTTGTGCTCAAGAATACGAGCTGCAACCAGCGTGTTGGGCGCTGTTTCAACTGCTTCGGTATTACGCTTGTTCTTGACCGCATCATCCGTGAACAGCGCCGTCAGCAACTTTTCATTACCCAAAGGACCATTGCTGGCGACCGGCTTGCGGCCTAGCCATTCTGATTGCTTGATGCTGAGTTTGAACTTTTCAGCTGCCGGTTTCAGGCTATCGGACTGCTCATAAACCATGTTGCTGAACGCTTCAGCGGCTTCGGCGAATTTACGCGAGGCGGCGGTTTTCTTCAGTTCGTCCTCAATTTCAGCCTTCACCTCAGCCAACGGTTTTTCTTTGGCGGCATGAATCCCGGTCACTTTAATAATGTGGAAGCCAAAATCAGATTCAACCACGCCGGAAATTTCGCCTTCCCTCAGCTTGTAGGCTGCTTCTTCAAAGGGCTTGACCATCATGCCGCGCCCGAAGAAACCGAGATCACCACCCTTGGCCGCAGAGCCGGGATCCTGTGAATTTTTCTTGGCCAGATCGGCAAATGCAGCAGGCGTTTTCTGGATTTCTTTCAGCAGTTCCTCAGCACGCGCCTGCGCTTTTTCCTTTTCAGGCTTGCTTGCCGCAGCAATCAGGATATGGCTGGCACGGCGCTCTTCTGGTCGCAGGAAACGATCCTTGTGACCGTCATACCAGGCTTTAACTTCCGCCTCGGAAACGGCCAGTTGCGAGCCAATGGTTTCCATCGAAAGGACAACATATTCGGCGCGAGCCTGCTCTGGCGTTTCAAACTGCTGAGCGTTTTCATCGTAAAACTTCTGCGCCGCGCCGTCAGCCAGTTTGACCTTGTCCAGATAGCTGTCCAGCGCCAGACGATATTCCATCACTTCGCGGCGTTCCAATTGCAAGCTGATCAAACGATCGCTAACGGTGCGTGAAATCACGCCGGATTGACCCAAACCGCTGGCCAATTGTTGCAGCGTCAAATCCTGGCGAAGCTGCGCTTCAAAACCGGCGGGCGTCATGCCTTGTGCGCGCAAGGCTGATTCGTAGCGTTCGCTGGAAAACTTGCCGTCAATCTTGAAAGCATCAATACCGCCAATTGCGGCGCGGATTGCATCGTCGCTGGCGAACAAGTTTTTCTTGTTGGCTTCCAGCATCAATAAACGCTGGTCAATCAGATCATCAAGAATCGCTTTGCGAGCTTCCGGGTTGTCGAGCATCTTGGGATCAAGCTGGCCGCCCATCTGGCTGCGCAAACGCTCTTGCTGGTCACGCAGGGCTTGCTGAAACTGTTGCTGGGTAATTTTGACATCGCCGATCTGGGCTACGTCGCCTTCACTCCCGACGCTGCGCACATAGGAATCGACGCCAAAAAAAGCAAACGGCAGCGTAATCAGCGCGAGAAAAACCTGGACAATTCTTTTGTTGTTGCGGACTGCATCAAACATGAGCGGCAAAACCCTTCAGCGGCAAAAATGCGAACCCAGTTCGCCATTTAAAAACAATGCCCTAACGATTCAGGCAAAACGTGAATAATACCGTAGTTTTGGCCCTCATTATTTGACGGGAGTAGCCAAAAGGCAGCTTAGGGAGCAAGGCCGGCAATTAGTCGTCCGAGGCGGCGCACCGCATCCTCAATCTCTGAAGTATGCGGATTTCCGCAATTGAGGCGCAGACAGTTGTGGTACATGCCGCTCGGTGAAAACAATTCACCCGGTACGAAGGCGACACCATCAGCAATCGCTTTTTCATAGAGTTGCGCGGTGTCGATCTCCGCCGGCAGTTCGACCCACAACACGAAGCCACCTTGTGGCTGGCTGAATCGGGTCGCAACCGGAAAATAGCGGCTCACGGCATCCTGCATGCTGGTCACCTGGCGCTCGTAAGTCCGCCGCAAGCTACGAATGTGCCGCTCATAAGCCCCCGATTCAAGATATTCAGCCAGTACATTTTGGGTGATTGGATTGGTGCCACCGCTGATGATGGTTTTTTGCAGGGCAATCTTTGCCTTGTGTTTGCCCGCTGCCAAAAAACCGAGGCGCAGCGCAGGACTGAGCGACTTGGAAAACGAGGCGCAGAGAATTACGTTTCCGACCGTATCAAACGCCTTGATCGGCCACGGGCGTTGCTCGCCAAAGTGGAGATCACCGTATAGATCGTCCTCTATTACGGTAAACCCGCGTTCAGCCGCCATTTTTGCGAGACGCCGTTTATTGCCATCCGGCATCACGCTGCCCAGCGGATTACTGGCATTGGCAACCAGCAAACAGGCAGCCACCTTGCCCTGACGACTGGCCAGATCAAGCGCCTCGATTGAAATCCCGGTGCGCGGATCGGTGGGAATCTCAAGCGCCTGCAAGCCGAGGCTTTCGAGCAATTGCAGCATCAGGTAATAACCCGGCGATTCAACCGCCACCGTATCGCCTGGTTGAGTCACTGCGCGCAAGGAAAGGGCCAGGGCTTCAGTGCACGAATTGGTGACAACAATTTCTTCTGCTGCCAACGGCCCCCCCCACGACAGGGATCGACGCACCAACTGTCGAATCAGCGCCGGTTCATCCATATTGATATGGCTGCCACCTTCCAGCAATTTCGGATGACGCCGGGCGACCCCGGCATAAAGACGGTGCAAGGCGGCGACCGGCAACAGGGATGGCGACGGTAGCGCAGCAGCCAGTGGCGCCATCCCGGCGCGACTGCTGGTTTGCAGAATACGCACCAGGCGTTGTGTGACATCAACTTGCACGGCACTTTCCAGCGTCGTTCTGGCACTCGGTTCAGGTCGGGCAATGCCGCCGTGACGGACGAAAAACCCGGATTGCGGACGGGCTTCGACCAAACCACGCTCCTCCAACTGGCGGAACGCCTGCACCACGGTCGATGCCGACAGGCGGCGTTCATCGGACAAGCGACGCACCGAAGGCAAACGGTCACCGGGTCGCAAGGTGCCGCTACTGATCAAGCCGCTAAGCTCGTTCGCCAAGCGCTCATAGCGCAACAGTTGTTCACTCATTGCCAAGCCACCAATACAGTTTGATCACTCAAAGACCAATACAGTTTTAGATCCGACAAACTGTATTGGTTACAATTTAATCGAATTGCAACTGTATCATTAAGCAGCATCCACCTAAACTTTCTGCCATAAATAAAAGCGGAGAGAGCCATGAAAATCGACTTGCGATCAGGTGAGGTTTGCCTGCAAGACAGCCAACCAGTAAGGCTGAATGGCGCACGCGGGCTGCGGGTTACCTGTACCGCCGGCACGGTCTGGATCACCCAAACTGGCGTCACCGAAGATATATTTTTGCAGCCCGGTCAGTCATGCCGGGTTTGCAACGACGCACTGGCTTTGATCGAAAGCATTGGCAGCGGGAAGGTTCGTTTCGAGCAGTCCGAGACCTTTGCGCTTTTGAAATTTATGCGCAATGCGCTTCAAAATCTGATTCACCAGTGGGAAAGTCTCAGCCTCGTTCGAAGCTAAAGCTCGAATGTAGAAAAGGCCGGAAACCCGGCCTTTTCTTGTTTTGCTGCTTAACCTACCCAGCGCCGCGCGTTGCGGAACATGCGCAGCCACGGTGAATCCTCGCCCCAGTTTTCCGGATGCCAGGACATCTGCACGGTGCGGAAGACGCGTTCCGGGTGCGGCATCATGATCGTGAAGCGGCCATCTTCGGTGGTTACTGCCGTCAAACCGCCCGGCGAACCGTTCGGGTTGTACGGATAGGCTTCGGTCGCTTCGCCCTTGTTATCGACGTAACGGACGGCAGACAGCACCTTGGCTTGGTCATCCGCATTATCAAAGACCGCCCTGCCCTCGCCGTGCGAAACGACGATCGGCACTTGCGAACCTTCCATGCCGGCGAAGAAGATTGACGGCGAATCGAGGATTTCGGCCATCACGAAACGCGCTTCAAACTGCTCGACCTTGTTGCGGCGGAAAGCCGGCCAGTTTTCAGCACCGGGGATGATGGACTTCAGTGCGCTCATCATCTGGCAACCGTTGCAGACGCCCAGCGCAAAAGTATCCTTGCGCTGGAAGAAGGCAGCGAATTCATCACGGCAGCCGTCGTGCATCAGGATGGTTCGCGCCCAGCCGAGACCGGCACCGAGCACGTCGCCATAAGAGAAACCACCGCAGGCAACCAAGCCCTTGAAATCCTTGAGGCTGACGCGGCCACTCAAAATATCGCTCATATGGACGTCGACCGCAGCAAAGCCGGCCTTGTCGAAGGCGGCAGCCATTTCGTAATGGCTGTTGACGCCCTGTTCGCGCAGGATAGCGACACGCGGACGGCCACTGACTTGCGTGTAAACCTGGGTGAAATCATCCTGCGGATCGAAAGTCAGCTTCGGCGTCAGGCCGGGGTCGGTGACGTCGAGAATGCGGTCGAATTCCTGTTGCGCGCAGCTCGGGTTATCGCGCATGGCCTGCATCTGGTAGCTGGTCTCGGACCAGGCACGCTGAAGGTCGACGCGCTTTTCGCGCAGCACGCGTTTG
>JBDKHF010000056.1:0-57513 GCA_039797825.1 Pseudomonadota bacterium | reverse complement strand
CCCCCGACGATCAATAATTTATCCACGCTGGGCGCTCCATTCTTCCGGGGTCAAAGTTTTAAAGGAAAGGGCATGCAACTCGCCGGTTGCCAGCTTTTCCTTGAGGGTCTGGTACACCCGTTGCTGGCGCTGGACTCGGCTTTTCCCGACGAATTCCGCGCTGACCACCAGTGCTTCAAAATGTTGTCCATCGCCATCCAGGGCGAGATGTTCGCAGGCCATGCCGGCGAGTATGAGTTGTTTGATTTGATCGGGATGCATTGTGTCAGGCTCTCAGTTTCCAGCCCCGCTTCAACAGGTTCAGCGTCAACATCGACACCGCCAGAAAGCAGGTAAAGACGACGGCCAGACTGGTTTCCGGTGCCACGTCAGAGACACCAAAAAAACCGTAGCGGAAGCCGTCAATCATGTAAAAAACAGGATTGTAATGCGACACGGACTGCCAGAATGTAGGCAACGTGTAAATTGAATAGAAAACGCCCGAGAGCATGGTCAGGGGCATGATCAAAAAATTCTGAAAGCCAGCCAACTGGTCAAATTTATCAGACCAAATCCCGGCAATGACGCCCAAGGCAGCAAACAAGGCTCCGCCAATGACAGCAAATGCCAGCACCCAAAGCGGTGCGACAAGCTTCAATTCGGCAAACCACATCGTCGCCAACAAGACCCCGATGCCAACCATCAAACCACGCGCCAGTGCCGCGAGAACGTAGGCGCCAAAAAAGGCGCTGTAGGGAATCGGCGGCAAGAGAACGAAAACGATAGAACCAGTAATTTTTGCCTGAATCAGGCTGGATGATGAATTGGCAAAAGCATTTTGCAAAACCTGCATCATGACCAGACCGGGCACCAGGAAAGCGGTATAGCGCACGCCGTGCACCTGAACATGCTCATCCAGAACATGGCCGAATATCAGCAGATAGAGCAAGGCGGTCAACACCGGCGCGCCAACCGTCTGGAAGGCCACTTTCCAGAAGCGCAGTATCTCTTTGTAGAAAAGCGTCCAGAAGCCGATCACTGATTCATCGTCCGGACAAAAACATCTTCCAGATTACCGCCCGGATGCGCGGCCAGCAGGTTGGCCGTTGTATCAAGCGCAACCACACGCCCTTGCTTCATCAAGGCAATACGCCCACAGAGGTTTTCGGCCTCTTCGAGATAGTGGGTGGTCAAAATAATCGTGTGCCCTTCCTCGTTCAGACGTCGAACAAACTGCCACAAACCTTGGCGCAGCTCAACGTCCACACCGGCAGTTGGCTCGTCAAGGACAATCACCGGCGGTTTATGGACTAAAGCCTGAGCCACCAGAACCCGCCGTTTCATACCGCCAGAAAGTCGGCGCATATTGACGTTGGCCTTGCTGGTCAAATCCAGGTTGTGCAGTATTTCGTCGATCCACTCATCGTTCTTGCGAATGCCGAAGTAGCCGGACTGGATTTGCAAGGTTTCGCGAACATTGAAGAAAGGATCAAAAACCAGCTCCTGCGGCACAACGCCCAAGCGAACTCTGGCTTGACGAAAATCCTTGATGACATCGTAACCAAGGACTTTAAGACTACCGGAATCAGGTCGCGCCAAACCGGCCAACGAGGAAATCAGGGTTGTTTTACCTGCGCCATTAGGGCCGAGCAAGCCAAAAAACTCACCCTCTTCGATCTCAAGCGAAACCCCATCCAGCGCCGTTAGGGAACCGAAACGCTTGACTACGTCAACGATGGAAACAGCGGCAGACATCGGCGAACCGCTCAGACGAGCGGCAGTAGTTCTGCGACGCCATAAAGCTCGGCCAGCGAGCGGACTCCGGCAGGAATATTGGCAAATTTGAGGGTTGACCGTGACAGACTGGCGGCTCGCATCCAGCCGAGCATGACAGCGAGCGCTGACGAATCGGCTTCATCAACTCGCCCCAGATCAATTACCTGCTCGCCAGCCATAAAAGCAGCACGCCCGGCTTCTAGCAGACTACGCGCATTGTCCATGACCAAGGGCGCCGTCACGATGAGGCGATCCGCCTCACGCACTATCATTACTTTTCTGCCTTGGCCAGATTGGACTCAAGTGATTTATTTTTGGCTGCAATCGACTGGATCAAACCATCGATACCGCCATTACGAATCTCCTGAGCAAACTGGTCACGATAATTGGAGACCAAACTAATCCCGGCAACTGTCACATCGTACACTTTCCAGCCGTTATCAAGCTTCTCAAGGCTGTAATCAAGCTGGATAGCCTTCGCCCCAGGCTGCTGAACCTCGGTGCGCACCATAACATCGGTTTCACCTGGATTCATCTTGAATGGTTTGAAAACGACTTTCTGATTTTTATAGCCCGTCAGCGCGTTTGAGTAGGTGCGAACCAGCAAGGTCTTGAATTCCGCACTCAACTGCTGCTGCTGCGGGGCCGTTGCCTTGCGCCAGTCTTTGCCCACGGCCAGCGCCGTCATGTGTTGAAAATTAAAATAGGGCAAAACCTTGGCATCAACCAGCTCAACCGCCTTGCGCGTATTGCCGCTCTGGATATCCTTGTCTTTGCGGACAATATCAAGCACCTCATCGGTGATTTTCATCACCAACCCATCAGGGGTCTCCTGAGCAAGCGCAGTCATCGCAAGAAAACTGGCAAAAAAGAAGGCAAGCAGCTGTTTCATCATGATCCGTCAGTAAGTTTAATCATCAAGCCGCGGGGGGCGGCCATCGTAAATCTGGTTGCGGCGTCGTTGCTGATAGGCGTCACGAATATAAGCATATTTATCAAGCGCCGCCTCGTCGACAATTTTATCTGCGGGCAGCAAGCTGGCACGAATGTCGACAAAACGAATTGCAACTAGGCTGTTCCGTACAGCAGTCGAACGCGTGCGTGCACTCCAGACCGGATCTGCGTAGGAGTCGCCTAGCCAACCGACTGTATCGCGCAGGGTACGGGGGCCGATAAACGGCCAAAAGAAATAGGCGCCACTCGGCGCACCCCAAACTGCCAGGGTTTGACCAAGATCCTCTTCATGTTTCTCGAAACCCAGTTCGCTAGCTACATCAAACAGACCAAAAATCCCAACCGTGGAATTGATCAGGAGACGAGCAATATCACTCCCGGCATCACTGAATTTGCCCTGCAGGGCGCTATTGGCACCGATCCAGAGATCTCCTGTATTGCCAAAAAAATTCCCGACACTCGCTTTAATCGGCAAGGGCACAACAACATCGTAAGCCTTAGCTACCGGCTTGATCGCCACTTTATCCAACGCATCATTGACCGAGTACATCGCTCGATTGAACCCCTCGTAGGGGTCCAACGGATTCTCATCTGCAGGAACCTGCCCAACCGACAAGACAAGCGCCGCACCAGCCAGTATCTTGACGCAAAATTTCACCCTCCCAGCGAAACTGTTCATCACTTTTTATCCTGTCCATCAGCCGCCTTGCTAAAAAGAAATTGGCTAATCAGTTTTTCCAAAACAACCGCCGACTGGGTTTTGGAAATCTTGTCACCCGCCTTGAGCATTTTTTCGTCGCCGCCGGCATCAAGCCCGATGTATTGCTCGCCCAGCAAACCGGCGGTCAGAATTGACGCGAAAGTATCCTTGGGAAACGGGTAACGCCCATCGATATTCATCAGGACAACCGCCTCATAAGTCGCCGCGTCGAACTTTATATCAACAATTCGCCCCACCACCACGCCGGCACTTTTAACCGGCCCACGCACTTTCAGGCCGCCGATATTATCGAATTTGGCCTCCAGCACGTAAGTTTCGGCCATGTGTGCTGACGAAAGGTTCCCCACTTTGAGCGCGAGAAACAGCAAGGCTGCGACGCCTAACAGGACAAAAAAACCAACCCACAGGTCGAGAATGCTACGGTTCATGACGTTCCCCGAAACATGAACGAGGTTAGAACAAAATCCAGCGCTAGAATGGTCAACGCTGAAGTCACCACGGTTCGCGTAATGGCGCGCGATACGCCTTCGGCCGTTGGGGCCGAATCATAACCTTCAAAAACTGCAATCAATGAAACCGCCAAGCCAAAAACAAAACTCTTGATCACGCCATTCCAGATGTCGTAGCGAAAATCAACCGAAGCCTGCATCTGCGACCAGAACGCGCCATCATCAACACCGATAAAAACCACGCCTATCAACCATCCGCCAAAAACTCCCATCGCTGAAAACATGGCGGCCAGAAGCGGCATCGCGATTACCCCCCCCCAGAAACGGGGAGCGACAACGCGAGCGATTGGATTGACTGCCATCATGTCCATCGCTTTGAGTTGCTCAGTCGCCTTCATCAAACCAATTTCAGCGGTCACCGACGAACCGGCGCGCGAAGCAAAGAGAAGCGCAGCCAGCACCGGACCCAACTCACGGGTCAACGATAGCGCCACCAACGTCCCGAGCGCTTCGGTGGAACCATAGCGTTGCAAGGTTTCGTAACCCTGCAACCCAAGCACCAAACCGACAAACAGCCCGGAAACAAGAATAATCAGCAGTGACAGCACGCCACTGAAAAACACCTCGCGCAAAGTCAGGTGGAGACGGCGAAACGAGGAGCCGGAATACATCAAGATGGCAAAGAAAAATCGCGCGGCAAAACCTAGTCGCCAGATACGTTCGACCGTCACATGACCAATCCGCTGCGCCCAATTTTTTGGATTAAGCACGGCAAACCTCGCCCAAAAACTCCTGCCGCAAGGCTGGTGCCGGATAATCGAAATGCACCGGACCATCAGGTTCGGCGTGCACGAACTGATGCACAAAGGGATCGTTTGAGGCACGAATTTCATCGGGCGTCCCTTCCGCCACGATCCGCCCCTGCGAGACGAAATAAATGTAGTCAACGATCAACAATGACTCTTGTATATCGTGTGTCACCATAATTGAAGTCGCACCCAGCGCGTCATTCAGCTTGCGGATCAACTGACCGATAACGCCCAAGGCAATCGGGTCCAGCCCGGTAAAAGGCTCATCATACATAACCAGCATCGGGTCAAGCGCCACCGCGCGGGCCAACGCAACCCGGCGCGCCATGCCACCGGATAGTTCGCCCGGCATCAGCGCATGCGCACCGCGCAAGCCCACAGCTTCAAGTTTCATCAACACCAGATCGCGAATCATTTCTTCCGACATGTCGGTATGTTCACGAATTGGGAAAGCCACATTTTCAAAAACGCTCATGTCGGTAAACAGGGCGCCAAACTGAAAAAGCATGCCCATCTTGCGCCGCAAGCGATACAACTCAGCATGCGACATTTTGCAAACCTGATGTTTTTCGAGACGCACAGAACCGCCGGTCGGCCGCAATTGGCCCCCAATGCAGCGTAGTAGCGTGGTCTTGCCGCACCCGGACCCACCCATGATGGCAACCACCTTGCCGCGCGGGATTTTCATGTTGATCCCGTCGAGCACTGGCCGATCATCAAATTTGAAGTGCAGATCCTGGATATCGACCAGAATATCGTCAAACAAAATGTCACCCCCAAAATACGACCGCGAATTTTATCAGAAGACGTAGACATCCCGCTGGAATGTCGAGGCTATAATTGTGTGAAATATTTCACGGAAATTGCGTTCAGGCTATGGCCGACAAACTCACGCTCCTTGTTATGGATGATGACACACAGATTCGAGCAGAGTCAGGCGATGCCCTTGCCGACGTTCTTGACATTGAAATCCGGTGGCGCGCATGAGTCTTTACCTTGAACATTTCGGCCTGCGCGAACCACCATTCCGGATCACCCCGCATACCGACTTTTTCTTTACTGGCGCCAATCGCGGACCAACGCTTGCTGCACTGATTTACGCAATCACCCAGGATGAAGGCATCGTCAAGGTAACCGGCGAAGTAGGCAGTGGCAAAACCATGCTCTGCCGCATGTTGCTTGAGCATTTACCGCGCCATGTTGAATCACTTTATCTGGCCAACCCAGCGCTCTCGCGTAGCGAAATTCTGGGGGCGATTGCCGATGAATTGGGCATTCCCTTTGCTGGCAAAACCACACATTCGATGATCCGCAGCTTGCAGGACGCTCTCATTCAACGCTACGCCGATGGTAAACGGGTTGTCATTCTGATCGACGAAGCGCACGCCATGCCCGCTGAATCATTGGAAGAAATTCGTCTGCTTTCAAACCTGGAGTCGAAAGCCACCAAGTTGCTGCAAATTGCCCTTTTCGCCCAGCCCGAGATCGAAGACAGACTCGCCGCCAACGACATGCGCCAGCTCCGTGAACGCATCACCCAGCACTTTAATCTGTCGCCATTGAGTGCTGACGAGGTTGGTGGCTACCTGGAGTTTCGTTTGCGTGCGTCCGGTTATCGTGGCCCCAACCCTTTTACTCAGCGCGCCATTGCCCGGATTGCCAAAACTTCTGAAGGCTTGTCGCGGCGGATCAATATTCTTGCCGACAAAAGCCTGTTGGCGGCTTATTCCGCCGGCTCCTACCAAGTTGACACCCGGGAAATTCAGGCAGCCCATCAGGATGCCCGCTTTTCCCCGCTGCAGCGAAAGGCTGTTTTCAACTATCGCTCCTTACTCTGGGGAATAGGTAGTGGCGCCAGCGTCGCAACACTGGCATTCGTCATGTTCTGGCTGCGCTTGCCCCCGGAAAGCATCCCGCTTACATCCGCGCCGGCCCTGGCAATTACACCGGCAACTCAGGCGCAAGTTCCAGCGCCACTGCGGGCAAGTGCAAGCCGTGCCGACGCTCACTTTGGTCCGCTAACACAAGAACACTTTGCGCGCTTTGCTACTTGGCAAACGACTACACCGCCTGAGCATTACTTCATTCAACTGCTCGCCACCGATGCTGGCAGCCAGGTTGAGATCGAAAGTTTTCTGGCCCGCGCCACGAAGCTGCTCAATCCTGACGACTTGCGCGCCTACCGTTCCTCGCTTTCGGGGCGCGACCGGGTCGGCGTTATTTACGGAAATTTCTCGACACGTCAGGCCGCTAGCCTCGCCATGCGCAGCCTGCCGGAAGCCATACGGCTGGCCCAGCCCTACCCACGTCAGGTCGCAAAACTTCAACGATGAGACTTTTAACGTCACGCCCATCGAGGCTGTCATGCTGTTCTGTGCCGGTATCAATCAGTGCAGCCCTGCTTGCGTTTGTACTGGCCGCCTGCGCCGCACCGACACCGCGCGAGCCGCTGAAAAACCACATCAGCAGTGAAAACACGGCGCCCCAGAGCAACAGTGCCGATATTCCGGCACCGGTTCAGCAAACGCTGGCGCTGCCCAAGCCGCGCAGCGGGCCAAAAGTTGAAACGTATAGTGTTGTGGTCAACAACGTGCAGGTGCGTGATTTGCTTTTTGCGCTATCACGCGACGCCAAAGTCAATGTCGACATCCATCCCGGCATGACTGGCATGGTGACGCTAAATGCCATCAACCAGACCTTGCCGCAACTACTTGCCCGTATCGCCAAGCAAGTGGATATGCGTTTCGAGATGGATGGCCCGAATCTGAGCGTGATGCCGGATTCGCCCTTCCTCAAACATTACAAGGTTGATTACGTGAATATGTCGCGTAACGTGACGGGCACGGTATCGGCCAACACCCAGATTGCGACAGGTGTTCCCGGTAGCGCGGGAGGTAACGCTGGCGGAGGAACGAGTGGAAACACCTCCAGAACCGAGATCACCAACCTCTCGAAAAACAATTTCTGGGACTCCCTGGAAAAGAATATCAAGGACATCCTGCGCGAGACCGACAAGACCTTACCAGAAGGATCAAGCGAAACCGTCACCGAACAAAGCAACAGCCAAACCACCTCAGGAGCAGCAGCCCTACCACAAGGTGGTGGCGCACGAGCCGCCTTGAATATTGCCTCCGCCTTGCAGACCAACCCGGCGCCCGCTTCGGCATCACAGGCGGTAGGCAATTCGGTGGTGCGCCGCAGTACTTTCCGCGAAGCGGCATCGGTCATCATCAACCAGGAAAGCGGCACGGTAACTGTTCGCGCAACACAGCGCCAACATGAGCGGATACAGGAATTCGTTGACCGTGTCGTCAACTCGGCTCGCCGGCAGGTGTTGATTGAAGCAACCATCGTTGAAGTTGAACTCGGCGAGGGTTATCAGCAAGGGATTGAATGGAGTCGTTTCCGTGCGGATGGTTCGGGCTTTTCGATTTCGCCAGCCTCGATTAACAGCAATATTGGAAGCAGCGTTCAGCCGTTCAAGCTGACCTACCAAAATGCCAACCCACTCAACCTGCTGGCCGCCGTCAATCTTCTGGAGAGCTTCGGCACCGCCAAGGTGCTTTCCAGCCCGAGGGTGTCGGTGATGAACAACCAGACAGCCCTGCTCAAAGTGGTCGAGAATTTTGTCTATTTCAGCGTCAAGGCAGATACGACAACAACCGCCAATGTCGCGCAGAACACCACGGTTACCACCACCCCACAGTCAGTATCGATCGGTCTGGTGATGACGGTTACACCACAAATCAGTAGCAACGATACGGTGATTTTGAATGTTCGCCCGAGCATTTCCAGCGTTTCAGAGCTAAAACGTGACCCCAACCCGGTGATTCCAGCTGACATTCCCAATTATGTACCGCAGATTCGGACGCGGGAAATCGAATCGATCATGCGGGTCAACAGTGGCGAAATTGCCGTACTGGGTGGTTTGATGACCGACAGCGTCGACTGGAAAACCGGGCGGGTGCCCGTTCTCGGGCAAATGCCCTTGCTTGGCGAAGCGTTCAACACTCGCAACAACGCCAGCAAAAAGTCTGAACTGGTAATTTTTCTGCGCCCGGTTGTCATTAAGGCCGCCAGCCTGAGCGGCGACTATGCGGCCTATCGTTCACAACTCCCCGGCGACAATTTTTTCGAGCAATCGCCTGAAGCACAACCGTTCAATAACCTTCCTGGTCGCTAAAGGGCAAGCATGAGTCTCTTGATGGATGCGCTGAAGCGGGCCGAAACCGGCAAAGAGTCGCCAGTTCGCAACCTGACGGACAAGCAGCCAAGCGGCAAGACGCCTGACTTCAGCCTGGAGCCGCTTCCCGCTCGCCCCGCCAACGCCGGACCAGCTCTACCAAAACTGACCCAGCACATCGATAGTCTGAATGCAGAACTTGAGGCCAGCGCGCCACACGCCCAATCCTCAGCACCGGCAATCAACACCGATCAGCCGCCGCCAAGTGAAGAGGCAAATCGTGCAGCAATCCGCAACGCGTTTGCCGCCAAGGAAAGTAAAGCCCCCTCACGCAAGCCGCGCTGGCTGGTGATGCTGGGCTTGGGCGTCGCCGCAGTTAGCATCGGCGAGTATGCCTGGTATCAAAATCAGAGAGCAGTACGTGCAGCAAATTCACCGCCCCCGGCAGCAAGCGCAGCGTTGCCAGCACAACCGGCTACAGCCCCGGCATCACTGCCAGCCGTCCCAATTTTTGCCCCAAATTCGCCGTCGACCGCGAGGTTTGCAGAAAACCCCGAGCGCCGTGGGAAACCAGCGCAACGTGCTGACCATCAACCCAATCAGGAGCCTGAAAACAAGGACGACACCCCCATTCACCTGATTCGCAGCCAGCCGGAACCCGACCCCCATGCGCAGCGCGGCTATGCCAATTTACAAGGCAATTCGCTCGACCAGGCGCGACATGATTATGAACAGGCGCTACAAAATGACCCCAACCATGTAGATGCCTTACTCGGCCTCGCTGCCATCGCCCAGCGCCAAGGCCGCAGTAGCGATGCCGAGCGTTATCAGCAACGCGCCCTGCTTGCCGACCCGCTCAACCCCGGAGCGCAGGCAGCGGTCTTGGGCAGCATCGACAATGGCAACCCGGCGCACACCGAGAGCCGCCTGAAATCACTGCTATCGGCCCAGCCGGAATCAGCCCAACTCAGTTTTGCACTGGGCAACCTTTACGCCAAACAGGCGCGCTGGAGCGAAGCGCAACAGGTTTATTTCGATGCGCTGGCTGGCGACAGCGACAATCCGGATTACCTGTTCAACCTCGCCGTCAGCCTCGACCAGTTGCACCAGCCAAAACTTGCTGCGCAACATTATCAGATGGCGCTGGAGGCGGCAGATA
Organism: Pseudomonadota bacterium; assembly: GCA_039797825.1. GTDB lineage: Bacteria > Pseudomonadota > Gammaproteobacteria > Burkholderiales > Rhodocyclaceae > Azonexus. The sequence goes on along the minus strand of JBDKHF010000056.1, from coordinate 47,483 downwards.
GACGACCCGCCGCGTTTGATCGCCAGCGCACCCAGCAACGCTTGAGCCAGCTTAGCCGGTGAGCCGACGATGAACACACCAAGCTTGCAGCGCCGACCACTCGGCCAGATTCTGATCGCTGAAGGCATCCTTTCAGAAGACCAGTTGCGCATCGCGCTGCTTGAGCAGATGAAGTCAAACCTGCCGATTGGCAAGCTGCTGGTAGCCCTTGGTTTTGTGTCGGAAGCAACGCTGCGCGAAGCGCTTTCAGAGAGCCTCGGCAAACAGAGCATTGATCTTTCCAATGCCATCGTCGACCCACAGGCGATCAAGCTGGTGCCGCGCGATATTGCCAAGCGTTATCACCTGTTGCCGCTCTATTTTGATCAGGCGAATCAGCGCCTGACCCTGGCGATTTCCGACATCAACAACATTGTCGGCCTCGACCGCCTGCGCTCCTTGCTGCCCGAAAATATCGACATCGACTCGCTGATTGCCGGCGAATCAGAAATCGACCGCGCCATCGACCAGTATTACGGCCACGAACTGTCGATTGACGGCATTCTGCACGAAATTGAAACCGGCGAAATCGACTGGCAGAGCCTTTCCGCGTCCGATGACGAATACAGCCAGCCGGTCGTCCGCCTGATTGACGCCATCCTCACCGATGCCGTCAAGCGTGATGCATCCGACATTCACTTCGAGCCGGAAGCCAATTTTCTGCGTATCCGTTATCGTATCGACGGCATGTTGCGCCAGATTCGCGCCCTGCATAAGTCTTACTGGCCAGCGATGACGGTACGCATCAAGGTGCTCTCCGGGATGAATATCGCCGAAATGCGTGCGCCGCAGGATGGCCGCATCAGCCTGAGCGTTTCAGGCCGGCAAATCGATTTCCGCGCCGCCTGTCAGCCGACCATCCACGGCGAAAACATCGTGCTGCGTATTCTTGACCGGCAAAAGGGCATCGTTGCGCTGGCCAGCCTCGGCCTGGCCGAGGAGCATTTGCAACGACTCAAGCTGATGATCGCCCGGCCGGAAGGCATCATTCTGGTCACCGGACCCACCGGCAGCGGCAAGACAACGACGCTTTATTCGGTGTTGAATCACATCAACTCTGAAAACATCCACATCATGACCCTGGAGGATCCAGTCGAATATCCGATGGCTCTCGTGCGCCAGACTTCGATTGCTGAAACCTCAAAACTCGATTTCGCCAACGGCATCCGTTCGATGATGCGGCAAGACCCGGACGTTATTCTGGTCGGCGAAATCCGCGATGCCGAAACCGCTGAAATGGCCTTCCGCGCGGCAATGACCGGTCATCAGGTTTACTCGACCCTGCACACCAATTCAGCGATTGGCGCGATCCCGCGCCTGCTCGATATCGGGGTGCTGCCCGACATCATGAGCGGCAATATTATCGGCATCGTCGCCCAGCGCCTGATTCGCCGCCTGTGCGAGCACTGCAAATCGCCTTATCACGCCGAGCCTTATGAAATGCAATTGCTCGGCTTGCCGGCTGATGGCCAACATCCTTTGCTTTATCGCGCCAGTGGTTGCGATCTTTGCGACTATCAGGGCTATCGCGGCCGCCTTGCGATCATGGAGTTGTTGCGTATCGACGCCGGCATTGATCAATTGATCGCCAGCCGCGCGACCCCTCATGAAATTCGTAGCCGCGCCTTGCAGCAAGGTTTTTCTACCCTCGCCGACGATGGCCTGCGGCGCGTTCTCAACGGCTTGACCTCGCTCGAAGAAATTGGGCGCGTTGTCGACCTGACTGACCGGATGTAGTCATGCTTTTCGACTACAAAGCCGTCAGTCTCGAAGGGCGCATGGTTTTTGGGCGGATCGACGCAATCAATGCGGTCGACCTCGAAATGCGCCTCAAAAGGATGGAGCTGGATCTGGTCTCCAGCAAGGCAATTGATCATCAAAGGCGCTTCGCTGCACGCAAAATTCGCCGCCGCCATCTGATCAACTTCTGCTTCCATCTCGACCAACTGACCCGCTCGGGCGTTGCCATACTCGACGGCTTGGCCGATCTGCGCGATTCAATCGAGAGTCCGCATTTTCGTAGTGTGATTGCCGGCATGATCGAGCGCATCGAAGGCGGGCAAACGCTGTCGCAGTCGATGGCCAATTACCCCAATGTTTTCAGCCAGATCTTCGTCAACCTGATCCACGCCGGCGAATCCAGCGGCCAGTTGCCTGAGGTATTGAGCGGCCTGGCCGAATCGCTCAAGTGGGAAGATGAACTCACCTCGCACAGCAAAAAACTGCTGCTCTACCCGGCCTTTGTCGCCACCATTGTCCTGGGCGCCACCTTCTTTCTGATGGTCTACATGGTGCCGCAGCTAAAAACGTTTGTGAAAAACATGGGGCAGGAGCTGCCCATGCAAACCCGGGTGCTGTTTTTTATTTCCGATGTGCTGGTCAATTACTGGGTGCTGTTCATCACTTTGCCGATTATCGCCATCCTTGCCCTGCGCCTGATTCTGCGCAACAACCCGCTGGCGCGATTCTGGCTGGACGCGATCAAACTCGACCTGCCGATCATCGGCACTATCCTCAAAAAAATCATTCTGTCGCGCTTTGCCAATACCTTTGCCCTGCTCTACGCCGCCGGCATCCCGGTCCTTGAAGCGATCCGCAGCACCCAGGACATTGTCGGCAACCGGGTCATCCAGCAAGCCTTGCGCCAGGTTGAGCAAGCGATCCGCGAAGGCCGCAATATCGCCAGCGCCTTTCACGATGTCGCCCTCTTTCCCCCGCTCATTGTCCGCATGCTGCGTGTTGGCGAAACCACCGGTGGGCTGGACAAGGCGCTGCGCAACGTCAGCTATTTTTATAATCGCGACGTCAAGGAATCCGTAGACCGGGCGCAAACGCTGATCGAACCGATGCTCACCGTGGTCATGGGGGCACTGCTCGGCTGGGTCATGCTCTCCGTCATCGGGCCGATTTACGACGTAATCAGCAAGTTGAAAATATGATCGAGCACCGCCTGCTCTATCTCGACACCCATCGCCTGAGCGCCTATCTCTGGTGCTCAGGCGTGCTGACCCAAGAAGCGGTGTTCGAGTTACGCGATGAAGAACGCCTGCCTTTTACCGAGTATTTGCGCGTTCACCGTAACAGTCACTTCCGACTACTGGCCAACGTCCGCGAAGAAGGCTACCAGCTTGAGACGATTCCCTTTCTGCGTGGCGCCGAGCGACAAACGCTGATCAAACGCAAGATTGGCCAGCACTTTCTCGGCACTGCGCTGGCTTCTGCCACCTCGCTGGGTTTTGAAAAAGATCGGCGCAAAAATGAAAAATTGTTGCTCAGCGCCCTGACCAAACCGAGTCATTTCACCCCTTGGCTCAAGTGCATTGCTGAAGCCGACGCCCCGCTGGCCGGCATCTATACCGTCGCCCAGTTGGCCGGCACGCTGCTGCAAAAACTGCAACGCCCAGCAACGCGTTGCCTGTTACTCACCGTGCAAGACCATTCGATCCGCGAAACCTATCTGGTCAACGGCCAAACTCATTTTTCACGGATGGCGCCGTTGGGCGATAGCAGTATCGCCGGCGTTGCCAGCAGCTTTGCCGGCGAAGCCGGCAAGCTCCTACAATACCTTGTCAGCCAGCGCCTGATTGGCCCCAACGACGGCTTGCCGGTTTATGTACTGGCCCATCCGCAGGCGACGGCAGCGATCCGCAATGCTTGCCACGATAGCGCCAGCCTCGTTTTTGAGATCCTTGACAGCCACTACCTGGCCAAAAAAATCGGTCTGCAAACCCAGCCGAACGACAGCCGCAGCGAATTACTATTTCTGCAGCTACTGGCCAGCACACCGCCGCGCCAGCAATTCGCCGGTGCCGATCACCGCCACGATTACCGCATCTCACAAATTCGCCAAGGGCTGATCACACTCGGTGCCATAACTTTTCTCGGTAGCACCCTGTTTGCCACCAATAAACTTATCCACACCCATGCCCTGCAACAAGATGCTCAGGAATTCAGCGCCAAAGCCGCCGAAACGGACGTACGCTACCGCGAAATTGCGGCCACTTTTCCGCAAATCGGGATCGATAGCGAAACCTTGCGCCGGATAACTACCCGACACAGTGAGTTACTCACCCAGCAACGTCTGCCCGGACCGGCCTACCAGCTAATTGGTAACGCCCTCAATCAGTCACCGGCAATTGACCTTGAAGGGCTCGACTGGCGTATTGGCGACGCTGGCAATCCTGCCACCCCCAGCCTGAACAGCGGCGCTGAAGTGATCACGATTCGTGGTCTGGTTCGCCTTGAAAATGGCGCAAGCACGCGGCAAACCCTTTCCACCTTCGATCAATTTGTGCAACTTTTAGGCGTTGACCGCAACAATCAAGTCAAAGTGCTCCAACCCCCTTTCGACATCGCATCCGGCCAGTCCTTGCGCGGTGACGACAAAGAAGATCATGGCAGCAAACCACGCCAGTTCACCCTGCAAATCACACGGCAGCTGACACCATGAAATTTACCCTGCGTGACCTGAGCAAACTGCAATGGCCCGCCCTGCTCGCCATCTTTCTGCTACTTGCAGCAGGGGCGCTGGCTTACTGGAGCGAGCAACGCGCAGAAGAGGCCAATGCCCAGCAGACAAACGCTGAAAGCAGCTTGCAGCAAAGTGAGCAGCGTTTACGCCAGGTACACAACGAAGAACAGGAAATCAAGGAACGTACCGAAATCTTCCAGAAACTCGAAAAATCAGGCATTGCCGGTGAAGAAAAGCGTCTCGAATGGATCGAACTGCTGCGCGACCTGCAACGCCAACTTCACCTGCCCGGCATGAATTATGAGTTCGGCCCGCAACAGGCGCTGGAAAAAACCGATGGCGCCGCCTTCACCTATCACCGCAGCCATCTGCATATCCAATTGCACCTGCTGCACGAAGAAGACCTGCTCAATTTCCTAGAACAACTCCAGCAACGCGCCAAAGCCATGCTGCTGGTGCGCAGCTGCCGCCTGGCACGCCCCACCGCGAGCCTCGAAAGCGGCGTAGCTCTGACCCAACTCAGCGCTGAATGCGACATGGAATGGGTCAGTTTGCAGCGCGCAACGGCAGGCAAACAACCATGAAAAACTGGATTGCCGCCCTCCTCCTCGCCAGCGCACTCCCCGCCTGGCCACAAAGTGCACCGCTTGGCCGCCTTTTTTTTACCCCCGAACAACGCATCCTGCTTGATCGCCAGCGGCAGCAAGCCATGCTGACCAATAATCAAGAGGATGCCAGTTACACGCTGAATGGCGAAGTCCGCAGCAGCAGCGGCAAAAACACGCGCTGGGTCAATGACACAGCCCAAACCGGCCCCACCCCGCACGGCGTCATTGGCGACACTTACCACCCGGCCACAGGCGAGCGCGAGAGCCTTTTGGGTGGCGGCCGCATCACCATCCAGCACTTGCCACCAAAACCATGAAACACCGCGCCGCCACGCGCCAGCAACAATCTGGCATCGCCTTGCTGATGCTGCTGATAGCACTGATTTTGGCGGGTGGCTACGCGTTTTATCGCAGTGCGAATGTTGGACAGAGCAATACCCCGCAAGTTACCAAACTCGCGGCAACACTCGCCCGGGCAAAAGAAACCTTGATTGCCCGGGCAGTGACTGACGCCAATCGTCCAGGCAGCCTACCCTGCCCCGATTTGATTACCGACAATCCCGGCTTTAATAACCGTCCAGGCGACGGTCAGGCCGACATGTTCATTGGTGCGGCAACCGCTGAGTGCCCCAGTTATGTCGGATGGCTGCCGTGGGTAACGCTTGACTTGCCCGAATCAACTGACAGTAGCGCGACCCGGCTCTGGTATGCCATTTCACCAACATTGCGGGATGACAACAGCGCCTCTCCGATCAACAGCGATACGGCTGCCGCCTTGAGCATCGACAGTGGCGGTGAGATTGCGGCCATTATCATCGCTCCCGGTGGCGCTCTCGATGGACAGACACGACCGTCCAGCAATCCAGCCGACTACTTGGAAGGTGACAACGCCAACGGCGACAATAATTATGTCAGCGGCCCAACAACTGCCACATTCAATGATGTCATCGCCATCATCACCCGCCAGGAACTAATGGCTGCGGTTGAAAAGCGCGTGGCCAATGAACTCAAGCTTTGCCTCGAACAACACGCCTTGGCAAGCGCCAACACGCTGCATAGCTACCCTTGGCCGGCGCCATTCTCCAGCCTTGATTTCCGTGGCAAAAGTGGCAGTTATTTCGGGCAACTCCCGGCAACCCAACCCAGTGCGGGCCTCAACGCCAGCTTGCAGGAAAATATCGCACAGGTCCAATCCGCTCGAAATGCGGTAGATAGTGCTACGCAAGCCAGCGATCAATTAGCCGCCGTCAAGCAACTCTCTGAAACACTGACCCAGGCAAGAAATCTCTACGATGCGCTATACCTTGCCGCAACAAAATTGTGGCAGAACGCATCACTCACCGCCAAATCCAGCACGACGCTCAATGCCGACCTGAGCAAATTTCTCAAATCAAACACCATCGTCAATTCAGAACAAAAGACGATTCGCGCCGAAGCTCAAACCGTGATCGATCAGATCGACGGCCTCTACAACATGCTCGACGACAGCGGCATCGACGTTTTCCCCAAGCAGCTGAAAATCCTCAGCGATCAGTATCAAACACAAAAAAACATAACCAACGCTCAGGCCATTCAGTTACTTCTGATGAATAGCACGACAACACACGCAGATATTGGCCCCGCCTTGGCCAATGCAACGGGAGCCAGCACAGCGGCCATAACGACAGCAAACAACCTGAGTGCGGATCCGAACAACCCGGCACTGCTTACTGCTGCTGAAAATGCCGCCATCACGCTCGATACCTCTTTAAATATCCTGCAAGCAAGCATCAATAACAGCCGAATCAACCGCCACTTCAGTGAAATTGCGCCCTATTCCGCACAAATCGACACCCTGAACAATTTGCTCAACAGCGCCCCGAATCCCGGCAACACCAACACCCTTGCGGAAAAACTGACAGAAACCAAAGTTGTGCTACTAAGCATTCAGACCGGCGCTAGCGCAATCCTTGCATCGCGCAACACCAGTCTGTTGGCGATTGATCAGGCGCTGGGCACGGCTCAGGCGAGCATTGACTACCCACTGATTAACGCCAGCGCCAATGCCGTAGTCAGCTCGATCAACGCGTTGGTCAACACCATGCTCGTCAATGATGACAACCTGACACGCACCAGCCTGGCCTCAGCCATCAACGATTTCAAGGCGCAACAAGCGATCTTCGCCGCACTCAACGTTGCCGCCACCGGCGACCGGGTACCCTACGCGGTCAGTCTGCAAAATGTTACGGTCGACCTCAAATACTGGGCAAATTTGCTGGTCGCTGAAACCGATAATCTGGCCAGACAAGCCAAGGGGGCACCGATTGCTGCAGGCGATGACTTCGCCAAAGTAACGCCACTCAACACCTCAAGCTACCAGAGCGCCGTCAATGCGCTGGCCAGCAGCCAAAACACGGCAAGCGCTGTGCAGACCTACATCAACACGCCAACCACCGCCAAGCAAAGCGCTGCCTCGACGGCACTTGCCGACACGCTAAGCACTGCCGGCAAGCTGCTCAGTAACGCCAAAGCATTGGATGCGTCGCTAAACAGCAGCGCCTCGGGCGCCTTGCCGATTATCTGGCTCTCCAGTCGCTGTGACGCATTCAGGGAAACGGCAGACAGTTGGTGGATTAACAATCAGTGGAAAAATCTGGTTTTTTATCAAATCAGCGACGCCCTGCGAACCACCGCCCCCGGTCGGCTTCAGGTCAATCAGACCGGGAATTATCGGATTGTGGTGATCAATGCCGGGCGGGCATTAGCAGGCCAGACTAGAAGCACCCGAACGACCGCCAATTTTTTTGAAGGGATCAATGCCGATGCCTCACGCGACGGAGATGCGGCGGCAGCGAAGATCAGTTTTATCAACCAGCCCCCCTCAGCCAACTTCAACGACCGCCTGGCATACTAAATGAAAGCACTTCCCACGCAATTTTCTCAGCCCGGTTTCACCCTCGTCGAATTGACGATCGTCCTGCTTATTATCGGCCTGCTCTCCAGCGGACTAATGTTCAGCGTTTCCGCCCAGCGCTCGCTGGCAGAAAATGCCGATGCTCAGCTTCAACTAGAGACGATACGCGAGGCTCTGCTCGGCTTTGCCATTAGCACGGGCCGTCTGCCTTGTCCGGCTCTTCCAAACCTGGCAAGCGGCGACGCCAATGCCGGAGTTGCCGTCACGCCGCCCTGCCTGAATGCCGCACAACACGGCGTTCTTCCCTGGGCAACACTGGGCTTGCCGGAAAGCGACCCGTGGGGAAACCGCTACACTTATTTTGCCGGGAGCGCTTTTACTGCAGCCGTTCCGGCAGGCGCCCAAAGCAGCTTTACCCTGGAAATCGAAGGAACAGCCAACGCCAAAGACAGCAGCACAAGCCCGGCCAACATTGCGTCCAAACTACCCGCGGTCATTGTCAGTCACGGTAGCCGGGGCGCTGGCGGTTATCGATCAACAGGATTTCAATCCGGCGGAGCGGCTGGTGAGGAACTGGAAAATTCCGATGCCGACCTGACATTCATTGCGCACGTACCAAGCGAGGATTTCGACGATCTCGTCACCTGGATCGTCCCTAGCATACTCAAATCACGGATGCTGGCCGCCGGTCGCCTGCCTTAGCCAGCAAAACTCAGGCGACTTCCTCGCGCGGGTCGCGCGCCATCAGTTGTTCCAGCGCCTTGGCTGCACTCAACTGCCCATCAAGCACGGCTGCCACAGCCGTCGAAATCGGCATATCAACGGCGAATTTCTGCGCCAATTTAGCCACTTCGCGTGCGGTATAGACGCCCTCGGCGACATGACCGAGTTCTTCGAGAATTTGCGGCAACGACTTGTTTTCAGCCAACGCCAGGCCAACACGACGGTTGCGCGAGAGATCGCCGGTACAAGTCAGGATCAGATCGCCCATGCCAGCCAAACCCATAAAGGTTTCGCGTTGCGCGCCAAGCGCCAAACCAAGCCGGGCAATTTCGGCCAAGCCACGAGTCATCAAGGCAGCACGCGAGTTGAGGCCAAGCCCCAAGCCATCGCAAACACCGGTCGCAATCGCCAGCACATTCTTGACTGCACCACCGACTTCGACGCCAATCAGATCATCGTTGGCGTAAATACGTAGCCGGCTACTGTGCAACTGTCGCGCCGTTTCACGGGCGAAAGCCGGATCGTTGGCGGCCAGCGCAACGGCAGTCGGTTGCCCGGCGGCCACTTCTTCGGCGAAACTCGGGCCAGACAAAGAACCACAAATCGCCTGCGCGCCAAGCACTTCGGCGACCACCAGATGCGGCAACAAGCCGCTACCCGCTTCAAAACCCTTGCAGACCCAGATCAGCGGGCAGCGCGAACCGAGATGTTTAAGTTGTTCCGCCGTTGGGCGCAAACCGGCAATCGGCGTGGCGATCACCAATAACTCAGCCGATGCGACCGCTGCCGCAAAATCCGTCACTACCTCAACCGACTCGGGCAAGCGATAGCCGGGGAAGAAGCGATGATTTTCCCGGCTATTTTTGAGGTCGACCGCAACATCGTCTTCACGCGACCACAGGGTCACCTGATGCTTGCCGGCAAAAGCAATTGCCAGTGCCGTACCCCAAGCACCAGCGCCGAGCAGGCTTATTTTCATAAGCCCCAGACCTGCGTCGAGCGAACGTAGCCAGTTGCACCGTCACGATGGCGCGCTTTGGCCCAACCCGCCGATGCCGGCTCAACAAAGTCCAGCACCACCCATTTGTCGAGCTCGGCAACAACCGGTGCATCCGGTCGCTCAGCCTGACGGATTTCCGCTTTAGCGGAAGTCACCACCAGCGTACGACGCTCACCCAGACTACGGGTTTCAATCCAGGCCAAAGTGCCTTCAGCATCGCGCACCTTGCTCCAGCCATCCAGTTTGACAATCACTTCAACCGGCGTCAGAGCCTTGATCAAATACAGTTTTTTAGCACTTTTTGACGGCGAGTCATAAAGAATCGCCGCCGCCGGCAGCACTGAACGATAGTCGACAGCCAACGCCGGGACGCTGGCGGCCAGCAGAAGTACAGCACCGAGCAGCCGACGCATGGCAGCCATCACTTATTGCAGCGTTTCAGCCGGCGCTTGCTGTTCCTGCAGGCGGGCCATGTACATTGATTCAAAATTAACCGGCTGCAGCACAATCGGCGAGAAACCGGCACGGGTAATCGCATCAGAAACCGTTTCGCGCGCATAAGGGAACAGAATGTTCGGGCAGGCGACAGCAATTAGCGGCTCAACCTGCTCTTCCGGCACATTCATGATGCGGAAAATACCGGCCTGGCCAACTTCAACCAAAAACACCGTTTTTTCCTCCAGCTTGGCAGTCACCGTCACCGTCAGCACCACCTCAAAGACGCCTTCGCCAACACCACGGCCAGAGGTATTGAGTTGAATTTCAACTTGCGGCGCTTCGCGCTCAAGAAAGATTTCCGGTGCATTCGGCACTTCAACCGAAAGATCCTTGATATAGAGTTTTTCAATACCGAAAACCGGTTGTTGTTCTTCGTTTTGTTCCATGTTTCGCTTTCAGTGAGTTAATTGATTTCAAGCAGCGGCAATAGTTTACCGGCTGCGTCGAGCGCATACAGATCATCACAGCCACCAACGTGCGTCGTGCCGATGTAAATTTGCGGCACCGTGCGGCGCTTGGTTTTTTCCATCATGGCATCGCGCTGCTCGGGATCAAGATCAATCCGAATTTCCTCGATCTGCGTCACACCACGCGCTGCCAGCAATTGCTTGGCCCGAATACAGAATGGGCAAACCGCTGTCGTGTACATCAAAACAGGGGCTGTCATTTGCCGGCCTTACCCTTTTTGATTGGATAACCGGCACCCACCCAGGCATCCACTCCACCGCCCAAACTATGCAAACGGTTGAAACCCTGTTTGGTAAATTCCTTGCACGCTTTGCCGGAACGCATGCCGGTAGCGCAGCAGACAATCAAGGGCTTGTCCTTGAACTTATCCAGTTCGCCAATCCGCTCGGCCAACTTGGAGAGCGGCAAATGTTGCGCTTCCGGCAAGTGCCCGGCGACAAATTCATCCGCTTCACGAACGTCCACAATGTGTGCATCCTCGCGATTGATCAGCAAGGTCGCCTCAGCCGGGCTTACTTCATTTGCCCCAGAACGCATCACCATCGGCCAAAGCAGGCCAAGCGCACTGGTCACGACAACAGCAATCAGCAGAATATTCTGGTTAATAAATTCCATCGGCACGAATCAATTCCCTTCACCACAAAAAACTTCGCGCATCATCCCGACGAGCTGCAGGGTGCGCGTATCGCCCACCCGGTAAAAAACACGATTAGCATCCTTGCGCGTTAACAAAACGCCTTTTTCACGCAGGATGGCCAAATGCTGAGAAATATTGCTCTGCGACGTCCCGACCTGATCAACGATTTCCTGCACGCAGACCTCCTGATCACCGATGATGCACAATATTTTGAGCCGGAGCGGATGAGCAATCGCCTTGAGCGCACGAGCGGCCAACTCGATATGCTCCTGCTTCTCGATCAGATTGAATGAGGGCGTTTCCAAGACAAAACCTCTTTGCGGAATAATGGATCATTATAAAATAACGCACTGGGTTTCACAGACCTTAATCAACATCAATCCGGGAGTCAGCGAATACAAATTTGCATTCCCAGGCTGCGCCGAAAGAAACCACGCCCTTGTCAGCCCGCTCCAGTCGCCAAAATTATCGCCGCCCGCTGACGGCAGCAATCATTGCTGCATCATTGCTTTTTCCCCTGCCGGGCACAGCGGCGAAGAAAACCGGGGCAACCAGCGCAACGCCCGAAATTGCCGACAAACAAGCTGACCTCGGCGAACTGCGCAGCCGCATTGATAGCCTGCGTAAGGAACTTTCGAGCAGCGAAGAAAACAAGGCCGATGCGGGCGACCGCCTGCGCGAATCGGAGCGCCAAATATCGCGTTTGCAGCGCGAGCTTTACGAATTAAGGAATCAGCGCGGTCAACTGCAAAAAACGCTGCAAAATCTTGAGCAGCAATCCAAAGAATTGGGCGCCACGCTAGGCCAGCAACAAAGCCAGCTCGAAAAACTGCTTTACCGACAGTATTTGCGCGGTACGCCGGACTCTCTCCAGCTTATTTTAAATGGCGACGATCCGAATCAAATGGCGCGAGACTTGCACTACCTTGCGGCTATCGCGCTGACGCGTAGCGAGTTGATGGGCGAGATCCGCAGCACGCTGGACAAAAAAAAGACGCTCGCGGCCAACGCCAAGGATCATGCCGACGAACTTCTTGAAATCGAGAGTCAGCAACAGGAACGACATGCTGAACTGAAAAAGCAGCGCGAAGATCGCAAAGCGCTGTTCGGACAAATTTCCGACAAGGTTAGCGCCCAGCGCAAGGAGATCGGCAATCTCCAGCAAAACGAAAAACGCATGACGCAGCTGATTGACCGTCTATCCAAAATCCTGGCGGCACAGGCGGCTCAAGCCGCGCTGGCAGCCCGCGCCGCCGAAGCGGCACGCATCAAGGAAGCGGCTCGCCTGGCCGAAGCCGCCAAACAAAAAGAAACGCCAAAAGAAAAATCACGCCCAACCGAGACTACCGCCAGCAAAGAACCCGCACGCCCCCCCGCTATTAACGAACCTCCACGCAGCAAATCAGTCGAAGCCGAGAACCGTTACGAGCCAGTCGCCAGCGATGGCAGCTTTGGGCGCCAGAAAGGCAACCTGCGCCTGCCGGTACGCGGCAATGTTTCAGGCCATTTCGGTAGCCCACGTGATGGCGGTGGCACCTGGAAAGGCTTATTCATCCGGGCAAGCGCTGGGACGGATGTGAAGACGGTAGCAGGCGGACGAGTGGTTTTTGCGGAATGGATGCGCGGGTTTGGCAACCTTTTGATCGTCGACCACGGCGATTCCTATCTTTCGATTTACGGCAACAACGATTCATTGTTAAAACAAGTGGGGCAGGCGGTCAAAGGTGGGGAAACGGTAGCTACCGTGGGCAACAGCGGGGGCAATCCGGATTCCGGTTTATACTTTGAACTCCGCCACCAAGGGCAACCGATCGACCCGATGAAATGGGCAAGTTTGAAATGAGCAAAACAAAAACTATTAGTTTGGTAGTCGGTGGCTTCGTCGCCGGGGCCCTCATCAGCTTGGGCGTTCCTGCGCTGGCCGACAAGGAGGTCAAGCCGGGCCTGCCGATTGAAGAACTGCGCACCTTCGCCGAGGTGTACAGCGCGATCAAGCAGGGCTATGTCGAGCCGGTCGAAGACAAGAAAATGATCACCAATGCCATTTCCGGCATGCTCTCCAATCTTGACCCGCATTCTGCCTATCTGGACGCCGATGCCTTCAAGGATCTACAAGTCGGCACCCAGGGCGAGTTTGGTGGCCTCGGCATTGAGGTCGGCATGGAAGACGGATTGGTCAAGGTCGTTTCGCCCATCGAAGACACTCCCGCCTACCGCGCCGGCGTCAAATCCGGCGATTTAATCTTCAAACTGGATGACACTCCGGTCAAAGGCCTGACACTCAACGACGCCGTCAAAAAGATGCGTGGCAAGCCGAAGACGCCGATCAAACTCTCGATTATCCGCAAGGGTGAAACCAAACCGCTTGAAATTACGCTGATCCGCGAAGTGATCAAGGTGCAAAGCGTCAAATCCAAGCTGATTGAGCCGGGTTACGGCTGGGTGCGCGTGACGCAGTTCCAGGATCAAACCGTGGCCGAATTGGCCAAACAGGTTACAGCCCTCTATAAGGATGGCAATCTGCGCGGCCTTGTACTTGATCTGCGCAACGATCCGGGCGGCCTGCTCAACGGCGCCATCGGTGTATCCGCCGCTTTCCTGCCACCGGAAGTGAAGATTGTTTCGACCGACGGCCGCACCGAAGATGCCAAGCAGGAATTCCTCGCTCGCCCACGTGACTACCTGCGTGGCACCCGCGAAGATCCGCTGCGCTCACTGCCCAATGAAGTCAAAAAGGTGCCGATGGTCGTTCTGGTTAATGGTGGCTCGGCTTCGGCCTCGGAAATCGTTGCTGGCGCACTGCAGGATTACAAACGCGCCGTCATCATGGGCACCCAGACCTTCGGTAAAGGCTCCGTTCAGTCGGTGCTGCCGCTACCCGGCAACTCCGCCATCAAACTGACCACGGCCCGTTATTACACGCCGGAAGGTCGCTCGATTCAAGCCAAGGGAATTGTGCCGGACATCATCGTTGAGGAATCGCCCAACGGCAATGGTTCAGCCTCGCCCCGCCTGCGCGAAGCTGATCTTGATCGCCACCTGAGCAACGACAAGGAAAAGGAAGTTGCCAAGGAAGCAGCAAAGGAGCTGAGCAAGCCACAAACCAAGCCGAGCAACAAGCCCGGCGCCAAGGACAAGGGCAACAAGGATGAAGGCGACGACGAAATGCCGACCCGCCTTGAATATGCCAGCAAGGCTGACCATCAATTCCAGCAGGCGATAAATCTGCTCAAAGGTCTGCAGATCATGCAGAGTAAGGTTCAGTAATTCTTCATCGGGAGGGATGATGAGCGGCCCTGATCTCAAGAAAAAGCGCGAGATACTTTTCTCGAAATTCCCGCCCGGGCAAGTGCCCGAGGCGGTGGATGATCTGCAACATCTGGCGGCGGTTGAGGTCGATCCAAAATTCGAGAAACGTTCGGTCGGCGTTGCTTATGAACTCACCGACCACACGCTGCGCGAACTGGATGAGCATTTGGTTGAAAAGGGTTTCCATCTCGACAACACCTTGATGACCAAGCTGACACGAGCGCTGATCTATTACGTTGAAGACACCCAGTTACATAATATTGATGCGCCCGAACGACGCCTCAAGCGCTCCTCGCAAGAGGCTTATGGCAAGGCGTGGGAACATCATCCGCACGGCGATCACGACGAAACCCCGCCGGAGTGGCGTGAATATAAATAGTTGTTAGTCGGTAGTTACTGGTCGGTAGTTGCTAGTTATTAGCAACAGCACCTTCCGACTAGCAGCTAGCAACTAATGACTAACAACTACCGACTAACATGACCGACGAGCAGCTTCTCCGTTATAGCCGTCACATCCTGCTCGACGCATTGGGTATTGAAGGCCAGGAACGCATTCTGGCGGCTCACGCATTGATTATTGGCGCCGGTGGACTCGGTTCGCCTGCCGCGCTCTACCTCGCCTCGGCGGGGGTTGGCAAAATCACCCTGGTCGATGACGATACGGTTGATTTCACTAATTTGCAGCGGCAAATTCTGCATACCCAAGCGCGGGTTGGGATGGCCAAGGCAGAATCGGGCAAACAGGCATTGGCGGCGATCAATCCGGAAATCGCGATCATCCCCTTGCAACAGCGCTTATCCGGCGCCACACTCGATACGCTGGTTGCCAGCGCCGACATCGTGCTCGACTGCACCGACAATTTCGCCACCCGCCATGCCATCAATCGCGCCTGCGTTCTGCATCGCAAGCCGCTGG
Source organism: Pseudomonadota bacterium (assembly GCA_039797825.1). GTDB lineage: Bacteria > Pseudomonadota > Gammaproteobacteria > Burkholderiales > Rhodocyclaceae > Azonexus. The sequence continues at coordinate 31,921 of JBDKHF010000056.1, read as the reverse complement.
TCTCTGGCGCTGCAGTTCGCTTTGATGGACAGATCAGCGTTTATGACCTGCGTCGCGACGACTCACCGTGCTATCACTGTCTGTTTCCGGAAGGCGAAGACGTCGAGGAAGTCCGTTGCGCGGTGATGGGGGTTTTCGCGCCGCTGACCGGCATTATCGGCAGCATGCAGGCGGCAGAAGCCTTGAAAGTGTTGGCCGACATCGGCAACCCGTTGACCGGTCGATTGCTCTTGCTCGATGCTCTGGAAATGGAATGGCGTAGCGTCAAGTTTAAAAAAGACGCCGGCTGTGCGGTTTGCGGGTCTAACTGAAACGGGCAAGAACACGGATATTTTCGCCAACCTGACGCAGGTCACGAATCTTCAGCAGATGTTTTTGATCCAGTGACGTCAATTCCGGCAGATTGAACAGGCCACTGGCGTCGTGCCCAATCAAGCAAGGCGCGAGATAAAGCAGCAGTTCATCAACCAGCCCCTCTCGGAGCAAGGAACCGTTCAACTTGAAGCCGGCCTCGGCGTGAACTTCGTTAATACCTCGCCGGCCCAATTCATTGAGCAAATCCTTCAACTCGACCTTGCCGGCTGCGTTAGGGAAAATTAGCACCTCAGCGCCGGTTGACCGTAACAATTCAATTTTTTCAGCATTTTCAACTGCGCCGGCGATCAAAACCGGGCCACCCTGAAGAATGCGCGCGGTCAACGGCGTTTCCAGCCGGCTATCAACCACCACCCGCAAAGGCTGGCGCGGGGTTTCGAAATCACGGACATTGAGTTGCGGATCATCATCGCGCACCGTGCCAATACCAGTCAAAATCGCGCAGGCTCGAGCGCGCCAGCGCTGGCCATCACGGCGCGCATCAGGGCCGGTAATCCACTGACTCAGGCCATTGTTCAACGCTGTTTTGCCATCAAGGCTGGCTGCGGTTTTCAGGCGCAGCCAGGGACGGCCACGCGTCATGCGCGAAACGAAACCGATATTCAGCTCACACGCCTCGGTTTCGAGCAAACCACAGCTGGTCGCAACGCCCGCCGCCGCCAGCAAGGCCAAGCCTTTACCGGAAACCAGCGGATTGGGATCGCTCATCGCCGAAACAACACGCGAAACGCCGGCGGCAATCAACGCCTCGGCGCAAGGCGGCGTGCGACCGTAGTGACTACACGGCTCCAGCGTCACATACGCAGTCGCGCCGCGCGCCCTGGGGCCGGCATTACGCAAGGCATGAACCTCGGCATGCGGCTCGCCGGCCTTCTCGTGCCAGCCTTCGCCAACCAACCAGCCATCACGCACCAGCACGCAACCAACACGCGGATTAGGCGTTGTCGTCCACAAGCCGCGTTCGGCGAGCTGCAAAGCGCGCGCCATCATGCTGTGGTCGACCGCTGAAAAGCTCATTTTTTCTTGGGGGTAGGTGAAACTTCGCGGATCGCTCTGGAGAATGCATCGACATCTTCAAAATTGCGATAGACCGAGGCAAAACGAATGTAAGCCACCTTATCGAGCTTTTTCAGTTCGCGCATGACCAACTCGCCCAGTTGCTGCGTGCTGACTTCGCGCTCACCGGCGGAAAGCAGCATTTCCTCAATATCAGCTACCGCCGCATCAACCGATTCGATTGAAACAGGCCGTTTGCGTAGCGCCAACTCAAGGCTGGCACGCAGCTTGGCGCGGCTGAATTCGGTGCGCAGACCATTTTTTTTGACCACTTGCGGCAACTGAATTTCAGCGCGCTCGTAGGTCGTAAAACGCTTGTCACAAGCATTACACTTTCTGCGACGACGGACGACATCCGCCTCGTCATTGAGACGGGTGTCAGCTACCGCCGTATCTTCAGCGCCGCAGAAAGGACATTTCATGTGAGCTATTAGTCGCTGGTTGTTAGTCGCTAGTAACTACTGACTAGCGACTAAGCACCAAGTCAGGCGCCGTACACCGGGAACTTGCCGCACAACGCCGAGACCTTGGCGCGGACAGTCGCCGCAACCGCATCATCGTTCGGCGCATCCAGCACATCGGCCAGCAAATGAGCGATCTGCTCGGCTTCGATCTCGGTGAAACCACGCGTCGTCATCGCTGGCGAACCGATCCGGATACCGGAAGTAACAAACGGCTTTTGCGGGTCGTTCGGGATGCCATTTTTGTTAACCGTGATGTGGGCACGGCCCAACGCAGCTTCGGCTTCCTTGCCAGTAATGTTCTTGGCGCGCAGGTCGAGCAGGAAAACGTGGCTTTCGGTACGGCCAGAAACGATGCGCAGACCGCGCTCTTCACCCAGCACACGCGCCATGACGCGGGCGTTGTTGATCACCTGCTCCTGATAATTGCGGAATTCCGGGGTCGCTGCTTCCTTGAAAGCAACCGCCTTGGCGGCGATGACGTGCTCGAGCGGGCCACCTTGCAGGCCGGGGAAAATGGCGGAATTAAGCGCCTTTTCGTGTTCAGCCTTCATCAGGATGACGCCGCCGCGCGGGCCGCGCAGGGTCTTGTGTGTGGTCGAGGTGACGACATCGGCGAACGGCACCGGATTCGGGTAGAAACCGGCGGCGATCAAGCCGGCGTAGTGGGCCATATCGACCCAGAAAATAGCGCCGACTTCCTTGGCGACCTTGGCGAAGCGCTCCCAATCGATGCGCAGCGAGTAGGCAGAGGCGCCGGCAACGATGATTCTTGGCTTGTGCTCGCGAGCCAGCGCTTCCATCTTGTCGTAGTCGATTTCTTCCTTTTCGTTCAGGCCGTAGGAGACGACGTTGAACCACTTGCCGGACATATTGAGCGCCATGCCGTGGGTCAGGTGACCGCCTTCGGCGAGGCTCATGCCCATGATCGTGTCGCCCGGCTTGGCAAAGGCCATCAGCACGGCCTGGTTAGCCTGCGAACCAGAATTCGGCTGAACATTGGCTGCATCGGCGCCGAACAGTTTCTTCAGGCGGTCGATGGCGATTTGCTCGGTGACATCAACATATTCGCAGCCACCGTAGTAACGCTTGCCCGGATAACCTTCTGCGTACTTGTTGGTGAGCTGGGAGCCTTGCGCCTCCATGACCGCGTTGCTCACGTAGTTTTCGGACGCGATCAGTTCGATGTGGTCTTCCTGACGCTGGACTTCGGCCTGCATGGCCTTCCAGAGTTCGGGATCAGTCTTTGCCAGGGTGTCTTTCGCGGAAAACATGGGGAATACCTCAAGCCATTGAAAAGGGCGCAAATTTTATCACGAGGGGAGTTCGTCAAGGGCACCGGGTTCCAGATGCGCGGTTTCGCCCCAGGTTTCCAGTTGCCATTTGCCGTTGACCGTGGCAATCCAGTTCAAGCCGGCATTGGGAATCAGGAAATCACGCGGGGTTTCCAGACTGTTGCCGCGCACGAAGCGATTGATGATGTCGAGCACGCCGCCATGCAAAACCACCGCCACATTCTGGCCGGGATGCGCGGCGGCGATTTCCTTCAATTTCCCGGTAACGCGGGAAAACATGTCGATCAGGCTTTCGCCATTTTCAAAGTTGTAATCGGCATTGCGCCCCTCAAAGGCGGCGTAACCCTCCGGATAACGCGCCTGCGCCTCGGCGTAAGTCAGCCCTTCAAATACGCCATAGCGACGCTCACGCATTTCCGGGACTAGCTGTGGAATAAGGTTCAGCGCCCGACCAAGCGCCTCGGCGGTGGTTTTCGCCCGTTTGAGATCGCTGCTGTAAAGCGCGATAATGCTGGCCGTTTTTAGCCAGCGGCCAGCCGCTTCGGCTTGACGCAAGCCGATTTCATTGAGTCCGATGTCGATCTGCCCTTGAATCCGGCGTTCAGCGTTCCATTCGGTTTCACCGTGGCGCACCAGACAGATGCGGGTTGGGGGTGCAGTAGGGATTTCCACCATGTTCGTTCGAGCGCCTTCGCTGTAAATTCGCTAACTGGGATTTTTAATTAACCCCGGCCAATTTTAGAAGCCGGGAATTTTATCAACTGAGGAGGACTATTCGTGACCCTTCTGCTTAAGCTTTCACAGCTTATCGATCTGCTCGTTGAGCGAGTCGGCAAAGGCGCATTCTGGCTGGTGTTGGTAATGACCATCATCAGCGCCAGCAATGCGGTCATTCGCTTTGTTTTTAATTACAGTTCAAACGGCCTGCTGGAAATTCAGTGGTACCTGTTTGCTGCCGTTTTTCTGCTTTGCTCACCCTACACGCTGCAAAAGAACGAGCATGTACGGATCGACGTGATCTCCGGAAAATTCTCGGCGCGTGGCCTGGCGATCATCGACATTATCGGCACCATTTTCTTCCTGCTGCCGATGGTTGTTCTGGTGCTTTGGCTCTCGCTGCCGCTGGTTGCTGATTCAATCAAGATCAACGAAATGTCGGCCAATGCCGGTGGCCTGCTGCGCTGGCCGGTCAAGATTTTGCTGCCGATTGGCTTCACGCTGCTCGCCCTGCAAGGCATTTCGGAACTGATCAAGCGCATCGCCTTCCTCGGCGGCCTGATCGAAGACCCGAACAGCAAGGAAAAAGGCCCGACGCCTGAAGAAGAACTGGCTGCCGCGATTGCTGCCGCCAAAGCCAAGGAGGCAAAATAATGGTTGAATTCATCATCGCCAACATGGCGCCGCTGATGTTCGGCTCCCTGGTCCTCTTCCTGCTCTTCGGCTACCCGGTGGCATTTGCGCTGGCCGCCAACGGCATCGTCTTCGGCCTGATCGGCATGGAAGTCGGCCTGCTCACCCCGGCCATTTTTCAGGCACTCCCCGAGCGTATTTTCGGCATCATGGCCAACGACACGCTGCTCGCCATTCCCTTCTTTACCTTCATGGGGCTGATTCTTGAGCGCTCCGGCATGGCTGAAGACCTGCTCGACACCATTGGCCAGCTGTTCGGCCCAATGCGTGGCGGTCTGGCTTACGCAGTCATTTTCGTCGGCGCGCTGCTGGCGGCGACGACCGGTGTGGTTGCCGCTTCGGTGATCTCGATGGGTCTGATTTCATTGCCGATCATGCTGCGCTACGGCTACGACAAGCGTCTGGCAGCCGGCGTTATTGCCGCTTCCGGCACTTTGGCGCAGATCATCCCGCCATCACTCGTGCTGATCATCATGGCCGACCAGCTCGGCAAGTCAGTCGGTGACATGTACGAAGGCGCCATGGTGCCAGGCCTGATCCTGACCAGCTTGTATGTTGGCTACGTTGTTCTGCTCAGCATCGTCAAGCCCAGCCACTGCCCGGCCTTGCCCCCAGAAGCCCGCACCCTGCGCGGTTTCAAGCTGGGTCTGCGCGTGCTGACGACGCTGGTACCGCCACTGGTTCTGATCTTCCTCGTCCTTGGCACCATCTTTCTCGGCATTGCAACGCCAACCGAAGGCGGTGCGATGGGTGCAGCCGGTGCGCTGATTCTGGCCCTGGGCCGCAAGCGGATCACCATGAAACTGCTCAAGCAGGCGATGGAAACCACCGGCAAGCTGTCTTCGTTCGTGGTCTTTATTCTGGTTGGCTCAACGGTCTTCGGCCTGATCTTCCGTGCGGTCAACGGCGATTTGTGGGTTGAACACCTGCTGCTCGGCTTGCCCGGCGGACAGATGGGCTTCCTGATTGTGGTCAACATCCTGGTCTTCGTGCTCGCCTTCTTCCTCGACTTCTTCGAGCTGTCCTTCATCATCGTGCCGTTGCTGGCACCGGTAGCTGACAAGCTGGGCATCGATCTGGTCTGGTTCGGCGTACTGCTCGCGGTCAACATGCAGACCTCGTTCATGCACCCGCCGTTCGGCTTTGCGCTGTTCTATCTGCGCTCGGTTGCACCAGCGGCGGTCAAGACGACGGATATTTACTGGGGCGCCATACCCTTCGTTTGTATCCAGATCATCATGGTGGCGATCATCATCATCTTCCCGAATGTGGTCAGCTACGGTGACGATGCGGCGCGCGCTCAAGCCCAGATGGAGCGGGATGGCACGGCACCACCACCAATCGACCTTGATACGATGATGAAACAAGGTGATGGCGGCAGCGATGCCGAAAATAAAGAGAAAGATGACAACACGGCGGCCAACCTGATGAAAAATCTTCAGGGCGACAGCAAGTAAGCGTTAATCATCGACAGGAATAGCAAGGCGGGATCTCGGTCCCGCCTTTTTTATTTGAGAAATTGAATTCGCCGACCAAAATTACACTCCGTAACGGAAACAATCAGGGGCATGACGTTAAAATGCTGCGCTTCGGTTCCTGATGACTCATCCAAACCCGGCAGGCAACCAGTTCACCTACGGAATCCCATGCTCAAATCACTTCCCCTGCTGCTTGCCGCTTTGCTGGCAGCACCCATTCAGGCATTTGCTGCTGATGCCATCAAAATCGATGTCTACATAGCCGGCAACTTGAAACAGTCGGTCTCGCTTGCGGGGCCCAATGCCATGACCAAATTTTCACCGATCGGCATGCCAAACACGACGCTTGAATTGCGCTTGATTGCGCCGGAACCAATCATTATCGAAATGAAGGAAACGACGCTTGACGGCTCGAACCCGGAAGCCATCGGGCGAGTCAAATTGCCGACGCCGGGCGGTTCGTTCGCGGTTGCCGAGATCAAAGGTGGCAAATTTCACCACCCCTACGTGCTGGTCAGACCGGACTGATCATGCGCAAATTACTGCTTGTACTCGCCACCTGCATGGTGTTGTCGCCGGCCAGCGCCGACGAATGGCAATACCGCAAGCAGGTGAGCGGCCAATTCAGCGACATTCGTGACAACCTCACGCTGGCCATCGAAAACCGTGGCTTGGTGGTCAATTACGTGTCGCATATTGCCGAAATGCTGAATCGTACCGGCAGCGACATTGGCGCCAGCAAACGCGTTTTCGAGCAGGCAGAAATCATCGAGTTTTGTTCGGCCAGCCTGTCACGCCGCATGATGGAAGCCGACCCGCACAATATCGTTCTTTGCCCCTTCGCGATTTCCATTTACTCCCTGCCGGGCGAACCGGGCAAAGTCTGGGTTGCTTATCGCAAGCCGCAAGGCAGCGCAGCCAAGCAGGTTGGCGAACTGCTCGGCGGAATCGCTGGCGAAGCTGCCCAATAACACAGCAACGGAAGCTTATGGACACCCTGCTCATCAAGGTACGCGGTCTGCACGACGAAAACTGCGTACGCACCCTGGCCAATGCGATTCAAGATCTGCCCAATATTGGCCACCTGGAAATCTCTCTGGCCAAGGGCGAAGTCAGCGTCGAACATGGCCGCTTCGTCAGCCCTGACGATATTTGCCAGGCGATTATTGATGCCGGGTTCGAGGCCGAGTACTGATTGCCCAACACGGCTCAGGGCATGGCAAAGGTACTTTTCTCTTCGCTTCGGATTGCCGGATTATCCGTGGCCTGCATGACAAAATAAATCGGCTGGATACCCGATAGCGCTCCCTCCGCCGGCACAGAAACGGTAATCGACAAGGGCTGAATACTGCCTGGATCGGCCAAAAAATCCTTCTGGCCGACAATTTCCAGCCCCGGCAGGCCGCCAACCGACAAGCGGTATTCATGCGGCAGTTGATCAAGGTTCATCAGCTTGAGCGTGTAGGCATTTTCAATGCGGCCATCCGCCGTTTCGCGCGACAAGGCACCGCGGTCGCGCAAGACATCGACCAATACCAGCGAGCGAAAGCTTACGGTCAACACGAAAAAACCGGCAAAAATTAACAATAAGACGGCATAGAGCACAACGCGCGGTCGGCTCTTCAGACCTTGCGGTGCGCCCTGACCCGCCAACTCCTGCTCGGAGGCAAAGCGGATCAAACCGCTGGGGGCGTCAATTTTGGCCATCACCTGATCGCAGGCATCAATGCACAGGCCGCAGTTGGTGCACGCCAATTGCAAGCCATCGCGAATGTCGATGCCGGTTGGGCAAACCTGGACACAGATGCCGCAATCGATACAATCGCCAACGCTGGTACGCGGCTCGCCGCGCAGGCGGTCGTAACTGACATTGGCCGTCGTCGGGTCGAACATCACGCCTTGAAAGCGGGAGTAGGGGCACATGTGCTGACAAACCGCCTCGCGCGCCAAGCCGGCTTGAACATAGGTGAAGGCGGCATAGAAAAGCAGCCAGAAGGCTTCCCAGGGGCCGGTTTCAAAGCTGAAGACGGTGGGCAGCAGCTCACGAATCGGCGTGAAATAGCCGACAAAAGTGATCGCGGTCCAGATCGCAATCAGCATCCACAGGCCGTGCTTGGTCGCCTTGAGCCAGAGTTTCCGCCCGTTGATTGGCCCCTGATCGAGCCGCAACCGGGCCAGATGATCGCCCTCCACCTGGCTTTCGATCCAGACAAAAATCATCGTGTAAATTGTTTGCGGACAGGCGAAACCACAAAACAGCCGACCGGCCAGGGCGGTGACAAAAAATAGGGCGGTTGCGGCAAAAATCAGCACCAGAGCGAGCAGCAAAGCATCCTGCGGCCAGAGCACCAGATCGAACAGATAGAGCTTTTCGTGCGCGATGTCGAACAAGATGGCCTGGCGCTGAGTGCCGTTGCTCTCCCAACTCAGCCAGCAAGCGCCGTAGAAAATGGCCTGAGTGAACCAGACCATCGCCCAGCGCAGCTTGTTGAAACGGCCGTCGACCGCCTTGGCGTGAATTTTCCCTTTTTTGCGATACAGCTCCAGCTTGGCTTCACGAATCTTGCTGACCGGCTTGTGCATTTCTCTTTCCTCTCAATGGCGCGGCGGCGAGTAAATCATCAAGCCCGGCGTAGCAACAGATTCAGAAGGATTGATTTTTGATAGGCACAGAAGTCAACCGATGCGACCTTGATTCCAAATCTGTGCGCATTACAAATCAAACTGGCTGTATCTGTTATTAGTGCCCCTCCGCTGTGACAATGGCAGCATTCAGTCAAGGGCGATTCAAATATGACCAGCTTAGCCATCCCGCTCAACGAGGCGCCAACAGAAACCGTCAGCAAGGGGCGAGTGCCCGGCAACAAGGGAATCTGGGTGGGCATTACTTGTGAATTCGTCGAATTCATTGTGCTGTTCGTCGTCTACTTCGTCGCCCGCGCTCATTTTCCGGATGCGTTTGAACAGGGCGCCGACCGCTTATCGCGGCTTTCCGGCACCGTCATCACCTTGTTGATGGTGACCAGCAGTTTCTTCATCGCCTGCTCGGTGGCGACGATGCGCGCCGGTCAGCAACGGCGCTCGCTGTATTGGCTGGTCGCCGGCTTGATCGTCAGCCTCGGCTACCCGATTGCCAAATATTTTGAAATTCAATGGAATCTGGCGAACGGCATCAACGGCGAATCGGGCATCTTCTTCACGGTTTATTACTACCTCACCTTCAACCATCTGGTGCATGCCACCTGGGGCATTCTCGGCATTTTGTGGGTGCTCGCCCGCCATCTGTTCGGCGGCTACTCGCCCGAGGATTACGCCGGCCTTGAAGCGCTGGCCTGCTATTGGCACGCCACCGACATCATCTGGCTGGTGATCTTCTCCTTCTTTTATGTTTTGGCCTGAGTCATGAACGACAGCATCAAACAACCTTCATCCGCCATCGCCCCGCTCAGCAGCGCCTGGCTAATTCTTGTCGCTCTGACGCTGATCAGCCCTTTCCTCGGACTATGGCTGCATGGCGCCGGCTGGCTACAACTGCTCGTTGCCGGCATTGTCTGGCTCAAGGGCTGGCTGATTGCCCGGCAATTCATCGAAATCGAATTGGCTCACCCCTTCATTCGCCGGGTGATGCAAGGCTTCATTCTCTTCACCCCGATCATGCTGTTGCTGACGGTGTTTCTCGGCAATCACTTCGCGCGCTGGGCGACGCTTTAAGCTGAAAAAATCAGCTGTTTTTATCGGTTGACCGTAACAATTTGAAAACCAGGCACATCGGGCAGTCGAGTTTTGCACTGGCGCACGGCTTTGGGAGTGCGGGCCTTTCGAGGCCAGTTTTGGGTGCGATGTTGGTGCGTTCAGTTAAAATTCCCAGACATAGCTTCTACGACTCCCTCTACTGAACCATTAGTCACGAGCGGATCACAACACAAGCGGCCTTTATCTCGACTACGACCAGCGCAGGAAGCCGACCAGCAGAACGAGGCAACACTCAAGGCGCTGGAGCAAAAACTCAAACACCGCCCTCATTCTTGATGGAAACGGACTAATGCCCATGAGTAACGACCTGCCCCCCTTAGCTGACTCGTCCGCGCCCAGTACCCTGCTGTTGGCCGATTTGCAGGCGATCATCCGCCGTGGCAAATCTCAGGCAGTTGCCGCAGTCAATAGCGCCCTGACGCTTACTTACTGGCATGTGGGTCAGCGCATCAATGCCGAGGTTTTGCGCGGCGAGCGGGCGGCCTATGGGCAGCAGGTGGTTGCCTCAGTGGCCGAGAGTCTGGTGGCGGCCTGCGGAAAAAGCTTCGAGGCCAAGAACCTGCGCCGGATGATGCAGTTTGCCGAGGTTTTTAGCGATCTTGAAATTGTCGTACCACTGGCGCGACAATTGAGCTGGTCGCATTTTTTGCTCCTCATTCCGCTGCCGTCGCAAGAGACGCGTTTGTTTTATGCCCAGCAAGCGGCACAAGCAGCGTGGGGCAAGCGCGAACTGGCAAGGCAAATCGAGCGCAAAGCCTTTGAACGCTCGCACATTGCGGATAGCAAACTGGCCTTGGCCGCCGCCCCCGACCTTACCGATGCCCTTGCGGGTTCTTTCAAAGACCCCTACTTCTTCGATTTTCTCGGCTTGCCGCAAGGCTACCTGGAGAATGATCTGGAGCAGGCGCTGATTCGCGAGCTGGAGCAATTCATTCTGGAGTTGGGCAAGGGCTTCGCCTTTGTCGAGCGCCAAAAGCGCATGATTATTGACGGCGAGGATTTTTATCTCGATCTACTGTTTTATCACCGCCGCCTCAAACGGCTGGTTGCCGTTGAACTGAAAATTGATCGTTTCAAGGCAGCGCACAAGGGGCAGATGGAGCTTTACCTCAACTGGCTGGACAAATATGAACGCCAGCCCGATGAAGCAGCGCCGATTGGCCTCATTTTGTGCGCCCAGGCAGGCACCGAGCAGGTAGAGCTGATGAACCTGCAAAAAGACAAAATCATGGTGGCGGAGTATTGGACTGAGTTGCCACCCAAAGCGGTTTTGGAAGAAAAGCTGCACACCGCGCTGATTGAAATCCGCGAGCGCCTGACCGCGCAGAAGCGCTTAGAAAAATCATGACTTTTTCCAAAGAACCCGAATTTGAAGCCGCCGTTATCCACGAGCGGCGCCAGCGCAGCGCCAATAACGGAAACTGATGGTGTGCGTTACGCTTCTGGCCCAAAGTGACGGTCCGGCATCGTGGTCGCAAAACTGCCAATGTTATCGTGGGCCGAGGTTTGAGAGGCTGCTTACTGGCACGATAGCGAACTCACCCTATCGGCCATCAGCAGCCAGTGGTGGAGTCGCTCAAAAGCTGTCGTACAACGCCATTGTCACTTTGGACTTTTGCAGGGTTTGACGAAATGTTTCGTACCGCATACGTGCTGACCGTACTCGAAGACATAATGTAAAAACAATGGCTTGTGTCAATTAATGAGGCTAAGTTATACGTTGAAAATTCGAGAAACCCTGTACCATTGCTGTCCATTTCACGTTAGCCCTGCTTATGACGCGCAATCACTTTGAGATCACAAGGGTTTCCGGCATGCCCGTCTCTGACGAGGAATTGCTCGCGGATCTTCGTGCCATCGCCGCCAGTCTTGGCAAGACTACAATCGGACAAAGAGATTATCGTCGCCTTGGACAGCATGACGACTCGACCGCGAGTAGACGTTTCGGAACATGGAACAACGCACTTATTGCGGCAGGCCTCTCCCTATCGAATGAGGTCGATATTTCGGACGAGCGGCTTTTTGAAAATCTGCTAATTCTTTGGCAACACAATGGCCGCCAACCGCGACGTAGTGAACTTGCGCAAGAACCATCGACTATTTCCCAAACGCCATATAGCCGTCGTTTTGGATCGTGGTCTGGAGCCCTGGGCGCTTTCGTTGAATACGCAAACAGCAGCGATTCGGAAGCGCCAATTGCTCAAGATTCAAGTACGCCACGCAGAAAAACCGGCCGCGATCCATCGCTCCGTCTTCGATGGCACGTGCTTCAACGCGACCGTTTCAGCTGCTGCGCATGTGGAGCGAGCCCCGCTCACAATCCGGGTGTTGAGCTCCACGTTGACCATGTCGTTGCCTGGAGCAAGGGCGGCGAGACTGTACTTGAAAATCTTCAGACGCTATGTTCCGTATGCAATCTCGGCAAGTCCAATATCTCGCCGCCGGGCTAATCCGGCAGTCAACACGGACGCTGTGTGATAAAGCCGCGTAGCGCCGGTTGCTTTTAAGTAGCACGTTTGCACCAACAACTGCTCAACTCGATTTGTTACAGGGTGGAGATAACCGGCGTATTTCGGACGGTGTTTCAGAGCAATCAGTTTGCGCGCTGGGCAACGCTTTAGGCGACAAAAAAATCAGGTGTTTTGGGCGGTTGACCGTAACAAGCTTAAAACCAACATCAAAGCTGTGCCGCAATCAGCCGACCCAGCGTAGCAATCGCTTCCTGCTGCCGGGCCGAGTCGGGGTAGCCGTAGTTGAGGCGAATGCAATTGGCGAACTCGCGCTTGGCCGAGAAAATCGGGCCGGGGGCGAGGCTGATGCCTTGATCGAGGGCCATTTTGTGCAATTTCAAGGCATCGACCTGCGCCGGCAACTCGATCCACATGAAATAGCCGCCCGCTGGCCGCGCCAGTTTGGCTTGCGCCGGGAAATGGCGCTCAACCGCGTCGATCAGTACCGATTCCTGCACCGCCAATTGCTGGCGCAGGCGGCGCAGATGGTGGTCATAGCCGCCCTGCTTGAGGTATTCGGTAATGGCGATCTGCACCGGCACCGTGGTGGCGAGTGTGGTCGATAACTTAAGCCGGATGATTTTTTCGGCATAGCGCCCGGCGGCCACCCAGCCCAGGCGGTAACCGGGGGCGAGGCATTTGGAGAAGGACGAGACGTGCATGACATGCTCGTTACTGGCTTCTGACTTGCTGCACATCGGCGCTTGCGCGGCGAAATACAGCTCGCCATAAACATCGTCCTCGATCAACGGCACCTCATGCCGGCGCAGCAAATCGATCAGGCTTTTCTTGCGCTCATCCGAGACCAGAGCGCCGGTTGGGTTGGCGAAATTGAGCATGAGCAAACAGGCTTTGATCGGATGCAAACGCAACGCCTCCTCCAGCGCCGGGAGGCTGATGCCTTCACGCGGATGCGAGGGGATTTCGATGACTTTCAGGCCCAGCCGCTCACTGGCCTGCAAACCGGCGTAGAAGGTCGGCGACTCGATGGCGATCAGATCGCCCGGCGCTGTCACCGCCTGCAAGCAGAGATTCAGACCTTCCATTGCGCCCGAGGTAATGACAATTTCGTCGGTCGGCACCACGGCGCCACGCGACAGGTAGCGCAAGGCAATTTGCCGGCGCAGCTCTTCATTGCCGGGCGGCAGGTCAGTCACCGTCGAAATCGGGTCGAACTTGCGCGCCGCCTGACTGAGAAAACGTCCCAGTTTGTCGAAGGGAAACAGGTAGGGGCTGGGAAAACTTGACCCCAGCGGCACCACCGCCGGATTCCTGACGCTGCTTAATATCTGGAAGATGAAATCGCTGACCTGCAATTCCGTCGAATTGCCCAGCGGGTGGCTCATCTCGGGTTCATGCAAACGCTGGCCGAGGCGGGCGCGCACGAAATAGCCGGATTTTGGCCGCGCTTCGATCAGCCCCCGGCTTTCCAGCAGGTAGTAAGCCTGGGTTACCGTCACCGGGCTGATGCTGTGCGTCCGGCAAACCTGGCGCACCGATGGCAGGCGGTCGCCGGCGCGGAGGATGCCGTCGCTAATCAGCTTTTCAGTTTCACCGGCGAGGCTTTGGTAACGAACCATGAATTATTGTCTGGCGTGGGGGGTGGGGAAACTTATACACGCGCCAAAAACTGCAAACAAGCTTTGCCTGCAAAAAATGATCGGAGGGCGGGGGGGTTGCCAGGAGAAAGGCACGCCCTCCGATCGAACGCAGGGAATGAATCAGTAAACGTCGTGTTGCGTGTTGTAGACGTTGAATTTGCCCGTCGGTGTCACCAGTCGCTTGTCCTTGATCACGGTCTTGACCTTGCGGGTCTTGTCGTCGATCACGACGATGGCGGATGGCTCAACCTTGTTGCCGGTCCATACGGAATACCAGATCTCGTCGCCACTCTGGTTATATTCGCCTTGCACGACGCGCTGGATGCCTTTGGTCTTGCCGAGGTTGGCGGCAGCCGCCACATCGATGATTTCCGGCTTTGGATCGGGCTGGCCGAGTTCGGAAATCTTGTAAACCGTGACCGAACCCGCCAGTTTTGAATCCGGATTCAGCGGCGAGTCGGCCCACAGATTGTCGGATTTCGGATGCGTTTTGACGAACAGCGAATTGGCGCCGTGGTTTTTCAGTTCCTGCACCACCTTCCAGGCATGCTGCGGGTTCTTTTCCGGATCGGTACCGATCAGCGTGATGACATCGGCCCCCAAGTGCGAGGTGGCCCAGACCGGCCCGAACTTTGGATGCTTGATATTGGCGCCGCGTCCCGGATGCGGAATCTTGGCCGTATCGACCAGCGCCGTAAACTTGCCTTCCTTGACGTCGACCACGGCAATCTTGTTGGAGGCATTGGCCGCCACCATAAAGTAGCGCTGGGTGGAGTCGTAACCGCCGTCATGCAGGAACTTGGCGGTATTGATCGTCACCTCCTTGAGGTTGGTCAGGTCGGAATAATCGACCATCTTGACCATGCCGGTTTCCTTGACGCTGACCAGAAATTCCGGCTTGGTCGTCGAGGCAACGATGGAGGCAACGCGCGGTTCCTGATGGTAATCGCCGTCGACCGTGACACCCCGTGTCGACACGTTCTTCAGCGGCTCCAGCGTCAGGCCGTCGAGAATGGTGTATTGGGGCGGCCAGTAGGAGCCGACGATGGCGTATTTGTCTTCGTAGCCCTTGGCCTTGGAGGTTTCAACCGAGCGTGATTCCAGGCCAGCCTTGATGGTGGCGACGACGGTTGGCTTTTCATACCAGAGGTCGATCATGTCGAGGCGACCATCGCGACCGACCACGTGGATGTAGCGCCCGGACAGTGACATGCGCGAGATATGCACGGCATAACCGGTCTTGACGATGCCCCAGATTTTCTTGGTATCCCCGTCGATCAAGGCCACTTCGCCGGCATCACGCAAGGTGACCGAGAAAATGTTGTTGAGATTGACATTGTTCATCTTCCGGGTCGGGCGCTGATCAACCGGAACGTGCAGCTTCCAGGAGGCCTGCATGTCCTTCAGGCTCCACTCCGGCGGTGCATCCGGTGGCGCCTGGATATAGGTGGCGATATTCTTGATTTCATCCTTGCTCAGGATGTCGTCGAAATTCGGCATGCCGCCCTCGGTACCGTAGCCGATGATTTTCTCAAGACGAGACTGGCCGAGCTTGATCGTGCCGCCTTCAGTCTGACTGCCATCGGCCCCTTTCTTCGTCCAGCTTGGCTCCAGATTCTTGCCGGTGGCTCCCTTGCGCAGCATGCCGTGGCAACCGGCGCAGCGTTCAAAATAGATCTTGGCGCTGGCTGCCTTGGCGTCGGCAGACAAACCAGGAGCATCCGCCGCAAAGGCTGACGAAATCGCCAGCGGCAGGGTTAGCAGCGCCCAGCTTGGTGAAAGTAACTTGTGCATTTTTTCAGTCCCTCTTTGTTGAAAAACAGGACTGTTGGGAGTCAATTCGGCGTCTGCTTCGGACGTTCTTTTGTAGCCGCAATTTGATCATTGGCCACTACAGCACGATCAACACAGATGGCGTGAATTCCAATAGGGACAGTTTTTTCACTAATAAAAAAGGAGCCAGAAATTGGCTCCTTTTTTGACGTTGACCGCAACAAGTCAATCAAACCACTGCGCCATCCTCATTCGCGCCTTCAACCACCTTGGTTTTGGTGATGAACTGCTCGCGCGAGACACCCAGCCACATGACCAGCGGGCTGGCGACCAAGACCGAAGAGTAGATACCGAAGCAGATGCCGATGGTCAGCGCCATCGCGAAGTAATGCAGGGTTTCGCCGCCGAAGATCAGCATCGACAGCACCATCAACTGCGTACAGCCGTGGGTGATGATCGTCCGGCTGATCGTGCTGGTGATGGCGTGATCAAGCACTTCCGGCGTCGTCAGGCCACGCACCTTTTTGAAGGTTTCACGCACCCGGTCGAAAACAACGACCGATTCATTGACCGAATAACCGAGCACGGCCAGCACCGCCGCCAGGACGGAGAGTGAAAATTCCCACTGGAAGAAGGCGAAGAAGCCAAGAATGATCACCACGTCGTGCAGGTTGGCGATGATCGCCGAGACCGAGAAGCGCCACTCGAAGCGGAAGGCGAGGTAGATGACGATGCCGATGATGACCAGCAACAGCGCCATCGCCCCGTTTTCGGCCAGCTCCTTGCCGACCTGCGGGCCGACAAATTCGACGCGGCGCAACTGGGCACCCGGCGCATCAGCTTCCAGCGACTTCATGACCGATTCGCCAATCTGGGCGGTGTTTTGATCGGCCTTGAGCGGCATGCGGATCATCACATCCTGCGAGGAGCCAAAGTTCTGCACCGCGAAATCAGTGAACCCGGCCTTGCCCAGCGAGCCGCGAATCTTCTCCAGATCAGCCGCCTGCTGGTAATTGACTTCAATCAGCGTGCCACCGGTAAATTCAACCGAAAGATGCAGGCCTTTGCTGAAGAGAAAGACCACGGCGAGCAGAAAAGTCAGCAGCGAAATGATGTTGAACTTCAGCGCATGGCGCATGAAGGGAATGTCTTTGTGAATGCGGAAAAATTCCATGATCTATTTTTTCCTTATTTCTGGCCGTTGACCCTAGGGCCAGCCTTTGATTCTGTGGTCGTAGCTGTGCCCGGTTTCCAGACCTGGCCAATCGCCACCGAGGTCAGTTTCTTCTTGCGACCGTAGATCAGGTTGACCAGGGCGCGCGAGACGACCACCGAGGAAAAGATCGAGGTCAAAATACCCAGACAATGGACCACGGCAAAGCCGCGAATCGGGCCGGAGCCGAAGATGAGCAGGGCAAGACCGGCAATCAGCGTCGTGATATTGGAGTCAAGAATGGTGCCGAAAGCACGTTCGTAACCTTCCGAAATCGCCGCCTGCGGCGGCATGCCGTTACGCAATTCTTCGCGAATCCGCTCATTGATCAGCACGTTGGCGTCAATTGCCATGCCCAGGGTCAGCGCGATAGCGGCGATACCCGGCAGGGTCAGCGTGGCTTGCAACAGCGACAGAATGGCGACCAGAAACAGCAGATTGGAAGCCAGCGCCAGCACCGAAACGACGCCGAACATCCGGTAGTAGAGGATCATGAACGCGGCGATGGCGGCAAAACCCCACATCGTCGAGTGGAAGCCCTTACGGATATTGTCAGCACCAAGGCTGGGGCCAATCGTGCGTTCTTCGATGATGTCCATCGGCGCGGCGAGTGAACCAGCACGCAGCAACAGCGCGGTGTCGTTGGCTTCCATGGTGCTCATCCGACCGGAAATTTGCACGCGGCCACCACCAATTTCCGTGCGAATCACCGGCGCGGTAACCACTTCACCCTTGCCCTTTTCAATCAGCAGGATAGCCATCCGCTTGCCGACACTCTCGCGGGTGATGTCCTTGAAAATGCGGGCGCCGGCAGAATCCAGCGTCAAATGGACGGCGGCTTCGTTGGTCTGGTTGTCAAAACCCGGTTGGGCATCGGTCAAACGGTCGCCGGTCAGCACAACCTGCTTCTTGACCAGCAGTGGCTGGCCGCCGCGCTCGTTGTAAACCTCGGTACCGAATGGTGGATTGCCGGCAATCGCCGCTTCCAGTGCGCCGGGCGAATCATCAACCATGCGGATTTCGAGGGTTGCGGTACGCCCAAGAATATCCTTGGCCTTGGCCGTATCCTGCACGCCTGGCAGTTGCACGACGATCCGGTCGCTGCCCTGCTGCTGGATGACCGGCTCGGCAACGCCGAGTTCGTTGATCCGGTTATGCAGGGTGGTGATGTTCTGCTTCAGCGCGAATTCGCCGATTTTTAGCTGCGCTTGCGGCTTCAAAGTTGCCACCAGCTTGAGGTCCGTGCCCTCGCCCTGATCGGTAATGATCAAATCAGGCTGGTTATCGGCAATCGCGTTACGCGCCTTGTCGCGGGTTTCGGCATCGCGGAAGCGGACGACCAGACGGTCGCCTTCGCGACCGACACCGCCGTGGCGCAAATTCTTGTCACGCATCACCGTGCGCAGGTCGGCAGAGGTTGAATCAAGTTTTTTGGTGATCGCCCCCTTCATGTCGACTTGCAGCAGGAAGTGCACGCCGCCGCGCAGGTCCAGACCAAGATACATCGGCAGCGCATGCAGGCTGGTCAGCCATTGCGGCGAAGCGGCCAGTAGATTGAGGGCGACGACATATTGCGGGTCGCTGGCATCCGGGTTGAAGGCTTTCTCCAGAAGATCCTTGGCCTTCAGCTGGGTATCGGTGTCCTTGAGGCGAGTCTTGACGCCATTGAAGTCGAGCTGAATGCCGTCATGCGTCACGCCAGCAGTCTTCAGCACCTCTTCGACACGGGCTTTTGCCTTTTCATCAACTTTGATTGTGACTTTGGCGCTGGAAACCTGCACCGCTGGCGATTCGCCGAAGAAATTGGGCAGGGTATAGACGAAGCCCAGCACCAGCGCGATGGCAACGGTGATGTACTTCCAGAGTGGGTAGCGATTCATGGCGGCTTTAAAACAAAAAAGGCGACGAGTGCTTGAACACTAACGCCGCCTTTTGGGGTGATTACAGTGACTTCAGGGTGCCCTTGGGCAAGACCAGCGCAATCGCCGTCTTTTGAATGACTGCTTCGGTGCCGGTAGCAATCTCGACGGTGGCGTAGCTGTCACCGACCTTGACGATCCGACCGACGATGCCGCCCTGGGTAACCACTTCGTCACCCTTAGCCAGCGCCGCGAGCAAGGCCTTGTGTTCCTTGGCCTTCTTCATTTGCGGACGAATCATCAGGAACCACAGAACGACGAACATCAGGATCATCGGCAGCATCTGCATCAGGCCGCCGGTCGGGTCGGCAGCAAAGCCGGTGGTTTGTGCGTGGGCAAGGCTAATCATTGTTGGAACTCCGGATAACTAAAAATCAGAACGCGCGATTCTATCACTGGCCCGAGGAACGGTCCCGGGCAAAGGCCACTGACCATTCTTTCAGCGTGCCAGCCTCGATCGCAGCGCGCATTTCGGCCATGATCGTTTGATAGAAATGCAGATTGTGGATGGTGTTGAGCATGCCACCGAGGATTTCGCCGCAGCGGAACAGGTGGTGCAGGTAACCGCGGGTGAAATTCTGGCAGGTGTAGCAGGTACAACTCGGGTCGAGCGGGCCAGTGTCGGTCTTGTGCCGGGCGTTCTTGATCTTGACGTCGCCGAAGCGGGTAAACAGGTGGCCGTTACGCGCGTTGCGGGTTGGCATCACGCAATCGAACATGTCGATGCCGGCGGTGACCGAATGCACAAGATCTTCCGGCGTGCCGACACCCATCAGGTAACGCGGCTTATATACCGGCATGCGCGGCGCGGTATGGGCCAGGATGCGCTGCATGTCTTCCTTCGGCTCGCCGACTGAAAGGCCGCCGATCGCCATGCCATCGAAACCGATCTCGTCCAGACCAGCCAGCGATTCACTGCGCAGGTCTTCATGCATGCCGCCCTGGACGATACCGAACAGGGCGTTATTGTTTTCCAGCTTGTTGTGTTCATCGCGCGAACGCTGCGCCCAGCGCATCGACAGGCGCATCGACTTGGCGGCTTCGTCGTGGCTGGCCGGATAAGGCGTGCATTCGTCGAAGATCATGACGATGTCGGAATTCAGCACTTTCTGAATCTGCATCGAGATTTCCGGCGTCAGGAAAAGCTTGGCGCCATCATGCGGCGACGAAAACTTGACGCCTTCCTCGGTAATCTTGCGCATGGCGCCGAGCGAGAAAACCTGAAAACCGCCGGAATCGGTGAGGATCGGCTTTTGCCAGTTCATGAAGTCGTGCAGGCCTTTATGGGCGGCGACCACATCCAGCCCCGGTCGCAGCCACAGGTGGAAGGTATTGCCCAGGCAAATTTGCGCGCCGATGTCGTGCAAGGATTGCGGCGTCATCGCCTTGACCGTGCCATAGGTGCCGACCGGCATGAAAACCGGGGTCTGAATGACGCCGTGGTTGAGGGTGAGGGTGCCGCGGCGCGCGGCGCCATCGGTCTTGAGGAGTTCAAACTGCATTCAATTTTTCCAGAAGCATCGCATCGCCATAACTGAAGAAGCGGTAACGCTCGGCCACGGCGTGAGCGTAGGCGGCGCGCATGTTGTCGTAACCGGCAAAGGCCGAAACCAGCATGAGTAGCGTCGATTTCGGTAAATGAAAGTTGGTGATCAGGCGGTCAACCACCTTGAAACGATAGCCGGGGGTGATGAAGATAGCGGTTTCGGCCGGGCCGGATTTTACCGTGCCATCGGCGTTGCCGGCAGATTCCAGCGAACGCAGGCTGGTCGTGCCGACGGCAATCACCCGGCCACCGGCGGCGCGGGTGGCCGCGATGGCATCAGCGGTGGCCGGCGGAATTTCGTAACGCTCGCTGTGCATGCGGTGCTCGGCAATCTTTTCAACGCGCACCGGCTGGTAGGTGCCGGCGCCGACATGCAGAGTCAGAAAAGCGGTGTTGATCCCTTGCTGGTGCAACGTAGTCAGCATGGCCTCGTCAAAATGCAGCCCAGCAGTGGGCGCCGCGACGGCACCGGGTTCACGGGCATAGACTGTCTGGTAGCGCGTTTCGTCAGCGCCTTCGGCGAGGTGTTCGATGTAGGGCGGCAAGGGCAGCTTGCCGTAGGCTTCAGCGAGTTCCCACAGATTGTTGCGGTCAACCGTCTCCAGGGCAAAAAATTCTCCACTGGCACCAGCCCGCCCGGTCACCACGACCTCAAAGGCATCGGCCAGTTTCAGCCTGGTGCCCGGCTTGGGCGATTTGCTGGCGCGCACCTGGGCGATGGCGTGCTGATCATCGACGATGCGCTCAAGCAGGACTTCAACTTGCCCGCCACTTTCCTTTTGCCCGAAAAAGCGTGCCTTGATGACGCGAGTGTCGTTGAAAACCAGCAGATCGCCAGCCCGAAGCTGGCTTGGCAGATCAGCAAAATTGCGGTCTTTTAGCTGTTGACCGCAAACATGCAGCAGCCGGCTGCCTGAGCGTTCAGGCGCCGGGTGCTGGGCGATCAGTTCGGGCGGAAGCGGGAAGTCGAAGTCGTCGACGGTCAGCTCAGACATTGACAACTACTGGGCAGCGGCCAAGGTCGGGTAATCGTTGTAGCCCGCCGGGCCGGGCGAGTAGAAGGTCGCCTGATTGGGCTGATTGAGCTCGGCGCCGGCCTTGAAGCGGGCCGGCAAATCAGGATTGGCGAGAAAACTGGTGCCGAAAGCGACGGCGTCCAGCTTGCCATCGGCAATCGCCTGCTCCGCTTCGGCGGCGCTGTAGCCCATATTGCCGATCAGAACGCCCTTGTAAGCGGCGCGAATCGGCGTCATGACGTCGCCACTTTGCTGCTGGAAGAAATCGCTGCGCATCACGTGCAGGTAGGCCAGATTAAAGTCGTTGAGGCGAGTCGCCAGCCAGGTCGACAAGCCGATTGGGTCGCTATCGATCATGCTGTTGAAACTGTTGAGTGGCGAAATACGTACACCGACACGGTCACTGCCGCAAACACCAACCACCGCCTCAAGCACCTCAAGCAACAGGCGCGCACGGTTTTCAACGGGGCCGCCATAGGCGCCGCTGCGCTGGTTGGCGCCATCGCGCAAGAATCCGTCGAGCAGATAACCATTGGCGGCATGCACTTCAACGCCATCAAAACCCGCCGCCAGAGCATTCTCGGCAGCCGTTTTGAAGCCGGCGACGATGCCCGGCAATTCGTCATCACGCAGCTCGCGCGGCAGCACATAGGGCTGCATGCCTTGCGGCGTCATTACTTCGCTACTGGTAATGGCGATTGCGCTCGGGGCGACCGGTTGCGCACCGTCGTTGAGCAAAGGGTGGCAGGCACGACCACCGTGCCAGATTTGCAGATAAATCAGGCCACCAGCGGCGTGGACCGCATCCGTCACCAATTTCCAGCCGGCGATCTGCTCAGCCGAGTAAATGCCGGGTTCCATCCAGAATGCGGAGTTGCCTTCTGTCACCATCGTCGCCTCGGCAATCAACAGGCCGCCACTGGCGCGCTGGGCGTAATGTTCGGCCATCAAGGCAGTCGGTACATGCTCGGCAGTTGCCCGGCAACGCGTCAATGGCGCCATGAAAATCCGGTTAGGCACGGTCAGTGAACCGACGTTGAGGGGGCTGAACAAGGTGGTCATTGGGGCATTCTCGTAAATGGGGTGGCGGGGATATTAGCCCAAATGGGGCTGAGCTTTGAAATTGCAAGGCAGCTGTCACTACTCATTCACGGTTCGCGATCTAAAATTTCCCAATCGCTGATTCTGCCAAACAACATCTATCCTCTTGATAAAATGCCGGCCTCGGCTGCTTCAATCGTTTAAGGCAAAACCTCACATGCAAGGCTCCACTTTTCCAAAATCACCCGCGCTGGCTGGTACCGATGTCGAGCAAAAACGTGCCGAGATCCTCAATTACTTTCACGCCACCTTCGACCGCTACGAGCAGTTGTTTGAGGTACTGAGCTGCGACGAGGCTTATTTCAAAAAGCCGATTGCCCTGCGTCATCCGCTGATTTTCTACTTCGGCCACACTGCCACTTTTTTCGTCAACAAACTGGTGCTGGCCGGTTTGCTGGAAAACCGCATCAACCCGAAATTTGAATCAATGTTCGCCATTGGCGTTGATGAAATGAGCTGGGATGACCTCAGCGAAGCGCGTTACGACTGGCCGAGCGTTGCCGAAGTCCGCGCCTACCGCCAGGCGGTGCGGGTTGCGGTCGACCGGCTGATTCGCACAAAAATTTTAGCCTTGCCGATTACCTGGGATCACCCGTGGTGGGTAGTTTTGATGGGCATCGAGCACGAGCGTATCCACCTCGAAACCTCCTCGGTGCTGATTCGCCAGCATCAACTGCATTACGTAAAAGCGCATCCCGCCTGGCAAGCTTGCCGGGTCAGTGGTGGCGCGCCGCAGAATGAGTTGATCACCATTCCTGCCGCCGAATTCGCGGTTGGCCGCTTAAGAAGCGAAGCGGCGGTCTACGGCTGGGACAACGAATTTGGCTGCCACGCGGCGTCGACCGCAACATTTCAGGCCAGTCGCTACCTGGTCAGTAATCAGGAATTCCTCGCCTTTGTCGAAGCCGGCGGTTATGCCGACGACTCACTGTGGCAGGAAGAAGGTCTCGGCTGGCGCAAGTTTGCCCAGGCAGAGCACCCCTGCTTCTGGATCAAGGACGGCGCCCAATGGCGCTTGCGCCTGATGCTCGAAGAAGTGACCATGCCGTGGGACTGGCCGGTGGAAACCAATTACCACGAGGCCAAGGCCTTCTGCCAATGGAAGGCACGCGTCAGCGGCGAGCCGGTACGCTTGCCCAGCGAAGACGAATGGCAGGCCCTATGCCGCTTTGCTGGCGCCGACGAACAGCCGGCTGCCAACCTGCAACTGGCACATTACGCCTCCTCCTGCCCGGTCACGGAATTTGCCCACGGCCCCCTGTTCGACGTGATTGGTAATGTCTGGCAATGGACGGAAACGCCGATTTACCCGTTTGATGGTTTCGAAGTTCACCCTATCTACGACGATTTCACGACGCCCACTTTCGACGAACGCCACAACCTGTTCAAAGGCGGCTCGTGGATTTCCTGCGGCAACGAAGCCCTGCCCGCTTCGCGCTACGCCTTCCGCCGCCACTTTTTCCAGCACGCCGGTTTCCGCTATGTCGTTTCCAGCGCGCCCGCCAAGCTCGAATCCTCGCACTACGAAACTGACCGCCTGGTTTCCGAATACGCCGAATTTCATTACGGTGACGAATATTTTGGCGTGCCCAATTTCCCCAAAGCCCTGGCTCAACTTGCGATCGAAGCGATGGGTGACAAACCCGCCAGCAAAGCACTTGATCTCGGTTGCGCCACAGGCCGCGCCTGCTTTGAACTAGCCCGGCATTTTGATCAGATTACCGGGATAGATTTTTCCGCCCGCTTCATCAGCCTCGGCGCTCGCCTGGCCGAGCAAGGCCGCTTACGTTACACGCTGGTTGATGAAGGCGAACTGGTTTCCTACAAGGAACGCAGCCTGGCCGAACTGGGCCTCGCCGCAGTCGCGCAAAAAGTTGAATTTTTTCAGGGCGACGCCTGCAATCTCAAACCGGTTTTCAGTGGTTTTGACTTGATTCTCGCCGCCAACCTGATCGACCGCCTCTACAACCCGGAAAAGTTCCTTGAGTCGGTGCATGAACGGCTCAATCCCGGCGGCGTATTGCTGATTGCCTCACCCTATACCTGGTTGGCCGAACACACCAAGCGCGAAGCCTGGGTTGGTGGCTTCAAGAAGAATGGCGAAAACTTCACGACGCTTGACGGCCTGAAAGCCATGCTGGAAAAACACTTCCGCCTAATCAAAGGCCCACTCGCCGTGCCCTTCGTGATTCGCGAAACCAAGCGCAAGTTCCAGCACACGCTATCGGAAGTGACGATCTGGGAACGCCGCTAATCACTGCGCCTTAGCGCAGCAAACGCTCAGGCCGCGCTGGCTGGCTTTCCTTGTGAATAACTTCACCCTCGATGATCAAGCCATCGCGATTGGCCGAGGCCATTGGAGCGGATTCACTCATTTGCTCGCGCATTTGCTTGCGAATGGCCCGGGTTTTCCACCACAGCCAGCCCCAAACCCCCAGCCCGAGGACGGCAATCGCCGCCAGCGCAACCAGTGAAAACATGAAAGCCAGCACGAGAAATCCGGCGCCGATGACAAAGGCCAGCACTTTGCTGATCAGGCTCGGTGGCTGATTGCCGAAAGGCGCATTGGCTTGAGAGGAGGTTGTTTGGTCTTCGGTGCTCATCGGTTTCTAGTTGGGTTATGAGGATTCAGGCTGCCAAAGAGGCATTCTCAATCAATCGGACCTGAAAATCTGTTGCGTCTGTGTCACCGCTTTGTAACGCTCAGTCGGCGCTCTCACGGCCAATATTGTTGGACCATTGCAAAGCATCGGTTTGAGCGCGGTTGAGCTGTTTGGGCGTGAGCCCCGGCAGTCGTGCCAGATTGCTGGTCAGCGCCTCAATTTCGCCACTTTCACAACCCTCGGCAAGGTGCAGCATGTCGCCCAGGACGCCCTTGCCTTCACACAAGGCATCCTTGACCTCGCCCGACAGTCCGAGAGGCGCAACAATTTCGTTGATTGGCAGGCCAACCAGCGCCGGCATCAGCGACATGATCCCGGCCATGAAGGCCTGATCGGCAAAAGCCTGGTCGTTCGGGCGCAAATCAGTCGCCAGCAACTCCATCAAACGCCCACGGGTTGCAGCCAGCAGCAGCAAGGGGTTGCTCGCGCCGGGTTCCTTGCCCGAGGCAAAAACCAGCAGTTGCAACCAGCGCTGTAACTGACGACGACCAAGCACCGTAATCGCATGGCGCAAGGAGGTGATTTTTTCAGTGCTACCAGCCCCCACCGAATTGGTCATGCGCAGCAAATTCATCGTCAAGCCCGGCTCGGGCTTCAAGGCCTGCTCCAGCTTGGCGGTATCGGCATCGCTGAGCAAAAGGCCCATCAATTTCATCAGCGAAAGCTTGGAGTGATCCAGTTTTTTGCCGGCAATAATCGTCGGTTTGGCAAAGTAATAACCCTGAAACAGCGAGAAACCGAGGCTTAGACATTGCTCCATCTGCTCGCGTGAATCGACCTTTTCAGCCAGCAATTGCTTGCCCATCGGCTTCAGTTTCATCACCAGCTGCATCAACTGAACACGGGAGAGCGGCTGGATGTCGACTTTGACGATTTCGACCAAAGCCAGCAACTCGGCATAGGCTGGTTCAATCTGGATCACGTCATCAAGCGCCAGGGTAAAGCCGGCGGCTTTCAGCGCAATACAGCGCTCGATCACCGCCGGGGTCGGCGGCACGGTTTCGAGAATTTCAAGCACCACCGACTGACGCGGCAGCAACTCCAGCATGTCGCTGAACAGAAAAGCCTCATCGACATTGATAAAACCACGGCAATTACCGAGCGCGGCTTCGACCCCCAACTCGGCAAAGGCATTAACGATGACCGTTGCCGTGGCCTGGACGCCGTCGGTGACCTCGGCAAAGTTGCGGCTGCCGTTGCGAAACAATAATTCGTAGGCGAAAAGCTGCTGCTGACGATCCAGAATTGGCTGACGCCCGAGAAACAGTTGATCTTCAGCGTTTTCGCTCACTTCGGTTCCTTAAAAAGGTAGCGCAATGCCGGGCCAGACGGCCTTGATCGCCTGGCGGAAATCGGCCTGAATGCGCTCCAGCGCCGCCGCGTTATCCGCCTCAAAGCGCAGCACGACGACCGGTGTTGTGTTCGACGGACGCGCTAGACCGAAACCATCGGCGTACTCGACGCGCAAGCCATCAATCGTAATCATTTCGACGGCATCGCTGAACTTGCCCTCAGCCTTGAGCTTGTCGATCAGGGTGAAGGGCTCGCCTTCGGCCATCTTGATATTGAGTTCCGGGGTCGACGGGGAATTCGGCAAGTTTTTGAGCAAGGGATTGCCGTCGACCGCACGTGACAGAATTTCGAGCAGGCGCGCACCGGTGTATAAGCCGTCGTCGAAGCCATACCAGCGCTCCTTGAAAAAGGTGTGGCCGGACATTTCGCCAGCCAGCGGGGCGCCGGTTTCCTTGAGTTTTTTCTTGACCAGCGCGTGCCCGGTGTTCCACATCAGCGGCACGCCGCCGTGTTTTTTGATCCACGGCGCCAGCAGGCGGGTGCATTTGACGTCATAAATAATCTGGCCGCCGGGGACGCGCGACAGCACATCGGCGGCGAAGAGCATCAACTGGCGATCCGGATAAATAATTTCGCCATCCTTGGTCACTACGCCGAGGCGGTCGCCATCACCGTCGAAGGCAATGCCGATTTCAGCGTCGGTTTCCTTGAGCGCCTGGATCACGTCGGCAAGGTTTTCCGGCTTCGACGGGTCCGGGTGATGGTTGGGGAAATTGCCATCGACTTCGCAGAACAGCGGCACGATTTCGCAACCGAGGCGTTTGAACAGTTCCGGGGCAATCGCGCCGGCGACACCGTTGCCGCAATCCATGACGATTTTCATTGGCCGCGCCAGCTTGACGTCGCCGACGATTTTTTCAATATAGGCGGCCATGACATCGGCGCTGCGCCGTTCGCCCTTGCCGTGCTTGAGATTGCCGGATTCGGCGCGGTGCTTAAGATCCTGAATCGCCTCAAGCGCCAGCGTCGTACCGCCAATCACCATTTTCAGGCCGTTGTAATCGGGCGGATTGTGGCTGCCGGTGACTGAAACACAGGAGTCGCAGCCGAGTTCGTAGGCGGCGAAGTAAGTCACCGGAGTCGGCACGCAACCGACATCAATCGCATCCACCCCGGCGGCGCAGATACCGTCCATCAAGGCGCCAGCCAGTTCCGGGCCGGACAGGCGACCATCGCGGCCAACCGCAATCGCCTTCTGGCCCTGTTCAGCGGCGAGCGAACCCAGCGCGTGACCGATACGGCGGACGACATCGGCAGTCAGTGATTTATCGACGATGCCGCGAATGTCGTAGGCTTTGAAAATTTCAGCAGGTAGTTGGCTCATGATGTTTTTTATGACGTTTCGGAAAGGAAGAAGTGTAAGAGCCTTTGGGGCAACCAGTCCAGATTTCCTGGAAATGGGCCGCTGACGAAGCCGACATGACCGCCTTCAGCCGGGTGCTCCAGACGCACAAAAGCGCTGACTTCGGAGGGCTTGGGCAGGTAACTGGCGGGCAAAAATGGATCGTTTTTGGCGTTGACCGTCAGCGTTGGGATGGCGATTGATTTCAGCCAGGGCTTGGCTGAGCAACGCTGCCAGTAATCGTCAGCCCCGGCAAAGCCATGCACCGGCGCGGTAACCGCATCATCGAACTGGTAAAGATTGATCGCGGCGCGCATTTTGGCTGCGTCGAACAAGCCGGGAAACTGCTTGAGCCGGGCCGCCGAAACAAGCCGCATGGTCTGGAGAAAATGCCGGGTATAGACGCGATTGAAACCGCGCGCCAGATGATGGCCACAACCGGCCAGATCGAGTGGCGCACAGATTGCCGCGACGCCAGTGACCAGTTCGCCGGCTGCGCTGCCGCGTTCGCCGGCCCATTTGAGCAAGGCATTGCCGCCGAGCGAGATGCCGGCCGCGTGCAACAATCGTCCGCCGCTGGCAGCGTGCAGGCGGCGCAAAATCCAGTCAATTTCATCCGAATCGCCGGAATGATAAGAACGCGGCTTGCGGTTCAACTCCCCCGAGCAGCCGCGAAAATGCGGCAAAACCAGACGCCAGCCGGCTTTGTGGCAGGCGTCGGCGGTTGACCGCGCGTAATGGCTTTGCGCGCTGCCTTCAAGGCCATGAAAGAGGACGAGCAAAGGAGAATCGGGCGGGCCATCGAGATGATCAACATCTATGAAATCGCCATCCGGCGTTTCCCAACGCTCGCGGCGCAGCTTGAGCGGGCGCGGCTTGATCAGCAATGGCCAGATGGTTTGGGCATGGCCGCCGGGTAGCCAGGCCGGGGGCACGTAGGGTTTCAATGCAGCGTGTGCGGGTAGGATTCGGCCATTGCCTGATGGCCGTCATCAGCCGCTGAGGCGTGGCGGCTGAGCAGGCGCCAGCCGTGCGCACCGCGCCCATAGACGTGGGTAACGTAGAGCGGGCCGTGCGGCGCGGGGTCATCGCCAACGAAAAGAATTTCGGTCAGATGATGGACTGCAAGCACGCCCCCCTGCCAGCGGGCGACCGTTTCGGCCTGGACGCGCAATTTGGTGTTGGCAAAGATGCCCTGCCAGCTCTCGCGAATCGGCGGAAGGCCGACGAGGCGAACACCAGTTGGGTGCACGCAGAGGGTTTCTTCCTCTTCCGACCAGATTTGCATCAGCAGATCGGCATCGCCCTGAACGATCAATTGATAAAAAGCTTGCTCGACATCTTCCGGGCTGGCGTAGGCATTGGGCTTGCTCATGCGTCTATCCGTTTGCGACTGGCCTGAAGCACCATTTCGGGCGACAACTTGTTGAGGCAATCAAGGTGGCCGAGGGGGCACTCGCGCTTGAAGCAGGGGCTGCACTCCAACTTGAGGCTGAGAATGTCAGCCTGATCCGAAAGCGGCGGCGTAAAGCCGGGCGAGGAGGAGCCATAAAGCGTGACCAGGGGTCGATCCAGCGCAGCAGCGACGTGCATCAGACCGGAATCGTTGCACACCACCAGATTTGCCAGCGCCAGCAAATCGACGGCCTGGGCCAGCGAGGTGGCGCCGCACAGATTGCTGCACAGACCGGGGGCAAGTTGAGCGATTTCTTCAGCCACCGCATGGTCTTTGGGCGAACCGAAAAGCCAGATGGCGCAACCCTGTGCGGCGAGACTTTTGGCCAAAGCGGCAAAGTGCGTGGCCGGCCAACGCTTGGCCGGGCCGTATTCAGCGCCGGGGCAGAAGGCAACGATGCGCGATGGGCGCTCCAATCTGAGTTCCGCCAATGTTCTTTGCTGATCTGTTGCGGTCGACCGGATTTTGGGATGAAAAATTGGTTTGGGTAAGGCCGCGCCGGGCGCTTCAGCCAACTGTGCAAAGCGCTCAACCATCAACGGCAAGGCCGTTTTATCGAGCGTGTGGCGAACATTGATCAGCCCGTAGCGCGATTCGCCAGTAAAACCGATGCGCCGAGGAATGCCGGCGAGAAACGGAATCAGCGCCGATTTCAGGGAATTGGGCAGGACATAGACGGCGTCGTAGTTGCCGGCAGCGAGTTGCCGGGCAAGTCGCCAGCGCGGCTTTAGTGCAAGCTGGCCATGCCCGAACGGGCTGTCGATGAGCTCACTGATTTCAGCCATGCGCGCCAATACCGGAGCGACCCAGCGCGGCGCCAACGCATCAAGCTGCAAGCCAGGATATTTGGCATGCAGCCGCGCAAACAGCGGCTGCGCCATGATCGTGTCGCCGATCCACGAAGGGGCGACGATGAGCGCTTTCATAAGGTCAGTTATTAGTTGTTAGTTAGTAGTCATTAGTCGCTAGCAACTAGCAACTACTAACTAGCGACTAACGACTAGTGATGCCCCTTGGGCGCTTCGCCCTTGAAAACATACTTGGTGCTGCAATACGGGCAAACCGCCTCACCCGACTTCAGTACATCGAGAAAAACGCGGGGATGCAGGCTGGCCAACTGCGCGCCCGGTTGCGGACAATGCAGAGGCAGGTCGTGGGCGGTTACTTCAACGGTCATCTTGTCAGACATTTTGATCTCCCTGATTTTTTAGATGTAGGCCAGCCAGTCGTCGTGCTGGGCAGAGCGGCCATAAACCACGTCGAAATACTTGGCTTGAATCTGGGCGGTGATCGGGCCGCGATGACCAACGCCGATCTGGCGGCCATCGAGTTCGCGGATTGGCGTCACTTCAGCGGCGGTGCCGGTGAAGAAGGCTTCATCACAGCAATACACTTCGTCGCGCGTGATGCGTTTTTCCTGCACCGAGAGGCCCAGTTCTTCGGCGATCTGCAGCACGGTAGCGCGGGTAATGCCTTCCAGACAGGAAGTCAGATCCGGCGTGTACAGCTTGCCCTTCTTGACGATGAACAGGTTCTCGCCAGCGCCTTCGGCAACGTAGCCTTCCGGATCAAGCAACATGGCTTCGTCGTAACCTTCGTTGGTCACTTCGTTATTGGCCAGGATGGAATTGATGTAGTGGCCGGAAGCCTTCGCGCGGACCATCGAAATATTTACGTGGTGACGGGTGTAGCTGGAAACCTTGACGCGAATGCCGCGCTCCATGCCTTCCTCGCCGAGGTAAGCACCCCACGGCCAGGCGGCGATGGCGACATGCACCTTGGCGCCCTTCGGCGAAACGCCCATTTTTTCCGAGCCGTAGAAAGCAATCGGACGCAGGTAGCCGGAATCAAGATTATTGGCGCGCAGAACTTCCTTGTGCGCTTCGTTGATCGTCGCCTTGTCGAACGGCATGACCATCTGGAAGATGTGGGCGGAGTTGAAGAGGCGGTCGGTGTGATCTTCAAGACGGAAGATCGCCGTGCCACGCTCGGTCTTGTAGGCCCGGACGCCCTCAAAGACACTCATGCCGTAATGCAGGGAATGGGTAAGGACGTGGGTGGTAGCCTCGCGCCAGGGCACAAGCTTGCCGTCTTGCCAAATAAAGCCGTCGCGGTCAGACATCGACATAGTCATTTCTCCGTGTTGCGCGTATCAAAGCGCACGATTCTAGCCGAAATCAGCGGGTAAAATAACGGCTTTGCCGTCGAATGTGCCCCATGATCTGGAAACCCAATGTCACCGTTGCCGCCGTCGTCCAGCGCGATGGCAAGTTCCTGCTGGTCGAGGAAGAAACCGAGGCTGGCCTGGCCTTCAATCAACCGGCTGGCCACCTTGAAGAAGGTGAGTCTCTGCTTGCGGCAGTGGTACGTGAAGCGCTGGAAGAAACCGCCTATCACTTCAAACCAACGCATCTGGTGGGAATTTATAACTGGAAACACCCGACCAAGGATGTCACCTATCTGCGCTTTGCCTTCGGCGGCGAATTGCGCGGCTACGAGGCAGAGCGCCAGTTGGATGATGGCATTATCGCGGCACGCTGGCTGACGCTAGCCGAAGTCAAGGAAACGCAGGCGCGCCATCGCAGCCCGCTGATTCTGCG
>JBDKHF010000055.1:0-20699 GCA_039797825.1 Pseudomonadota bacterium | reverse complement strand
CCTTCGGCCTGCATCCAGTCGAACAGCTTGGGACGCGGCCAGGCAGCCTTTTCCAGCTCGGCCACGGTATTTTCCGGCAGCACGCGCGGCACGTTTTCAAGCAAGCCACCGCCGGTAATGTGCGCCATACCCTTGATGCTTACCTTTTCCATCGTCGCCAGCACTTGCTTGACGTAGATGCGGGTCGGTGCCATGACCACATCGGCCAAAGTACGCTCGCCATCAAATTTTGCATTCAGATCCGGCTTGGAACGCTCGATGATCTTGCGCACCAGCGAGTAACCGTTGGAGTGGGCGCCGGAAGACGCCAGGCCGAGAACGACATCACCCGCAACAATGGTTGATTTGCCATCAATCGCCTTGGATTTCTCAACAACACCCACCGCAAAACCGGCCAGATCGTATTCGCCAGCCGGGTACATGCCCGGCATTTCGGCAGTTTCGCCACCGATCAGCGCACAGCCCGCCAGTTCGCAACCCTTGGCAATTCCGCCGACGACCGCCGCAGCAGTATCTACGTCCAGCTTGCCGCAGGCAAAATAATCGAGGAAAAACAGCGATTCGGCGCCGAGCACCAGAATGTCATTGACGCTCATCGCGACCAGATCCTGCCCGACCGTATCGTGGCGATTCAGGTCAAAAGCCAGGCGCAGCTTGGTGCCGACGCCATCGGTACCGGAAACCAGCACCGGCTCCTTGTAACGCTTGGGCACTTCAAACAAAGCGCCGAAACCACCGATGCCACCGAGCACGCCTTCGCGCAGGGTCTTTTTGGCGAGCGGCTTGATCCGTTCGACGAGTTCATCACCCGCATCGATATCGACGCCGGCATCACGGTAAGAGAGGGAGGAATTTTGGGTCATGGTCTGGAAAACTCGCCGGGCGCGGCAGAGAGCCGCTGGAAAAAAAGGGGGATTTTACCCGAAACCGCCAAGCTCCCCTAACCCACCGGCCCGACTAGCTAATCAAGGCTGTGCAAGCTGAAGCTTAGGCGGTGGAACAGCCGCAGGAATGACCATCGCCGAAGCTATCAGAACCTTGCCCAAGGATACGTAATGGCTAAAGCCGGCCAAACACGGTTTGCCGGAGCTTTTTCGTCAGGAAAACATTGATGGCAACTAGCGACTGCCTGCTTAGCCTTTGGTTGGCATGCATATGCCAAACGGCACCTTGGGCTGCATCAGTCGATGGAATACCATCTGCGCTTTGTGACGCTATCGGCCAAGAGCGGCCAGTGATCAAGTCGCCCGAAAGCCGTCGCATAATGCCATTGGCACATTTTGAGCACTTGCAGGGTTTGGCGAAATATTTAGCGCTGTACACAAAAACAGTGTGGTGACAGAAAACCTGATGAAAAGGACGATTACAGAGATATCCCGCACCAATATAGATATCAAGCAGGGTGCAAACCCTGCAAAATTGCTGTCCACTTCACGTTATGCATTTGGAGAAATGACCCCATGTCACTCGGA
The DNA here is from genome assembly GCA_039797825.1 of Pseudomonadota bacterium. Lineage (GTDB taxonomy): Bacteria > Pseudomonadota > Gammaproteobacteria > Burkholderiales > Rhodocyclaceae > Azonexus. Next base: position 19,227 of record JBDKHF010000055.1, on the reverse strand, counting down.
GTAATTGAGCAGTTGGTGCACTGTTCAGTGAGAATTGAAACTTCCCTACGGGGTGGCGGCACATCTTGCGGAACTGGTTTCTTCATGAATTTCCTTCAGAAAGAAGACCAAGCAGTTCCCGTCATTGTTACGAACAAGCACGTCATAGCAGACTCCGATGTTGGGCAGTTCCATCTCACACTTGCCAAGCCCGACGGTTTGCCTGATATCGGAAGTCACCAACAATTCTCTCTTCCAAACTTTGAATCCCTTTGGATTAAACACCCCGATGCAAATGTTGATCTGGCTGTTTTCCTGATTGGGCCACTACTGAATCATGTTCAGCAGTCCGGCGGTAAGTTATTTTTTGTTCCGCTGCAAACAACCCTCATTCCCACAGACGTAGAACGCCAAAGTCTTTCGCCCATGGAAGATGTAATCATGATCGGGTATCCGAGTGGAATTTGGGACGCTGTAAATAATTTGCCAGTTATTCGCCGTGGAATCACGGCCACGCATCCTGCGATCAACTGGAACGGAAATACGGAATTTCTTACTGATATCGCAAGCTTCCCTGGTTCGAGTGGCTCTCCTGTATTGCTTGCAAACATCGGCAGTTACATGGACAACAAGGGCAATACTTACATGGGGACAACCCGCATACGCCTGCTTGGAATTCATTACGCTGGTGCCATGCACACGGCAACGGGTGAAATCAAGATTGTCACCGCCCCTACCAGAACGGTTGCGATTCCGCTAACTCAAATTCCGAACAACATTGGCGTAGCAATCAGTTCAAAGCGTTTGCTTGAGTTTGAACCAATTATTTCCCAGCTCATCACCAACAATGCATAACCCAGCACTCGACTTCGCTCCCTTCGGTCGCTGGACGCTGCGCGATAAAGCAGCGCAGCGCCGGTCAGCTCTACGTTAGAACTCGGGGGGCAAAATGGAGCGTTTTGTTCAGTCAATCGAAAAGAGCATAGCAACAGAGAACTGGTATGCGGCTATTGCCATGGCTCTTGCCGTTCCGGACATTTGTGGTTGGCTGGAAACGCCAAATGCTGGATCACAAAAACGATACGAGGCGTGGTTCGAAAAATACCTTTTACCTGTCTACAAAAGTCCGTTTCATGGGCCTGACTTTACGTTTCTGTCGGGGTGCGACTGCTATGCGTTGCGTTGCGCATTTTTACACGAAGGGTCAGATGAAGTCCTGCGACAACGAGCGCGTGAAGTAGTCACCCGTTTTGCATTTTCCACTACTGCTTCTCACCGCTGCAAGTTCGAAAGCGTTCTCCTGCTCAACGTCCAGGCATTCTGCTCAGAGCTTTGTGTCGGTACTCGACAGTGGATTGATGACGTTGCGCCAAATCAGTCCGTGCAAGAAAGAATAAAGGAACTACTGCAAGTACGGACTGAAGGATTCATGGTCATTCCTGGGGTCTTTGTGCAGTGAGTTCTAACCCGGCGGTCGTCCCCGGTCGCCTCCACGTTATGCCCCAGAGTCTTTGGAAAGGTAGTTAATTTCTCATGCCATCAAAATCGACTATTCAGTCGTTTATAAACAATTTCCGACGTCGCATTGCGGTTTATCTCAAGCCAGGCGTTGGGCTTAGTTGCGTTGTTCATCCAGCCATCGCAGGAGGCGCAATCCTGGAATTCCGGGTTGGTACAGCAATTGAAAACGACGACATCCATCAAACACCCGTCGCTACTTTAGGGCGCGCTTTATCAGGAATCGAACAAAATGCATTTGGCGGCAACTTAGAGGGATTCAACTTCGGAGGAACCAATCTGATCATGGAGTCAGACAAGATCATTCTGATAAAGGATGACTCCCCTTCCGAGTGGAGTGATGAAGCTGCGGAGAGAGATGTTCAACGTGTCGCCCCAAGTAAAGCAAAGGGTGCGCGATGAAGCTCGGTCCAATGGAAGGCACACCTGAGGAAATCAAAGGGTTCATCCAAGATAATGGGCTTCAGGTGGAGAAATTCTTTCAGGCACATGAAGAACCCATTAGTACTATTTGGTTTGTTGTTCCTGCTGTCATTGTGATTACCTCTATAGCGTTCTTTACGCTCTTGACCATGCCTAAATCGGGTACGAGCACTTTTGTATTTCTTGCGGGATGTGCAGCTGCCCTATGGCTGGCTACAAATATTCAACTCCGTTTCAAGAACATACGGGCATCGAGAGGCGTTCTCATCTGCTGTGTTCTATTCCTGCTTGTGGCGCTTGGCGTCATCAATCCTTCGGACCTACTTGCTGAAGCTCGTAAGTGGAAGAACTAAGGCATAACACTGCGGTCGAGTGGGACGCTCCAACAGGCGGCTTCCTAAGACCCCGACCGACTCCTTCGGCCACAAACCCAACATACAACTCAAGTTCACCGCTCACCACCAACTCGAGAACGCTGGCCCAACCATCTGTACGCGACAGATCTCCCAAATTGCAGCCCCTCATCAATCCAACCAGCGCCATCGACAGAAATACCAGCCCAACGATGGCGCATGGCTATTCAGTGCTAACCGCCACCTGACGCGCGTGCCACCTCTGCTAAAATCGCGGGTCCGAATTTCCGGCGCGTATATTTTTTGATCAAGCGCCCGCCACGTGGAGAGTAAGCAATGTACCAATCCCCCCTCATTCAGGATCTGCAAGAGCGCGGCCTGATCGCCCAGATCACCGACGCGCAGGCGCTCGACAAGCTGCTGACTGAGGAATCGGTAACGCTCTATTGCGGTTTTGACCCGACGGCGGATAGCTTGCATCTCGGCCATCTGGTCCCGGTGCTGATCCTCAAGCGCTTTCAGGAGGCCGGCCACAAGCCGATTGCACTGGTTGGCGGCGCGACCGGCATGATTGGCGACCCGAGCTTCAAGGCCACCGAGCGCAAGCTCAACACGCCGGACGTAATCGCCACCTGGGTCGACAAAATCAAGGGTCAGGTCATGCCCTTCCTCAATTTTGAAGGCGCCAACCCGGCCATCATGGCCAACAATTACGACTGGTTCAGCGGCATGAACTGTCTCGAATTCCTGCGCGATATCGGCAAGCATTTCTCGGTCAACACCATGATCAAGAAGGAATCGGTGCAGCAGCGCCTGACCCGCGAAGATCAGGGCATTTCCTACACCGAGTTTTCCTACAGCCTGCTGCAAGGCTACGACTTCGCCGAACTGAACAAGCGTTACGGCTGCGTGCTGCAAATCGGCGGCTCCGACCAGTGGGGCAATATCGTTGCCGGCACCGACCTGACCCGTCGCCTGCACCAGCAACACGTTTTCGGCCTGACCCTGCCGCTAATCACCAAGGCCGACGGCACCAAGTTTGGCAAGACTGAATCTGGCGCCATCTGGCTCGACCCCAAAAAGACCTCGCCCTACGCCTTCTACCAGTTCTGGCTGAATACCAGCGATGCCGACGTCTACAAGTTCATGAAATTTTTCACCTTTTTGCCGGTTGACCGTATCAACGTGATTGAAGCCGCCGACCAGGCCAGCGGAACCAAGCCGGAAGCCCAGCGCATTCTGGCTGAAGAGGCGACCCGCCTGGTGCACGGCGAGGTGGCCCTGATGGCCGCACGGCGCATCACGGAATGCCTGTTCTCCGGTCAACTGGCCGATTTGACCGAAAACGATCTCGAACAACTGGCGCAGGACGGCATGCCCGGCACCGTGCTCGACAACGCCAACAGCAGCCTGATCGACGCGCTGGTCGCCGCCAACCTGGCCAAGTCCAAATCCGAAGCGCGCAGCTTCATCCAAAGTGGCAGCGTGGCGATCAACGGCAACAAGGTTGACGCCCTCGACCACCAATTCACTCTGGAAGAAAAATTCTTCCGCCGTTTCACGGTGCTGCGCCGTGGCAAGAAAAATTACGGGTTGATTAGCTGGCAGTAAATGAAGATGCGCCAACTGATTCTCGATTTACTGCCGGAAAGTCCGCCGACGCTGGACAATTTCGTCACCGGCGGCAACGCAGAAACCCTGGCCGCGCTGTGTGGCTGGCTGGCTGGCGCGCAATTTGACACGTCTTTTTGCCTCTGGGGCGAAGCCGGTTCCGGCTGTTCGCACCTGCTACTGGCCAGCGGTTTCGCCTACATCAATGCGGCGCTCGATCCCTCTTTAAGCAATGCACCAGGCGTTGAGCAATTGGCGGTTGATCATGTTGAAGCGCTCAACGAAAGCGGCCAGATTGCCCTGTTCAACCATTTCAATCGGCTAAAAATGTCGTCCGGAATGCTGTTGACCGCAACAACTCAACCGCCCGCCCACCTGGCCCTGCGCGAAGACCTGCGCACCCGCCTCGGCTCCGGTTTGATTTATCGCCTGCAAGCGCTTTCCGATCATGAAAAAGCCGCCGCCCTCGCCGCTCAGGCCAAGGAACGCGCACTCAAATTGACCCCGGAAGCGATTGATTACCTGATGCGCCACGCGCCGCGTGACATGCGCAGCCTGTCAGGCTTCATCGTCGCCCTTGACCGCTACACGCTGGAACATAAACGCGCCGTCACCCTGCCCCTGCTGCGCGAACTGCTCACTTTGGAAACCACCGCATGAACCTCGCTCTCTTTGACCTCGACAATACCCTGCTCGCCGGCGACTCCGATTTTGAATGGGCGCAATTCTTGATCAGCAAAGGCGTCGTCGACAGTGAATTGCAGGCCGCGCAAAACAGTCGGTTTTACGAGCAATACAAGGATGGCACGCTGGATATTTACGAATTCCTCAGCTTTCAACTGGCGCCGCTGACCCGTCACCCGCGCGCTGAACTGGATGCCTGGCATCAGGAATTCATGGAACGCCACATCCTGCCGATCATGAGCGCTGAAGCTCAGGATGTCGTCAAACAGCACCGCGACAACGGCGATCTGTGCGCCATCGTCACCGCCACCAACAGTTTCGTCACCGGCCCGATTGCCCGCGCCTTTGGCATTCCCCACCTGATTGCGACGATTGCTGCGGTCGACCCGCAAAGCGGTGCCTTTTCCGGCGCACCGCGTGGCACGCCCTCATTCAAGGAAGGCAAGATTGAACGGGTTGAGGCCTGGCTGGAATCCCTCGGCCTGTGCTGGGCCAGCTTTGAAGACAGTTTTTTCTACAGTGACTCGCACAACGACCTGCCCTTAATGAACAAGGTCAAGACACCGGTCGCGGTTGATCCGGATGACAAACTGCGCCAGCACAGTGAACAAGCCGGCTGGATCATCATCAGCCTGCGCGACTGAGCGCACAGAAATCAATGAATAATCATTGCTTTGCGGTAGAATCCGCCCTTTTCCGCAGCGCCCCAAACGCTCATTGAACGGTAATACGTGATCCGCAAATTCATTTCCCGCGTCTTCAGCGGCAAAAAACCACAGGCCGGCCACCATGAGCCAGCCGTCATCCCCGTCTCCACCCACGGCATCACCCGCGACCGCATCAGCAGCGGTAGCCGGCGCGTCTGCGAAACCCTGCAAAGCCACGGCCACAAGGCTTTTGTGGTTGGTGGCGCGGTACGCGACCTGCTGATCGGCGCCGAGCCCAAGGATTTCGACATCGCCACCGACGCGACGCCGGAAGAAATCCGTAAGCATTTCCGTCGCGCCCGCATCATTGGCCGCCGCTTCCAGATCGTGCATGTGATGATGGGTCAGGAAACGCTGGAAGTGACCACCTTCCGCGGTGCGCTGGCTGAAAATACCAAAAAAGATGAACATGGCCGCGTCCTGCACGACAACGTGTTTGGCACGCAAGCCGAAGATGCCGCGCGGCGTGATTTCACCGCCAACGCGCTGTATTACGACCCGACCAGCGAAGCGGTGATCGATTATCACCACGGCGTTGGCGATCTCAAGCAAAAAACCCTGCGCATGATCGGCGAGCCGCGCGCCCGCTATCGCGAAGACCCGGTACGCATGTTGCGCGCCGTGCGCCTCGCCGCCAAACTCGGGCTGCTTATCGACCCGGCGGCCAGCAAACCGATCCGCGAAATGGCGGTTTTGCTCGAAAACGTGCCGCCAGCGCGCCTTTTCGACGAAATGCTCAAGCTGCTGACCTCCGGCCATTCGGTCAAATGCATCACCCAGTTGCGTGACGAAGGCTTGCATCACGGCCTGTTGCCGCTGCTTGACGTGATTCTCGAACAGCCGATGGGCGAAAAATTCGTCATGCTCTCGCTGGCCAATACCGACGAGCGCGTGCGCAAGAGCAAGGGGATTTCCCCGAGCTTCCTGTTCGCCACCCTGCTTTGGCATGAAGTGCTGGCGCATTGGGAAAAACTCAAGGCACAGGGCGAAGCAAAGATTCCCGCGCTGCATCTGGCGATGGATACGGTGCTCGATGTGCAGGGCGAAAAACTCGCCATCACCCGCCGCATTGCTGGCGACATCAAGGACATCTGGGCGCTGCAACCGCGTTTTGAAATGCGCGCCGGCAAACGCCCTTATAGCTTGCTCGAACACCAGCGTTTCCGCGCCGGCTATGATTTTCTGCTGCTGCGTGCCGAATCCGGCGAAATTGACAGCGAACTAGGCGAATGGTGGACCGACTTCCAGAATGCCGATGGCGAAAAGCGCGCCGAAATGCTGATGCCGGAACTGGCAGGCGACAAAAAACGCCGCCGGCGCCGTAAAAAACCAGCTAATTCCGACGTTGACCGCAGCATTTCGGAATGAACACCGCCTACGTTGCGCTCGGCGCAAATCTCGGCGATCCCGCCGCCACGGTGCTTGCAGCTTTTGGTGCGCTGGCTAACCTGGACGAAAGCCGGGTCGTACACACCTCCTCGCTCTACCGGACAGCCCCGGTAGGCAATACCGAACAACCAGAATTCATCAACGCCGTTGCGGCGCTGGAAACCACGTTGGCACCGGAAGCACTGCTCGATGCCCTGCTCGACCTCGAGCAACGCTTTGGCCGGGTACGAGCCGAAAGAAACGGCCCGCGCACGCTCGATCTCGATCTGCTGCTCTACAACAACCTTGAACTCGATCTGCCGCGCCTGACCCTGCCCCACCCACGCCTGCACCTGCGCGCCTTTGTTTTGCTGCCACTGGCTGAAATCGCCCCGAATTTGCATTTACCGAAGCGCGGCACCATTGCAGCCTGGCTGCCGGCCGTTGCCAATCAGGGCATTATTCGACTGTGAACCTCCCGGTTTTCTGGCAAACCGCGGGTTTGCTGGCGCTCTCCAATGTCTTCATGACTTTCGCCTGGTACGCGCACCTGAAGAATCTCAGCGACAAACCGTGGTGGATTGCCGCACTGGTTTCCTGGGGCATCGCCCTGTTTGAATACCTGATTCAGGTGCCGGCTAACCGTATCGGCCATGCTGAACTGGATCTCGGGCAACTCAAGATCCTGCAGGAAGTCATTACCCTCGCCGTCTTCGTGCCTTTCGTCATTTTTTACATGGGTCAGCCGCTCAAGCTTGACTATTTATGGGCTGCTCTGTGTATCCTAGGCGCCGTCTATTTCGTCTTTCGCACCTAAAATCATGTCCGCACAAACCATTACCCGTCGCCTGACCCAGGCCGATCTCGCCAAACTTTATCTGGCGGGCGAAAAAATTGTCATGTTCACCTGTTACGACGCCAGCTTCGCGCGCCTGCTCGACGGCGCCGGCATTGAAACCATGCTGATCGGCGACTCGTTGGGCAACGTTATTCAAGGCCATGACACCACCTTGCCGGTGACGATCAACGACATTGCGTATCACACCGCCGCCGTCAAACGCGGCAGCGATCACGCCTTCATCATCGCTGACATGCCGTTCGGCAGCTATCAGGAGTCGCCGGAACAGGCTTACCGCAACGCGGTAACGCTAATGGCCGCCGGCGCCCAGATGGTCAAGCTCGAAGGTGGCCGTGAAATGGCAGCCACGGTTGAATTCATGGTCCAGCGCGGTATCCCGGTCTGCGGCCATGTTGGCCTGACACCGCAATCGGTGCATGTACTGGGCGGCTACAAAGTACAAGGCAAGGGTGAAGCGGCTGCCCAACGCCTCAAGGATGATGCGCTGGCATTACAGAAGGCCGGTGCCACCATGATCGTGCTGGAAGCCATCCCGGCGGGTCTGGCGACCGAAGTCACCACGCTACTCAACATCATCACCATCGGCATCGGTGCCGGCAAGGAAACCTCCGGCCAGGTCATGGTACTGCATGACGCTTTCGATATTCCACCGGGCAAAAAAGCCAAGTTCGTGCGCAACTTCATGGATGGCGCAACGAGCATTCACGACGCCGCCTGCCGCGCGGTCGCGGCGATCAAGGATGGCAGCTACCCCGGTCCTGAACATACTTACGCAGGCTAATCCCATGCAAATCCATGCCCACATTGCCGACCTGCGTACCGCACTCAAAGGTCGTTCCGGTGTAGTTTTCGTACCCACTATGGGCAACCTGCACGCCGGCCATATCAGCTTGATGGAACAGGCACGCGCCCACGGCGACACCGTGGTCGCCAGCATTTTCGTCAATCGCCTGCAATTTGGCCCGAATGACGATTTCGACCAATATCCACGCACCTTTGCCGACGACTGCGCCAAGCTGAGCGCCGCCGGTGTTGATTTCCTGTTCGCACCCACGGAAGCCGACCTCTACCCGGAACCTCAGGAATACCAAGTCGAACCGCCAGCCATCCAGAATGTGCTGGACGGCGAATTTCGCCCCGGCCATTTTCGTGGCGTTGCCACTGTCGTGCTCAAGCTGTTCAATATCGTCCAGCCGCAGGCAGCGATCTTTGGCAAGAAGGATTACCAGCAGCTAATGGTGATCCGCAATATGACCCGCCAACTGGCCCTGCCGATCACCATTATTGGCGGCGAAACGGTGCGCGCGGAAGACGGTTTGGCGCTTTCATCACGTAATGGCTATCTCAGCCCAGAGGAACGCGCCGAAGCGCCGCGCCTCAATCGCGAATTGAAGAAAATTCGAGATGCGCTGAAGCAAGGGGAGTCAGATGTTGGTAAATTGGAAAAGCAGGCTCAGGATGCGTTGACCGCAGCCGGCTGGAAGACTGATTATGTTGCGGTGCGACAACAGTCTGACCTGAGCACGCCAACCAGCGCAAACGTCCCACTGGTGGTGCTTGCCGCCAGTCGACTCGGCACCACACGGCTCATTGATAACATTGAAATTTGATGCACTTTATTGGCGCATAAAAAGACCGTTGACAGCGATTCTATTGCCGTTACAATGCGCTTCCCCTAACCGTCTGGATGAGTGAAACCATGCAGAGAACCATGTTGAAATCCAAGTTGCACCGCGTAAGCACCACGCACGCCGACCTGCATTACGAGGGTTCATGCGCCATTGATGAAGATCTGCTCGAAGCAGCCAACATCAAGGAATACGAACAGATCGATATCTGGAACGTAAACAATGGCGAGCGTTTCACGACTTATGCGATTCGCGCCGAGCGTGGTTCAGGCGTCATTTCGGTCAATGGTTCGGCTGCGCGCCGCGCAGCACCAGGCGACATCCTGATCATCGCCACCTTTGCCGTGTACAACGAGATCGAACTGGCCAAATATGCGCCAGACCTGATCTACGTTGATTCGCAAAACCGTATTACGCGTCGTGGTCACAAGATCCCGACCCAAGCCGCCGCCTGATTTAATTTAGGCTGCAGCCCCTGAAAACCCGCCACGGCGGGTTTTATTTTGTCGGTACAATCCGCAGCACAAAGATTCACAAAAATAGCGGAGACAAAAATGGGCATAATTTTTGCCAAAACCCCCAAAGGACAGGAGGAGATCGCCACCAAATCCGGCGGACTCAGCCCACGCGTACGACGCGTCTTGATCATGATCGACGGCAAGCGCAGCGTCGATGATTTGCGCAGCCTGCTGCAATCAGACGACTTGCAACACACCTTGGGCATGCTTGAAGAAGATGCCTACATTGCTGTCGCCAGCAGCACCAAGGGCGAACCACTGCCCTCGATTACCGCCTTCAGCGAATTGCCGGCAACTCACGACCCCGTTCGCTTGCAACAGGCGCGCAATTTCATGACGAATACGCTGAATGCCTTTGTCGGCGCGCTGGGCACCAGTGCGTTGCTCAACCGGATTGAAGCGGCGCAGAGCCATGAAGCACTACGCGCCCAATACGACGAGTGGTATCACGCCATTGTGATGTCGCGCGAGGGCAAACGCGAGGCAGAAGCTTTGCGCGGCAAGCTACTCGCGGTTATCTGATCAAGCCGGGGTTTCGCTGACTAGCTTCGGTTTACGGCTACGTGGCGCACGCTTTTTGGCGGGCTGCTCAGTAGCCGGCGTTTCAGCAAGCACGAGAACGGCGACAGGCTCTAGCACCGGCGTTACCTCCGCTGGTTTAGCCTCAGCCTCCTTGCGTGGCCGGCGCGTTCCCCGGCGCCGTTGCGCAACGGGTTTTGGCTCGTCGGATTGCATCTCGATTTTTGGCTCATTGACGGCGTTGACCGCAACCGACTCAATAACAACCGGCTCCGCTATGCTTTGCACTTCTAACGGCAGCGCCACTGGCCGGGCCTGTACCCGCGTCACATAAGCACCTGATTTTTCGTCGCGACCAAAGCCAATCAAGCCGCGATTGGCCGCCTCTTCGAGCAAATTGCCGAAACTGCGAAAGCCAAAATAAGTTTCGTTAAATCCCGGATTGCGCCGCTTGATGACTTCCTTGAGCACCGACGCCCAAATCCGCTCAGTATCGCCACGATCAGCGATCAGGTCGGCAAAGGTTGCCGCAGCGAGTTGAACCGCCTTGGTTTTACGCGCTTCCAGCTTGTCACGCCGAGTGCTTTCTTCTTCCGGCGTGCGGCGCGGCGCGGCTTCGCGGTTCTCGCGGCGCTGTGTCGTGCTGTCGCGCACCAAATCATCGTAATAAATAAATTCATCGCAATTGGCAATCAAAAGATCCGAGCAGGATTGTTTGACGCCAACACCAATCACCCGCTTGGCGTTTTCGCGCAATTTTGAAACCAGCGGAGAAAAATCGGAATCGCCACTGATGATGACAAAAGTATCAACGTGCGATTTGGTATAGCAGAGATCAAGCGCATCAACGACCAAACGGATATCTGCCGAGTTTTTCCCCGATTGGCGAACATGCGGGATTTCGATCAGCTCAAAATTTGCCTCGTGCATCCCCGCTTTGAAGGCCTTGTAGCGATCCCAGTCGCAATAGGCTTTCTTGACCACGATGCTGCCCTTGGCGAGCAGCCGCTCAAGAATGGGCCGAATGTCGAACTTGTCATAGCGGGCATCGCGCACACCGAGCGCAATATTCTCGAAATCACAAAAAAGCGCCATGCTGGCGGTATCGGTAGCGGCGGCCATGAGTCTCACTCAAATTTCAGGAATGCCAAGTATACCTGCGGCACCAAACGAGAACAGAAGAGGATTTCCGGTCGATTACCGATTGAAATTATTTTATTGTTATTCGGGCTTTTTTAGCCGAAATCAAAGTCGCACCCCAGTGCTTCAACCTACCATCGCCGGGCCAAACAATTTCCGAAAGGGGGAAAAACAATGAGTGGTGCTTTCACCAAGTCGATGGCGCGGAACATATTTTACGGGGGGACGGTTTTCTTCTTCCTGTTGTTCCTTGCGCTGTCATTCGATACCCATACGCAACTTCCCAAACGTGACATGCGGCAGAACATTACGCCGCAAGTCATTGAGGGCAAGAAACTGTGGGAAGTCAATAACTGTATCGGTTGCCACACCCTGATGGGTGAAGGTGCCTACTTTGCGCCTGAACTCGGCAATGTAGTCGTTCGTTACGGCGACGAGGGCGTCAAAGCCTTTATCAAGAGCCGTCCGAAAGATGGCATCCCGGGTCGTCGCAGCATGCCTCAGTTCAACTTCACCGACGAGCAACTGGATGCCATTGTGGCCTTCCTGAAGCACGTCAATTCGATCAACGATGCTAATTGGCCGCCCAACGACCAAGGCTGATCGAGAGGAGATACTGAACATGCAATACAAATCCCAAGCGGTTGCAAAACCCTACTTCATCGCGGCAATCGGTCTGTTTGTCGGTCAAATCCTGTTCGGCCTGATTCTTGGCTTGCAGTATGTGCTCGGCGACTTCCTGTTCCCCGCTATTCCGTTCAACGTGGCCCGTATGGTCCACACCAACCTGCTGATCGTGTGGCTGCTCTTTGGCTTCATGGGCGGTGCTTACTTCATGATTCCGGAAGAATCAGAAACTGAACTATTCAGCCCGAAACTGGCGCTGGCCATGTTCTGGATCTTCCTGGTCGCAGGCGCACTGACCATCGTCGGCTATTTGACCGTTCCTTACGCCACCCTGGCGGCAATGACCGGCAACAACCTGATCGAAACGATGGGTCGCGAGTTCCTCGAACAGCCGCTACCGACCAAACTCGGTATCGTCGTGGTTGCGCTGGCCTTCCTCTTCAACCTCACCATGACCATGCTGAAGGGCAAGAAAACTGCCATTTCCATGGTCTTGATGATTGGTCTGTGGGGCTTGGCGGTCTTCTTCCTGTTCTCTTTCTACAACCCGGTGAACGTCGTTCTCGACAAGTTCTTCTGGTGGTGGACTGTCCACCTCTGGGTGGAAGGCGTGTGGGAACTGATTCTTGGCTCCTTCCTGGCCTTTGTGTTGATCAAGACGACCGGTGTTGACCGTGAAGTGATCGAAAAGTGGCTGTATGTCATCGTCACCCTGACGCTGATCTCGGGCATTATCGGTACGGGTCACCACTACTTCTGGATCGGTACGCCGGAATACTGGCAGTGGTGGGGTTCCATCTTCTCTGCTCTGGAACCGATTCCGTTCTTCGGCATGACCGTGTTTGCTTTCAACATGGTTAACCGTCGTCGTCGCGAGCATCCGAACAAGGCTGCTGTGTTGTGGGCACTGGGTACTGGCGTAATGGCCTTCCTCGGTGCCGGCGTGTGGGGCTTCCTGCACACCCTGGCTCCGGTGAACTACTACACCCACGGTTCGCAGATCACCGCTGCGCACGGTCACATGGCTTTCTATGGTGCTTACGCCATGGTTAACCTGATGATGATCTCCTACGCCATGCCCATCCTGCGCGGCCGTGCTGCCAACAGCAACAAGTCGCAAGTGCTGGAAATGTGGTCGTTCTGGTTGATGACCATTGCCATGGTCTTCATCACCCTGTTCCTGACCGCCGCAGGTATCCTGCAAGTCTGGCTGCAGCGCGTATCCGACACTCCGTTGCCGTTCATGGTGACGCAGGACAAGATCTCGCTGTTCTACTGGATGCGTGAATGGGCCGGTGTTGCCTTCCTGATTGGTCTCATTCTCTACATCGTCAGCTTCTTTGTTGGCGGCGAAGAAGAAAAAGCCAAGTAAGCGGCAATTTGCTCAAAGTGTCCTAAAGGCGCGGTTCTTTGAACCGCGCCTTTTTTATTTGGGGCAGATCAATTCACCCGGTGCGACTTCTCGCTACTATGCAGCGCATGAGTGAAATTAGCCCTGCTACAGAACAAGCCAGCGCAAGCAGCAAGCGCCTGCCCGGTGATCTGGCCATCTGGTTCTTCATCATGGCCGAACTGGTGGCCTTTGCCGTCTTCTTTTCGGCCTACGCCTTTACCCGGGCTAAACATGTTGAGATGTTCAATCTTTACCAGCAAACGCTGGATCGAGATCTGGGTGCACTGAATACCTTGCTGTTGATAACCGGCTCGTGGTTTATCGTCCTCGCCGTCCAGGCAGCGCATCGCAATGATCAAAAAGCCATCTCGCGCAATATCCTGCTTGGTTTTCTGTGCGGTGGCGGCTTTCTCGCCGTCAAGGTCATTGAGTATTCAGCCAAGTTTGGTGCTGGCATTTCGATGTCGACCAACACTTTTTACATGTTCTACATTTCACTGACTTTTTTCCACTTCATGCACGTCATTCTCGGCATGGTGATTTTGGCTGTTCTCTGGCTTCAGTCACGCAAAGGCGTCTATGGTAGCCACGATGCACACGGCCTCGAAAGCGGCGCAGCTTATTGGCACATGGTCGATCTGCTGTGGATCATCCTGTTTCCCCTCGTCTATGTGATGCGCTGATGAATTCTTTGAAAAACCCAGCCAATCGCGCCTGGCTTATTTTGATCATCGCGACCGGCATTACCTGGTATCTCGGCGAAGTGGGTGCTGCCGGGACCGCTGCCATCGTCGCCATGCTGGCAATTGCCTTCGTCAAGGGCCGCCTGGTAATTCTCGACTTCATGGAACTACGCGACGCCCCACTGCTGTGGCGGGTTCTGCTCGAAGGCTGGCTTATACTCGTTTCCAGCCTGATTTTGCTTGCTTACTGGATTTCACTCAAATGACCGAACTGCCCTTTTACGAACCTTCCGGCAATGAAATTTCACTCTTCGAGCACGCTTTTCACCAGCGCCTGCCGCTCTTGATCAAAGGCCCGACCGGTTGTGGCAAAACACGTTTTGTCTCGCACATGGCGGCGCGCCTCAAGTTGCCGCTGTACACCGTTGCCTGCCATGACGACCTGACCGCCGCCGACCTCGTTGGCCGGCATCTGATCTCGGATAAAGGTACTTACTGGTCGGATGGCCCGCTGACCCGCGCCGTGCGCGAAGGGGGCATTTGCTATCTTGACGAAGTCGTCGAAGCGCGCAAGGACACCACCGTTGTTCTGCACCCACTAGCCGACGACCGCCGCATCCTGCCGATCGATCGCACCGGTGAAACGCTGGAGGCGCCGGACAATTTCATGCTGGTCGTTTCCTACAATCCGGGCTACCAGAATCTGATGAAGGGCCTCAAGCCCTCGACTCGCCAGCGCTTTGTCTCAATGCGCTTCGATTTCCCCGGCGCCGAGCGCGAAATTTCCATCCTGCTCGGCGAAACCGGTTGTGATGCCGATCTGGCCAAACGTCTGGTTGGTATCGCCAAATCCTTCCGTGCCCTCAAGGACCGCGACCTCGAAGAAGTCGTCAGCACCCGTTTGCTGGTTTACGCGGCAGCGCTGATCAAATCCGGCTTTGACGTTTCCGCCGCCTGCCGCGCCGCGCTGGTCGAAAGCCTGACCGATGATGAAGAAACCGTTGAAGCGCTGATGGAAATCGTCAATGCCACTTTCGGACGATGATTTCGGTTTTGAGGAAGAAAAGGCCGGGCAAAACCTGGCCGTCCTCGCTGAAGTACTGTATTTGATCAACCTGCTGCTTTTGCCGGGCCTCGCCTTCGCCTTGCTTTTTGCTCTCTGGCTGAAAAACAAGAACAGTGCGCCGCCCTTGGCGCGCCAGCATCTCAAACAGACGACCTACGTCAGCCTGATTGGCGGCTTCCTGATTTTCACGCTGTCCGGCCTGATTCTGACGCTCGGCGGTCTGGCCTGGGAATGGACCTGGGTGATCCTGATTCTCTACTTCACCTGCATTCACTCGACCCTGGTACTTTTCGGCATGTACGCGCTGATCAAAGCCATGAACGGACAAACCTGGCGCTTTCCGCTGATTGGTCCTGCGGTCAACGACCCAAAAGCATGAAAAAATCAGCCTTACAGCGTTACCGCCTGCTGGCGCAGATGGGATTTTTCGCCCTGTTCACGCTCACCCCAATTTTTGATCTGCTGCGTTACGACCTCACTGAAAAGCACGCTTATTTTCTGACCTATCAATGGCATGTCGGGATTGACGATCTGATCGCTGGCCGAGTGGATGCGCAAACGGCTGCGGTCAACCTGATTCTTTACCTGTTTTTGCCTTTGCTGGGCGCCGGGGGATTGCTGATTGCGATCGCCTGGAAATGGGGCCGCCTTTACTGCGGCTGGCTTTGCCCGCATTTCTCGGTGGTTGAAACGATCAACCGCCTGATGCTGATCGCGACCGGCAAGCATTCAGTTTGGGACAAGAAGGAAACCCCGCCTTGGGAGCCGGATGGCAGCCCAACGCCACGCGACAAGCGCTACTGGCTGCTGGTTGTCCCCGCCGCCATCGGCTTTGCCTTCGCCTGGGCGCTGGTCGGCCTGACCTACCTGATGCCACCGTTTCAGGTTTATCACGGGTTATTCACCTTCACCCTGTATCGCGGCGAAGTGATTTTTCTGAGCGCCGCAACGACTGTTCTCACCTTGGAGTTTCTCTTCGCGCGCCACCTGTTTTGCCGTTATGGCTGCGCTGTCGGAATTTTTCAGAGCTTTGCCTGGATCGTAAACAAGAAGGCAATGGTCGTTGGTTTCGAGCGCAAACGCCTGCCCGACTGCGCCAGTTGCCTTGAAGGCCACGGCTCAGCTTGTGATGCGGTGTGCCCGATGCGGCTCAAGCCACGTAATGTCAAACGCTGGATGTTTGCCTGCACGCAATGCGGCCAATGTATTTCAGCCTGTGGCACGGTCAACCGCAACAATCCCGAAGGCCAACTATTGCGCTGGGTAAGCAACGAAGCCGCCAAACGCAATGAAGCGGGATTTTCCGCACTATCCAATATCGACGAAGACGCTGGAGGCAAAGCCTGAGATGGAAGAATTTGTAGGTCGGCTCTGGCATAACTGGGTAACCAAGGCGGCTGCCGGGCATTATCCGGACGCCGCGGTCAAGCTGGCTGAGGTTGAAAAAACTGCCGGCATTCTGTTCCGCGCCTTTGGCGGCGACCCCGGCCTGCGCGTTGCCGCCGCCACGTCGGAAGAACATGGCGCCCGCCGGCGCTGGATGCAGCGCCTTGCCGGTAGCAACGAAAAAATTGCGCAAGGCCGACGTGATGCCGAAACCCTGCGTTTGCCGCCGGAAATTGCCGCTTTCCCCGAAAAAGCGCTGAACCGTGACCTTTACCTGTGGCTGGCCGCCTTGGCCGCCAGTGATGTGACGCCCGAATTGCCCTGGTTTATCCGCAACCAGCGCGCCAGCCAGGCCGCACTGAACAACTACCCCGGTCTGCGAGCACGCTATGAACGCCTGGTGGCCGCCCATCTGGCTGGCCGCATAGCTCCAGCACAATTAAAAGCGGACGAAGCGGCGCAAGAAAGCGCCTTGCGTCAGGCGATGTTGCAACCTGGTACGGTCGACGGCCTGCCACCACTGAATTCGACCAAATCCAAACCACCGCAACCCGTTTTGCTCTGGTTGATTGCTGGCGACGAGCGCGGCGCAAGCAAGTTGGCCGACCCGACTCAACCCTTGCCGCCGGAAGGTAGCGGCAGTAATACCGAGTCACAAAAGCAGGCACACAAGGCCGAACAAGTTGAAGCGCCAGACAACAAGGCGCCACTACTTGCCATGTTCCGCGCCGAAAGCCTGCCCACCTGGGCCGAGTACGTGCGCGTTAACCGCGCTTACGACGAAGATGAAAATCCGAACGCCAGCAATGCGGCTCAGGATCTCGAGAAACTTTCACTGACCCGCGATGGCGAAACCGCTGTTTCCCGCGTCAAATTCGACCTCGACCTGCCTTCAGCCGCCGAAGATGACACGCCAATCGGCCCCGGCATTCCGTTGCCGGAATGGGATTACCGCAAAGCTGAATTACTGAAAGACCACTGCCGCCTGCAGCCGATGATTGCCCAGGACGCTGGCCATGCCGCCCTCCCCCCTGAACTCGCCGCCACCGCCAAGAAATTGCGCGGCCAATTCGCCGCCCTCGCCCCGCAACGCCGCTGGCTCAAAGCCCAACCTGACGGCGCCGAACTCGACGTTGACGCCTGTGTGCGCAACCATGCCGATCGTAACTCCGGCCACACCCCGGAAGGTGGCGGTTATCTCGCCCAGGCCCGTTGCGAACGCGACCTCGCCTGCCTGCTGTTGGCCGACCTTTCGATGTCAACTGACGCCTGGATTTCCGGCACGCACCGCATTGTTGATGTGATCCGCGATTCGCTACTGCTCATTTCTGAAGCCCTGTCGACCACCGGTGATCGTTTCGGCATCTACGGCTTCTCATCGCTCCGCCGGCAGAACGTGCGTTTTCACCTGCTCAAGGATTTCAATGGCCGCTATGACGCCGCCGCCCGCGCCCGCATTCTCGCCATCAAACCCGGCTTTTACACGCGCATGGGCGCTGCGCTGCGCCAATCCGCCAGCATTCTGCTCGAACAACCCGCCGCCCGCCGCCTGCTGCTGATCATTACCGATGGCAAGCCGAACGACCTTGATCTGTATGACTCGCGTTATGGCGTTGAAGATACGCGAATGGCAGTTTATGAAGCCCGCCGCATGGGATTAACCCCCTTCTGCGTCACCATCGATCGCGAAGCCGGTGCCTATCTGCCCTACATCTTTGGCCCAGCTGGATTCTGTGTAATCCGCAAACCGGAGGAACTACCGCGACGCCTGCCCCTGCTCTACGCCCAATTGACTAGAGACTAGTTACTTAAGTGTATTGTGGTGGTGGTAGCGAGGTGCCACCATCAGCCCCTCGAATTCATTAGCCAACGTCATGCACGCTAGTCCCCCAGTCAATATTGAAGCGCTTCTTACTCACATTCCACTATTCAATGGATTGGCGGCTGAAGAAATATCCCGAATTGCCCGCGCGACACGGGAAATCCACGCCAACAAGGGCGATATCCTTTTCCACAAGAACGACCCCTGTACCGGCTTCCATCTATTAGTTTACGGGCAAGTCAAACTCGCCTTCACTTCACCGCAGGGCAGTGAAAAAGTTGTCGAAATTCTGACGCAGGGTCAAAGCTTTGGTGAAGCAGTTATGTTTATGGAAAAGCCCTACATCGTCTTCGCCCAGGCGCTAACCGACTCGCTGTTGCTGCATATTTCAAAAAATGCCGTGTTTGACGAACTGCAACGCGACCACAACCTTTGCCGCAAAATGCTCGCCGGCATGGCCATGCGTCTGCACCAGTTAATGAACGACGTCGAATCCTATTCGTTGCATTCCGGCAAACAGCGCATCATCGGCTACCTGCTGCGCGAACTCTCCGATGCTGACCTCAACGGCACCAACATTGCCGTCACCCTGCCCACCAACAAAGGCGTCATCGCCTCCCGCCTCAACCTGACCCAGGAACACTTCTCGCGCATATTGCATGAACTGACCGAGCTGGCGCTGATCGTGGTCGAGGGACGGAAGATACATATTCCCTGTGTGGCGAATTTGATGAAGCACGAGGGGTAATTCAAGGTTTTGAAGGCGAAAAAAAGGGGCGGAATTTTCCGCCCCTTTTTGCTGTTGACCGCACCCCGCAGGAATCCCTCCGCGTCAGAATAGTTGTCGCCTCAATAGAATCTAAACTATAGGCGGCAATAAAGGATGGAAATGGCCAGGTACTCAGAGAAGTTCAAAGCTAGAGCGGTAGCGCGATTGCTGCCG
>JBDKHF010000054.1:0-41442 GCA_039797825.1 Pseudomonadota bacterium | reverse complement strand
GCTTCGCCGTCGTCGTGGTTGTGGTCGTCGGCTTGGCGGTTGTGGTGGTCGTAGTTGTTGGCTTCGCCGTCGTCGTGGTTGTGGTCGTCGGCTTGGCGGTTGTGGTGGTCGTAGTTGTTGGCTTTGCCGTCGTTGTGGTTGTGGTCGTCGGCTTGGCGGTTGTGGTGGTCGTAGTCGTTGGCTTTGCCGTCGTTGTGGTTGTGGTCGTCGGCTTGGCGGTTGTGGTGGTCGTAGTTGTTGGCTTCGCCGTCGTCGTGGTGGTCGTAGTCGTTGGCTTCGCCGTCGTCGTGGTTGTGGTCGTCGGCTTGGCGGTTGTGGTGGTCGTAGTTGTTGGCTTCGCCGTCGTCGTGGTTGTGGTCGTCGGCTTGGCGGTCGTGGTCGTTGCAGGTGAGGTGGTGGTGGTTGCGCGGGCCGTTGTTGTTGTGGGCTTGGTGGTGTTCCTGGTTTGTGAATAGTTGTTATTAGAACCATTTGAGCGAATTGGCCCGCCCGAGTCACCAATCACTCCCGCTTCATTGCCCGCTTGATTGCCGCGACCGGAGGCAACGGCTGCCGCATCTTTCTGGTTGGCTTTGATATTGGTATTACCTTGAATCTGGGTGCCATTGCGAATCGCGCCAGAGGTATTGCTGGCTGAATTATTCTCACCAGATGAAACAGCTGCCGCATTGGACTGCCGGGCATCTATCGTCGTACGACCTTCCAGCTGTACTGAATTGTTCTTTTGGGATATTTGGGCGAATGCATGGGTCGCAAAGAAAACCATGATTAGCGACGTGACCAGCTTGCTTGAACGCATCAATTACCCCTAGATGAGAATTTAAGTTGGCAAAACTGCCAAACCTTTGTTATATCAGCTATCCGTTTATGCTGTAAATATATGAACAACCAATCCTGGCCCAATAAGCGAAAATTATCGGACCCGCGTTAATGCAACTCCTGAGGCTGAATGTTTCTTATCTTTAAGCAATTTGTGAAATTTCTGGGGGTTGGGAGCGTTTCTGCGATTGGTCACTATGGCGTGCTTATCGGGCTGGTCTCCGGCTTCGGTTTTGATCCGGTGGTGTCATCTGCTGCAGGCGCTTTGGTCGGCGCTGTTATCAACTACGCCTTGAACTATCGTTTCACTTTCCAGAGTTCTCAACACCATACTGAAACCGTATCGCGCTTTGCTGTGATCGCCTTTCTCGGCTTGGGTCTGAATACGTTTTTAATGTGGCTGGGCGTCGTCGTCCTTTCCTTGCACTATTTGCTTGCCCAAATACTGACCACCTTGTTGCTTATTCTTTGGAGCTTCGCCGGGAATCGCTTGTGGACTTTTCGTGCATAAAAAAAATACCCATTGATATGAAACGAATTTTCAAGACCATTCAATACACCTTGATGGTCCTTGGCCTATTTATGCAATTCCCCGTTCACGCGGAGGGCGTTTCGTTTCAATTAAGCAAAACTGCCAAGATCCTTTCACTTAGCCTGAGCGGGCCGGGCACCACTTACTATCCCGCAGTATTTGTCTTGCGCCAGAACGGCTCCTGGGAGCAACTAGCGCCCTTGGGCAAAAATTCAAATACGCTTTCAACCGGGGAAATTCAACGATTTGTCTGGAAAGAAAATAGAAATTCACCGGAATCGATTGCCTCACTCGATGCCTTGATGGTTCGCTACTTTGAAGCGGATGGCGTCGGGCTTGGTCAAATTTCATTCTTCAACCACCCCAAGACCGAGCATTTGCTGCGCAGCGAGTATTCGGCTGGACAACTAAACCTATCTGCCGCAACGGAAAGCCAGCTCATGCCGAAAGCTACCTGGATTTTGGCGCCGCACGAATTGGGCGCCGCCGCCCTGACCCTGCCGCTCCAAACCAGGCATTCACAACCCAGCGCGCAACGCATTGATTGGTCAGATCAAAAACTCCCGACCACGCTGCAAATCGGTGATGGCCGATCAGAAGTATTTTTGGTTCACGAAACCGAGCAAGGCTTTCGACTTCAAATCGTCCCCGGCAACTACCTGCCCAATTCAGAATTGCGCAGCTTTTGGTTAAACGAAAGCAAAACCTGGTTTTCATTGGCCGGCATCACCTTTTTACTAGCCATCGCCAGCTTGGCATTGAATCGCCGTAAAGCTGCCGCATGAAAAATAGTTCATTAGCGACGCGCTTACGCATTAGAGACTTTGCCCCGGTTTTGGCCCTGGCCTGCCTGGTGATCAGCGTTGTGGGCTTCAGTTTTCTCAATTCCGCCAACTGGCCAACCGGTGGCGATGCCGCCTCGCATCTGCTGTACGCCTGGCTCTATGCTGAGGAATTGCTGCCCGCGGGCCAGCTTACGCCCTGGGTCCCCGAGGTTTTCGGCGGCCTGCCGTTTCTTTCCTATTACTTCCCCCTGCCCTTTGTCGTCATCGCGCTGCTCGCAAAACTGATCGGCTTTGCCCCGGCCTTTAAATGGGGCGGATTTCTTGCGGCCATTCTTCTGCCCGGCGCCATTTATGTTGGCAGTCGCGCCCTGCTCCGCTTTTCATTTTTGCCCTCCTTTTTTGCTGCGCTGGGCGGGCTGGCTTTTCTCTTGCACGAACAGAACTCGATTTGGGGCGGCAATCTTCTATCAACCCTCGCCGGTGAGTTTTCCTACAGCTACGGATTACTGTTTGCGGTGCTGGCGAGCATGGCCTGGGCGCGCGTCGCAAGCGACGGAAAAGGATGGGTTCTGGCCGCCGTTCTGGAGGCAGCTTGCGGTTTTTCGCATGGATTCCCGCTACTGGTTGTGGGTTTTTCAACCGCCTATTTATTGCTGGAAGCCAACTCGCGCACGTCCTTTTGGCGGATTTTCAGGCACCTCAGCTACGGGCACTTGTTGGCATTTTCACTGCTCGGCATCTGGTTATGGCCGATGCTGGAGATGCACTCACTGACCATTCCCAACGACGCCAGCTTTCCTTTAACCAGCTGGACTGATTTGTTGCCCAAAAGTCTGTGGCCCTTGCTGGCACTGGGGAGTGCAGCCGCTTTCCTGCTGTACAGCCAGCGAATGCGGGCGCTTTGGCAAGCAGGCCAATGGCTCGCCCTGCGTTACTTTTTTATCTGCGCGATTGTTGCTGCCTTCGCCTTCATCATTGGCGACCGGATTGGTTTGGCTGACATCCGTTTTTTCCCGTTAGTCTGGTTGTTTGGCATGCTGATGTGCGGCTGGTTGCTGGGTCAGGCGCTTTTATTGTTGCCGCAACTGAGCCGCTATTTACTGGCGCTTGCCTTTTCGTTTTTGCTCCTCGGCTGGCTTGCCGAAAATGTTCAGGAGGCGCCGGAATGGGGATTCTGGAATCATTCCGGGCTGGACGCCAAACCGCAATGGAATAATCTCAAAACACTATTCCCGGCGATGCGCGGCGAGCTTTGGAGTCCGCGTTTGTTGTTTGAGCACGATCCTGACAATAACGATCTTGGCTCAACGCGCAGCCTTGAGGCACTCCCCGTTTTCCTCAATCAGCGCCCCGTTCTCGAAGGTTTGTACATGGAATCCGCCCTGCTCGGGCCGGCGGTTTATCTTGTCCAGTCCGAAGTTTCCGCTCGCCCCTCTTCACCGCTGGTGCGTTTTCCTGGGGCCAGCCTTGATCCTGAATTTGCGGCCCGGCACATGAATTTCTTGCATGCCGATACATTGCTGCTGCGTAGCGAACGCGCCCGGCAAGCGATTGAACAGAGTGGATTATTTGAACGAATTGCCGAAGCGCCGCCGTTCGCGCTCTATCAGTTGCGCCATTTCGATAGCACGCTGCTCGCCGTCGTCAACCAGCCGATCCAGTTCCTGCCGCGCGAAAACTGGATGGAAAACGCTTTCGACTGGTTTCGCACCCGTAGCAAGTTCAACGGATATCTGCCGGTTTATGGCGACCCCTTGCCGATTGCCATCAAACCCGCAGCGCCCGCTCAGATCGCCAACAAAAAACTGAGCCGCCATGAGCTGGTTTTTGCAACGGATGCAATTGGTCAGCCGCATTTGCTGAAAATGGCTTTTCATCCGCGCTGGCAACTGGCCAGCAAGGGGCAAATCCGTATTGCCGGCCCCGGCTACCTGCTGATTGTTCCCGAGGAAAATGAAATTCATCTGGTCTATGGCAAAACGCGTATCGGCGAACTGGGCGCTTGGGCCAGCCTGTGTGCCGCGCTGTGTATTGGCTATTTCTGTCTAACTGGCTTAAAGCGCAAAGTTTGCGGTCAACCGCTGATTGAGCCCAAAAATGCTTGGCTGCGCAGCCTGGCGACGGCGCTGTTAATCCTCGGGCTGGCGATTTATTTCGCGCATAACGCCCCGGAGCGCGCCTATGCCCGTGGCTGGAGCCTGCTAGATGCCGGGCAACCTGGCGCAGCGAGTCGCGAGTTTGAAATCGCCTATGAAAAACGCCAGTCGGCCGCCAAAAAGGAGGAAGCACTTTTCTGGCTGGCACGTGCCGCTCAACAAGCCGGCGAGTTGGCCAGAGCACGCGAACACTTCGGCCTGCTGACGAATCAATATCATGGTTACTGGTTGCCGGAGAGCCTTTACACTCTGGCCGAACTGGAGCGCCAAGCCGGCAATGAAGGAGCGGCAATTGCCTTGGCACAGCGCTTGAAAACCGAATACCCGAATACGCCCTGGGCGCTTAAATTAGAAAAACAGTCATGATCACTGCCACCCGTCCAGAAGAAACGATAGAACTGAGCATCGTTGTTCCTGCATTCAATGAAGCCGCCGGGCTGCAACTATTCATCGACCAGCTAATCACTGAATTGACTGCCTGCTGCGCCAAATTTGAAGTCTGGATAATTGATGATGGCAGCCGGGATACGACCTGGAAGGAGTTACAGGCAGTTCATGCCAAGCATCCGGAAATCAATGGTCTGCGCTTCACCCGCAATTTTGGCAAGGAGGCCGCGATCCTTGCCGGCCTGCGCGAAACCACGGGACAAGCGGTAATTGTCATGGATGCCGATGGTCAGCACCCGCCTGAACTGATCCCGAAAATGCTGGCAACCTGGCGCGGTGACAAGGCTCAGATTGTCGCTGCACGCAAACAGCGCCGCGATTCGGATTCGCTGTCAACGCGGATCAAAGCCCGCTTATTTAATCGGCTGATGAAATGGTTCACCGGCCTCGATCTGGCCAATGCCTCAGATTTTCGGCTGCTCGACCGTGTCGTCGTCAACACCCTGCTGGCAATGCCGGAAAAGGTCCGGTTTTTCCGTGGCATGACGGTGTGGACCGGCTTTACAACCACCCATCTTGACTTTGATGTTGCGCCACGCCTGGCCGGCGCAAGCCAATGGAACAACGCCCAGCTAATGCGTCTGGCAATCACCGCCATTTCAGCCTACAGCGCACGCCCGCTGGGCATGATTTTCCGCTTTGGTCTTTTTGGCATGCTGGCCGCCAGCCTGCTCAGTTTGCAGGCGCTTTACTCCTGGCTAACCCATATTGCGGTTTCCGGCTGGACCTCAATCACCATCGTCATGCTGTTTTTTGGTTCAGCCAATTTGCTGGCGATCGGCGTGCTGGGGATCTATGTCGCCCAGATTTTCGACGAAATAAAACGCCGCCCGGAATTCCTGATTAGCGAGAAAACCGGAAGCACCTCAATTTGATTCAGCTTTTGACGAGATTCGCCTCAGCCTGGTCGGCACTTTCATAAAGATGCGGCGCCAGCGCCCGTTTCTCCAGCGCCTCACCCAGCTTCATACGCAGGAAAGTGCTTGAGGTGTAACGCGTCACATCATGGTAATGGCGCTCCATAACGCCCTTGACCATGCCAATGTAGTCATCAACCAGCTCCGGCGCAATCGCGAAGCGGTCGTAATTGACGATGGCGTTAACCTTGTGCCCGACCGGTGCCAATTGGGCTTCGACCGCCGCGAGAATTTGCGCAATATCCGACTCGTTGCGCACATTCATCCCGGCAAAATTGAGGAAAAACAGGTTTTTCGCCGGATCGTAAGTGAGGCGTTCAGCGAGCGGCATTTCGAGCATGGCCGCGCGAATACCCATCGGTTCATCGCTGAAGATGCGCGCATCCATCAGCACCGGGGCTTTGTGCATGATCGGTTTGAAATCCATCTGGTCGAGAATGTCCTTTTGCAGATCGATGCCGGGCGCAATTTCGATCAACTCCAGACCTTCCGTCGTCAAATTGAAGACGCAACGTTCAGTCACGTAGAGCACCGTCTTGCCCCATTTGGCCGCCTGCGAACCGCTGAAAGTACGATGCTCGACTTCCGCGACAAACTTCTTCGCCTTGCCATCCTCAAGAATTTGCAGCTTTCCGGCGTTGACCGCAACTTCCAGATTACCGGCGGTGAAGGTGCCGACAAAAACCACTTTTTTGGCGTTTTGTGAAATATCGATGAATCCACCAGCCCCCGCCAAACGCGGGCCAAATTTGGAGACGTTGAGGTTGCCCTGTTGATCCGCCTGCGCCAAACCAAGGAAGGTAATGTCGAGGCCGCCACCCTGGTAAAAGTCAAACTGGCTGGGCTGATCAATAATCGCCTGGGCATTGGTTGCTGCGCCAAAACTGAGGCCACCAGCCGGTACGCCACCGATCACGCCGGGTTCGGCGGTCAACGTCAGCAAATCAATCACTTTTTCTTCAGTCGCCACGTTGGCGACGCCTTCCGGCATGCCGATGCCAAGATTGACCACCGCGTTGGCTTTCAATTCGAGGGCCGCGCGCCGGGCAATGATCTTGCGCTCACTCATCGGCATCGCCGCAATCGCCGACATCGGCACCTTGATCTCGCCAGCGAAGGCCGGGCTGTATTGCTCGACGAAAGTCTGCATGTGATATTCCGGCTTTTCAGCAACCACCACGCAATCGACCAAAATCCCGGGAATTTTGACATGGCGCGGGTTGAGCGTGCCACGCTCGGCGATCCGCTCGACCTGAACAATAACGATACCGCCCGAATTGCGCGCCGCCATCGCAATCGCCTGCGCCTCCAGCGTCAGCGCCTCGCGCTCCATCGTGATGTTGCCATCCGGGTCAGCCGTCGTGCCGCGAATGATCCCGATGTTGATCGGGAAAGCCTTGTAAAACAGGTATTCCTCGCCGTCGATTTCCATCAGGCGAACAATGTCCTTGGTCGTCATTTCGTTCAGCTTGCCACCGCCAAAACGCGGATCGACAAAGGTGCCGAGGCCCACCCGGGTAATCGTCCCCGGCTTGCCTGCAGCAATGTCACGGAACAAATGGGTAATCACGCCCTGCGGCAGGTTGTACGACTCAATCCGGTTAGCCACCGCCAGTTGCTGCAACTTCGGCACCAAGCCCCAGTGACCACCGATCACCTTGGCGACCAAACCATCGTGACCGAGATGATTAAGACCGCGATCCTTGCCATCCCCCTGCCCGGCGGCATAAACCAAGGTCAAATTACGCGGGCTGCCGAGACCGTTGATGTCGGATTCCTCAGCTTCAAGAAAACGCTGTTCAAGCGCAACCGCAATATTCTCGGCAAAACCGATGCCGACAAAACCGCCGGTAGCAACTGTATCGCCATCGCTGATCAGGCGGACGGCATCGCGGGCTGAAACGACCTTGCCGGTATCTGAAGCACGTAGCGAGGCAATGACTGGGTGACGGGAAAGGGCCATTTTGTTTCCGTTAAAATTTTTCAGATGACTTTTTACAAGATGCCGGTGATGGCGAAACGGAACAGCGACAAACCAGCACTGCCCGCGATTAAATTAGTATTGGGCAGAGCCGCATGCTTCGTGAGTAGGGAAAACCCTGAGACGCCTCAAGGCCTGCTGGCAAGCTAGCGCGGTGCGCGAAACGAAACCAGTTCCATCGACGATTTCTGGCCCTTGAACCCAGGCGAGCCACTGTAATTTTCCTGCTTGATCACGCGCTGGTACTCACTTGAATACCAGACGGTCAATTCAATTGAAGCGGACTTGAATAGCGCCAGGTTGTTGGTCAAGTCCACATCAATCGTAATTTCATACTTGATCGTATCGAACTTGCCGGCCTTGACCTCCACACGCTCAGCGCCAAGGTTTTTGATTTTCGCTCGACAAGTGAAATCCCGAGCACAGCGCCCCCAAGTAATCTCAAGTGCTTCAGGACTCTTGCCCGACCAATAAGGGGCAAACATCAGCGCACCTTTCGGCGTAGAGAAAACCACCGGTTTTCCTTCAAAAACCATCTGCCCGGCAGATATACCATTAACAACAAATTCTTCAAGCACGCCCGTTTCAGCAGTTACGGCCTTAATCCGATGCAGTATCGTGTTTTTTCCATCAAAAAGACTGTCATGCAGATACGACCACTCATCGCCCACTACGGGGAGTTTTGCGTTCAAAAACGCTAGGGCATTTTGCTGCGTCGATTTTTGCTGATTGACACTCGACAACATTGCCAACTGAGTTCCTTGTGCAGCATTGGCGCCCCCCAAAATTCGGTTCGCAGGCCCTGCCGGCAAGCTCTGAACAACGGGAGCAACAATCGGAGCCGGGGCCAGCACCTGAGGCAGCGGGGTGGCGGGCGCCTTAATCTCCTGAGCTGCCGGTTTTAAACTTGCTGCCAGCGCACTCTGGCGCGCCGCCCGATCAGCCTCAAGCGCGGCATTTTGTGCGGCCAGCACCTCCTTGAGCATTTTGTCCATCGCCTGCTGCAGTTCTGACTTCTCCTTTGCCGACTGCTCGTTGGCTTTGCGCAAAGCCTCTTGCAGCGCACGATCAGCAGCTTCCTGTTGCGTCTTGATCGACTTCTGCAACTCCGCCCGCTCCTTGGCCGCCTGTTCGTTGGCCCGGCGCAAGGCCTCTTCCTGCTCAGCCTTGATCGTGCGTTGGAGTTCCGCCTTTTCCAAAGCGGACTGCTCATTTGAGCGTTTGATGCTTGCTTGCACGGCTCGCTCAACAAGCTCCTGCTGGACCTTTGAACTATCGACCGGATTAGCCGCCTTGAAATAAAAGTCCCCATCGAGCGAACCGTAGCGCCACGGCTCCTGCTGCCCGTTGGTTGCCTTGCGAACCCCTTGCTGCACCCGGCGCAGCATCTGCTCGATTTCAATACCTTCGGCACTGTTCAATTCAGCAAGTAAAGCTTGCGTGTAGGGGCTGTGTTGGCCATCACCATCGAGCGCGGTGTTGCCATGCTTGGTCGAAAACGAAATCAGCGTACCGCTTGCCTCAACCGGTGGCGCCATGCCGCGCGTGCCACCCCGACTGAAACTGCGCGTGATCGGGTTATCCCGGCAGGCATCAAAAAAAACCAGGCGGACTTTGGCATTGCCCATATCCTCAATCACGTCATCCATCTTGACCATCTGACGCTTGAGATCACGTTCTGACTGAGGCGCCGCATCAATCGGCACAATGTAATTGAACCCGCCAACCTGAATGCCATGCCCGGCATAGAACACCATCGCCACACCCGCCTTGTCTGCCTTGAGGCTGAAGCGGGACAGCAAGGAATCAATCTCGGATTTGCTGGCATTCAGTTTCAACTCAACATCGAAACCCATTTTTTTCAATGCGCCAGCAATGGCAGTCGCATCATTTTTCGGATTGGCCAGCGCACCGGAGGGATATGCCGTATTGCCGATCACCAGCGCGACTCGACTTTCTGCAGTAGTACCCTTAGCCTCCGCAGCAAACGCCAAAGGCCCCCAGCAGATGAGGGCAAAGACGATCATCACGTGCCGGACAAATTTGATCACGGCTAAGCAAACACAGTTGGTGACAGGAGAATTCCCCGGCTCAGGGCGGCGCAAAGGCAAGATATGTTGATGGTGGAGATGGGCGGGATCGAACCGCCGGCCTATTGATTGCGAACCAATCGCTCTCCCAACTGAGCTACACCCCCAAGGTGCGCTTGATTCTATATCACTCGATTCGGGGAATCAAAGCCTGCTTAGGCTTGGCCGGCGCCTGCAGCGGCGCGCCGCAAACGGTCGCCGACGGCGGCCCAAAGCGGTGTTTCCGGCAGGGCTTCGACTGCGATCAGATCGACCGCCGCGTGATCCATATCGCGCAATGCGGCGTAAAGTTCATGCGCGTAGCCAACCGGGTCGGCCGGCAGCATCCGCCAAACGTGCGGCATGCCGGCTTGCGGTGGTTGGCTGTGGCCGATGACGCCGCAGCGATCACCTTTGTGGCGTTGAGCGTTGATGAAATCAAGCAGGCGCGGGCCGGCAACGATGCGCATTGGGGTGACCGGCGCGTAGTGCGCGGCCAGCGAGCCGGAAACACGCGGCGCGCCGACGGCAGTGGCGATTTCAGGCAGGCGCCCCAAAACGGCCTCAAGGTGCAGCGGTGAAATATGGCCGGGGCGCAGCACCACCGGCTCACCGCGTGAGCAATCGACGATGGTTGATTCAATGCCGACGGCACAGGGACCGCCATCGAGAATCAGCGGCACGCGTGCGCCCAATTCTTCCTGAACATGAGCCGCCGTCGTCGGGCTGATCCGGCCAAAGCGATTGGCCGAGGGCGCTGCAATACCGCCATTGCCTCCGCTGGCGGCGAAGCGGCGCAGCAGTTCAAGGGCGACGGGATGACCGGGAACGCGCAATCCAACAGTGTTTTGCCCGCCGGTTACGGTCAACGGCACCCAGGCCTGTTTTTTCAGGATCAGGGTGAGCGGGCCGGGCCAGAAGGTTTCCATCAATTCCCAAGCCACCGCCGGCACCGCTTCGGCCCATTGATCAACCGCATCATGGCCGGCCAGATGGACGATCAGCGGGTGATCGGCCGGGCGCCCCTTGGCCGCGAAAATTTTGGCAACGGCTTCCGGATTGGCGGCATCGGCCCCCAATCCGTAAACCGTTTCGGTTGGAAAAGCGACCAGATCACCGGCGCGCAGCAAGTCAACGGCGCGCTGGAAATCCTGGCTCATTGGTAAAGTTGGCTCAAGGCTGATCAGGCAGGGTCTTGGCGAGAACTTTTTCGGTCTGCTCAAGACGGAAGCCGTTGAGCTTCGCCGCAACCGCTGCATCGCTCAGGGCCAGAATCGAAACCGCGAACAAGGCGGCGTTGGTGGCGCCGGCTTCGCCGACGGCAAAGGTCGCGACCGGAATACCGCCCGGCATTTGCACCATCGAGAGCAGGGAATCGAGACCCATCAAATGCTTGGACGGCATCGGCACGCCGAGTACCGGAATTTGCGTTTTGGCAGCCAGCACGCCAGCCAGGTGAGCGGCGCCACCGGCGGCACCAATCAAGACCTTGATGCCGCGTTCGCTGGCGGTCGCTGCATATTCAAGCGCCTGATCCGGCGTGCGGTGGGCCGACAAGACCTTGGCTTCGTAGGGAATACCGAGGTTTTTGAGGGCGACAGCGGCGGCGCGCATGATCGGCCAGTCGCTGTCGGAACCCATGACAATACCGACGAGGGGCGCGACGAGGGGCGTATTGCTCATGTAATTAATCCTTCAAGTAAAAATGGGAAAGGCCTTAGTCAGGCGGCAGCGGCTTTTCGTTCCGCAGCTTCGATAGTATTTGCCAGCAACATGGTGATCGTCATCGGGCCGACCCCGCCCGGCACCGGGGTAATCTGGCCAGCGACTTCAAGACAGCCGGCGAAATCAACGTCACCGCACAGCTTGCCATCGGGCAAACGATTGATGCCGACATCGATCACGACGGCGCCCGGCTTGACCATCTCGGCGGTGACAAAACGCGGCTTGCCGACGGCGGCCACCAGAATGTCGGCGCGGCGAGTGTGGCCGAGCAGGTCCTTGGTCCGTGAGTTGCAAACGGTGACAGTGGCACCGGCGTTGATCAGCAGCAGGGCCATCGGCTTGCCGACGATATTTGAACGGCCAATAACCACCGCATCGAGACCGCGCAGATCAACATTGCCCTTCTCAAACATTTTCATCACGCCGTAGGGCGTGCAGGGGATGAAGCGCGGATTACCCTGGGCCAGCGCGCCGACGTTTTCGGCATGAAAACCATCAACGTCTTTTTCAACCGCAATCGCTTCGAGCACGGCTTCTTCGTTGAAATGCTTGGGTAGCGGCAGTTGAACGAGGATGCCGTGGATATTCGGATCGGCATTCAATTCGGCGATCTTTTTCAGGACGATTTCCGGGTCGACCGCAGCATCGTAGGTAATCTTCTCGGAATGCATGCCGATTGCCAGGCAGCCATTGACCTTGTTGCGGACATAGACTTCAGAAGCCGGATCAGCGCCAACCAGAACCACCACCAGGCCAGGTTTATGGCCCTTGGCGGTCAGCGCTTCAACCCGTGCCTTGAAACCCTGGCGCAGTTCCTCGGCCAGTGCTTTGCCATCAATAATTTGTGCCGTCATCGTTGCATCCCACAAAAATGAAAAGGGGAAAGGCGGTGGCCTTTCCCTCTGAATTGGCAAACAGTTTACCAGATTACGCGGCGGCAGCTTCCGCTGCGCCAACCGCGGCGCGACCCGCCTCAAATGCCTGGCGATTCAGCTCAACCAGCTTTTCGCCCTTGCGCTGGAAGCGCTTCAGCACGCAATCCAGCAGCACCTCGGCACCGAACGGCAGGTGATCGGCAATCGCCCCCAACATCACCGTATTACCCAGGCGAATATCACCCAGAGCCTGGGCGATGGAGGTGGCATCGAAAGCCACGACCTTGTTGCCGGATTTCCGGATTTCCGCCAGCGGGTCCTCCGGGTAATCAAACAAACCGAGTTCAACCACCGGCGGCACCAAGCGGGCGGTGTTCATCAAGGTGATACCGCCCTGCTTCAACATGTGCTGCCAGCGCATGGTTTCCGCCGACTCAAAACCGAGCAGGACATCCGCCGTGCCCGGCGTAATTTGTGGCGAGAGCACTTTTTTGCCGAAGCGCAAATGCGAAGAAACGACGCCACCACGCTGCGCCATGCCGGCAACTTCGGTTTTCTTGGCATCGTGGCCAAGGGCAATCGCTGCCTCAGCCAGAATCTCGGTGGCGGTCATCACACCCTGACCACCGATGCCAACGACGAGAATATTGGTGCACTGGTTTTCAATATGACTCATCTCAGCTCCCGCAGCCCATGTTGACCAATTTGATCGGCGAAACCGGTGCGTAATGGACGATGGCATCCGGCGCACAAGGCTGAACGCAGAGCCCGCAACCGGTACACACCGAGCTTTCGATCCGCACAAAGGCCAGATCGACTTCGCGCCCACTCGGCTTGACTTCCTTGCCACGCCGGGTGACGTGGATCGCCGGGCAACCGACATCAATACAATTGCCGCAACCGGTGCACTTGTCGTCGATCACCTCGTAGGGCTTCATCTTGTGATAATCCTTGATCAGCACACAGGGCTGATCGGTGATGATCACGGAAACCTCCGGCACTTTCACTTCCTCGCGGATAGTCTTGAACAAAACCGGCAACTGGTACGGGTCGACCGTGTGAATGCGGTCTTTTTTAACGCCCAGCGCTTCGACCAGCGCCGCAAAATTGACGCGTGGCGTGTCGTCGCCATAAATATCGCGACCGTTGCCCGGATTATCCTGACCGCCGGTCATGCCGACAGCGCGGTTGTCGAGCAACAGCACCGTCACATTGCCCTTGTTGTAAACAATATCCAGCAAGCCCTGCATGCCCATGTGCAGGAAGGTGGAATCGCCGATCACCGCCAGGATGCGCTTGTCCTTATCGGACTCGCCGCGCCCCTTGTCCATGCCCAGTGCAACGCCCATTGAGGCGCCCATCGAAACACATGTATCGAGCGCATTCCACGGATGGCCGGCGCCCAGCGTATAGCAGCCGATGTCACCGGCAATACTGATGTTGCGCACTTGCGACAGCGTGTAATAGACACCGAGGTGCGGGCAGGCGACGCACATCGTCGGCGGCCGTGGGAAAACCTGCAGGGCGGCAACCGCTTGAGTCTCGGGCACGGGTTCGCCAAGCAATTTGGCAATCGCCGGGCGCAACACATTGGGCGACAACTCGCCCTGGCGCGGCAGGATTTCCTTGCCCAGCACCTTGATGCCCTGCGCCTTCAATTCGGTTTCGACCAGCGGTTCAACTTCTTCAACGACCACCACCTGGTCGACCATGCCGGCCAACTCACGACATTTTTCAAACGGCACCGGGCAGGAAAGGCCGAGTTTCAGCACCGGCGCATTCGGGAAGGATTCCTTGACGTGCATGTAGGCCGGGCCGGAGGTGATGAAACCCACCCGCTTGTCCGAACCCGCTTCAATGAAATTGAACGGCGAAACTTCGGCCAGTGCGCGCAATTTCTCTTCACGCAAAAACATCAGCGGAATGCGTTTGCCGGCATTGCCCGGCACCATCACGAAGCGCGCCGGCTCTTTCTTGAAGCCGGCCCCGACATGCGCCATGCGTTCGCCAACCGTGACCAGCGACTTGACGTGATTGATCCGCGTCGTCATGCGCAGAATGACCGGCACCTGAAACTCTTCAGAAAGTGCGAAGGCGGCCAGCGTCATTTCGTAGGCTTCCTGCGAATCGGCCGGCTCCATTACCGGCACGTGCGCAAAGCGTCCCCAGTAACGCGAATCCTGCTCATTTTGCGAGGATGACAAGCCGACATCGTCAGCAATGGCGATCACCAGACCACCGATCACGCCGGTCAGAGTCAGGGTCATCAGCGCATCGGAGGCGACATTCATGCCGACATGTTTCATGCAACAGAAGGCGCGCGAGCCGGCGTAGGCGGCACCAATCGCCACCTCCAGCGAGACCTTTTCATTGACCGACCACTCGGCATAGAGATCCGGATAGGTCGCAATGACTTCCATCATTTCTGTGGACGGCGTACCCGGGTAGGCGGCAGCCACCTTGACACCACTCTCCCAAACAGCACGGGCGACGGCTTCATTGCCGGACAAAAGAAGCCGGCTAGCGGCGGGTGCTGGCATCACTACGGCCATGAGTGCTCCTGATTTCTATGCGAAACCCGAGATTATAAGGGGGCCGCAGGGCTGCCATTTGATACAGCGCAAGTCATTTGGCTTTTTGTTTTTGTCTCACTTGGCTTCGCCAAAAAAATCACATTAGGGAAAGTCCGGATATTGCACAATGCGAATTTGCATTTTACAATGCGCAACGCGATATAGGTGTAAACACGGGTTCGCCAACGAACCCGAAAGCGTTAAAGTTGTCGGGCTAGATTCAGGCGCGACGAAAGCACAACCTACTTTGGAGACAAAAGATGGCCAATCAGCTAAATGCATTGCCCGACCCGACGGACACAGATCCGCAGGAAACAAAAGAATGGATGGAGTCGCTTGAAGGAGTCATCGCCCAGGAAGGCGCTGAACGCGCTCACTTCCTGATTGAAAAGGTCATCGGCCAGGCGCGTGAAGCCGGCGTTGATCTGCCTTATTCCGCCAATACCGAATACATCAACACCATTCCGGCCGACCAGCAGCCCAAATACCCGGGCAATGCCGACATGGAAATCAAGATTCACAGCTACATCCGCTGGAACGCGATGGCGATGGTCGTCCGCGCCAACAAGGAAACCAACGTCGGCGGCCACATTGCCTCCTTCGCTTCGGCTGCCGCGCTCTACGACGTCGGCTTTTCACATTTTTGGCGCAGCATCAATGACCCATCCGGTGGCGACCTGATCTTCTTCCAGGGCCACTCGGTACCCGGCGTTTATTCCCGCGCCTTCATGCTCGGTCGTCTGACCCAGGACCAACTCGACAACTTCCGCCAGGAAACCGGTGGCAAGGGTATTTCTTCCTACCCGCACCCTTGGCTGATGCCTGATTTCTGGCAATTCCCGACCGTTTCCATGGGCCTCGGCCCAATCCAGGCCATTTACCAGGCCCGCTTCATGAAGTACCTCGACTCGCGCGGACTGGCCAAGGCCGGTGATCGCAAGGTCTGGGCCTTCCTCGGCGACGGCGAAACCGACGAAGTCGAATCACTTGGCGCCATCGGCATGGCCGGTCGCGAAAAACTGGACAACCTGATCTTCGTCATCAACTGCAACCTGCAGCGTCTCGATGGCCCGGTGCGCGGCAACGGCAAGATCATTCAGGAACTCGAATCCGAATTCCGTGGCGCCGGCTGGAATGTCATCAAGCTGGTCTGGGGCACCCATTGGGACACCCTGTTCAATCGCGACAAGAAGGGCATTCTCAAAAAACGCATGATGGAACTGGTCGATGGTCAATACCAGACCTTCAAGGCCAAGAACGGCGCCTATGTCCGTGAGCATTTCTTCAACACGCCTGAACTGCGCGAACTGGTTGCCGACTGGACCGACGACGAAGTTTGGCAACTCAACCGTGGCGGTCACGACATTTTCAAGATTTTTGCCGCCTACGACCGCGCGATCAAGACCAAGGGCGCACCGACGCTGATTCTGGCCAAGACGATCAAGGGCTTCGGCATGGGTCAGGCCGGCGAAGCAATGAACACCTCGCACCAGACCAAGAAACTCGACGTCGAGCAGATCGGCCGTTTCCGCGACCGTTTCAACCTGCCGGTGCCGGACGACAAGCTGGCCGAACTGCCCTACCTGACATTTGCTGAAGATTCGGAAGAGTACAAGTACATGCGCCAGCGTCGCATGGATCTCGGTGGCTTCCTGCCGCAACGCCGCCGCAAGGCCGAACCGCTGGCCATTCCTGCGCTCGACACCTTTACGTCATTGCTGAAGGCTTCCGGCGAAGGCCGTGAATTGTCCACGACGATGGCCATCGTCCGCATCATGAACATGATGTTGAAGGACAAGAATGTCGGCAAGAACGTCGTGCCCATCGTGCCCGACGAATCGCGCACTTTCGGCATGGAAGGCATGTTCCGCTCGGTCGGCATCTGGAATCAGGAAGGCCAGAACTATGTGCCGGAAGACCATGACCAGCTGATGTTCTACAAGGAATCGAAGACCGGTCAGGTGCTGCAGGAAGGCATCAACGAATCCGGCGCGATGAGCGACTGGATCGCCGCCGCCACGTCGTATTCCGTGCATAACGTCCAGACCATTCCGTTCTACATCTGCTACTCGATGTTCGGCATGCAGCGCGTCCTCGACCTGTGCTGGGCGGCTGGCGACCAACGCGCCCGTGGTTTCCTGATCGGCGGCACCGCCGGTCGCACGACGCTGAACGGCGAAGGCCTGCAGCACGAAGACGGCCATAGCCTGATCCTGTCCAACCTGATCCCGAACTGTATTTCCTACGACCCGACCTTCCAGTACGAAGTCGCCGTGGTGACGCAGGACGGCATGCGCCGCATGTTCGCCGAGCAGGAAGACGTGTTTTATTACCTGACGGTAATGAACGAGAACTACGAGCACCCGGAAATGCCGGTCGGCGCCGAAGCCGACATCATCAAGGGCATGTATGCCTTCAAGAAGGGCGCCGACTCCGCTGGCCCGCGCGTTCAACTGCTCGGCTCCGGCACCATCTTCCGTGAAGTCATCGCGGCGGCTGATCTGCTCAAGAACGACTGGGGCGTCGAGTCCGACCTCTGGGGCTGCACCAGCATGAACGAGCTGGCCCGCAACGGTATCGATACGCAGCGCTGGAACATGCTGCACCCGCTCGAAGAGCCGAAGCTGTCGCACGTCGAGCAGAAACTGGCTGGCGCCAAGGGCCCGGTCGTTGCTGCCACCGACTACATCAAGCTGTTCTCCGAGCAGATCCGCCCCTTCGTCAAGGCACCGTACATCACGCTCGGCACCGATGGTTTTGGCCGTTCGGATACCCGCGAGAAACTGCGTCATTTCTTCGAAGTCGATCGTCACTGGGTGACGCTGGCTGCCCTCAAGGCGCTGGCCGACAACGGTGAAATCAAGCGCGAAGTGGTTGCTGCCGCTCTGGTCAAGTACAACCTTGACCCGAACAAACCCAACCCGATGTCGGTTTAATCAGGGAGAGACAACATGAGCCAAATCATTGAAGTCACTGTCCCTGATATCGGGGATTTCGAAAGCGTTCCGGTCATTGAGCTGTACGTTAAAGTCGGCGACAGCATCAAGCTTGACGATGCGATCTGTACCCTGGAATCCGACAAAGCCACCATGGACGTTCCCTCCACCGTTGCCGGTGTGGTTACTGAAGTGCTGGTCCAACTTGGTTCCAAGGTTGGCGAAGGCGCATTGCTGATCAAGGTTGAAACGGGTGGCGCTGCTGCCGCTCCCGCACCGGCGGCACAAGCCGCAGCACCAGCTCCGGTCGCCGCACCGGTGGCCGCTGCACCCGCCGCTGGCGGTGCTCTGGTTGAAGTCAAGGTGCCGGACATTGGCGATTTCGCCGAAGTCCCGGTCATCGAGTTGTACGTCAAAGTCGGCGACAGCATCAAGGTGGACGATGCGATCGCCACGCTTGAGTCGGACAAGGCAACGATGGATGTTCCATCGACCGTCAGCGGCATCATCAAGGAAGTCCTCGTCCAACTCGGTTCCAAGGTTGGCGAAGGCACGGTATTGATCAAGGTGGAAACCGGCGCCGCTTCCACTGTAGGTCCGGCTTCAGCCGGACAGGCTGCGAGTGTCGCGCCGCAAGTCGGGCTGAAGCCCGACCTACCGCAGGTCGTCGCGCCGGTTGCTGCACTGGCAGCAGCCTTGCCGCTCGGATCCAAGGTGCACGCTTCGCCGTCAGTGCGTGCTTATGCTCGCGAACTCGGCGTTGATCTATCCAAGGTTGCTGCCACCGGCCCGAAAAACCGTATCGTCAAGGAAGACCTGACCAAATACGTCAAGGGCGTCATGTCCGGTGCCATTTCCGGCCCGGTCGCCTCGGCGACTGGCGGCGTGGTCGGAGGTGGCGTGCTTGATCTGCTGCCCTGGCCGAAGGTTAATTTCGAGAAGTTCGGTGAAATCGAAGTCAAGCCGCTGTCACGCATCAAGAAGATTTCCGGCCAGAACCTGTCGCGCAACTGGGTGATGATCCCGGCGGTTACGTATCACGAAGATGCCGATATCACCGATCTTGAAGCTTTCCGCGTGCAACTGAACAAGGAGAACGAGAAGTCGGGCAACAAGCTGACCATGCTCGCCTTCCTGATCAAGGCTTGCGTCAAGGCCATGCAGCGTTACCCGGAATTCAATTCCTCGCTTGATGGCGACAATCTGGTGATGAAGAAATACTTCAACATCGGTTTCGCTGCGGACACGCCAAATGGTCTGGTTGTGCCAGTGGTCAAGAACGCCGACAAGAAGGGCGTCTTCGAGATTGCCAAGGAATCCGGCGAACTGGCCAAGCAAGCCCGCGACGGCAAGCTCAAGCCGGCCGACATGTCGGGCGCCTGCTTCACGATTTCCAGCCTCGGCGGTATCGGTGGCACCTACTTCGCACCGATCGTCAATGCACCGGAAGTCGCCATTCTCGGCGTCAACAAGTCGGCGCTGAAGCCGGTCTGGGATGGCAAGGCCTTCGTGCCGCGCCTCGTCCTGCCGCTGTCGCTGACCGCTGACCACCGCGTTATCGACGGTGCGCTGGCGACCCGCTTCAATGTTTATGTCGCTGAACTGCTGGCCGATATGCGCCGGATGATCGTCTAAGGGGAATGCGATGAGTCAATTGATTGAAGTAAAAGTCCCCGATATCGGCGATTTCGAGAGTGTTCCGGTCATCGACCTGTTTGTTAAGGTCGGCGACAGCATCAAGGTGGACGACGCCATCGTCACCCTCGAATCCGACAAGGCAACGATGGATGTACCGAGCACGGTAGCCGGCGTGGTCAGGGAAGTGCTGGTTCAACTGGGTTCCAAGGTTGGCGAAGGCGCCTTGTTGATCAAGGTTGAAACCGGTGCAGCCGCTGCTGCCGCACCCGTTTCTGCGCCAGTTTCTGCGTCCATTCCGGCGTCGACCGTAACCGCCGCGCCCGTAGTCGCCCCAACGGCGGCAACGCATGCCGGCACCGCCGATCTTGAGTGCGAAATGCTCGTTCTCGGTGCCGGCCCCGGTGGCTACTCGGCGGCTTTCCGCTCGGCTGACCTCGGCATGAAGACGATCATCGTTGAACGCTACGCCACCCTCGGCGGTGTCTGCCTCAACGTTGGCTGCATTCCGTCCAAGGCCCTGCTGCATGTCGCTGCGGTCATGGAAGAAGCCCAGCACGCCAATGATCTCGGCGTGACTTTTGCCGCACCAACGGTCGATATCGACAAGTTGCGCGCCCACAAGGACAAGGTCGTCGGCAAACTGACCGGCGGTCTGGCCGGCATGGCCAAGGGGCGCAAGGTCGACATCGTGCGTGGCTACGGTTCTTTCCTCGACGCCAATCATATTGAAGTCGAAGAAACCACCGGCAGCAGTCAGGAAAAAACCGGCGTCAAGAAGATCATCAAGTTCGCGAAGTGCATCATTGCCGCCGGTTCGGCTGCCGTGCATCTGCCCTTCATCCCGAAAGACCCACGCATTGTCGATTCGACCGGGGCGCTCGAACTGCGCTTCGTTCCGAAGAAAATGCTGGTCATCGGTGGCGGCATCATCGGATTGGAAATGGCGACGGTCTACTCGACTTTAGGCGCCAAAGTTGATGTCGTTGAAATGGCTGATGCGCTAATGCAAGGCCCGGACCGCGACACGGTCAAGGTCTGGGAAAAGCAGAACGCCAGCCGTTTTGACCGGATCATGCTGAAAACGCGCACCGTAGCAGTCGATGCCAGGGAAGATGGCCTGTGGGTCAAGTTCGAAGGCGAAGGCGCGCCGAATGCCGATGCCGTCCGTTACGACATGATTCTGCAAGCCGCTGGCCGCGCCCCGAACGGCAAGAAGATTGCCGCCGAGAAAGCCGGCGTCGCCGTCACCGACCGTGGCTTCATCAACGTCGACAAACAGATGCGGACCAACGTACCGCACATCTTCGCCATCGGCGATCTCGTTGGTCAGCCGATGCTGGCCCACAAGGCGGTGCATGAAGCGCATGTCGCGGCTGAAGTTGCTGCCGGTCACAAGGCGGCTTTCGATGCCACCGTGATCCCCGGCGTTGCCTACACCCATCCCGAAGTGGCATGGGTCGGCTACACCGAGGAACAGGCCAAGGCGGAAGGACGTAAGATCGAATCAGCCAAATTCCCCTGGGCTGCATCCGGTCGGGCGATTGCCAACGGCTGCGATTACGGCTTCACCAAGCTGATCTTTGATGCCGAAACGCATCGCGTCATCGGCGGGGCGATTGTTGGCCCGAACGCCGGCGACATGATCGGCGAAGTTTGTCTGGCGATTGAAATGGGCTGTGATTCGGTCGACATCGGCAAAACCATCCACCCGCATCCAACCCTGGGTGAGACCGTCGGCATGGCCGCTGAAGTCGCGCACGGGACTTGTACGGATGTACCTCCGCCGCGCAAAAAGTAAGCTGCGGTAAAATTGCGTTAGGTTTGGGCGACGGCAACCCCGTCGCCCTTTTTTATGTCTGCTGGAAACCCATGACTGCACACCCCCAACTCCCCCGCCGCTCAAGCGAAGAACAAGCCAGACTGGATGCCCGATTGCGCCAGGTGTTCGAGCAAAGCATCGCTTTCCACGAAACTCTGGGCTTTCAACTGAGTTCGCTCGACCCGGCCGCGCCGACCTTGAGTTTTGCCATGCGCCCCGGCCTGATTGGCCATTATCTGCATGGTCGCCTGCATGGCGGCGTAATCGCCAGCGCTCTCGATGCAGTTGCCGGTCTCGCCGTAATTGTCGGCATCGCCGAAAAATTCGCGCACGAAACAGCAGAGCAGGTCACCCACCGTTTTGGCCGCGTCGGAACGATCGATTTACGCACCGATTACCTGCATCAGGGAATCGGCAAAAAATTTACGGCCACCGGTCGCTTGACTCGTCTCGGTGGCCGCATTGCTTCGACCCAAATGACCTTACACAACGAAACCGGCCAACTAATCGCCACCGGCGGGGCGTCCTACGTGATTAGCTGATTTGCGGGAAATCGAGGGGTGATCGGATCGGCAAGAGTCGGCCAAGAGCGGAAGTTCGTTCACGCCAGACAGCTGACCGTCAAAGGGCAGTTCGAATCTGATAGCTGCCGGATGGCATCTTCAGTGCGATAATGTGCATATATGTGATTGCCAATAGTGAGCTATGCGTGATAACGAACATCAAGATTGAAAACTACAAGTCGATTGACAAACTGGAAATCCCACTTGGACGCGTCAACGTACTGATTGGTGAAAATGGTGCTGGGAAGAGCAATATTTTGGAATCTATTGCCTTGGCTGGTGCGGCTGTAGGAGCAAAACTCGATAACGAATTTTTAGCCTCCCGTGGGATTCGCGTTACTCGCCCGGAGTATATGCGCCCAGCATTTCCAGGATTTAAGCCAGATGACTCGATATCTATTTCCATAGAGGCATCGTCTGGAAATAGTGTGGCCTTCAAGTTGACCAACGATAATGAGCCATATTCAAAATGGACATCACTGTATTCAGGAAAGACAATAGAACCGTTGGGCTTTGAAGAATTCGTTTCGTCAGCCAAGGCGTTTTCCAGTGAAAATAATAATGACGGAAAAGAAACGCTAGAAGAACTGTTTCGCAATATCGCAAATCAAATTTCAAAATCTTTCGAAGCCAGCGGGCCAATAAAAAAATTAAAAACAAAAAAAGGTGAGCAAATTCTTCCCCTTTCTTTCAAGCTTGAGGATGACAATCCATTTGCACAGTTTTTAGTAAAAAGACAAACTTTGCATAATGAACCGGGGAAGGATCTTCAGGATTTCATAGTTTATTCGCCAGAAAACTCGTCACTGCGATCGTTTCAAAAAGAAGGACAAATTGAACCTCTTGGCATTAATGGCGAGGGACTGCTGCGATTAATGTCTGTTTTTCAGTCGGACGGTAAATACACAGAGGTTTTTCGTGAAATCCGCCGATTGTTATGTGTGCTTGGTTGGTTTGAAGATCTAGAGATTGTTGATGACAACAATCAGTTGGCGAGCCGAATAGAGATAAAAGATAGATATTTAGATGAGTCTCGCCGCTATTTTGATCAAATGAGCACAAACGAAGGTTTTTTGTTTCTCTCATTTTATTTCTCCCTATTCTCGTCTGATTTGACGCCAAAATTTTTCGCTGTAGACAACATAGATGCATCGCTTAATCCAAAGCTTTGCAGCTTGCTAATGAAGGAGTTGATTAAGCTCGCGATAAAGCACGATAAGCAGGTAGTTCTTACCACCCACAATCCTGCAATTCTTGATGGCTTGAACTTGGATGATGATGAGCAGCGATTATTTGTTATATCGCGCAACAGACAAGGCTTCACGAGACTGAAGCGAGTTAAAAAATCTCTAAATGACGGAGCTCCAATTCGACTATCTGAAGCCTTTTTGCGAGGTTCTCTTGGTGGTCTTCCAAAGGGGTTCTAGATGTCTAGCTTTGCCTTGGTAACCGAAGGGGTGACGGATCAGATTGCCTTGGAGGCTATCTTATGCGGACATTTTGATAGCAATGATCTCGAAGTTAATTCTCTTCAGCCGCTTCGAGATGCTACAGATGAGTCTCGCCAAGCTGGGTATGGTGGATGGGAGTTGGTGCTTGAGTATTGCACCCAATACGAATATCTAGTGGAGGCATTGTCGTTTAATGACTATTTGATTGTTCAAATAGACACTGATGTTGCTGAACAAAAGAATTTCAACGTTCCGCTAACGGAAGGCGGCAAACAGAAACCTGTTGATCAACTGGTTTCAGAGGTTCACGGTGTAATCAAGAGAAAGCTTGGCAACAAATTTTTAGAACAGTTCGGAGAGCGAATTTTTTTCGCAGTGTCAGTGCATTCGCTAGAGTGTTGGTTATTGCCACTTCACGTAAACGACAAAAAGAAACAAACGAAACTTTTGAACTGCGAAACTGTTTTAGCAAAAGCCTTGGCGTCAGCTGATGTAGCGTATGAAAAAGAAGCTGACTGTTACCGTAAGCTATCAAAAGGCTACGAGAAAAAGAAGAACATTGAACTGGGAGCGCAACAGAATCGCAGTTTTGAAATATTCCTTGCATCGCTTCCTGTACTCGCTGAGTTACAGGAAGTCGGCTAAAGCCCCATCATTTATTTAAAATTAAACGGCACCGGACGCTGCGCGATACAGCCGCGCAGCGTCCTAGCAACAAGGGACAAACCACGGTTTCCCATTTTTGAGTGGCAGCTTCAATAAGGCGGCTAGGTCAGCATTGGGCACACACCAGCCACCAACTCAGGATTCAACCTGACACCCTCAGCCAAGTTGAATCCCGTTTTCCACTGCCAATCACAAAATCGGCAACCCCTGCTGCTCGCCGCGTTCGTAAACCACATTGGCGCGACCGACGATCAGCGGGTCAAGATTGCCAATCCGCGCCGTATCCTTGTTGTTGTAGGGCAGCTTGTGCAAAACATAGCGCATGGCATTGAGCCGAGCGCGCTTCTTGCAGTTCGACTTGATCACCGTCCACGGCGCATCGGCAGTATCGGTATGGAAGAACATTGCTTCCTTGGCCTTGGTGTAATCGTCCCATTTATCGAGCGAAGCCAGGTCGATCGGTGACAACTTCCATTGCTTGAGCGGGTGCACCTTGCGCTCACCAAAACGGCGGCGTTGCTCTTCGCGGCTGACCGAGAACCAGAATTTGATCAGATGCGTGCCATTACGCACCAGCATGCGCTCGAACTCCGGCGCCTGGCGGACAAACTCGGCGTATTCCTGCTCTGAACAGAAGCCCATGACGCGCTCGACGCCGGACCGGTTGTACCAGGAGCGATCAAGCAGAACGATCTCGCCACGGGTCGGCAAATGCTGCACGTAACGTTGAAAATACCACTGCCCCTGCTCGATTTCGCTTGGCTTTTCCAGTGCCACCACCCGTGCGCCACGCGGATTCAAGTGTTCCATCAATCGTTTGATCGTGCCGCCCTTGCCCGCTGCATCACGGCCTTCAAAGAGGATGACGACTTTCTGCCCGGTTTCCTTGACCCAGGCTTGCAACTTGAGCAGTTCAACCTGCAGGCGATATTTCTGGCGCTCGTAATTGCGCCGCTGCATCAGATTCT
Source organism: Pseudomonadota bacterium (assembly GCA_039797825.1). GTDB lineage: Bacteria > Pseudomonadota > Gammaproteobacteria > Burkholderiales > Rhodocyclaceae > Azonexus. The sequence goes on along the minus strand of JBDKHF010000054.1, from coordinate 16,522 downwards.
TGTAGGGATAGCCGCCATCACGCCAGTCCTTGACCAGCTCCTCATCCGGATTCGCTTCAAGCTGTTCGCTCTTGACGCCCTGCTGCTTGAGCAAACCGCGCAACATGGCGACAGAATCGTCGAGCGGCATGCCGGCGATCACATCGCGCATCGCGCCGATTTTTGCCTCTTGGGCGCCGTCGACCGCAGCACTCACCGCAAAACCTTCAATCCCCTGCTGGCTCAAATTGGGCGGAATATCGCCACTGTCCACCGGGCGTTGCCGGGTTGAACGTGCTGTTGTTTTCTTGGCCGCCGTCACCGCCAGCTTCGGGGAATTCGTGTTTTTTTTAGTAACCATGCCTCGCTCCATCCACAGACGTGAAAACGTCTATTTCACGGCAAAGCCGGGCGTTTGTCTAGTCCAAAAATTCCGCTGGAATGACGGCACGCAAAACCGTTTGCGTCTCGCCCTGGCGCGTGCGATTGCTTAGCCACCACAAAGCGCCCTTCTTGATCGTCCATTCCGACTCATGCCCGGCCAACAATAAAGAAGCCAGGCGACCAAGCGAAGGCTGATGGCCGATGATCAGCACCGAACCACTGGCCGCTGGCCAGCCGGAAGCAGCAATCAGTTCGGAAACACAAGCTTCCGGACCAATCTTGCGCAGCGTCTCGAACGGCAACTTGAGCGCCTCGGCGGTTTGCTGGGTACGCACCGCCGGGCTGACGATGATGCGCAAATCCTTCGGCTGATGCGCCGCGATCCACTTGGCCATCACCCGCGCCTGCTTCTGTCCACGCGCCGTCAGTTGGCGGCGCAGATCATCCTCACCATCCTCGGCTTCAGCGTGGCGCCAGAGCAGCAAATCCATAATCGTTCCTTCGGAAAAAGCCGGCATCATGAACCTGGAATGTTACGGCAACATTTCGCCGCGCAGGATAAAGCGGCTGACTGAATGCTAAGATCGCGCACCATGAAAGACCTCGAAATACTTGCTGAAAAAATCGGCCACGAATTGCTCAGTCGTGGCGAATGGCTGGCCCTTGCCGAGTCGTGCACCGGCGGTTGGGTGGCGCAAACGGTTACCGCAATTGCCGGCAGTTCTACCTGGTTTGATCGGGGCTTTGTCACCTACTCCAACGCCGCCAAAATCGACATGTTGGGCGTGCCTGAAACCACGCTCGAACGCCACGGCGCCGTTTCCGAAGCAACTGCCCGCGCGATGGCGCAAGGCACGCTGGCCCATAGCCGGGCCGACTGGGCGCTGGGCATCACCGGCATCGCCGGACCGGGCGGCGGCTCACCGGGCAAACCGGTGGGTACCGTCTGCTTCGCCTGGGCCTCAAAAGAGGGTGGCTGCGAAGCACAAACCTGTCGCTTCACCGGCGACCGGGCGGCGGTTCGCGAACAATCGGTACGCCATGCTCTGAAGGGTTTGCTGGAACGGATAGCCTCAGCCACTCTGAGCGCCTGAATGTTGCGGTCAACGCCCCAAAGAGGCAAAAATCAAGGGAACACGGCTCCTAACGATCATGGATGGAATCCACCCCAACCAATGAAACCATTCGCCCTGGGCCCGACAATGTCGGGTTAAAACCCGACCTACGACGGTGTTGGGGTTCAATTAGCACCGCAAATTCCGTAGGTCGGGCTTCAGCCCGACAAAGACAATGTCAGGTTAAAACCCGACCTACGCAGTGCGGCGATTTCATCAGTACAGCCTTAAGTCGGCAGCGGCTCGAACAAAGCAGCCAGATCGTCCGTCCCGAATTTCACATCAACCCCGCGATCTTCCGACAAAATCCCCGCCGCCAACTCGGCCTTGCGTTCCTGCAGGGCAAGGATTTTTTCCTCGATACTGCCGCCAACAATCAGTTTGTAGACGAACACCGGCTTTTCCTGCCCTAGGCGATGGGCACGGTCGGTGGCCTGATTTTCAACTGCCGGGTTCCACCACGGATCGTAATGGATCACCGTATCCGCCGCCGTCAGATTGAGACCGACACCGCCGGCCTTCAGGCTGATCAGGAAAACCGGAACTTCGCCTTCCTGGAAGCGGCGAATCGGCGTTTCACGGTCGTCGGTATTGCCGGTCAGGATGACGTATTTGATCCCTGCCCGGTCCAACTCGTGCTCGATCAAGGCCAGCATGCTGGTGAATTGCGAGAAAACGAGAATCCGCCGGCCTTCATCAACCAGTTCCGGCAACATCGCCATCAACAAATCCAGCTTGGCGCGCTCCTTGACCTTGGTCGCGGCATTGGCCTTGACCAGTCGCGGGTCACAGCAGACCTGGCGCAGTTTAAGCAGCGCATCAAGAATCACAATCTGGCTACGATTGAAGCCCTTGATGGCAATTTCTTCGCGCACCTTGGCATCCATCGCCGCACGCACCGTTTCGTAAAGGTCACGCTGGCTGCCTTCGAGTTCGACGCTGCGCACGATGATGGTTTTGGGCGGCAATTCCTGCGCCACATCTTCCTTTTTGCGCCGCAGAATAAAAGGCCGAATCCGCCGCGCCAGCAACAGACGGCGCTGGTTGTCGCCCTGCTTTTCAATCGGCGTCCGCCAATGTTTGGTGAATTGGCGGTTGTCACCGAGAAAACCGGGCAGCAGGAAATCGAACTGGCTCCACAACTCGCCCAAATGGTTCTCAAGCGGCGTGCCGGTAATGCACAGACGATGCCGCGCATCGATCTTGCGCACCGCTTCAGCGCCCTGACTGCGGGCGTTCTTGACGGTTTGCGCCTCGTCAAGAATGAGCAGATGGTAGCTGTGCTGCATCAGCTCTTCGGCATCGCGCCAAAGCAGCGGATAAGTTGTCAGCACCACGTCGCTGCCGGCGATTTGATCAAATTTGTTCTTGCGTTCCGGGCCATGCAACGAAAGCACAGACAGGCTGGGCGCAAAACGCGCTGCTTCATTTTTCCAGTTGAAAATCAGCGAAGTCGGCAGAACGATCAAGGCCGGTTTATCGAGTCGACCAGATTCCTTTTCGAGCAGCAAATGGGCCAGTGCCTGAGCCGTTTTACCAAGCCCCATGTCGTCGGCAAGAATGCCCGAAAGCTCTTGTTCACGCAGGAATTGCAGCCAGGCCAGGCCTTCTCTCTGATACGGGCGAAGCTCCAGACAAAGCCCCTTCGGCGGATCAATATGGGTGATTCCTTGCGCGTTGCGCAGCTTGTCGGCCATCGCAAACACATCGCTCTGGCCTTTGAATTGCCAGCGTGTCGTATCGCTCAAGTCAGCCAGACGCGGCGCGTCGAAACGTGACAAGCGCAGCGTATCGCCGCCATTGAAGCCGTCGAAGAGATCGATCAGCGTGGCGGCGAGTGGCTTGATCCGCCCGGCCGGCACGCGCAGCCGCTTGCCGGTTGGCGTATGCAGTTCAACCGCTTCGTCATCGGGAACAAAAGCCAGTTGCAGAGCATCCAGCCAGCGCGCATCGCGACGGAAAAGGCCGGCCAGCAAGGGGGCCAGCGCCAGACGTTCGCCTTCGACAATGACGCCCATGTCGAGGTCGAACCAGCCACTATCCGATTCAACCAGATTGGCTTCCCAGCCTTCTACTTCAAGAATGTGATGGCGGTAATCGTCAGGAAATTCAATTTGCCAGCCCGAATCACGCAAAGCCTGCAGGCCATCCTGCATGAAATAAGCCCAATCACTTTCATGCGCCAGGCCGTAAATACCCTCGGGTGCATGCCCGAAGGTGTACAAGGTGTGCCCTGGCACCCGCTCCAGACCGCTTTCGGCAAGCGCTTTGAGGGCGCTGGCCTCGGCTTCCGGGCGGCGTTTCAGGCGGACGGTTTCGCCCTCGGGCAGGGTAATGAATTCATGCTTGTTTTCGGGGCGAACGTCGGCGTCAGCATAGCGGAAAAGGACGCGCGCGACATCGAAGGGGCCGCCGTTGTAGCTATGCGGGTAATCGCGCCAGGCGCGGTAGCCGTGGGTATGCACCGTGTCGAGTTGAAGAATGGCCTGCAAAGGGGCATCGATCAAGCGCAAGCGCTCACCGGCATCCTCGGCGGGCGGCGGCAGATCAGGCGCCAGTTCGGACAAGGCTTCGGCCACCAAGGCGGCTTCCTTGGCCGAGAGGGGCGGCAAGCTGAACAGACGACCAATCACCGCCGGATTACCGGCAACATCAAGCGGTCCGGTTTCGCCTTCGGCCAAATCCAGGTACCAGGGCGGGTCGACCGTAACAATCATCTCCGCTGGCGGATCGGGGCGCAGCGATGGGCGCTGGAAGCCGCTTGGGTCAATCTGCCAGCCGACACTGGCCGGGCGTAGCAAACCGGCTTGTAGCGGCAGGCCCAGATCATCCTCGGAATAGAGGCGATTGCTGTGCACCAGACGCTGCAAAATCTCCGCCCCTTTTTTGGGGCCGAGACCGAAAGCACGCAACGGGCTTTCGTGATTCCGCTCAGCCCAGATCAGGCGCAGGATGACGAGGTCTTCTTCATTGACGAATTGCGGCGGCGTGACCAGGGCGCGATCAACCTTCCACCACTCTTCAGCGCTTTCCGGAAATTTGCCTTTACGGATTTCAATGCCGAAATGGCGCCGGTCATCCGACCATTTGAGAATGTAGAAAAGCTGCTGCCGGGCACTGGCCGGACGCGCTTTTTTCTTGGCCACCGCCAACGAAACGCGACGCAGGTCTTCCACCCAGGAAAGCACGCTGGGGCTGACCCGATCCGGTTTCGGGGCGTTTTCATCAACCGCCCGCAACAGCGCGGCAGCAACGTGCTTGCAATGTTTACCAACCGGGCAGGTACAGGCGCTAATCAATAGGGCACCACCGCGTGCTTCCATCAAGCGCACAACCACGCCATAAGGCGTTGGTGCCGTGCCGGGAACGATGGCGCGGATCAGCATCGGCTCGATTTCAATATCGCGCACCAAATCGACATAGGGGCCAGCCTTGGCTATTTCGCGCTTGTCAAACCAGCCAAGCACATCCTCTTTACTGAGGTCGTTAAATGAATCTGCAGCCATTTTAGGAGAGGAGGATTGCGGAGAGCAGGGTGAGCAATAAAGCAATGATGATCAACCAGCGATTTTGCTGCTGTTGGGCATTGATCAGGCGTTCAAGTTGCGGTGCAAGATCAGCCTTGGGCGCTTGCCGCAATGATTGATGAACGAGGCGCGGCAATTGCGGCAAGGTCCGCGCCAGATACGGCGCTTCTTGTTTGAAGGTACGCACCAGTCCGCGCCAGCCGACCTGCTCGCTCATCCAGCGCTCAAGAAATGGCTTGGCGGTTTTCCAGAGATCGAGGTTTGGATCAAGCTGGCGGCCAAGACCTTCAATATTGAGCAAGGTTTTTTGCAACATGACCAGTTGCGGCTGAATTTCGACATTGAAGCGCCGCGAGGCTTGAAACAAGCGCAGCAGTACTTTGCCGAAGGAAATATCCTTGAGCGGACGGTCGAAAATCGGTTCGCAAACAGCGCGAATCGCCGCCTCGAATTCATCCACCCGTGTATCGACAGGCGCCCAGCCGGACTCAATATGCGCCTCGGCAACCCGTTTGTAATCACGACGGAAGAAAGCGAGAAAATTCTGGGCCAGATAGTTTTTGTCGTTATCGGTCAACGTCCCAACAATGCCGAAATCAAGCGCGATGTAACGGCCATCCGGGCCGACAAAAATATTGCCGGGATGCATGTCGGCATGGAAAAAACCATCGCGAAAAACCTGGGTGAAGAAAATTTCGACGCCCGACGCGGATAGTTTTGACAGATCAATACCATCGGCACGCAGCTTGTCGATTTGCGAAATCGGCGTGCCTTTCATGCGCTCCATGACCATGACCGTCGACGTACACCAATCCCAATGCACTTCCGGCACGCTCAACAACGGTGAATCGGCAAAATTGCGGCGCAGTTGCGAAGCATTGGCCGCTTCGCGCATCAAATCCAGTTCATCGTGCAAGTATTTACCGAATTCGGCGACCACTTCACGCGGTTTAAGCCGCTTGCCATCTGACCAGAGTTTTTCCAGCAGCATGGCAAAGGTGTCGAGCAAGCCCAGATCGTGATCGATCACCCCCAGCATATTGGGGCGCAGGATTTTGACGGCAACTTCGTGGCTGCCGTCTTCCTCTTTCAACACCGCAAAGTGCACCTGGGCGATGGATGCCGAAGCGATTGGTTGCGGATCGAATTCCGCAAATACCTCGCTCGCCGGACGGCCATAAGCCTTTTCAATTTCCGCCAAGGCCAGATGCGATTCAAATGGCGGCACATTGTCCTGCAACTTGGCCAGTTCGTCGGCGATATCCGCCGGCATCAGATCGCGACGCGTTGACAACACCTGACCGAATTTGACGAAGATCGGCCCCAGCTCTTCCAGGGCAAGGCGCAAACGAACGGCACGTGGCGCCGACAGATCGCGCCAGAACTGTAAAACATTGAAGAGGCGTGCCACCCTGCCGGTTGGTTCGTGTTCAAGCACCATGTCGTCGAGGCCGTAGCGGCTGGCGACGGAGGCTATCTTGAAAAGACGAAAAAGGCGCATGGAAATGGACTAGGCGAAAGAGGGCGATGCTAACACGCAAGCCCCCTTGCGGTCCTGCCAACGGCGATCAAAGGGCGATCAGAAGAGCCATTTGACGCGGCAAAACGGGATTACAAACCATCACAAAGCAGGCAGCGCGGAGCTATTTCGCCAGCGTATAATCGCGACTTTCGAATTTTCGCAGCAAATCAATGGCCAAAGACGTTAAATCCCAGCTGACCGCCCTGTTGCAACAGGCTCTGAACAGCGTTGCGCCAGGCGCAAGCGATACCCCAATTCATCTCGAACGCCCACGCGACCCAACGCATGGCGATTTCGCAACCAATCTGGCCATGCAACTGGCCAAGGCACTGAAGAAGAATCCCCGCGAAATCGCCCAGCAACTCTTGAACGAGCTACCGGTGTCGGTTTTAGTCCAAAAGGCCGAAATTGCCGGGGCTGGTTTCATCAATTTCACGCTCGATGCAATGGCAAAAACCAATGCCGTGCGGGCGGTGCTGGTTGAGGGCGAAAATTACGGTCGCTTGACGGTTGGTGGCTGGCAAAAGGTTCAGGTCGAATTCGTTTCCGCCAACCCGACCGGGCCGTTGCACGTTGGCCATGGCCGTGGCGCAGCCTACGGCGCCTCACTCGCCAGCCTGCTGACCTTCGCTGGCTGGGACGTGACGCGCGAGTATTACGTCAATGATGCCGGTCGTCAGATGGACATTCTCGGCCTGTCGACCTGGTTGCGTTACCTCGAACAGAATGGCATCGACGTGCCGTTTTTGCCGAATGCCTATCAAGGCGATTACGTGCGCGACATGGCCAAGCAGATGAGCGCCGCGCATGGCCAAAAATACGTGCGCCCGGCCGCCGCCGTCCTCGCCGGCACGCCCGGCCTGCCCGATGCCAGCCGCGCCGATGACGAGGCCAAGCGCCAGCGCGACCAGCACCTCGATGCGCTGATCGCCAATGCCAAGGAATTGCTCGGCCCGGACTGGGCTTATGTGCATCAACACGCCCTGTCGGAACAACTGGCCGATTGCCGCGACGATTTGGAAGAATTTGGCGTCCATTTCGACGTCTGGTTCTCGGAAAAAGCCCTGTTTGACACCGGACTTGTGGCGCGTTGCGTCGATTTACTGGAAAAGAAGGGCCATCTTTATGTGCAGAATGGCGCCCGCTGGTTCCGGTCAACGACATTTGGCGACGAAAAAGATCGCGTTGTGCAGCGTGAAAACGGGCTTTACACCTATTTCGCCTCCGACATTGCTTACCACCTGAACAAGTTTGAGCGTGGTTTCGACAAGGTCATCAACATCTGGGGCGCCGACCACCACGGCTACATTTCGCGCGTCACCGGCGCGATCACCGCGCTCGATCTCGATGCGGCCAAGTTGCAGGTAGCGCTGGTGCAATTTGCCGTGCTTTACCGCAACGGCCAGAAAGCCTCGATGTCGACCCGCTCCGGCGAGTTCGTCACGCTGCGCGAGTTGCGCAAGGAAGTCGGCAACGACGCCTGCCGCTTCTTCTATGCCCTGCGCAAATCGGATCAGCACCTCGATTTCGACCTTGATCTGGCCAAGAGCCAAACCAACGAAAACCCGGTTTATTACATCCAGTACGCCCATGCCCGCATCTGTTCAGTGATGAATCAGTGGAACGGCGACCTGGAAAGCCTGGCCGAAGCCGATCTGGCGCGTCTCGATAACCCGCGCGAACTGGCGATTGCCAGCAAGCTGGCCGAGTTCCGCGATGTCATCGACAACGCTGCCCGTGATCTGGCGCCCCACTTTATCGCTTTCTACCTCAAGGATCTGGCCGGCGAATTCCACGGCTGGTACAACGCTGAACGCATGCTGGTGGACGACCTCGGGCTGCGTGATGCACGCGTCGCGCTGGCCGCTGCCGTGCGCCAGACGATCCGTAACGGCCTGACCATTCTGGGCGTCAGCTGCCCGGAATCGATGTAAGGAAAGTATTGATGAGCCGAGATATGAAACCGCGCAGAACCCAGCCGGCCAAGAAAAAATCAGGTGGCGGCACCTTGATCGGCATGTTCATCGGCCTCGTTCTTGGCGTTGGCGCAGCAGCCGGGGTGGTCTGGTACATGAACAAATCACCGCTACCCTTCGTCGACAAATCGCCCCCGCCACGTTCGGAGGTGGCTGCGGCCGCGAATGGCAAACCGGCTCAGCCACTGGCCTTGCCAGGCAAACCGGGTGATCCGATCCCGGAAAAACGCTTCCAGTTCTACGACATTTTGCCGGGCAAAAGCGATGCGGTGCCGGACAAGGAAGGCAAACCGCTCGCCGCCAAGGAAGAGGTGAAGAAGGACGAAAAGAAAGAGGATAAAAAGGCCGAGGAGCCCAAGGAAAGCAAGCAACCCCTTTTCCTTCAGGCAGGTTCTTTCAGCACGGCACAGGATGCTGACAACCAAAAGGCCAAGCTGGCGTTTATGGGGGTAGAGGCGGTGGTCCAGCAAGTCATGGTCCAGGACAAAACCTATTACCGCGTCCGCGTCGGCCCCTATACCAAGATTGATGAATTGAACAAAACCCGGACTGAGCTTGCCAAATCGGGCATTGACTCGTCACTTGCCAAAAACACCAAGGAGTAATCGATGAAATTTAATCGCCGCAGTTTTGTCGCTGCATCTTTTGCCCTCGCTACGGCGTTGACCGTAAGCAACCCGTCATTTGCCCAAACTGCCGGCAAGGATTACACGCTGATTGCCCCGGCGCAGCCCAGCGACGATCCGGCCAAGATTGAAGTGCTTGAATTTTTCAGCTACGGCTGCCCGCATTGCAGCGATTTTCACCCACTGGTTTCCGCCTGGGCCGCCAAGCTGCCGGGCGATGTCGTTTTCAAGCGGGTGCCGATCACTTTTGGCCGCGCCGCCTGGGCCAACATTTCCAAGCTTTACTACACACTGGAAACAACCGGCGATCTGGCCAAGCTGGATGGCGATATTTTCAAGGCAATTCACGGCGAACGCGTCAATCTGTTCGACGAAAAAACGCTGACCGAATGGGTGATCAAGAAAGGCGTTGATCCCAAGAAATTCGCCGACACGTTTAACTCGTTCGGCGTCATGAGCAAGGTCAAGCGCGGTGACCAACTGGCAACGGCTTACAAGATTCAGGGCGTGCCGGCGATTGCGATTGGTGGCAAATATTTGGTCGGCGGCGCTGACTTTAACGAGCAGCTGGCGATTGCTGACAAATTGCTGACCAAGGCACGCAACGAGAAAAACGGCAAGAAATAATTGACGCTTAAGGTCTTTATCACAGGCGCCTCGTCGGGTATCGGCGAGGCGCTTGCCGTTTACTATGCTGCGCAAGGCGCCACGCTCGGCCTGGTGGCACGGCGCGGCGAGTTGCTTGATGCCGCAAATCAACGCCTCGGTGGCCAACACGCCTGCTATGCGCTGGACGTCAGTGACGCAGCCGCCTTGCACATGGCAGCAAGCGATTTTATGAGCCGGATTGGCGTACCGGACATCATCATTGCCAGCGCTGGCGTTTCGGCTGGCACGCTCAGCGAATACGAGGAAGATCTGGCGGTTTTCCGACGCATCATGGAGATCAACGTCTTCGGCATGGCAGCGACCTTTGCCCCCTTCATCCCGGCCATGAAAGCGGCGGGTGGCGAAAGACGGCTGGTCGGCATTGCCTCGGTTGCCGGCATTCGCGGCTTGCCTGGAGCAGAGGCTTATTCGGCATCAAAAGCGGCGGCGATCACCTATCTTGAAAGCCTGCGCCTCGAAATGCGTCCTTACGGGATCAGGGTGGTAACGATTGCGCCGGGCTATATCGCAACGCCAATGACTGCGGTCAACCCCTACAAAATGCCTTTTTTGTTGCCGGCTGAACAAGCCGCACAACGCTTTGCCCGCGCCATTGAACGCGGCACGACCTACGCCGTGATTCCCTGGCAAATGGGCATGGTTGCCAAACTTTTGCGCTTGCTGCCCAACTGGCTTTATGACCGTCTATTTACCAACGCACCGAGAAAGCCACGCGGCCTGATCAATTGACTTTGAAATCCACCGACAGTTTTTTGCTAAGTCACGCGTATTATTTCCTCACGTTTTTCCTCAACAAAAATGGAGCAGAGAAAACAATGAAAAAAACTCAAACAGGCATTGCTGCACTCGGCATTCTCCTGGCCTTTGGCGCGCAAGCGGCAGCACCTGACTGGAGCAAAGTCGCCAAGCGCGACATTCAGGTTTTCCATGCCGGCGTGACGCCGATTGAGTGGCTGATGAACAAGCAGGAACACAGTGGCCGCACCGGCATCAGCAAGGGCGAAAGCTGCGCTGGTTGCCATGAGGAAAAAGGCACGCTTAATCTTGATTTCAAACGCCTGGCCAGCAAGGAGCTGGAGCCGGTTGCCGCGCCGAAAACGATGAAATTCCCGGTTGCCATGCAAGCTGCCTACGATGCTGAAAATCTTTATATCCGCCTCAGCTTCAAGTCGCCGAGCGATGCAGGTGCAGGTGCAGACAAGGAAGACAAGGCACCGTTACATGAAGTCAAAGCGGCCATCATGTTTGCCGGCCCCAAAGTGGGTATGGGGCCGCAAGTCGGCTGCTGGCAGACCTGCCACAGCGATGTCCGTTCAATGCCTGGGGCTGATCCAAAGAAGAAAAAATACGTCAAGGATGCCAACGTTGCCGGTGGCAACTATTACGACTACATCCAGTGGAAGAGCGGCGAAGCGGGCGCAGGGGCGACTCAGGTTGACGGCCACGTTGCTGCCGAACGGGTGAACAAGGGCGGCCAGGCACTGACCAAGGCCGAAGGCGAATGCAAGGCGGGCCTGTGCACCGTCACTTTCACGCGCAAATTGAGCGGCGGCGAGGGCGATCTGGCGCTGGCGGAAGGTCAGGTCATTCCCTTCGGCATCGCCATCCACGCTGACAAAACAGTCCATCGCTTCCACCATGTTTCACTGGGCTACACGCTGGGATTGGGCGCAGCGGCTGACATCAAGGCGAGCAAGTAACATCCGGGCAGCGATGCCGGTGATCCGGCATCGCTGCAAGAGGCGGCAAGCCTTGGTTTTACCCGCTAAAATAGCGGCATGCTGAATCTCATCATCAACGGCGAAGCTCGCCAATTCCCCCAGGAACTCACCGTTTCCGCCCTGATCGAGCACCTCGGTTACAGCGGCAAGCGCATAGCAATCGAGCGCAACGGTGAAATCGTCCCCAAGAGCCAGCATGGCTCAACTGCGCTCGTCTCGGGCGACCAACTCGAAATCGTCGTCGCCGTTGGCGGCGGCTAAATGCAGCCACTAGTCGCTAGTTGTTAGTCGATAGCAAGAGACAACCAGCAACCAAGGGCTAATGACTAACGACTAATTACTAGCGACTAAACGACATGCATCAACTCACTATCGCCGGCAAGGCGTACCGTTCCCGTTTGCTGGTTGGCACCGGCAAGTACAAGGATTTCACCGAAACCCGCGCCGCCATTGATGCCTCAGGGGCCGAGATCGTCACCGTCGCCGTCCGCCGCGTCAATATCGGCCAGGACGCCAGCCAACCCAATCTGCTGGATGCCGTTCCGCCATCAAAATTCACCATACTGCCCAATACCGCCGGCTGCTACAGCGCCGATGATGCGGTACGCACCCTGCGTCTGGCGCGCGAACTGCTTGATGGTCACCCGCTGTGCAAGCTGGAAGTACTCGGCGACCCGACCAATCTGTTTCCAAACATGCCGGAAACGCTGAAAGCGGCAGCCACGCTGGTCAAGGAAGGCTTTCAGGTGATGGTCTACTGCGCTGATGACCCGATCCAGTGCAAGATGCTGGAAGAAATCGGCTGCGTCGCGGTGATGCCACTCGCTTCGCTGATCGGCTCCGGCATGGGCATCGTCAATCCGTGGAACCTGCGCCTGATCATAGCCAACGCCAAGGTGCCGATCATCGTTGATGCTGGAGTCGGCACGGCTTCCGATGCAACGATTGCGATGGAACTGGGCTGCGATGGCGTGTTGATGAATACCGCCATTGCCCACGCCAAAGACCCGGTGCTGATGGCGAGCGCCATGAAAAAAGGCATCGAAGCCGGGCGCGAGGCTTTCCTGGCGGGCCGCATGGCGCGCAAATATTATTCGGCGGATCCGTCATCGCCGACTTCCGGATTGATCGGCTCATGAGCGAACAACACGAACTCCCCTCGCCCCCTCGGGGAGAGGGGCTGGGGGAGAGGGACGAAAGTCACGGCCACATCAAAAGCTACGTCCGCCGCGCCGGGCGCATGTCGGCAGCGCAGCACAATTATTACGCCGAAATGATGCCGAAAATCGGCATTGCCTATGCCCCGCAGCCCATCGATCTTGCTGCGGTCTACGGCAGAAATGCCCCGAAAATTTTGGAAATCGGCACCGGCATGGGTGAAACCACGGCCAAAATTGCCGATACCTGCCGCGACAATGATTACCTTGGCGTTGAAGTCCACGTCCCGGGCGTTGGTGCGCTGTGCAAGCAGATCGCCGAACGCAATCTGACCAACCTGCGCATCTGCCAGCACGATGCGGTCGAAGTCGTTCGCGACATGTTGCCCGAGGTCTCGCTGGATGGTGTTCATGTCTTCTTCCCCGATCCGTGGCACAAGGCGCGCCACAACAAGCGGCGGCTGATCCAGTCACCTTTTGTCGCGCTACTCGCTTCGCGCCTTAAACCTGGTGGCTATTTCCATTGCGCGACCGACTGGGAAGAGTACGCCCACCAGATGCTGGAAGTGCTGTCCGGCGAACCAACGCTGACCAACTCAAGCGCAGGTTTCGCGCCACGCCCTGATTACCGCCCACTAACCAAATTCGAAAACCGGGGTTTGCGGCTGGGCCACGGCGTCTGGGACGTGATTTTTCAACGAAAATAGCACAAGCTTTCATCCATTAATATTCAACCCCACAACGACGAGGTTCCCATGAAAACCAACAAAATCGCCCTGGCCATGCTTCTTCTGGGGCTTTGCTCCCTTCAGACACAAGCCGCTGAGCGCAGCGGTAAGGAAGTGGTCGACACCACCTGCGCCTCATGCCACATCAGCGGCAAGGATGGCGCACCGAAAATTGGCGATCAGTCCGCCTGGTCGCAGCGTGCCGCCAAAGGGCTGGACAAGCTGACCGCCAACGCCATTACCGGTGTCCGCAACATGCCCGCCCACGGTGGGCAAGCCGCGCTGAGCGATCTCGAAATGAGCCGCGCGGTAGGCTACATGGTCAGCGGTGGCAAAGCCGCCGATACCAACAAGGCTTACAGTTCGCCAAATACTCGCTCCGGCGAGCAAGTGGTCAAGGAGCGCTGCCAGGAATGCCATGCTGATGCAAAAAGTGGCGCGCCAAAACTGGGCGACATGAACGCATGGAAACCACGCCTGGCCAAGGGCGTTGACCCGCTGGTCAAATCCGCAATCGGTGGTCACAAAGGCATGCCGGCACGCGGTGGCATGGCTAACTTGAGTGATGCCGAAATGAAAGCCGCCGTTGAATATATGGTCGGCCTGACTGGCGGCAGCGCCAAGAAGTAAATCACACCCCGGACGGGCATAGCGCTCGTCAGGATTTAAGAACCTCTGCCAACATCCAAAAGATGCGGGCAGAGGATTTTGTTTTTATGCCGCCTTAACGCGGCACGCTCATGATTGTTTTGATATGTGGTTCAAGAACCTCCAGCTTTACCGTTTGCCAACGCCATGGAATATCGACCTGGCCAAATTTGAAGAATTATTGTCACGCGGCCCCTTCGTCAAGTGCCCAAGCAACCAGCCGACGTCACGCGGTTGGATTTCGCCGCGCAAGGATGGCGCGCTGGTTTTCTCGCTTGGCGGCCAGTGGCTGGTTGCCCTCGCCGTTGAACAGCGCTTGCTACCCTCTTCCGTGGTCAACGAAGAGGTCAAGGAACGCGCCGAAGGCATCGAAGCGCAGCAAGGCTACGCCCCCGGCCGCAAGCAATTGAAGGAACTGAAGGAGCGCGTCACCGAGGAACTGATGCCGCGTGCCTTCACCCGTCGCCGTAGCACTTTTGTCTGGATCGATCCGGTGAATGGCTGGTTCGTCGTTGATGCGAGCAGCCCGGGCAAGGCCGAGGAAGTGATTGAACACCTGCGCCATTGCCTCGATGATTTCCCGCTGACCATGCTCCACACCCAGATTTCGCCAGTCACCGCGATGGCCGACTGGCTGGCCGGTGGAGATGCGCCAGCCGGTTTCACCATCGACCGTGATTGCGAACTGAAGTCATCCGACGAAGAAAAAGCCGCCGTCCGTTACGTGCGCCACGCGCTGGATGGTGACGACATCGAGGCTCAGATCAAAACCCACCTCGCCGCCGGCAAATTGCCGACCAAGCTGGCGCTGACTTGGGATGAGCGCATTTCCTTCATCCTCAGCGAAAAGCTGGAAATCAAGCGCCTCGCCTTCCTCGATCTGCTGATGGATCAGGCTGAGAAAACTGCCGAACACGCCAGCGAACAATTTGATGCCGATTTTGCCTTGATGACCGGCGAACTCGCCCGCTTCCTGCCCCAACTGATCGCAGCACTGGGCGGCGAAGTCGTCGAGGGCCAATGAAGCCCGCCGAGCATTGCCCTTGCGGCTCGAATCGCGCTTATTCAGCCTGTTGCGGTCGACTGCATTTAGGCACTGAAAACGCGTTGACCGCCGAAGCCTTGATGCGCTCGCGTTACTGCGCCTACGCTCTTGGCCTCGAACCTTATTTACTCGCCACCTGGCACACTTCGACTCGCCCGGCTGAACTCAATCTGGCCGAAGACGGCGGCACCAAATGGCTAGGCCTCAATATCAAAAGCCACAAGGCGATTGACCCCACCAACGCCACCGTCGAATTCATCGCCCGCTACCGCATTGCCGGACGCGGTTACCGCCTCTATGAAATCAGCCGATTCGTCTGCGAAAACGGCCAATGGTTCTATGTCGATGGCGACATCAATCCTCAAGAAAAGAATCACCCATGATCATCCTCAGAAACGTCACCCTGCGCCGTGGCACCAAGACCTTGCTCGACAAGACCTCGGTCACCATCAATCCCGGCGAAAAGGTCGGCCTGGTTGGCCGTAACGGCGCCGGCAAATCGACCTTGTTCGGCCTGATCAACGGCACGCTGCATGAGGATGGTGGTGATTTCTCGATGCCCAGCGCCTGGCGCATGGGCCAGGTGGCGCAGGACATGCCGGAAACCGATCAATCGGC
Organism: Pseudomonadota bacterium; assembly: GCA_039797825.1. Classification (GTDB taxonomy): domain Bacteria; phylum Pseudomonadota; class Gammaproteobacteria; order Burkholderiales; family Rhodocyclaceae; genus Azonexus. The sequence continues at coordinate 807 of JBDKHF010000054.1, read as the reverse complement.
CACCGACTTCGTCATCGACGGTGACGTGACCCTGCTCGCCGCGCGCAACGAAGTGGTCGATGCCGAAGCCAGCGACGACGGCATGCGCATGGCCGAAGCCTACATGGCGCTGCACGACGCCGGCGATTACGATGCCGCGTCGCGCGCCCAGGCGCTGATTCTCGGCCTCGGCTTCAGCGTTGCCCAGCTGGAAAACCCGGTGGACAGTTTCTCCGGCGGCTGGCGGATGCGTCTGCAACTGGCCCGGGCGCTGATGTGCCCGTCCGATATTTTGCTGCTTGACGAACCGACCAATCACTTGGACCTTGATGCGCTGGTCTGGCTAGAAGCCTGGCTCAAGCGTTACCAAGGCACGCTGGTGATGATCAGCCACGACCGCGAATTCCTTGATGCCATCACGCAGGTCACGGTGCACATCGACAACGCCAAGCTGGTCCGCTACGGCGGCAATTACAGCAAGTTTGAAGACATGCGCGCCGAGCAAATGGCGCTGCAACAAACCGCCTTTGCCAAGCAGCAAGAAAAGATTGCCCACCTGCAAAAGTTCATTGCCCGCTTCAAGGCCAAGGCCAGCAAAGCCAAGCAGGCCCAAAGCCGCGTGAAGGCGCTGGACCGCATGGAAAAAGTGGCCCCGCTGATGGCCGATGCCGAATTCACGTTTGAATTCAAAGAACCCGCCAACCTGCCCAACCCCATGCTGGCCATGCAGGGCGTGAGCTTTGGCTACCCCGCGCCAGAAGGCTCGCCCCAGGGCACGCCACCCACCGTCATCGTGCGCAACGTGAGCAAATCGGTGCTGGCCGGGCA
>JBDKHF010000053.1:0-100719 GCA_039797825.1 Pseudomonadota bacterium | reverse complement strand
GCCACTGGCGCTTAATACGGCAGCCGAAAGCAGGCGGCGGCGGAAAGGGTCGGCCAGGATTTCGGCGGGCAGGTTGGGGACGTGATTTTCTGCGACGGGGTCAAAGCAGGTGTTGGGCATGTTCTGTATTTCAAAAGTTGGTTGCCCTCACTATCGCCAATAAATATTTCACAGGAATGACGTAACAAAGACAGTCATTTGGCAGGGGTGGGTAGCTGCCAAATGACACTGTCGATGCATTTTCCGTCACTCAAATGAAATACTAATTACCTACAGTGGCCTTCTTTTTGCAAACGGACTATGCCGCTATGAGCTTCCTTGAACCGGCCATTCGCCTTGTTGGGACGCTGTCATTCCGCAACAAGCTGCGTGCCACCGCCATTGTCTTTGGCGTTCCGCTACTCGTTGCGCTGGGTCTGATCCTGAACGAAATAAACACGCGGGTATCAGCTTTGCAACATGAGCGCGAGGCGCTGGAAGTTCAGGTGCCGGCCCTGGCGCTGAGCGCCAATCTGCACCAATACATTGCCGCAAGCCAGGCTTGGCGTGAAGGTGTCGAGGAGCTTGGCGAATTGGTTCAGACCAAACAGGACAGCACCTTACAGGCCTTTAAGGTACTCGATTCATCAATTGCCGAGCGCAAACTTCTGGCTGGAAAACTGACCGCAAGCGAAGCTTGGGTCACGGCCTGGAACAAGGATTTTGAACAGGTCAAAACGGCAGATGCCGATGCTTTAACCGAACTGCATGCGCAATTGAGCGCAACGCTACGCGGCGAAGTGGACAAGCTGAACGAAAGTTCGGGCCTGTTGGTTGATGGCGATACCTCAAGCAGTCGCCTGATTGATGTGCTGACCACGCACGCGCCGGAATTGATTGATACCACCGGCAATGGTGCCCGGCTGGGCGCGCTGGTGCTGGTCAAGAAAGGGCTGAAAAGCAGCCGCCGAACCGAGTTGACCGTACTACGCGGTAATTTCAATGCGCTGGTGCAGTGGAGTATGGACAGCCTGCGCAAAGTCACGCGCGAACATCCCGAACTAGCGCCAGCGCTTGATGATGCCGGGAGTCGCTTGAATACGGCCTATCTGGCGATTCAGGAAGCGATGACGGTCAAAATGCTCGATACCTCGGATTTCGACATGACGCCCGCGGCTTATCTGCAACTGACGCAGACGGCGCTGGACGAGTCGCTATTGATATCCGGCGTTGTGCTGAAAGAAGCTGAGGTTTTGCTGGCTGCCCGTCTCGATGTGTTGGTTGCCCAGCGCAATGCCGTGGTGCTGGTCATGTTGTTGATTCTCGCCGTCGTCCTCGCCGGTTTTATCGCCGCCTATATTTCGATCATGCGCGGTTTGAATGGCTTGTCTGACGCGGTCAACACGATGGCGGCTGGCAATCTTGAGGCACGCGTCAAAATCACCTCAAGCGATGAAATCGGCACGGTCGGCAAACAGTTCAATCTGATGGTTGAAAGCCTGGCGCAGCGCACGCAACAGCTGCACGAAAAAACCAACGACATTCACGCGATGTTGCAAAACATGCCGCAAGGCATCCTGACCATCGTCGGCGGGGGCACGGTCCACCCGGAATACTCGGCCTATCTTGAGAAAATTCTTGAATCGACAGATTTGGCCGGTCAACCGGCAATGGCCCTGGTTTTTGAGAACGCCGGGGTTGGCGCTGATGAATATTCGCAAATTGAAGCAGCGATCGTTGCCTGTATTGGCGAAGACTTGATGAACTTCGAGTTCAACTCGCATCTTCTGGTCAGCGAAATCAACAAGACCATGCCGGATGGCCGCGTTAAATGCCTTGATTTGTCGTGGTCGCCGATCTGCGATGAGCGCGACGAGGTCGAAAAAATCATGCTCTGTGTGCGTGACGTGACGGAATTGCGCCAACTGGAGGCCGAGGCGGAACATCAAAAGCGCGAGCTGGAAATGATCGGCCAGATCCTCAAGGTCAATCAGGAGAAGTTCAGCGAATTCGTGATCAGCGCCAGAAAATTTGTCGCCGATAACGCCGCCTTGCTCAATGCTGCCGACGATAAAAATGCGGAGCTGGTCACCCAACTCTTCCGCAATATGCACACGATCAAAGGCAATGCGCGGACTTATGGCTTGTTGCATTTGACCAATATCGTCCATGAGGCCGAGCAGGCTTACGACGAACTGCGTAAAAACAGTGCAGCCAGCTTTGACCAGGCGAACTTGCTCAATCAGCTGGAGGTGGTGCGGCAAGGGCTGGAGGAATATGCCACGCTCAATGAAGTCAAGCTGGGCCGCAAAGGGCCGGGGCGCCGGGGTAGTGCCGAGAAATACGTGATGGTCGAGCGCGAACAGGTTGAAAGTATGCTGGTCAGCCTGGAGCGGATTAATCCGATGGAAGCTCATCCCATCGTTTTGATGTCGGCCTTGCAGCAGGTCAAACTCAATTTGCGGCTGATCGGCACCGAGCGCATCCAGACCATACTCGATGGCGTCTTCGATTCTCTGCCTTCTTTGGCCAAAGAATTGAACAAGGAGCCACCCCTGTTGCAGGTCAACGATAACGGGATCCAGATTCGTAATCAGGTCAGCGATTTGTTGCGCAATGTGTTCATGCACCTCTATCGCAATGCTATGGACCACGGCATCGAGACGGCAGCAGAGCGCTTGCTCAGGGGTAAGTCGGCAACTGGCACGATCCAGCTCGATCTGGCGCTGCACGATGAGCGCCTGGAAATGCGCCTGAAGGACGACGGCAAGGGGCTGGCGCTGGGCTACATTCGCAGCAAGGCAATTGAGCGGGGATTGATCGCCGACGGCGCGGATGTGCCGGACGAAGCGGTTGCCAAGCTGATCTTTGCCGCAGGTTTCTCGACCGCCAAAGCCGTGACGGAAGTCTCTGGCCGTGGGGTGGGCATGGATGCGGTGCAGGATTTCGTCAAACGGGAAGGCGGCGAGATTCGTCTGGAACTGACCGATCAGCAAACCGGTGCCGCATTCCGGACTTTTGAAACGGTGATCTCGTTTCCCGGCAAGTTTGCGGTCAACACGCTACCGCATGAAAAAATTCAAGTGACTGAAGCGGTCCGGGCCAAGCCTGCTGAACATCACGCGGCATCTGATCTGTTGTCGATTGCGCGCGATTTCCTGATGCCCGGCAAGCTCGCCAAAATCTGATGATGGCTAACTACCTCATTCTGCTTGGCGCGCTGGCTGTCGCCTTGGCTAGTTGGCTGGCAGCCAGCTGGCGATTGGGCCGCCTGGGGCAGCTTGAAATGGCTCGTGTTCAGGCCGGCCATGCTGCGGATCTCGATTTTCTGCGGCTGGAGAGCGAAGAAAATGCCCGACAGTTGAGCGCTGCGCTGGCGCTTAATCAATCAATTGAAGCAGAACACAGCCTGGTTCATGCCGAAAGCCAGACTTTGCTCAGTCAGATCGCAAGCATGCAGGCGGATATTGAGCAGTTGTCCGCGCAGCAATCCAGCGAACTCGATCAATTACACCGGGCCAACGGGGCGTTCAAGTCAGACGCCCAGCAGCGCGTTGAAAAAATGGCTTTGGAGGCTGCCCAGCTGAAAAATATTGCGGTGACCTTCGAGCATTGGCATGAGGACATGAATGCCCTGATGCATCAAAACCGCGAGATGCACAAACAAAACAAGGAGCTTTCGGCAATTGTCCGGCACGTCGATATCCTGGCGCTGAATGCCGCGATAGAAGCGGCGCGCGCCGGTGAGTCAGGTCGCGGCTTTGCCGTTGTGGCTGACGAAGTGAGGAATCTGGCGGCACGCTCGCAGTTTTTGTCCAATGACTTCAGCAAAAGTCTGCACAAAAACGATCTGACGACGACCGCCACCTTCCAGGATATTCAGGCCAGCGGCAAGATGATTACCGCCGCCGTGTTTGGCCTTGAATCGATGATCAACCAGTTGAAGAGTCAACTTGAATAGGTGCGCAGCATGATCAGCGAACAAGCCAAACAAGGGGTGAATTACATTTTCACCAAAGCCGTCAAAGCGAATTTGACGGTGGATGCTTCGGATAACATCGAGGTTGCGCAGCTGCACGATGCCGGGTTCGCCGACATTCCCGGCAAAAACATCGTGGTTTTGACCATTTCTTCCTATCTGTTCCGTCTGCTGATTATTTTTCATGTGGATGCTGACCAGGCGACGGAAGCGCATTTCACAAAATTGCAGCCCGAGCGCAGCTTCCATGAGGTTTTTGGCGAATTCGGCAATCTCTGTGTTGGCGCGATGAATCGCGACATGGGAAACCATTTCCTGCATTTGGGCATGTCAACGCCCTACGTGCTGGAAAGCCGGAGTCTGCCTTTTCTCAATGAATTAAAGCCTGGCTACGTTGCCCGGCATCAGATCGGCATCAATAACGCGGTTTCCTTGCACGCCACGCTCTGCCTGTGCGCCTACGCGCCGATTGATTTTCGCGTTGATATGAGTGCGGTCGAAGAAGAGACCGGCACGATAGAACTGTTTTAAGCAGGCCCGACTTCACTGGCAGAAATATTGGAAAAGTTATGACAGAAAAACTGGTTAGCAAGGTCTTGGTCCTCGATAACAGCCCGGCCCATTCGGCGGCAATCAAGGCGTTTTGCGACGCGAACAATCTGGTCGGACTCAAGGTCAGAAAAAATCGCCTGATGTCGGTGTTGCGCTCAAATATCGATCTCGGCGCCATCCTGTATTCGGAGTGTTATGGCGCCACACCGGAAGAAAATGCCGAAATTGCCATCCGCATTCACACGGTCCGGCCCGAGCTGCCGATCATTTTGCGCCGCGATGATTTGGCTACCCTGGATGATCTCAGCGATTCATTGCGCCATGTTTTTTGCGCGGCCTATACGACCAGCGATCTGTCCGGCTTGAGCAAGGTGATTGATGAATACATCTTCAGTCTGGTTTACCCCAATGCCCTGGTGCGCGGTATTTCGGAAATCACTGAGGGCGTTCTGGCCAGCCAGTTCAAGCATTTGACGGCAAGCTGGGATACGCCCTATATCGTCCGTGATCGCGTGATCTTTGGTGAAGTGTTCAGCCTGATCCCGCTCGAAAGCGCCTGGTGTCGCGGCTTCATGATGTTGCAAACCGAGGAGCAGCCGATTCTCGATGTGCTCGATGCCTATGAACCACGCGAGGGCGGGGCCAACTTTCGCGCCGTCAATAGCTTGCTCGGCGAGGTCACCAACCTGATCTGGGGTGCGTTCAAGAATCGCTACATTGGCGATGCCGCCGCCGCCTCGATCAGCCAGATTCAAGTGCCGCTGATCGTAAACCACAAGCACAAATTCATTTCCTTTGGCACCGACAACCCGCAGTTGTGCTTTTTCTACACGCTGACTGACGAAAATACCGGCAAGGCAATCAAGCTCTATCAGCGCTTTGTCTTCAATCTCAGTTGGTCGCCGGAAGAGTTCAAGGAAATCGTTCATGACGCCAGTGACCTCGTCGAATCCGGCGAGCTGGAACTGTTTTAACTCATTTTTTAAGGACTTCCGTGATGGCAAAAATTCTGGTTGTAGATGACTCAAGTACCGTGCGTGATGAAGTGGCCGGTTTCCTCAAAAGCAATGGGCTGGATGTTGCAGTGGCGGTTGATGGCAAGGACGGCCTAGCCAAAATGAAGGCCGATCCCGGCATCAAGCTGGTGGTTAGCGATGTCAACATGCCCAATATGGATGGTTTGACCATGGTTGAAAAAATTCGTGGCGAACTGGGCAACAACAGCGTCAACGTCATCATGCTGACCACTGAAAGCAGCCCGAGCATGAAAGAGCGCGGCAAGGCAGCCGGGATCAAGGGCTGGATCGTCAAACCATTCAAGGGTGCCGCTGTACTTGAAACCTTCAAGAAGCTGACCGCCTGAAGCTTGTCCCTCGGGGGGGGGCTGGCAGCGCAGTGCGGTCGACCGCGAAATCAGCCCATTTTTGCTCGCTCAAAGCGCCGCATCATCAGGTGGCGGCCTTCGACGATGCTTTTTCGGAAATCGCTAAAGCCAAGCTCGTGAAAACGCTTGGCCTTGGCGCTTGAAACCAGTATCCGACCAGCCGCAAAGTGCTTTTCAACCCACTCGATTCTTGCCTTGAGCAAGGCGCGACCGATGCCTTGGCCGCGGTGTTCAGGCGCCACCGCCGAGAGGTAGAGCAGGTGCGTGTGTGAGGCCCAGTCGGCAGCCTTGACGCCGCCGACGCCGATGATCTCACCCTGGGCCACGGCAACAAAAAATTGCCGGTAAAAGACCGAGGTGTCGCCGCGTAATTCTTCGTTCAGGCGCTGGGCGCTATAGCGTTCGGGCTTGGCGAAGGCATTGACGAGCAGGGTGACGCTGGCTTCAAGCAGCAGCGGACTGCTCGCGTCCAGCGTTTCGATACGATATTTGGCCATCGCCAATCAGCGCTGGAGGCGCCGCTCGTCGCGCGGGATGAAAATTTGCTCGGCTAATTTCTCGGCGGCTTGGCGATTGATTTCACTTTGCGTTCGACCGAAAGCGTCGCGCTCACTGGCGGCGCATTTGGCCGCTTCGATGCTGCGCCGACAACGCCAGCGAAAGCCGTGGCGGGTGCGAAAACGATGCATCTGCTCACTGGGATGATGGACTCGGCAGCAGTAGCAAAAAAGCGTCTCTGTCATGGTGGCCTCCGGATAAAAGTGAATTCAGTGCCAGCAGAATGGCGGGGAATGATTGCAGGAAGATGACGCTGCAATGACCGCCGCAATGTTTGCCGGCTGCCAACCGGCGAAAAAAAGCCCGGCAGCGCCGGGCGAAGGAGAGAGATTTTTTTGAATGCTTTATTTGCTTGGATCAACGGCCTTTGCAGCTCTTTTTTTGGCAGCTTAAGCGCCAATTGTTACAGCCAGATGAAGCGAAATGCTTAATCGGTTGAGGAAGTGAAGCGCCGGGCAATGTCCTGCGCCGCTTCGCGGTTGATCTCTGTCTGGGTTTTGCCGAAAGCGTCGCGTTCGCTGGTGCTGCACTTGGCGGCATCAATGCTGCGCTGACAGCGCCAGCGCAGCCCCTGGCTGGTTCGGAAGCTATGCATTTGCTCGCGCGGGTGATGAACGCGGCAACAGTAGCAAAAAAGCATTTCCGGCATGATGACCTCGCGGCGGTGAAGTGGGGTGCAAATAGCATAGTCAGCGATCTTTACGTGAAGATTACGCCTTCGTCACTGTCACAGGGATGAAATTTATCTGTCCTAAACTGAGTGCCCTATTTCGGTTGAGTGCATCGCGATGACTATTCTGATCGAAGACCATGTCCAAGAGATCCATAGCATTATTGCCGAAGGCCTGTTGCATCCTGTCTTTCAGCCGATCCTCGATTTTCGCGCCCGGGCATATCTGGGCTACGAAGCCTTGATCCGCGGCCCGGCCAGCTCACCGCTGCATCGTCCTGATCTATTGTTTGCCGCGGCACGTCAGGCCGGGGTGGCGCGTGAATTGGAGCATGCTTGCCGCGAAGCCAGTCTGCGTGCTTTCGCCCATCACCGCCTGCCTGGGCGTCTTTTCCTCAATGTAACGCCCGGCTGCCTGCTGGATGAGCGCCTGATGAATGGTGAAACGCGCCAGTTGCTCAACGAACTGGGCATCGCCGCCAACCGGGTGGTGATCGAGCTGACCGAAAATGAGCAAATCACTGATTTGCCAGGGATACAGGATGCCTTGCTGCACTATCGTGGGCAGGGTTTTCAGATTGCGATTGATGATCTGGGCGAGGGCTTTGCCAACCTGCGCATGTGGTCGGAGGTGCAGCCCGAATACGTCAAAATCGACAAGCACTTCGTGCATGGCATCGCCAACGACCGTATCAAATACCATTTCGTGCGCGCCATGCAGGATCTGGCCGAAATCTGCAACGCCTCGCTGGTCGCCGAAGGCATTGAGTGCGCTGAGGATTTCGCCTGTATTCGCGACATGGGCATCTCCTGTGTTCAGGGCTTTTTCATTGCGACACCCGAAACCGTTCCGGTACGTCAGTTGCGATCCGCCGTCATTGATGCCTTGGGCCTGCAGCGGGTTTCGATTTCGCCGGGTGGAGCGAAGGCGGCGACGGCGCTCAACTTGCTGCGACCGATTGTGCCGGTGCCGCAGGCGGCAACCAACGAATGTGTTATCGCCCGTTTTGAAGCCAATCCTGATCTCGATGTGCTGCCCGTCGTGCACGGTGATCTGCCGGTCGGCATGATCAATCGGCACAGCATGATCGACCGCTTTGCCCGGCCCTTCCGCAAGGAACTGTTCGGGCGCAAGAGTTGCGAGCAGTTCATGGATCACGCGCCGCTGGTTGTTGATCAGCACGCCACCCTGCAAGAGTTGGCGATGATGCTGGCCCTGGCGCCCAAGCATTACCTGTTCGATGGCTTTATCGTCACTGGCAACGGCAAATATCTGGGCGTTGGCAGCAGCCATGACCTGATGGCGATGATTACCGAGATGCAGATTAGCGCCGCCCGCTATGCCAACCCGCTTACTCAGTTACCGGGCAATGTGCCGATCAACGAGCATATCGACCGCATGTTGGCGGCCAACAGCGGTTTTGTCGCGGCCTACATTGATATTGATAATTTCAAACCCTACAACGACACCTACGGCTACCGGCGTGGCGATGACGTGATCCAGCTACTCGGCAGCCTGATTTGCGAAGCCGTGGATCAGCGGGTTGATTTTGTTGGCCACATCGGCGGCGATGACTTTTTCGTCGTCTTCCAGAGCGCCGACTGGGAGCAACGCTGCTGGGAAATCGTCCATCGCTTCGACGATCTGGTGGCCGGCATGGTGAACGTGAATGAGCATGTCCAGAGCGGCTATCTGGCCGAGAATCGCAAGGGTGAATTGGTCTTGCAGGCCTTGCCCACCTTATCGATTGGCGCGGTTACGGTGGAGCCAGGTGAGTACGAATCACATAGAGAGGTTGCCGCCGCCGCTTCTGTGGCCAAAAAACAGGCAAAAAAAGCCGGCAAAGGTCTGCCGGGGGAGCGCATCAGCGGGCGTGTCTTTATGGAACGTCGGCGGCCACGCTCGGAGGTGGGTTTCAATGCCTTGCGGCCAATGCTGAACTAAATCTGAAACCGCCGCCAGCTGCGGTCAACGCCCAAAAAGGCCAAAAATCAGGTGTACCGATTACGACAGTTTTGAGATTGCGCCACGAATTAGGCCGACGGCAATGCCTTCGATCGCAAATTCAACTTCTTCCGGATTGACGATAATCGGCTCGAAATCGGCATTTTCGGCGATCAGCCTGATCGTGCCATTGGCCCGTTCAAGCCGTTTTACCGTCACTTCCTCATCAATGCGGGCGACAACAATCTGGCCGTCACGCGCCTGATTCGTCTTGTGCACCGCCAACAGGTCGCCATCAAAAATTCCGGCGTCGATCATCGACAGGCCGCGCACCTTGAGCAAAAAGTCGGCGCGTGGGTTGAACAGGCTGGCGTCCAGTGCATAACGGCCCTGCGTGTTTTCAATAGCGAGAATCGGCGAACCGGCGGCCACGCTGCCAATCAGCGGCAGCCCGAGTTGTTCGACCAGGCGAATGCCGCGCGCTGAGCCTGGCTCAAGGTTGATCGCGCCTTTTTTGCACAGCGCTTTCAGGTGATCCTCCGCTGCGTTCGCTGAGGCAAAGCCGAAGGCGCTGGCAATCTCGGCCCGCGTCGGGGGCGCCCCGAGCACTTCAACGGTGTTCTTGATGAAATCGAGGATTTCCTGCTGGCGGGGGGTGAGCTTCATGGGTTGCTCCTGAATGCAGTGATGGCGGCTGAACAAGCGGCTAAATATTGACTCCCGCGCAAGGGAGCTTTATCAGGCCAACGGGGCTGGATTCCGCTTTATGCGGCAGGAATCACATTGACTGTATTTTTATACAGTCAATGTGATTTGGCAAGTGGCAGGCGGGTGTTTCTTGCCGACGGCAAAACGTCGGCGCAGCGCTATTTCAAGCGATGCGGCGCACGCCGTCGGCGGTGCCGAGCAGCAGAAGATTGGCCGGGCGCATTGCAAACAGGCCATTGGTGACAACCCCGGTAATCTGGTTGATTTGCGCTTCCAGCCCCTTGGGGTCGGTAATGCTGAGTCCCTTGACGTCGAGAATCAGATTGCCATTGTCAGTAACAAAGCCCTCGCGCAGGACGGGCGTACCGCCCAGTTTGGCCAGTTCGCGGGCGACGTGGGCGCTGGCCATCGGGATGACTTCAACCGGCAAGGGAAACAGCCCCATCGTTGTGACCAGTTTGGAGCCGTCGCAGATGCAGACAAAAGTTTGGGCGACAGCGGCGACAATTTTTTCACGGGTCAGTGCGCCACCGCCGCCTTTGACCATGTTCAAACCATGATCGACTTCATCGGCGCCGTCGACATAGACCGGGATGTGCTCAACCTCGTTGAGATCAAAGACCTTGATGCCATGCCCTTCGAGACGGATGCGAGTTGCTTCGGAACTGGCCACGGCGCCGCGATACTTACCCTTGAGCGGGGCGAGGGCGTCGATGAAAAAGTTGGCGGTCGAGCCGGTGCCGACCCCAATAATGCTGCCTTCTGGCGCGTTGACCGCAACATAATCGGCGGCAGCCTGAGCAACTGCCTGTTTGAGTTCGTCTTGCGTCATGATCTGCCCTGTCGATTGGATGGGTCGCATTTTACTGTCAAAAAAGTTTAACTTTCGGGCTTGGAAAAAACTCTAAACTGCACATACGGTTTTTTCAGGGAGAAACAGATGGCCGAGAACAAGAAGACAGAAGCAAAAGACAGCGCTAAGCCGGTTGTCAGAAGCAGCGCACCGAAGCCGCCAAAAAAGCTGATTCCGCGGACTGCACCCAAGGTGGTTGTGGCCCAGCCTGAAGCGATTGCCGAGCCGATTGCGATACCGGCGGTTGCCGCGCCCGAGCTGGTGCCTGAGGGTGCAGCACTTCCGTCTACCAAGCCGGCCGCAAAGCGCGTCAGAAAAGTAGATGTTGAACTTGAGGCGACCAATGTGCGCAACAAGAAGGCGATGTCGGATGCGTTGGCCAAGGTGATGGCAGTGAAAATTGCTCAGCCGCTGGGCCGTGCCGTGCCGCCGCCGGATTTGCCCAAGGCCAAAAAACCAGCCAAGGCCGAAAAAGAGCCAAAGCCGGCCAAGCCGAAAAAGATCAAACTGGTCCGCGACAGCTACGCCATGCCGGAAAATGAGTATGAAGCGATCAATGCACTCAAGAAACGTCTGGCTGTACTTGGCAATGAGTTCAAGAAGAGCGAGTTGTTGCGCGGCGGGATTGCCACTCTGGCTGTCTTGAACGACGCTGAACTGCTGGCCGCCATGGGTAAGGTTCATAAAATCAAGACCGGGCGCCCGGCCAAATAAGACTAAAGTCAGATTGTTACGGCCTGTCATTCGGCTGTAACAATCGGGGGTTAACCTGCACATTGTTGTCCGACTAACTATGTGCAGGAGTCCTCATGTTCAAGCAATCCAAGCTCGTATCCGCCCTCGCAGTCGCCGGTGTCGCCCTCTTCGGCGCCCAGGCTGTACAGGCTCAGGTCATTAAGATTGACGGCTCTTCGACGGTTTATCCGATCACCGAAGCCGTTGCTGAAGAATTCCAGAAAGCCAAGAAGAACGCGATCAAGGTAACGGTTGGTATTTCCGGTACCGGTGGCGGTTTCAAGAAATTCTGCCGCGACGAGACCGATATTTCCAACGCCTCGCGCCCGATTACCGAAAAAGAAATGGCTGACTGTAAAGCGGCTGGCGTCAATTACGTTGAGATGCCGGTTGCCTACGATGCCCTGACCATCGTCGCCAACCCGAAAAATGCCTTCCTCAAGGAAGTTACCGTGGCCGAAATGAAGGCCCTCTGGGAGCCGGCTGCTCAAGGCAAGGTCATGAAGTGGAATCAGGTCAATCCGGCCTGGCCTGATGCGCCGGTCAAGTTGTTCGGCGCTGGCGCTGACTCCGGTACCTTTGAGTACTTCACTGAAGCGATGGTTGGCAAGGCCAAGTCCTCACGTGGTGATTACACCGCCTCTGAAGACGACAATGTGCTGGTGCAAGGTGTTTCCCGTGACGTCAATGCCATCGGTTACTTTGGCTACGCTTATTACGCGGAAAACATGGCCAAGCTGAAAGGCGTGCCCGTGGTCAATCCGAAGACCAACAAAGCGGTTGAGCCGTCTGCTGCCAACGTCGAAAATGGCACCTACGCGCCGCTTTCACGCCCAATCTTCATCTACGTCAAGGTCAAGTCGCTGGATAAGCCTGAAGTTAAGGAATTCCTTGAGTTCTACATGAAGCATGGCGCCAAGCTGACCAAAGAAGTCAAATACGTCCCGCTGCCGGCCGCTGCCTATACGGGTAACATCGATCACGTCACCAAGAAAAAATATGGCACCGTCTTTGGTGGCAAGAACGAGATTGGTATCACGATCGAAGAGCTGATGAAGCGCGAAGCGAAGATGTAATCTTCGCCCCGGCGAATGTTTTCGCCCGCTGTTGAAAGCCCGGCCCCGGACGGGGTCGGCTTTCTTGTTTATGGAATTCTCAAAGTGAATTCACACGCCATGTCTGCAAATAATTCTTCTGGCCTGCCGCAGGTCAGCGATCGTCTGGCATTCAATGCCATGCGCAACTGGAAGGAAAGGCTGATTGAAGCCATCCTGCTCGGTGCCGCAGCGATTTCCGTTTTGACCACGCTCGGCATTGTCTATGTGCTGGTTTCCGAGTCAATCCACTTCTTCTCCAATGTCAGCATTGTCGATTTTTTGACCGACACGCAATGGACGCCGTTGTTTGATGATGCTCATTTCGGCATCATGGTTCTCATCTCGGGAACATTGGTTTCCTCGGCGGTCGCGCTGCTGGTTGCGATTCCCATGGGGACGATAATCGCCATCTACCTCTCTGAATTCGCTGACTCCAGGGTTCGTGAGATTTCCAAGCCGATTCTCGAACTGCTTGGTGGTATACCAACCATTGTTTTTGGCTACTTTGCCCTGCTGGTGGTTACGCCTATCCTGCAGTTTTTCTTCCCTTCGTTGCCCGGCTTCTCGCTGCTTTCTGCCGGTCTGGTGATGGGCGTCATGATCGTTCCCTACATTGCTTCTCTCTCCGAGGATGCCATGCGTGCCGTGCCGATGAGCATGCGTGAAGGGGCGTACGCGATGGGTTCGACCAAGCTCTATACCGCAATTCACGTGGTTGTGCCTGCCGCTATTTCGGGCCTTGCTGCTTCCTATATTCTGGCAATTTCACGAGCTGTAGGTGAAACCATGATCCTGGCTGTCGCGGCTGGTATGCAGCCGAATTTGACCTGGAACCCAATGGAGCCGGCTGCCACAATCACGTCATATATTGTCCAAGTGGCGCTCGGCGATCTGCCGCATGGCTCAATTGGCTACCAGACCATTTTTGCCGCCGGTTTGACCTTACTGTTGATCACCTTGGTCTTCAATATCCTCGGCCAGTGGTTACGCGCCAAATATCGGGAGAGTTATTAATGAAACCGCTAACTACCGAAGAAATCCGCAGTGTCATCGCCCGCGGCAAGCTGAAGGACAATATCTTCAAAGTCCTGGGCGTTTTTTGCTTGTCGCTGGCATTGGTCGTCATCGTTGCGCTGATCGCTGACATGGTGATCAAGGGTTCCGAGCGCTTCACGCTTGATTTCTTCCTCAACTTTGCCTCGCGGCACGCCAACAAAGCCGGCATTCTCTCAGCCTGGGTTGGTTCGCTGCTGGTCATGTTCGTCACAGCGCTGGCTGCCGTGCCGCTCGGTGTCGCTGCCGGTTTGTACCTTGAGGAATACGCCAAACGTAACTGGATCACCAACATCATCGAGATCAACATCAGCAATCTGGCCGCTGTGCCGTCGATTGTTTATGGTCTGCTGGCGCTCGGCATCTTTGTTTATCAGTTCGGTTTCGGGCAAAGCATTCTTTCTGCCGGCCTGACCCTGGCGCTGTTGATCCTGCCGATCATCATCGTCTCGACCCGTGAAGCGATCCGCGCCATTCCGGCGATGATTCGTGAAGGTTCGATGGCGGTGGGTGCAACGCGCTGGCAAACCTGCCGCTATCACATCATTCCCTATGCCATGCCCGGCATTCTGACGGGTGTGATTATTGGCCTGGCTCGTGCCATCGGCGAAACCGCACCGATCATCACCATCGGCGCGCTGACCTTCATTGCCTTCCTGCCGCCCGCACCGTTTAGCGGCGAACCGGCTGCCGGTCTCTTCGACTGGGTGATGGCGCCTTTCACCGTGATGCCGATCCAGATTTTCAACTGGACCTCGCGCCCCGATCCGGCTTTTGAAATCAACGCCGCCGCCGCTGGCTTCGTGCTGATGGCGATGGTGCTCTCGATGAACGCTGTAGCGATTTACCTGCGCTACAAGATGCGCAAAAACATCAAGTGGTGATTGTTACGGTCAACCCGAAATAAGCCCCAAAAATAGAATTCCTAATGGAGTCTCAAATGCAGATTCAAGAAACACCGACCCTCAAGGCTGAAGCGCGTAATCTTAATTTTTACTACGGTGAGAACAAGGCGCTCAAAAACATCAACATGCCGATCTACGACAAGAAGGTCACCGCGCTGATCGGCCCCTCCGGTTGCGGTAAATCGACCTACCTGCGTAGCTTCAACCGTATGCATGACCTGTATCCGGGTAACCGCTACGAAGGCGAAATCCGTTTCTTCCCGGATAACACCAACTTGCTCAGCGCGGATGTTGATCCGATTGAAGTGCGTATGCGCATCGGCATGGTTTTCCAGAAGCCGAATCCATTCCCCAAATCGATTTTCGAGAACGTCGCCTACGGCCTGCGTGTGCGCGGTGAAAACAACCGCCGCGTGCTTGACGACAAGGTTGAACACGCCCTCAAGGGCGCGGCAATCTGGGATGAAGTGAAAGATCGTTTGAGCGAACTGGCTTCCAACCTGTCCGGCGGCCAGCAGCAGCGTTTGTGTATCGCCCGCGCTTTGGCCACTGATCCCGAATTGCTCTTGTTCGACGAGCCGACTTCCGCGCTTGACCCGATTGCCACCGGCGCCATCGAAGAGCTGGTGCATGAGCTGAAAAAACGCGTCACGATTCTGATCGTTACCCACAACATGCAGCAGGCAGCCCGCGTCTCTGACTACACTGCCTATATGTTCCTCGGCGAAATGATCGAATTCGGCAAAACCGACGAGATTTTCATCAAGCCGCAAGATAAGCGTACTGAAGACTACATCACTGGCCGTATGGGCTAATTTCATGCGCTCGCACGGGCGCATGAAATCCAGGAGAATAAAATGAACGAAAGCGTACACCTTTCCAGCCAGTTTGACGAAGATCTCAGCCGTCTGCGCACTCATGTCCTGCAAATGGGTGGCTTGGTGGAGACTCAGGTTTCCGCCGCCATCGACGCTTATGCCACTGGTGAAATTACTAGTGTCAAAACGATTGTTGAAACCGACCGCCGGGTGAATGAACTCGAAAAAGCCATCGATGACGACTGTGCCCACATCATCGCCAAGCGCCAACCGACTGCTTCTGACCTGCGTCTGGTGCTCGGTATCAGCAAGATCGTCACCGATCTCGAACGGGCTGGCGACGAAGCCAAGAAGATTGCCAAGGGCGTTCGTCGTATCTATGAAGGCGGCCACATGCCTTCACAATACGGCGTTGGTATTCGCCATCTGGCAGAAGCCGCCTTGTCGATGATCCGTCAGGCGCTCGATGCCTTTGCGCGGCTTGATACCGCCTTGGCAACCAGCGTTATTCGTGCCGATACCGATGTCGATACCGAGTTCAAGTCGATCATTCGTCAGTTGATTACGCACATGATGGAAGACCCGCGCACGATCACTACATCGATCGACATCATCACCATTGCCCGGGCGATAGAGCGGATTGGTGATCATGCCAAAAATATTTCCGAGCAGGTGGTCTACATCGTTGAAGGTCGTGATATCCGCCACATGGGCAAGGAGGCGGCTCAGTGACACCAACGATTCTGGTTGTCGAAGACGAACCAGCGATCCAGGAACTCGTCGTCATCAACCTCAAGCACGCTGGATTTCTGGTCGTGCGGGCGGGCAGCGCCGAGGAGGCTGAATCTACGATTCGGGCTGCGCTGCCAGATCTGGTTATTCTTGACTGGATGTTGCCTGGGCAATCCGGTGTCGCTCTCGCCAAAAAAATCCGTGCCGATGAACGGACGCGCGAATTGCCGATCATCATGCTGACCGCCCGCGTCCATGAAGAAGACAAGGTGCAGGGGCTTGAGGCTGGGGCGGATGATTACGTCACCAAGCCATTTTCGCCCAAGGAGCTGGTCGCGCGGGTGCGTGCCGTGTTGCGCCGTCGCTCACCGCATCTGGCTGGCGAAGCAATCGAAATCGGCGATCTGGCACTCAATCCGGCGACCCATCGCGTGCTGGCCGGTAGCCAACCCATCGAATTGGGGCCGACTGAGTTCCGCCTGCTCTTTTTCTTCATGACGCATGCCGAACGAGTCTATACCCGCGCCCAGTTGCTCGATGAAGTTTGGGGCGATCATGTCTTCATCGAGGAGCGCACCGTTGATGTCCACATTCGCCGTTTGCGTGCTGCACTGGAGTCGTCGGGGCATCACGAGCGGGTCGAGACGGTGCGCGGCACCGGGTATCGCTTTCGGGGAGCCTGAGCGGCGTGTCATCTTCGCTGATTCGTGCGCTGTTGCTGGCTTTGCTGGCCGCCTTGGTGGCCTATCCGATTGGGTATTTTGTCGTGCCCTGGGCTGGCTGGATACTATTTTGTGCCAGCCTGGGCCTGCAGATGGCGGCCCATTTCCGCAATTTTGCGCGCCTTGATCGTTGGTCGCACGCGCCGGTCGTCGATGACAGCCTGGAGGGCGAGGGCGCCTGGGATGGCGTTTTTGGCCGGCTCTACCGACATGAAAAGGATCTGCGCGCACAAATCGCCGCGCGTGACCTGGAAATCAGCATGCTGATTGCCGCCGGCCAGGCGCTGACCGATGGCGTCGTGCTGCTTGATGACCATAACCAGATTTTGTTCTGCAACACGACGGCAGAAGATCAACTCGGCCTCGTGATCCGTACCGACCGTGGTCAGCCGGTGGTCAATATGGTGCGCCAGCCGGAATTTGT
This sequence comes from Pseudomonadota bacterium, assembly GCA_039797825.1. Classification (GTDB taxonomy): domain Bacteria; phylum Pseudomonadota; class Gammaproteobacteria; order Burkholderiales; family Rhodocyclaceae; genus Azonexus. The sequence continues at coordinate 83,605 of JBDKHF010000053.1, read as the reverse complement.
CGCCTACCTGCAAGGCGAAGATTTTGCGCGCCCGCTCACCCTGCGTTCCGAGCGCGGCGAGGATCGTGTCCTCTCGATCTACGTCATTCCCTATGCCGGCAATCGACGGCTGATGCAGGTCAAGGATGTGACGCAGACCGACCGCTTGGACCGCATGCGCCGCGATTTCGTCGCCAACGTTTCGCATGAACTGCGCACGCCGCTCACCGTGCTGGCCGGCTTCCTCGAAACTTTGCAGGAAATCGACGTTGACCGCGACGAACAAAAACGTTTCCTTGAAATGATGTCCGAGCAATCGCTGCGCATGCAGTCGATTGTTCAAGATCTGCTGACGCTTTCCTCCATCGAGTCCGCGCCGCCACCGGAGGCGGATATCGTTGATATGGTCAATATTGTCGACAAACTGCGCCGTGATGCTGAAGCCTTGTCGGCTGGGCGGCATCAAATTGTTGTTGAGTCTGATGGACAGGGCGATTTGCGCGGTTCCGAGCCGGAATTGGTCAGTGCTTTCGGTAATCTGGTCGCCAATGCCGTGCGTTATACGCCGACCAACGGGACGGTCAGGATCATCTGGCGGGCCAGTGCGCAAGGCGCCGAGTTTGCGGTGCAGGACACCGGGATCGGTATTGACGCCAAACACATCCCGCGCCTGACCGAACGTTTTTACCGCATTGATCGTGGCCGTTCGCGCGATGCGGGCGGCACCGGCCTCGGTTTGGCCATCGTCAAACACTCATTGAACCGCCATCAGGCGCAGCTCGAAATCAAGAGCACGCCCGGCCTCGGCAGTCGCTTCGCGGCTCGTTTCCCGGCCAGTCGAGTGGTTGGGATTTGATCGATTTATTGAATTAAATTAAGTATTTGCAAATAAAGATTGACCTGCTGTCCTGAATGCTGGATAGTGCGCACCTCTGACGGACGCGGGATGGAGCAGTTGGCAGCTCGTCGGGCTCATAACCCGAAGGTCGCAGGTTCAAGTCCTGCTCCCGCAACCAAAAGAATCAACGAAGGATCAATCGCTTAGCAGCGTTGGTCCTTTTTTGTTTTGGGGCATATTCTTTGTGCGGCATACCCGTGCCAAAAGATAAATCTATATTGGTTACGGGGTTACTTCGTGCGGCAAAAGCAATAAAATGGCGCCCTTTCTGCACAGGCTTGCCTGCTGTCCTGAAACCGATTTCACCAAACCAAGGAAACAACATGAACAAATCTGAATTGATCGACGCCATTGCTGCAGAAGCTGGTCTGACCAAAGTTGATGCAGCCAAGGCTCTCGACGCCGTGACTGGCGCTATCGTTGGTGCAGTTGCTGGTGGCGACTCAGTCTCGCTGATCGGCTTTGGCACCTTCAAGGCTTCTGCCCGTGCTGCCCGCGAAGGCAAGAACCCGAAGACCGGCGAAAAGCTCTCGATCGCTGCGACCACCGTGCCGAAGTTTTCTGCCGGCACCAACTTCAAGGCTGCTGTCGCCAAGAAGTAATCGGTTTCGTTCAGAGAAAGCCCCAGCGCTCAGACCGCTGGGGCTTTTTGCTTCTTGTTTTCTCAATTGCAAAGTAATTGGCCATGACCTTCAAAGACTGTTCGTCCGATTTTCAAATTATCGATATCGCCTTGATCGAACCCGACCCGCAGCATCCGCGGCAGCATATCGATGAAGGCAATTTGAAGGGGCTGGTCAATTCAATTCAGAAAATGGGGGTGATTCACCCACTGATCGTTCGTCCGGCACATCAAGCCGGGTATTACATGGTTATTGTTGGTGAACGTCGCCGGCAGGCGGCCATTCTGGCAGGTGAAACGACGGTGCCGGTCGTCATTCGCGCCTGTGCGCCGGAACAGACGCTGGAAGTTCAGGTTTTTGAAAATATTGGCCTGGGTGTGCGCTCGGCGCTGGAGGCGCGTGAGATGGCTAATGCCATTCAGGCCATCGCCGAACGTTTTGAGAACCCGGAAGCGGCTGCCCAGCACTTTGGTCGGGCGCAAACCTGGCTCACGCAGGCGACTGCCGCTGCCAATTTGTCCGAAAAAGTCAGCGCGCTACTTGATGCCGGCAAAATTTCCAGCACCGGTGCTGCAGTTCAGCTGGAAAAGCTGGCGAAAAAGGACGAGGCCAAGGCCGATGTCCTGATTGACCAGATTGAGCAATTGCCGGAAGGCGAGAAAGTCTCGAAGAAGGTCGTCGATAGCGCGCTTTCGGAAGCCTCTGGTGGCCGGCAAAAGAAAGCTGATCAGCCGGTGCAGCAGCCGGCAACCGTCTCCGGCATTCCGCCCTGGGAAGACCTGCCTGATGCAGTGGACGTAACGCCGGCGCGTACCCGCGTTAGTCAGGACAAGGTCAAGCTGGTCGCTGAAATGCTGGGGCTTAGAGACGGTGATGAAGAGGCGGTACTGATTCGCTTGATCGACGAATTCCTCGCCTTGAAGAATTCGTGATTCAGGCAATGGCTGGCTGAAAGGCGTTTGTCGGTAGGTCGGGCTTCAGCCCGACAATGTCGGGTTAAAACCCGACCTACCGCGCCTGCGCGAATTGTTCGCGCAAGCGGGCCAAACTTTGCGCTTCACCGCGTACCTTGAAATAGGCGCCTTCGCCATCCCCACTTTCTTCCAGAACCTGGCAATTGGCGTAGATTTCACCGCGTAATTGCTGGGCTGACCAGGGCAGAAAAAGTTCTTCCTCGACCAGATCCTGCTGGAAGAAGGCGATGAGTGTCTGGCGTAATTGCGCAACTTCATCCGGGCGACGGGCGCTCATCACGACACAATCCGGGTAGCGCGCGCGTAAATCCGCTTCGCATTCGGCTTGTGCTGCGGTATCGCCAACGTGGTCGATCTTGTTGAAGACACGAATGCGCGGCACAACATCGGCGCCGATTTCTTTCAGGACTTTGTCGGTCACTTCAAGCTGGCGTTCAAAGCCGGGGTCGCTGGCGTCGATCACGTGGAGCAGCAGCGAGGCATCAAGCGCTTCGTCGAGGGTTGATTTGAATGAGGCAACCAAGCCGTGTGGCAGGTTCTTGATGAAGCCGACGGTGTCGCTGACCAGCACACGCGGCACGCTTTCCGGGTGAAGGGCGCGAACGGTGGTGTCGAGCGTCGCAAACAGCTTGTTGGCGACCAGCACTTCGCTGCCGGTGAGCGCCCGCATCAGGGTCGATTTGCCGGCGTTGGTGTAGCCGACCAGCGCGACAGCGGCCAATCCCTGGCGCTCCTGACGCCGGGCGCGCTGAGTCTGGCGCTCGGCATCCATTGCAACAATTTCCAGCTGCAGTTCGGCGATGCGGTCGCGAATCTTGCGTTTGTCGAGTTCGGTATGCGATTCACCGGCTCCCCGGCCACCCACGCCACTGCGCTGCCGTCCTTGCGAGCCAGCAAGTTTGGCGGCTTCGCGCAGACGCGGTGCCATGTAGCCGAGGCGGGCAATTTCGACTTGCGCCTTGGCGGCGCGGGAGCGGGCATTGCGGTGGAAAATTTCGAGGATGACCATCGTCCGGTCCAACACCTCGCAGCCGGTTTCCACTTCCAGATTGCGCGCCTGTGATGGCGAAATCTCATGGTCGACCAGAATTGCCTCAATTTCGAACCCGTTCGGATTGCTCGGGATTTCCTCGAATTCGCCGCCGGGTTCGTTATTGACGTAACAACGAATTTCCTGGCGCTTGCCGACTCCCAGATAGCCTGTCCTGTCGAAGCCGGAACGGTTCTGGATAAAGGTTCTGAGAACGGTGAAGCCTAGTGTTTTGGCTAGTTCGCGGAGTTCGCTCAGCGAGGCTTCAAATTCGATATCGCTGACGCTGGGCAGGTGTACTGCCGCGATGACGGCGTAGCTTGGTTTCTCTTCAACTTCTCTTTGCATGCGGTGATTGCGTTTCTTAAGTGAGCAAGGGGCAGATAGTAACCGAGGGGCGGGATATTTTCTTGCTGTCGGAAATCCGATGCCTTGCTGATCCGCTGTGTCGGAATTCCGGCAATGCGCGCTAGGTGTTTTTCGCAAAGATCAATGAAATCAATGTGTTTGTTTTTGTTGAGAGACGACTTGGCGCTGGCACGGAGCCTGCGTAGGAATAGACGTCAAAACCGATCCCCGTTTTATTTCAAATACTGGAGACAACATGAAACGATTTGCCTTTACTGCCGCCTTCGTCGCCGTTCTCGGTGCCTCTGCCGTTATGCCTGCTCAGGCTCAGGAGTCGCTGACACTCAAGAAGATCAAGGACACCGGCACGATCACCCTGGGTCACCGCGAATCTTCGATTCCTTTTTCTTACTACGACGACAAGCAGCAAGTTATCGGTTACTCGCATGAGCTGATGCTCAAGGTGGTTGACGACATCAAGGCCAACCTCAAGCTGGCCAAGCTCGACACCAAGTTGATGCCGGTGACCTCGGCCAATCGCATCACGCTGATTCAGAACGGTTCGGTCGATATCGAATGCGGTTCCACCACGAATAATCTGGAACGCCAGAAACAAGTTGGCTTCACCACCACCATTTTTGTTATCGGCACCAAGCTGATGGCCAAGAAGGATGCCGGCATCAAGGACTTCGCCGACCTCGCCGGTAAAAACGTCGTTACCACCGCTGGCACCACTTCCGAGCGTCTGCTGCGCAAAATGAACGAAGACAAGCAGATGAAGATGAATGTGATCTCCGCCAAGGACCACGGCGAAGCCTTCCTGACCCTGGAAACCGGCCGTGCCATCGCCTTCATGATGGACGATGCCCTGCTCTACGGCGAAATTGCCAAGGCCAAAAAAGCATCTGACTGGATCGTCACCGGTACCGCGCAATCGAAAGAGGCTTATGGTTGCATGTTGCGCAAGGATGACCCTGAGTTCAAGAAACTGGTCGATGCTTCGCTGACCAAAGCGATGACCTCGGGCGATGCCGAAAAAATCTACGCCAAGTGGTTCATGAATCCGATTCCGCCCAAAGGTCTGAATCTGAACATGGTTTTGTCGGATGAGATGAAGGCTGCCTACAAGGCACCGAACGACAAGGCGTTTGAGTAACAAGCGCCCTCTCCCCCGGCCCCTCTCCCGCGTAGCGGGCGAGGGGAGGTTAAACGCTCCCCTTGGAAAGGGAAATCATGGGTTATCAATGGAATTGGGGTATTTTTCTCTCGCCAAGTGCGAGCGGGGACGATACCTATCTCGGCTGGATGTTTGCCGGCTTCAAAATGACCATCGCGCTGTCGTTGACCGCGTGGATGCTGGCGCTGATGCTGGGCGCGCTGGTTGGCGTCTTGCGTACGGTGCCGAACAAGACGCTGGCGGGTATCGCGACGGCCTACGTTGAGCTGTTCCGCAATGTGCCTTTGCTGGTGCAACTGTTTATTTGGTATTTCGTGCTGCCGGAATTGTTGCCGACTTCAATTGGTGATGCCTACAAGCAGTCGCACCCGGTCATGCAGCAGTTTCTCGCCTCGATGATTTGTCTCGGCTTGTTTACCAGCGCCCGGGTGGCTGAACAGGTGCGCGCCGGTATCAATTCGCTACCCAAGGGGCAGAAGAATGCCGGCCTGGCGCTGGGGTTCACGCTGCCGCAAACCTATCGCCATGTGATGTTGCCGATGGCTTTCCGTCTGGTCGTCCCGCCGCTGACCTCCGAGTTCCTCAATATCTTCAAGAATTCCGCCGTCTGCTCGACGATCGGCTTGCTGGAATTGGCTGCGCAAGGCCGCCAGTTGGTCGATTACACCGCGCAACCTTACGAATCCTTTATTGCGGTGACGCTGGCCTATGTGGCGATCAACGTCACCGTGATGACGCTGATGCATAAATTCGAGCGGCGGATTGCCGTACCTGGCTATATCGGAGGTAAATAATGATCTACGAATTCGATTGGTCCTCGATCCCCGGTGCCTTGCCCTTCCTTTGGGACGGCATGAAAATTTCCCTGGTCATCACCTTTCAGGCGGTGGTCGTCGGCATCGTCTGGGGCACGATACTGGCCATGATGCGGCTGTCGTCGATCAAGACGTTATCTTGGTTCGCTGCCGGCTACGTCAATCTGTTCCGTGCCGTGCCGCTGGTCATGGTGCTGCTCTGGTTCTTCCTGATCGTGCCGCGCTTCGTTGAGTCATTGCTCGACTTCCCACCGGGTTCGGACCTGCGCCTGAGCTCGGCGATGATGGGTTTCGCGCTGTTTGAAGCGGCCTATTACTCGGAAATCATTCGTGCCGGCATCCAGAGCGTACCGAAAGGGCAGATTGCTGCTGCTTCCGCCCTCGGCATGAACTACGCACAAGCCATGCGCCTCGTCGTGCTGCCGCAGGCCTTTCGCAACATGGTGCCGCTGCTGCTGACCCAGGCCATCATCCTCTTTCAGGATACTTCGCTGGTTTATGTCTCAGCCCTGGCTGACTTCTTCGGCGCTTCCTACAAAGTCGGTGATCGTGACGGTCGACTCGTTGAAATGCTGCTTTTTGCCGGTGCCGTCTATTTCGTCATCTGCTTCTCCGCTTCGCAGCTCGTGAAGCGCCTCCAGAAAAAATATCACCCGGCCTGAGCGCCGCACAAGGAGAAATCCCATGATCAAAATGACCAATGTCAGCAAGCAGTATGGTGACTTCAAGGTGCTTACCGAGTGCACTACCAGTGTCAGCAAGGGCGAGGTTATCGTGGTTTGCGGGCCATCTGGTTCCGGAAAATCGACGCTGATCAAGTGCGTCAATGGCCTGGAGCCGTTTCAGTCCGGCGAAATCACCGTCAATGGTATTTCGGTCGGCGATCCGAAGACCAATCTGTCCAAGCTGCGCGCTGGTGTCGGCATGGTTTTCCAGAACTTTGAGCTGTTTCCGCACATGAGCATTACCGAGAACCTGGTGATTGCCCAGACCAAGGTGCTCGGCCGCAGTAAGGATGAGGCGACCGAGAAGGGTTTGAAGCTGCTTGATCGCGTTGGCCTCAAGGCGCAGGCGCACAAATTCCCCGGCCAGTTGTCCGGCGGTCAGCAGCAACGCGTGGCGATTGCCCGGGCGCTGGCGATGGACCCGATCTGCATGCTGTTCGACGAGCCGACTTCGGCGCTCGACCCGGAAATGGTCAATGAAGTGCTGGATGTAATGACCGAGCTGGCCAAAGAGGGCATGACCATGATGTGCGTGACGCACGAAATGGGCTTTGCCAAGCGCGTTGCCAATCGCGTGATTTTTATGGATCAGGGGCGCATCGTTGAAGATGACAGCAAGGAAGCCTTCTTTGCCAACCCGCGTTCAGAAAGGGCGCAACAGTTCCTCGCCAAGATTTTGCATCACTAAAAACACCACAAAAACCATAATTGGAGACAGCATGAATAACCGACTTGAGCATGACCTGCTCGGTGAGGCCGAAGTGCCGGCCACTGCTTACTGGGGCGTGCATACCCTGCGCGCCATCGAAAATTACCCGATCACCGGCAAGCAGATCGGTAGCTACGCCGAACTGGTTCGCGCCCTGGCGCTGACCAAGCAGGCGGCGGCAATGGCCAATTTTGAACTGGGCCAGCTCGACAAGACGTGCGCTGACGCGATCATCGCCGCCTGTCAGGAAATCGCCGGCGGCAAGTTGCATGAGGAGTTCGTCGTCGACGTGATTCAGGGCGGCGCTGGCACCTCAACCAACATGAACGCCAACGAGGTAATAGCCAATCGCGCGCTGGAATTGCTCGGGCACCAGAAGGGCGATTACGCCCATTTGCACCCGCTCAACCACGTCAATATGTCGCAAAGCACCAACGACGTTTATCCGACGGCGCTGCGTGTAGCTACTTGCTTGTCGATTCGCGCCTTGCTCTCGGCAATGGCCGGCCTGCGCGAAGCCTTTGCTGCCAAGGCCGATGAATTCAAGGATGTGCTCAAGATCGGCCGCACCCAGTTACAGGATGCCGTGCCGATGACGCTCGGCCAGGAGTTTTCGACCTACGCGGTGATGTTGCATGAGGATGAGCTACGCCTTGGTGAGGCGATTGCCCTGATCCGCGAAATCAACCTCGGCGCAACGGCGATAGGTACTGGCATCAATACCGACATGCGTTACTCCAAACTGGCGATTGATCATCTCTCGCAGCTTTCCGGACTTGATCTGGAAGCGGCGCCGAATCTGATTGAGGCGACGCAGGATTGCGGCGCTTTCGTCCAGCTTTCCGGCGTGCTCAAGCGGGTTGCCTGCAAACTCTCCAAAACCTGCAACGACCTGCGTCTGCTCTCCAGCGGCCCGCAGGCTGGCTTGAACGAAATCCATCTGCCGCCACGTGCCGCGGGTTCGTCGATCATGCCGGGCAAGGTCAATCCGGTGATTCCGGAAGTGGTCAATCAGATTGCTTTCGAGGTGATCGGCAACGACGTCACGATCACTATGGCGGCGGAAGGCGGCCAGCTGCAACTCAACGCTTTTGAGCCGATCATTGCCCACAGCCTGTTCAAAAGCATTGAACATCTCACCGCCGGTTGTCGCACGTTGACCACCCATTGCGTGCGCGGCATTACCGCCAACCGCGAACTGCTCGCCGAGCGGGTGCGCACTTCCGCCGGGCTGGCGACCGCACTCAACCCCTACATCGGTTACGAAAATGCCACCCGTGTCGCGCTGGAGGCTTTACGCACCGGGCGTGGTGTTGCTGAACTGGTCGAAGAAATGGGTTTGATGGAACGCGCCGAACTCGACAAAGTTTTAGCCCCAGCCGTGTTGACCGCGCCACGTCGGCATCTTTCGTGACCCGCTCGTTCGTGCTGAGTAGCCTTGCGTAGCAAGGTGTATCGAAGCATGAAGGGACGCTAACTAAGGTTTTTGGCTTGATTCGCAAGTGTCACGGTCAACCGCCCGGAGTGGCAGATTTTTCACTTTAGAATGAGCCTTTCCCTTAGTCTGGTTTGCCATGACTGATCCGCAGCCGAGTGTGCCGCTCCAATTGCCCAATCCACATCGGGTGCTGGGGGTTGTCGCCTTGCTGGTCTTGTTTCTGCTGGCTGGCGTACTGGCCTTCAAAACGTCGGAGAAAGCCGGCTTCAAACAATTGCATGAAGCCGCCAGTCATCAGCTGGATGTCCTGGCTTCGGCAATTGATAGCGAGGTTACCCGGCACGCTTCGATTCCCAGTGCGGTTGAGCTGAATAGCGATGTCCGCGCCTTGCTGCGCGCGCCGGATGAAAGGAAGGATGTTTATCAGGCGGCGGCCAATCGTTTCCTGCAGAACCTGAATGATCATCTCGGCGGGCCGGCGATTTTCGTCCTGGATACAACCGGGCATGTGGTCGCTTCGAGCGACTGGATTTTTTCCCACAATATGCTGGGCGTTGATCTTTCCTACATGCCCTTCTTTCGCGGTGCGGTCAGCGGGGCGCCGGAGCGTCATTACGCGGTCGATAGCGTGCGTAACGAACCGGGGTATTTCTTTGCCCTGCCGATTCGCGACGAGCAGCAAGAGTGGAAAGTGATTGGCGTTGCCGTCGTCAAATCCGGCTTGCACGAACTGGAGCGGCGCTGGCTGGCGCAGGAAGCCCCGGCGCTGATTGTCGATAACAACGGCGTGGTTTTGCTCGCTTCACCGCCCGAGTGGCGTTACGCCACGGTTAGCCCCTTGGCGCCCGAGGTGCTGGAGCGCATTGGTCGGGAGCAGTTTGCCGGCCAGAAACTGGGAGCTGAATCGCTCGATATTGCCATCGAAGCCGCGCAGGAAGGCACGGTGGTTCGTCTGGCGCGGCAGGAGGGCGGCGTTTTCAAAGCCCTGCAAGGCAAAAAACCTTACCTGGCCCTGAGCCGGCATTTACCGGGCAGCGCCTGGCGGATCGTCGTTTTCTCGGATTTGCAGCCGGTCACGGTGCAAGCCTCGACCCATGCCGCGCTGGCGATGGCCGCGTTTGGTTGCCTCCTGCTCGGGCTGCTTTATTTGAGCCAACGGCGCCGGGCGGCGCGCAACCGGTATGAGGCGCAAGCCTTGCTGGAAAAGGCCAATCTGGAACTTGAACGCAATGTGGCGGCACGCACGGTTGATTTGTCTGACGCCGTCGAGCGCCTGCAAAAGGAAGTTGGCGAGCGGCAACGTGCCGAGCAAACCCTGCGTGCGGCGCAGGATGAATTGATTCAAGCCGCCAAGCTCGCCGTCCTTGGCCAGATGGCCACCGGCATTACCCATGAACTGAGCCAGCCGTTGGGGGCGATCCGCACGTTATCGGCCAATGCGGTTGAGTTCATGCATCGCGGCGATCTGGCGACGGCGGAGAAAAACCTCGGCATCGTCGGCCAGCTTTCAGAACAGATGGGCGGCATCATCACGCCGCTCAAAACCTTTGCCCGCAAGTCGCCCGCTGTCCCGGCGGCGGTTGATGTAGCGCAGGCAGTCGATGCGGCGCTGTTTCTCTTCGATCAGCGCCTGCGCAAGCAAAATATTACGGTCGACCGACAAATCGAGCCAAATCTCTGGATCGCCTGGTGTGACCAGAATCGCCTGCAACAAGTGCTGGTCAATCTGATCGGCAATGCACTTGATGCGATGGCTGAACAAAGCAATCGTCGCCTGAGTTTCGCCTTGGCGAGTAACGCCGATCACCAGTTGGCGCTTTCCGTCACCGATAGCGGCAGCGGCTTTTCGCCGCAGGCACTGGCGCATTTGTTCGAGCCATTTTTTACCACCAAGCAGCCGGGCGAAGGGCTGGGCCTCGGCCTGACCATCTCGCGCGACATCCTGCGCGACTTCGGCGGCGATCTGCTGGCCGAAGCCGCAGCGCAAGGCGGCGCGCGGTTTATCATCCGCCTGCCCCGCGCCCCCGCCATTCCAGAGGTCTTGCCATGAAGCCCGCCCTTTCCGTACTGCTCATCGAGGATGACCCGAATGTTCGCCTCGGTTGCGAACAAGCCATGCAACTGGCCGGCATCCCGGTGATTGCCGTTGCCTCGGCGGAAGAAGGACAACGCCAGCTAGCTGCCGATTTCGCCGGCATTGTGGTCAGCGACATGCGCCTGCCGGGCATGGATGGCATGGCCTTGCTGCGCTGGGTCAATCAACTGACACCGGATCTGCCGGTGATCATCATCACCGGCCACGGCGATGTCACGCTGGCCGTCGAAGCGATGCGCAGTGGCGCCTACGACTTCATGCAGAAACCCTTTTCAACGCACGATCTGGTTGAAGTTGTACGCCGTGCTTTGGAAAAACGCGAACTGGTGCTGGAGGTTGAAGCCCTGCGCCGCCGTCTCGATCATCGCGATGATCTCGAAGCGCGTCTGATCGGTCGCTCGCCACAGATGGCAAAAGTGCGGCAACTGATCCTTGATGTCGCCGATGCTGCGGTCGACGTTTTAATCTTTGGCGAAACCGGCACCGGCAAGGAAATGGTTGCCCGCTGCCTGCATGATCTGTCACGCGCCGGCCAGGAAAATTACGTCGCGCTCAATTGCGGCGGCATGGCCGATACCCTGCTCGACAGCGAACTCTTCGGCCACGAACCGGGCGCCTTTACCGGCGCCCAGAAACGGCGCATCGGTAAAGTCGAATACGCCAGCGGCGGCACGCTCTTTCTCGATGAAGTCGAATCGATGCCGATGAACATGCAGATCAAACTGCTGCGCGTGCTGCAGGAACGAAAAATCGAGCGGCTTGGCTCCAACCAGCAAATTGCGGTTTCCTGCCGGGTCGTCGCGGCGAGCAAGGAAGACCTCAAACAGATGTCCGATCAGGGCAAATTCCGCGCTGATCTCTATTACCGGCTCAACGTCGTGCGCATCGAATTGCCCGCCCTGCGCGAACGGCGCGAGGATATTCCTGCCCTTTACGACGAATTTCTGCTGCAGGCCGCCAAACGTTACAACCGCCCGCCGCCCGTACTCACTTCGGAATACCTGCGCCGCCTGATGGCGCAGAACTGGCCGGGCAATATCCGCGAATTGCGCAACGCCGCCGACTGCCACGCTTTGGGCATAGGCCGTGATGCCGCCACACCCGGTTTGGGCAACACCCCGCAATCGCTGACTGATGCCGTCGAAAATTACGAACGTGTGCTGATCGCCAATGAATTCACCAAACAGGACGGCAACATCGCCCGCACCGCCGATGCGCTGAAAGTGGCACGCACCACGCTGCACGACAAGCTGAAGAAATACGCACTGATTTGAAGGGGGGCGGGTTTCATTTAAGCTTGATTGCAGGGCTTGCACCGGATAAACGTGTACAACCGCGTATGTACATTGTTAAAAAAACAGACTAGTGTACATACGTCGTACATCCGCAAATGGAGTTGGCAATGCAAACGACCCGAGCTTTCAAAAATGGTAATTCACAGGCTGTCCGCATCCCAGCTGACATCGCTTATGAGCGCATCGATATGGAATTGGAAATCGAGCGTGACGGCGATGAAATCCGCATTCGCCCGGCGCGCCGCTCGCTGTCGGGTGTGCTGACCAAGTTCGCCAAATTCTCCCCGGATTTCATGGCTGAAGGTCGTGGTGATCAGGAGCAAGCCGAAAGAGATGCGCTGTAATGCCACGCTACATGCTCGACACGAATATGTGCATCTACCTGATGAAAAATCAGCCAAAAGAGGTCGCTCAGCGCTTTGCACAGTGTTACGTCGGTGATGTGGTGATCTCCTCGATCACCTATGCAGAATTGGTCTATGGCGTTGCCGTGTCTGCCAATCCTGAACAAGAGGAAATCAATCTCGCCAGCCTGGTTGAGGATATTCAGGTGGTCCCATTTGACTCGGCTGCCGGCATGGCCTACGGCCCGATTCGGCTGGCCACCCGCGATACAAAGAAAGATGCACTCGACAAGCTGATCGCCGCCCATGCCCTTTCACTCAATGCAATCGTCGTCACCAACAACACCAGAGACTTTGCCAGATACCCCGGGCTGACCCTTGAGAACTGGATTGAATCAGCTGAGCAATGATCGGTTGGGTGGATGGGCTTGGCAGAGTGTGATCTGGCAGAGTTCGGGCAGGAGCCAAGCATCGAAACGGCGCCATTAAGTGGTTCCGGCGACATTTTCCTTGGCTGTTAGATAGCTGCTATATCCCAATCGGCATCTTGGTTTGTGTTGGCGCATGGAATAGCCTTCGCGCTTTGGTCGTTGTCGGCCAAGTGCAGAACTTCGGCAAATTTACCCATAGCAGCCATTGGGATGGAAGTGAATGGAAATGACAGTTGTTTATGTTGCAGTTAAGATACGTTCGAAATTTAATGATCCCATGCATGACTGCACGTCTGTGCTGTCTACTTTTAATTCGCCTCCATTTGATCGCAACGTCCAAGAATGAAGAAGCCACAGCGGAAGTTTCTATCTGAGTTTGCAGTCAACTTGTTCACCTCACGTTGGCTACTCATCCCCTCCAGCCAAATTACATCCGACGGAGTAATGCGCGATGATGCTGCAGAGGTTTCAAAGAATTGCCACATCTACCTAATATGCGAGCGCCCAGCTCTGAGCTTTGAAAAAACCACATTTGCATACGACGGAGAAAAGTTGGCAGGCAACCTAATCCACAGAATCGAAGGCGTTGAACACAAGACCCCGTTTGAGCAAAAATTCCCTTTGCTCGATGATGCAGTTGAATTGCGGCTATCCAACTACCCACACAGGGAAATTCAGACTTTCAACAGCCAAGGGGAGTGCGTTCGTTACCTGCCCGCGAGCACAATCAGCTTTGAGCAACACGCTCAAAACCTAGACCACATTTATAGAAAGCTCAAAGTACTTTACGTGGGCCAAGCTTTCGGCGGCGGAAATAGAACGGCGATAGATAGGCTTCGCAGCCACTCCACACTTCAAAAAATCCTAGCCGAGGCTAGCTACGACTCTCCTGACAGCGAGATCATGGTCTTAATGATCGAATACGAACAATATCGCGTTATTACAAGTATGGATGGCAGGGCTCATGAAGCGATAAAGGATGAGCGAGACGAAAAGCGATTTATCAGCATAATCGACAATCCCCTCAAAAAAGGGCAGCAAATCTCCCTCGCCGAGGCGGCACTCATCAGGTATTTCCAACCAAAATACAACAAAATTTACAAGAAGAAATTTCCCTCTCGCGAGCTAAAAGTTCTGGCGCAATGCTATGAGTATGACTTCTCCGCATTAGCGGTAGAGATAAATACGGACGAGCTAAACCTAACCTTGTACTCCGACACTGTCCGCCCTGCAATGCATCACATCTCCAACATTGATCTTGTTGATCATGAGCAGAGAGCAGGCTTCTTTCACATGGCCATAGGCAATGGGGTCAATGTGAGTTACACCCCGGCCATCGGAAGCCTTCAAAATCAGGTCGACTAGTGTTTTTCAAATTAGAGCTAACTGCCGGTTAAATGGGAACGCTAACACTGGTCATGTCTTCAGCCCCGGCGCCTGTTAGCCTGGGGCGTTGAGTGCCAGCTTTTCAAGTGCTCAATTGGCCGCATAGGGCACATTGCCGCCCCACCAAAAAATCCGGCTGCTGATTTCAATCAGCCAGCCACCCCAACCGCCTGAACAGCCACTCCGTAACCCAAAGGCTGAAGTAAGTCGCGAACCAGGCAAAAATAGTGTCGGAGAGAAAATGCCCGCCCGGCACCATGCGCACCACGGCGAATAACCCGCCGAAGGCAATGCTGGCGAGTAGCCAGCGGCGGCGAACCGCTGGCGCGCCGAGCCAGCCGAAGGCCATGATGAAAGAAGCGGTCGCCACATGGCCGCTGACGAAAGAGCAGTTTTGCTGGCATTGGTCGGCTGGGATAAAGGCCGGGGTAAATTGCTTGCTGCCGCCGAACTGTTCGATGTTCACGGGCCGGGTACGTCCGGAATGTTCCTTGAGCGTCGCGTCGACCAACAAAATCGGGCCGAGCAGTGCGCCGGCCAGCAGAAACCCGAACAGGACGCGGCGAGGTTTGAGTTTGTTCAGGCGCGGTACAAAGCTGCCCAGCCAAAGTAATGCGAGTGCGAGCAGCAAGCCTTGCCCGAGCCAGGGCAGGCCGCGATAGGGAATCGCCAGCCAGAGATCTTCACGGTTCAGCGCCCAATGGCCTTGGCCGCGATAAAACACTTGGCTGGCCGCTAGATCAATTTGTGGCAAGGCGATAAAAAGCCCGGCCAACAGGCCGAATGCGATCAGCGCCAGACGAAATTCAGTAACCCTTGAAACCACGGAGCAGGTAAACATCCAGATTGCGCGTGCTTTGCGCGTCAAGCGGGGCGCTTAGGGTCGGCAGTTGTTCGATGCTGGCGAAATGCTGGTTGAAGTCATCACCGGGCGGGTCCTGGGTGATCAGGATGGCATCCTTGCCAAGCCACGGGCGCAGGTCGGTGGTTAGTTTGTAATGGTCGCTGGCCATTCCGCTTGGGTTCCAGCTGGCGGCAGGCGGCTTGATTGCGCGCAGTTCGTAAAGCATGTGGGCGAGCAAAGTGCGGTTGTCGGCGATCAGCACGGTGCCGGGGTGGGCCTGAATGACGGGTTTGAGTTGTCGGCCCAGCTCGTCCCAGCCTTGGGCGCGGGTGAACGGGCTCATTTTTGCCGGGTTTTCGACGTTGACCGCAAGCAGCAGGTTTGGCCAGTGGTAAACCACGCCAACCAGCAACAGATTGAGCGCCAATGCGGCGATCAGCAGGCGTTTCTTCTCGCGTTGCAGCAACCAGGCAACGATGGCGATAACAACCGGCGCAAAGGCCGGGGCGGCCCAGTTGGCATTGGCACTGCTCTTCATCGCCTGCGCCGAGACGATGGCCCAGAGCGGCAAGGTGAACCAGAGCAGCAAGCGGCTGCGCTCGTCGCGCCAGCTTTTTTTGACTTGCAGCAGCACGATAAAAAATACGCTGCCCAGTACCGGACCGAAGGAAATCCACTGCGCCGCCCAGAATTCGCCGAGCGCCGCCAGGCCGCCGCCGGCCTTTTTGTTAACCGTGATGTCGGCGGTGTGGCGCAGGGTCGGGAAGTCGTGGGTGAAATTCCAGTAAAGATTCGGGCTCAGCATGAGCAGCGCCAGACCCGCTGCCGCCCAGGGCTTGGCAGTGCTCAGGCGAGTGCGGTGGAAGGCGATCAGGTGCAGGAAGGCGGCAGCGAGCCAGGCCGCCATGGTGTATTTGGAAAGCAGGCCGAGACCGCAGACCACACCGAGCAGCAACCAGTCGACCCAGGCATCGCTGTCCAGCGCACGTAAATAGGCCAATAAGGCGAGTGACCAGAAGAGGGTGAGCAGCGCATCGGTTGAGACGAACAGGCCAAGCCAGGAAAACATCGGCAGGGTCAAAACCGCCAGGGCGGACCAGAAGGCGGTGCGCGCGTCGTAAAGGCGGCGCGCAATCGCCCAGCAAGCAGCAGCGGCAAGCGGGTAGCAGAACATGGCGAGGGCTTTGACGCCGAGTATGCCATCGCCAAACAGGCTGGTGGATAGCGCAATCAGCCCGGCAATGCCCGGCGGTTTGGAGAAATAACCCCAGTCGAGCTGCTGCGCCCAGGTCCAGTATTGCGCTTCATCAATATAGAGCGTGATGCCCAGTTGCTGGATTACCCAGAAGCGCCAGGCGAGCAGGGCGGCAGTCAGTCCGAGCAGTAATTTGACGCCATTTCTGGCGTCGACCGCGCCCCGCAGGATGTGCCCTTGGGGTATAGCTTTCACGCTAATTTGTGCCAGCCTTCATCCGCCGCCAGCGTGCGCTCTGGCCGCGCCGAATAGGAGCGATTGGTGCCGGATTCAAAGTAAATGCGCGCCATCAACTCGGCCAATACGCCGGTGGTGATGAAATGCACGCCAGCGATCAGCCCGCCGATGCCAACAATCAAAAGCGGACGGCCCCCGATGTTTTCACCCAGACCAAATTTAACCCAGGCCAGCCAGGTCATGATCAGGCCGGAAATCGCCGTCAGGCCGAGGCCGATGCCGCCGAAGAAGTGGCCGGGGCGGGCGCGGTAACGCATGAAAAAATAGACCGCAATCAGATCGAGAATGACGCGGAAGGTGCGCGAAATGCCGTATTTGGAAACGCCAGCGGTGCGCGCATGGTGCGTCGTCGGCTCCTGGGCGATGCGGCGCGGCGTGGTGACCGTGGCCAGCCAGGCCGGAATGAAGCGGTGCATTTCGCCATAGAGGCGCACGCTTTTGATCACGCTGCCGCGGAAGGCCTTGAGGCTGCAACCGTAGTCACGTAAATGGACGCCGGTCATCCGGGCGATCAGTTTGTTGGCGATTTTTGACGGAATCTTGCGCAGGAAGAGGCCGTCCTGACGGTTCTGACGCCAGCCGGCGACCAGATCGAGGTCTTCGTTCAATAAGCGGGCAACCATGCGCGGGATGTCGATCGGGTCGTTTTGCAAATCGCCATCCATCGTCACGATCACATCGCCACGCGCCGCATCAATGCCAGCCTGCATGGCGGCGGTTTGCTTGAAGTTGCGGGTCAGTTCGACAATCCGCACGTGCGAGCCGTATTCCCTGGCCGACTGCACGGCGCGCAACACCGTGTCATCGCTACTGCCGTCATCAACCAGCACCAGTTCCCACGGATGGTCATAACCAACCAGCGCCTCATGCACGCGCTTGACCAACGGCGCGATGTTGTCTTCCTCGTTGTAAAACGGGACGACGATAGACAGGCTGTGCGGAGGAATCGAAAGTTCGGCGCTCATGGGAGGATCCGGCGGGAAAGGGCGCATTTTAATCGAAAAGGTCCGCTGCAACGTTTAATGTAAAATCACGCGCTTGTGAATTAACCAGGAATCAACAGCATGCTGCTGATGGTGGATAACTACGATAGTTTCACCTACAACATCGTCCAGTATTTCGGTGAGCTGGGCCAGGATGTGAAGGTTTACCGCAACGACGCGATCACGATTGACGAAATCGCGCGGCTCAAACCGGAATATCTGGTGATTTCACCCGGCCCCTGCGCCCCGGCCCAGGCCGGCATTTCGTTGGCGGCGATCCGTGAATTTGCTGGCAAGATCCCGTTACTCGGTGTTTGCCTCGGCCATCAATCGATAGGCGAAGCCTTTGGCGGCAGGATTGTGCACGCCAAGCAACTGATGCACGGCAAGGTTTCTGCGGTCAACCATAAAAACGAGGGCGTTTTTAAAGGCCTGCCCAATCCGCTGACCTGCACCCGTTATCACTCGCTGGCCATAGCCCGTGAATCGCTGCCCGATTGCCTGGAAATTACCGCGTGGACCGACGACGGCGAAATCATGGGTGTTCGCCACAAGACGCTGGCCGTCGAAGGCGTCCAGTTTCACCCCGAATCGATCCTGACCGAACGCGGTCATGACCTGCTCAAGAACTTTTTGGACGAATTCAAACAATGACCCCGCAAGCAGCCCTCCAGCGTGTCATCGAACACCGCGAAATTTTCCATGACGAAATGGTCGCGCTGATGCGCCAGATCATGGGCGGCGAAGTCTCGCCGGTGATGATTGCGGCGATCATCACCGGTCTCCGCGTCAAGAAGGAAACGGTTGGTGAAATCGCCGCCGCCGCCACGGTCATGCGTGAATTGGCAACGCCGGTCAAGGTGCCCTACGACCGCCATTTCGTCGATATTGTCGGCACCGGTGGCGATTCGGCGCACAGCTTCAATATTTCGACCGCCTCGATTTTCGTTGCTGCCGGCGCTGGCGCCAAAGTGGCCAAGCACGGCGGGCGTAGCGTGTCGTCCAGTTCCGGCAGTGCCGACGTGCTGGAAGCGCTGGGCGCCAACATCATGTTGTCACCGGAGCGAGTTGCTGCCTGTATCGAAGAAACCGGCATCGGCTTCATGTTCGCGCCCAATCACCATAGCGCGATGAAGCATGTGGCGCCGGTGCGCCGTGAAATGGGCGTCCGTACGCTGTTCAACATTCTCGGGCCGTTGACCAATCCGGCGAGCGCGCCAAATACCCTGATGGGCGTTTTTCATGCCGATCTGGTCGGCATTCAGGTTCGCGTCATGCAGCGCCTGGGCGCCGAGCGCGTGCTGGTCGTCCATGGCCGCGATAATCTCGATGAAATCTCACTCGGCGCGGCAACTTTGGTTGGCGAATTGAAGAATGGCGAAGTCACCGAATACGAAGTGCATCCTGAAGACTTTGGCTTGCAGATGATGTCTTTGCGCAATTTACGCGTCGGCAGCGCCGAGGAATCGAAAGCCATGCTACTTGGCGCGCTCGACAACCAGCCGGGCGCGGCGCGCGAGATCGTCTGCCTGAATGCCGGCGCGGCGCTCTATGTGGCCAATTGCGCCGAAAGCATCGGTGATGGCATCGCCAAGGCCCGCGAAGCCATCGCTTCCGGTGCGGCACGCGCCAGTCTGGAAAAGTTCGTTCAATGCACCCAGCGACTGGCTGCGCAATGAGCGACATCCTCAATAAAATTATCGCCACCAAGCGCGAAGAAATTGTCGCGGCGCTGGCCGTCAAGCCGCTCGCCGTCGTCGAAGCGGAGGCGCTTGCCCAACCGGCGCCGCGTGATTTCGTCGGCGCCATCCGTAACAAGATTGCTTGCGGTCAACCGGCAATCATTGCTGAAATTAAAAAGGCCAGCCCCTCGAAAGGCGTCATTCGCCCCGACTTCCATCCGGCGGAAATCGCCCGTAGCTATGAGCAGCATGGCGCCGCCTGCTTGTCAGTGCTCACTGACCGCCAGTATTTCCAGGGCTGCCCGGAGTATCTGCAAGCCGCCCGCGCCGCTTGCGCCTTGCCGGTGTTACGCAAGGACTTCATGGTCGACGGCTACCAGGTTGCCGAAGCCCGGGCGATGGGCGCCGACGCTATCCTGCTGATCGCTGCCGCGCTGACCCTGACTGAAATGCAGGCGCTCGAAGCGCAAGCCCACGGTTATGGCATGGCGGTGCTGGTCGAAGTGCACAACGGCGAGGAGCTAGAGGCGGCGCTGCAACTTGAAACCCCGCTGCTTGGCATCAACAACCGCAATCTGCGCACTTTCGAGGTGACGCTCGATACGACGCTTGGCCTGCTGGCGCGTATTCCCGCTGACAAAATCGTTGTCACCGAAAGCGGCATCGTCAAGCCGGAAGATGTCGCCCTGATGCGTAGCAATCAGGTGCAAAGCTTTCTCGTCGGCGAAGCCTTCATGCGCGCGCCTGACCCCGGGCTTGAACTGGCCCGTTTGTTTGTCTGAAATGGCTTGCCGGGTAGCGACTGAAAAATTGACTCAGTCGCTCTTTCTGGCAGTGGGGAATCGATGAGTCTGCAGCAGCTTTTCCAGGCTTTCTGTAACGCGGGCTTTCGTCCCGGTGACGATGCCGCGCTGCGCCTGAAAAAATCGCTGCTGATTTTTGCCACCGGCTTGGTCAGCCTCGGCTCCATACTCTGGCTGCTGCTTTATTGGCAAATGGGGCCGCAATTTTCGTCGACCGTAGCCTTCGTTTTCCAGATCATGCTGGTTGCCAATCTGCTGTTTTTCTTCAAGAGCGGTAATTTTGACTTCTTCCGCTACTCGCAACTAGCCTTATTCCTTTTGGCTCCCTTTGTTATTCAGTGGGGCATCGGCAATTTTATTACCGCCAGCGGGATCAGCTTGTGGGCCTTGCTGGCACCGATTGGCGCCGTCCTTTGCTGTGGCGCCCGCGAATCGACTATCTGGTTTTTCGCCTATCTTTTCCTGACCGCGCTTTCCGGTTTCTTCGATTATGTTCTGGCCGATAGTTTGACTGCGCTCGGCAAAGCCGTACCGACCCGGGTCAGCGTTTTCTTCTTTGCCCTCAATTTCGCCGCCATCTCAAGCATTGTTTACTTGTTGCTGCGCTATGCAACGCAAGAAAAAGCCAAAACGCAGGCGGCGCTGGAGGAAACCCACCGGCTCTTGCAGGATGCGCAAGAGCGTTCCGAGCGCCTGTTGCTCAATATTTTGCCCGGCCCGATTGCTGAGCGGCTAAAGCATGACAAGCAAACCATCGCCGATGGTTTTGCCGATGTGACGGTGATGTTTGTCGATATCGTCAATTTCACCAAACTGGCTGAAGGCTTGTCGCCGCAGCAGGTGTTTTCGATGCTCAACCGGATATTTTCATCGTTTGATGAGCTGGCTGAAGAATATGGCACGCAGAAGATCAAAACGATAGGCGACGCCTATATGGTGGCGGGCGGGCTGAATAACGATCAGAACAATTATTCAAAAGCGATTGCCGATCTGGCGCTGGCCATGCGTGATTTGCTGCAACGCGACTTCCTGATCAATGACCTGCATCTTGAAGTGCGGATCGGGATCGGTAGTGGGCCGGTGGTTGCCGGGGTGGTCGGGAAGAAGAAATTTATCTACGACCTCTGGGGCGACACAGTCAATCTGGCCAGCCGGATCACCAGCGAAGGGGTGCCGGGCATGATTCAGGTTGATGAGGCGACCTATAGCCGACTAGCCGCGCATTTCGATTTTGAAGACTCGCAGCTCATTCACCTCAAAGGCAAGGGCAGCACCGTGGTTTATCGCCTGATTGGGCCGCGCTAGGCTGCTATTTCTGCAGCAGTCTTTCTTCAGCCGCGGAAACCGCTTCCTGAGCGCCCAGCACAACGACCACATCGCCTTCTTCCAGCTCGGTTTCCGGGGCCGGCTCGACGGCCCGGATGCCGCGCCGGCGGATCGCGCTGACTTCGCAGCCAAGGCCTTCCAGATCCAGTTCGGCCAGGGTCTTGCCGATGGCTTGGGCGCCCGGGGTGAGCCAGATCGAGTGCAAACGCGGTTGGGTTTCTTCGTCTTCGTCGCGGTCGGAAAGGCCGTGGAAGAAGCCGCGTAACAGCCGGTAACGCTCGGAGCGGGCCTGGCGGATACGTTTCAACACGCGGTTGATCGGGACGCCAACCAGAACCAGCGCATGCGAGGCAAGCATCAGGCTGGCTTCGAGCGATTCCGGCACCACCTCGGCGGCACCGGCTTTCGACAGGCGATCAAAATCACGTTCGTCCAGGGTGCGAACGACGACCGGCAGATCGGGGCGCAGTTCATGGGTGTGGTGCAGCACTTTTTCCGCCAGTTGCGTATCGCTGGTGGTGATGATGACGACGCTGGCGCGCATCAGACCGGCGGCCATCAATGCCTCCTTGCGTGAGGCGTCGCCATAAACCACATTTTCGCCAGCGCCGGCAGCTTCCCGGACAAGATCCGGATCGAGGTCAAGGGCGATGTAATTAACCCCTTCCTGAGTCAGAAAGCGCGCCAGAAATTGGCCATTTCGGGCATAGCCGCAAAGAATTGCGTGCTTTTCCGTACCCATTGAACGGGCGGCAATTTGCGTCAATTGCATCGAGCGCATCAGCCATTCGCTGGCAACGAAGCGCATGACGATTTTCTCGCTGTAATGCACGATGAAGGGGGCGACGAGCATGGAAAGGACTAGCGCGGTCAACGCGATTTGCTCAACACTTTTCGGGAGATTGGCAATTTCGCCGAGCAGCACAAAGCCGAATTCGCCGCCGGCACAAAGCCAGAGGGCTGAACGAATGGCGTTGCCCGGGTTGGAGCCCAGCCGCCAGGAAAGCAGGCCGACGACCGCCGCTTTGATGGTTAGCAGGGCGAGCAAAACGAGCAGGACTTGCCACCACAGACCAACCAGAATATGAAGATCAAGCTTGACGCCGATCGTGACAAAGAACAGCCCCATTAGCACATCGCGGAAGGGTTTGATGTCCTCCTCCACCTGTAGGCGATATTCGGTTTCCGAGATCAGCATGCCGGCGACGAAGGCGCCAAGTGCCAGCGAGAGGCCGGCCAATTCGGTGAGGTGGGCCAGGCTGAGAGTGATCAGCAGCACATTGAGGACGAACACTTCGGACGATTTGGCGCGCGCAACGAAATGGAACCATTTGCGCATCAGCTTTTGACCGAAGACGAGGATGATGGCGAGAACAACGATGGCCTTCAAAATCGCGATGCCCATCAACATGGCCAATTTTTCTGGTGGCTGGGTCAGCGATGGAATCAGGACCAGCAGGGGCACCACGGCCAAATCCTGGAAGAGCAGAACGCCCATGATTTCGCGACCATGCGGCGAATCAAGCTGCATCCGTTCGGCGAGCAATTTGGTCAGCACGGCGGTCGACGACATGGCGAAGACGCCGCCGAGAGCAATGCCGATTTGCCAGCTAACACCAAAAAGCATCACCAGACTGGTCAGCAGAATCATGCTGAGGGTGACTTGCAGCAGGCCCAGCCCAAAGACGATGCGTTTCATCGCATACAGTTTGGGCAGCGAAAATTCGAGGCCAATCGAGAACATCAGAAAGACCACACCGAATTCGGCAATCGCCTGGACCCGGGTGACGTCCTGCATCAGATTAAAGGCATGCGGGCCGATCAGGCTGCCGACCAGCAGATAGCCCAGGACCGGCGGCAGGTTGAAGCGGCGGAAGATAACTACCGCCAGAACCGAGGCGCCAAGCAGCAGGAGGACGAGGGAGAGTGCGCTCAAGGGGGTTCCGCGAAGTCGGGTATACTTCGGCCATCATAACCGCAGCCAGCCCATGAACCCAAGCCCATCCGCCCCTCAATTTTCGCCGGAACGCGCGCTGGCACTGGGTCGCCAGACGCTCAGCATCGAAGCTGCTGCGGTCGACGCGCTAAAAGACCGATTAAATGGTGATTTTGCCCGCGCGGTTGAACTGATTCTGGCCAGTAAAGGACGTTTGATCGTCAGCGGCATGGGCAAATCGGGCCACATTGCCCGCAAGATCGCCGCAACGATGGCCAGCACCGGTACTCCGGCCTATTTTGTGCATCCCGCCGAGGCCAGTCATGGCGATCTCGGCATGATTACGCGTGATGATGTGCTGCTCGCGCTTTCCAATTCAGGTGAATCCGAAGAATTGCTGCGCATTGTGCCGCTGGTCAAGCGTTCGGGCGCGCGGCTGATTTCAATGACCGGGGCGCCCAGCTCCACCTTGGCGCGTGAAGCGGATGTTCATCTTGATGCCGGTGTGGCGCAAGAGGCTTGCCCGCACAATCTCGCACCCACCGCGAGTACAACCGCCGCGCTCGCCCTTGGTGATGCGCTGGCCGTTGCTTTGCTTGATGCGCGTGGTTTCAGCCCGGACGATTTTGCCCGTTCGCACCCCGGTGGTTCGCTCGGTCGACGCTTGCTGACCCATGTCCGTGATGTCATGCGTGCCGGTGACAAGGTGCCGAAGGTGCTGCCCGGCGCCGGCGTGACTGAGGCGATTATCGCCATGTCACGCGGCGGGCTGGGGCTGGTGGCAATTACTGATGCGGCAGGCAAGACGCTAGGCATCTTTACCGACGGCGACCTGCGCCGCGCATTTGAAAAACGGATCGATCTGCAGCAAGGCAACATTGATTCGATCATGCACCCGCTGCCGCACACCATCGGCCCGGATCGACTTGCGGTCGAGGCGGTGGAAATGATGGAACGCCTGCGCATCAATGCGCTGCTGGTCACCGATGCCGACGGCTGTGTCGTCGGCGCTCTTAATATGCACGACCTGTTCACCGCCAAGGTAATCTGATGGACGCCAAAACCCGCGCAACGCGCATCAAACTCGCCGCTTTCGATATTGACGGTGTGATGACTGACGGTGGTTTGCATTACACCGACGACGGTGGCGAACTGAAAACCTTTAACGTTCAGGATGGCCTGGGCATCGTCCTGATGCGCCGTGCCGGGTTTGAGCTGGCGATTGTTACCGGTCGGACATCGGGGGTAGTTGAGTCACGGGCGTCTGATTTGGGCATCACGCATGTTTTTCAGGGCGTCGCTGACAAGCGCGCTACCATGGCTGGCTTGCTCGAAAAGCTCGGTCTGCAATGGTCCGAATGCGCCTATATGGGCGACGATCTGATCGATTTGTCGGTCATGGCGCAATGTGGTTTGGCGATTGCTCCAGCCAATGCGCGTCCGGTCGTCAAGGCGCACGCCCAGCTGGTGACCGATGCCGCTGGCGGACAGGGTGCCGTGCGTGAAGCCATCGAGTTCATCATGGTGGCGCAGGGCAAGCTGGAGGCGGTGATTGCCTCCTATCTCGATCCAAAATGAAGCACTGGCCCAGTCATCTCTTCCCGATAATCCTGCTCGGCCTGCTCGCCGCCTTGAGTTTTTGGCTGCAAAAAACGGTTGACCGTGACGAAACGCCGAAAACCAAGGTTGTGCGGCATGATGCCGATGCGACGGTGGAAAATATGTCGGCGCGCCGTTTTGATGAAAATGGCCAGGTTAAATATCGCTTGGTCGCGCCTTTCATGCAGCATTTTGCTGACGATGACTCTTCCGAACTGGATTTGCCAACCCTGGTGACCTATCGGCCCGATGCGCCGCCAGTCACCATTTCCGGTCGTCATGCCCGCGTCACCTCAAAAGGTGACGTCGTCTATCTTTGGGAAAACGTCGTGGTCAATCGGGCCGCAAGCCCTGAGCGCCCGGCGATGACCGGCACCATGCCGGATTTGCTGGTTCAGCCCAATGCCGGTACTGCCTTTACCCATAGCGCCGTCGAAATTACGCAGGAAACATCCTGGATCAAGGGCGTCGGCATGCAGATTGACAACAATACGTCCACTTTCGTTTTGCAATCCCAGGTGACGGGCTTGTACTTTTCCCGCAAGGCAGCGCAATGAAACTCAGACTTACCATTCTCCTGTTGGCCTCCCTGACTTCTGCTGCGGCACTGGCCGAACGGGCTGACCGCGACAAGCCCTTGCAACTCGAAGCCAATCGCATCTCGATCGACGATGCCAAAAAAATCCAGGTTCTGGAGGGTGACGTTATCCTGATCAAAGGGACGATGGTGCTCAAAGCAGACCGGGTGGTGATTGTTGAAGATCAATACGGCTTTCAGAAAGGCACGGCTTTTGGTGGCAAGGATGGCCTGGCGCGCATCCGCCAGAAGCGCGAAGGTCGCGAGGAATATATGGAAGGCGAAGCCGAGCGCATCGAGTACAACACCAACAATGAAGTGGCCGAATTGTTTCACCGGGCCTGGGTTAAAAGTGGCGAGGATGAGGTCAAGGGCGATTACATCTGGTACGACGGTATCAGCGAGAAATATCTGGTGACCTCCGGTGAGACGCGTAACCCGAAAGCGGCGCCAGCGCGTGTGCGGGCGATTATTCAGCCCAAAAACAAGGGAACGGCACCGACGCCGGCGACCAAGGGGAATCCGCTGGAGCTGCGCGGGGCCGGTTCATTGAACGGGCTGCCAAGTCGCGAGTAAAGCAGGAAATTCAGTTTTTCTCTTGCCGCAGAAGCCTCTGGCTGGGTTGATTTTTTTCTTCGTAAGCCGCTGATTTTTATTGGCTAAAATCTTTTGCTGCGGTGCACAAAATTGCTTGACATTGTGCGCCGCGTAGTTATAATCGAACGCATGGTGCAGTGCAGCATTGATCTAAAAGCCCTGCAATGG
This sequence comes from Pseudomonadota bacterium, assembly GCA_039797825.1. Lineage (GTDB taxonomy): Bacteria > Pseudomonadota > Gammaproteobacteria > Burkholderiales > Rhodocyclaceae > Azonexus. The sequence goes on along the minus strand of JBDKHF010000053.1, from coordinate 57,331 downwards.
TTCATCCCGGTTTCGCTTTTAACTTCTTAGGAGATTCACTATGTTCAAGACCCCCGAGCAATTCGCTGCTGCCAACAAATCCACTGTTGATTCCCTGCTGTCCCTGGCCAACACCGCGCTGGCTTCTGCCGAGCGTATCGCTGCCCTGAACCTGAACACCGCCCGTTCGCTGATGGAAGATTCTGTTTCCGGCGCCAAGGCCATGATGGGTGCCAAGGACGTGCAGGAAGCCATGAGCATTCAGGCTTCCCTGGCTCAACCGAATGTTGAGAAGGCCGTTGCTTACTCACGTTCCGTGTATGAAATCTCTGCCCAGACCCAGGAAGAGCTGTCCAAGATGGTTGAGTCCCAGTTTGGTGACTTCCAGAAGACGGTTGCTGTTCTTCTCGACAAGGCTGCCAAGTCTGCACCGGCTGGTTCTGATGTCGCTGTTGCTGCCGTCAAGTCAGCTATCGCTGCTGCCAACTCGGCTTTCGACAACATGAACAAGGCTGCCAAGCAAGTTGCTGAAATCGCTGAAGCCAATGTGGCTGCTGCAACCAACGCAACCGTCAAGGCTGTTGGCGCCTCTGCTGGCAAAAAGAAGTAATTAGTCTTGCGCTGTAAAAGCCCCCTTGAGACTGGGGGGCTTGTTTCATCCACACCCACCAAAACAAACTGGAGAAGATGATGACCAATCCGAATATCGAACAACTGGCTGCTGCCCAAAAAGCTAACGCCGAAGTCATGATGGCCCTGCTGCGCACCGCTTTCAACGGCGTCGAGCGTCTGACTGCCCTCAACATGGCTGCTTCCCGCGAATTTTTCAACACCACCGTCGCTGGTACCCAGCAACTGCTGTCCGCCAAGGACGCTGCTGAAATGGCCAAGCTGAACAGCAACCTGGCTCAGCCGGGCGCTGAAAAGTGGATGGATTACTCACGTACCGTGTATGACCTGGTTTCCCAGATGCAGAAGGAAGTCACGACGGTCATGGAAGCTCAGTACAACACCTTCCAGCAAAATACTTCTAGCGCCGTCGAGAAGGCAACTGCCTCCGCTCCGGTTGGCGGCGATGTGTTTGCGGCAACGATGAAGTCCATGATGGATGCTTCAACCAAGGCATTCACCAACATGTCCGGCATGGCCAAGCAACTGACCGACATCGCTGAAGCCAACATGGCGGTTGCCGGTAAGGCTGTTGCCCCGGCCAAGAGCGCGACCGCTGCTGCTGCCAAAAAGTCCGCCAAGTAAAATAAGTTAGTTATCAAAAACCCTCCGCTAGATTAGTGGGGGGGTTTTCGTTTCTGGCACAGCAAATGGTTGCGTGTTCTTGGTTAAGACTAAATTCTCATCAGGCCATGGAGTTTTCTGTTGTACGCTGGGTTGAAAACCGCGTTCATCAAAACCAGCGAATTGCTCATGAATCTATTAAACCAGCCCCGCGCCCAATTTAGTGTTTGCCCGCATGACACAGCAAAAAACCAGCTTGGCTGGTTCACGCTAAATACCTATCTGCAACGCAAACTATCGGTTCGCATGCATTTCTCGCCGCAGGATGACTTCCTGAAGGAGCGTGCGCATGTGCTGTCCACGCCGCATGATCTGGTTTATGCGAATCCGTACAGCGCCGCCGTTTTTTCTCGGGAGCTTGGCTTTCTTTGTGTGGCACGGCCGCTCAATGTATTTGATGAAAGCCTGATTATCGTCCGCCAGGATTTTGAACTGGAACATGCACAACGTCCGCTCAAGGTGGCTTCGGCAACCGACAAACTGATCACCAATCCGCTGGGAATCCGTGCACTGGAAGCGATAGGCCTTAGCCAGGACGCGTTATCGTTGAGCTTTGTCGGCAATCACCTGAACGCAGTCAAGGCGGTTCTTGATGGTTCAGCCAGTCTGGGGATCGTCTTTAATGAAACCTGGGCCGGAGTCTCGGAATTAAGCAAGTCATCGCTCAAAGTGTTGACTCAAAGCAGCGAAAAGAAGGCTTCGCACTGCTTCATGGTGAGTCCGGCCTGGGCCGAAAAGCGTACCGCCCTTCAAGACCTGCTGTGCAATATGCAGGATGATCCGAGCGGCAAACGTATTCTCGACGATCTCAATTTCAAGGGCTTTGAAGCGATCTCTTCAGATAGCAGCAAAGCGCTCGAACAGTACCTCTGAATTTGCTTCCTTAAGCTCGCCACACCCAGGTAATGCCGCGCTTTTCGACCTCGCTCAGGATTTCGGCCATCGCCTGATCCACCAGATCAGGCTCGCCTTCGACGCCAAGTTCGAGATGGCGGCGCTCCTTGTCCTGCATTGAGGGCAGTGAGAACAGGCGCAGCGCGGGGTAATCCTTGACGATGCGTTCCATCAGATCGAGCAGCGCGCTTTCGTAAGCATTCGGGCCGGTGAGCAGGTAGGCTTTTTCGACCATCCCGGCGACCGATTTGAATTGGTCGCGATAAAAGGTATCGAGCGCCCAGGCGATCATCGGGTGCGCCATCTGCGGGAAGCCCGGCACAAAATAGTGATCGTTAGCCATGAAGCCGGGAATCCGGTTGAAGGGATTGGGAATGATCTTGACGCCGGCCGGGAAGGTGACCAACTGGCAGCGCTGTTCGGTGATGTCCTCGTCTTTGAAGCGAACCTTGAGTTCTTCAAAACCTTCCGGATGCAGTTCCAGCTTGACCCCGAGGGTAGCGGCAACGGCTTGCCGGGTGTGGTCATCCGGCGTGTTGCCGATCCCGCCGCAGGAGAAGACGACATCACCGGCGGCCATCGTCCGTTTGAAGGTGGCGGCCAGGCGTGCGCGATCATCGCCCAGATATTCAACCCAACTCAGGCGTAGACCGCGGGCACCGAGCATTTCGGCAATTTTGGCAAAATGCTTGTCTTGCCGTTTGCCGGAGAGAATTTCATCGCCAATGATGATGGCGCCAAAGGTGCGAGTCATGACAAATCTCCCATGAGGGTGACGAGAGCGCCGTTGCGTGACCGGCGCAGGGCTTCAAGCCCGAAATGAACGAAGGTGAGGGCGGTCAGGGCGGGCACCAGCAGGCCGATGATCGGGATGTGGGCGAGCAGGGCCATGGTCAGCCCAAGCATGAACAGGGGGCTTTTGTCTTGTTGGCTGAGTTGGCGCCATTCGTCGGCGCTGGCGTGCATGGATAGTGCATCGTAGGCGAAGGTGCGGCGGTTGAGCCAGGCCATCAGCAACATTGGCAGGATCATCGAGAGGCCGGGAATCAGCCACAGCGGTAGCGTGATCAGCCAGCCGGCGATGAATAAAAGCGAGGCAAAAACGCTGTTGACCGTCGCTGCCGTAAAACTGTCGGCGCCCATGGCGGCGACATCGCGATATTCGGTTTTGGCCAAGTGTTTAAGCATCAACGGCAGGATCAGGATGGCGGCGAGTAACGAAGCCGTCAGGTAAGCTACGGCGAAAATTGCCATCCAGCCGCCGAGGTAAGCCAGCGCGTAGGCCAGCCAGATCAGGCCCCAGCTGATCAGGAAGGTCATCGGCGGGTAGGTCAGCATTTGTTCAACCAGCGCGCCCAGCCCCCAGAGCGCCAAACCGGCCATCAGGATTAATGAAAAAAGTGCCGGGACGAGAACGTAGAGCCAGATTTTCCCCTGCCGCAGGTTGGCAAAGGTGCGTGACAGGGCAAGCATTACATCAGCCATGCTGGATTCCTTCCCATTGTTTTTGCAGGCGCTTGGTTGAAACAGGCACCGGGGTTTTCAGTTCCTGAGCAAAGAGACTGACACGCAATTCTTCGAGTAGCCAGCGGAATTGATCGATTTGCGGATCAATCGTTCCCAATTTGGCTAATTGAATGGCGCGCCGCTCGTAATGCGCCCATAAAGGCGTGTATTCGGCCAGCAATCGCGCATCGCGCGCCGGGTCCGACTTCAGCTTGTCGAGTCGAACCTGCACGCCTTTCAGGTAACGCGGGAAGTGTTGCAGGCGCTCAAACGGCGTTTCGGCGATGAATTGTTTGCCGATCAGGCGTTTGAGCTGGGTTTCAATATCCTGCGTTGCCGCCGTGTGCACCTTGAAGGCCGGCAGTTTCTTGATCACCGCCTGCCATTCAGTCAGCACCGTGCCAACCAGACGGCAAACCTCCTGCATGATCAGCCCGAGCCTTGCCTTGCTGTCGCCGCAACGGCTCTTGAAGGCATTCGGCGTCGTCGGCAGCGGTTCGTTCAGGCAGGCCCGCTCGAAAGTCAGGGCGACAATCTGGTTCTTCAGATCGTCGGCACTGCCCAACGCCATGTACTGCATCGCCATCTGGTTCAGGCCGGGGATGTTCTTGTCGAAATACTTCACCTGATCGCGGAATTGCAGCATGAACAGGCGCAGCAGGCCGGCGCGATGGGCGGCGGCAGCCTCTTCAGCCGAATCGAAAACCTTGAGGCTGACGCTTTCACCGTCGTCGGTCAGCCCCGGATAGCCGAGCACCTTCTGCTTGCCGACCGGGACTTCCATCAACTCTGGCAACTCGCCAAAAGTCCAGTCAGTCAACTTGGTGAATTCGGAGGGCGTTTCGTGCAGCTCGGCAAACTCGTCTTTGGCCTGACGGCCCCATTCACCGCGCAAGGCAACCAGGCTGCGCTGCATGTCCAACTGGCGGCCATGCTCGTCGATCAACTTGTAATTCATCGAGAAATGCGCCGGCAGCGCGTCGGGCCGGAAGGCATCCGGCGTCACCGCCCAGCCCCGCGCATTGAGGCCGCGCGCTTCAAGAATGTAGTCGATCAGCGGCTGGATCAGCCCCTGATTCATCTTCTTGTCGTTGCCTGCTACGGTCGACATGAATTCTTCGACAAAATCCGGCACCGGCACCACTTTCGCACGAATCTTCTGCGGCAGCGTTTTGATCAGCTGGATCAGTTTTTCCTTCAACAGCCCTGGCACCAGCCATTCCATGCGCAGCACCGGAATCTGGTTCAACTGCGCCAGCGGCAAGGTCAGCGTCACGCCATCGCGCGGCGAACCCGGCTCGAAATGGTAGCTCAGCGGGTAATCAATCCCGCCCACCTTGATGTGATGCGGGAAAGCCTCGGTCGTCACGCCCGCCGCCGAATGGCGCATCAGATCGTCTTTTGACAGGAACAGCAGCTTGGCGTTTTCCTGCTCGGCTTCCTTGCGCCAGTGGTCGAAAGTGGCGCCGTTGTGGATGCCTTCGGGAATCAGGTGATCGTAAAAAGCAAAAATCAGTTCGTCATCAACCAGCACATCCTGTCGGCGCTGCTTGTGTTCGAGATGCTCGATCTCGCGGATCAGCTTTTGATTGTGCTGGAAGAAGGGCCAGCGCTTGGCAAACGCCTCGTCGATTTCTTCGCCAACCAGCCCCTGACGGATAAAAATCTCGCGCGATTCATCCGGCGCCAGCGGCCCGTAATGAATCCGCCGTTTCGGGTTGATCACCACGCCGTACAAGGTGGTGCGCTCCCAGCCGGCAACCTGCATCGCCCGCTTTTCCCAGTGCGCGTCAAAGTAGCTGCGCTTGATCAGGTGAGCGCCCACTTTCTCCAGCCAGTCCGGTTCAATGCGCGCCACGCAACGCCCGAAGAGGCGCGTCGTCTCGGTAATTTCAGCCGCCATGATCCACTTGCCGGCCTTCTTTTGCAGTGGTGAAGAAGGATGAATCAAATAACGAATGCCACGTGCGCCAAGGTAATAACCGGATTCATCCGCCTTGCAGCCAATATTGCCGAGCAGCCCGGAAAGCAGCGCCTGGTGGATGGCGTCGTACATATCCTCCCCTCGCCCCGCTTGCGGGGAGAGGCTCTGCACTTCCGCTGGTCGGGGCCGGGGGAGAGGGGCTTTTTGGTTTTTGTCGCCAGAACGCCCCCTCTCCCCGGCCCTCTCCCCCGAAGCGGGGGCGAGGGAGGAGTCATCTCCGCCTTTAACCCACCCCAACTCCGCCACCATCGCATGCAACTGCCCATGCACCTCGCGCCATTCGCGCATGCGCAGGTAAGAAAGAAAATCCGCGTGGCAGTTGTCGATCAGTTGCTTGTTCGATTTCTTGTGGTCAACGGCATTCTGGAACCAGTTCCACAACTTCCACCAACTGAGGAATTCCGATTTCTCATCGGCAAACAACTTGTGCTTTTCATCCGCCGCCTGCTGACGTTCCTGTGGCCGTTCGCGCGGATCCTGTACCGAAAGGCCGGCGGCGATCACCATCACTTCCTTCAGACAACCCAGGTCACGCGCCGCGACCAGCATGCGGCCAATGCGCGGGTCGAGCGGCAGCTTGGCTAACGAAGCGCCAATTGGCGTCAGCACATTCTCGTCATCCAGCGCACCCAGCTCCTGCAGCAGCGCGTAGCCGTCGGCAACCGCCTTGGGCGGCGGCGGTTCAAGGAAAGGGAAGCTCTCGACATCGGTCAGCTTCAACGACTTCATGCGCAAAATGACGCCGGCCAGCGAAGAACGCAGGATTTCCGGATCGGTAAACGGCGGGCGGGCGTTGAAATCCAGCTCGTCGTACAAACGGATGCAAACGCCAGCCGCCACCCGGCCACAACGCCCGGCCCGCTGCCGCGCCGCCGCTTGCGAAATTTTCTCGATCTGCAACTGCTCAACCTTGTTGCGGTACGAGTAACGCTTGACGCGCGCCAAACCGGTGTCGATCACATAACGAATGCCGGGCACGGTGAGCGAAGTTTCGGCAACGTTGGTTGCCAGCACGATGCGCCGCGTATTGCCGGACGGCTTGAAAATGCGGTCCTGATCGCCAGCCGACAAGCGCGAAAACAGCGGCAAAATTTCCGGCGCGTGCGCCGACGACAAGCCGGGCCGCGCCAGCGCATGCTTGCGCAAGGCTTCCGCCGCTTCGCGGATTTCGCGCTCGCCGGGCAGAAAAATCAGAATGTCGCCGCTGCCAAGGCGCGACAATTCATCGGCGGCATCAACAATCGCATCGTAAAGATCGCGCTCGTCATCCTTCTTGGTAACGTCCTCAACCGGGCGGTAACGCACATCCACCGGGTAAAGCCGCCCGGAAACCTCAATCACCGGCGCGCCGCTGAAATGCTCGGAAAAGCGCGCGGCATCAATCGTCGCCGAGGTGATGATCACCTTCAAATCAGGCCGCTTGGGCAGCAACTGCTTCAAGTAGCCAAGCAGAAAATCGATATTCAGACTGCGCTCGTGCGCCTCGTCGATGATGATCGTGTCGTAAGCATTCAAATACGGATCGGACTGCGTTTCCGCCAGCAAAATGCCGTCGGTCATCAACTTGATCCAGCTATCTGCGGTCGACCGGTCCTGGAAGCGGATTTTTACGCCGACCCCACTGCCCACCTGCGTCTTCAACTCCTGCGCCAGCCGGGTGGCGACCGAACGCGCCGCCAGCCGACGCGGCTGCGTATGGCCGATCAAGCCGCGCGCACCGCGCCCGAGTTCCAGACAAATCTTCGGCAACTGCGTCGTCTTGCCCGAGCCGGTTTCGCCGCAAACGATTACCACCTGATGCTTATTGATCAGCTCGGCAATTTCCTCGCGCCGCTCATTGACCGGCAAATCGACCTGGAATTCCGGGCGTGGCAGTTTTGCCCGGCGCGCCTCAACCGCCGCCCGCGAATCAGCCAGCAAAGTCGCCAGATCCGCCGTCAATTTTTCCCGCTTCGGCCCGGTTGACCGCAACAATTCACGCTGCAAGGCGCGCAGCCGCTTCAAGTCCGCCGTACGGCAAAAACTCTCCGGCGCCTCGGCCCGGTTCCCGGATTTTTCTTTTTTCATAGATGCAATTCAAACCGCGATGATGAAGACACCCTGCGGCGCGTCGCAAACGCCAAGCAGAGCAGGGCGAATTTTGCCTGAAGGGGGCGGGATAAGGGGATCGGGTTTTGGGTGAGGGGTGAAAGTGGGCTGGTTAAAGGCTGATTACAGCCTTGGTGACACCTCTATTTTGGCTGTTAGAGCTGGCTTGGCGATCCCCTGGCTAGCTCTTCATGCACATTCCTGCGGCATATCGATGTCTTTATGATCGCTGGCTTTGGTGAGTGGGCGAGACGATGCATCGTTTGTGGCCTAAGCCTTCCTTAGTTCTTTGACTGTCTGCCTCCACTATGAGCAAAGTTGCTTGCCTATCATGTAATTCAAATGTCGTCCCTCGACTCCATTTTCATGGGAAAAGACAAGATGTGCTCTTTCATCGGCAGATTGAACACATTTGCCCAATATGCGGAAAGACGTTGTACGTCACGGGAGGTGGGTTTACGGTTATTGCACGTCTATGCATTGCCGCTGCGTTGATCACTTATGGAAACTTTAATGGGTGGCCCGAGTGGGCGACCCAACTTGCGGCGATTGTGATCACCGTAGGGCCGCTGAGAGTGGCGACTGGAGTTGGCAAGCTTTTCTCCTTTTTCAATAACCTATCAAATAAAAATATTTAGGGAGCTGCGCTCACATGAACTTAATTCGATTACTAACACTTGCAGCTGCAATTTACTCGAATCAGGCTACTGCCGAGCCTCTTCGCCCTGTTGATGTCGAGCAATTCGATGTGGCAGGTGTACGTCTAGGTATGAGCCGAAGCGAAGCTGTCACCGCTATTTCCGAAAAATTGGAGCTAGGTAAGCACGATGTCCAATTCGAGCCATTCCCACAGGAAAATGTCGTCACAAAAACGAAAGAACCGCGATATTTCATGGTGAAAAAAGGACATGCTGAAGTCACGGTTAGCCTCAGTCCGAGAATTCCATATGACAAGAGTAGGCCAATGGCAGTATTTTCCATAACCTACAAGCAACCGCCGACACCACAGAACGAGTCAGCCATGAGGTCCGCTGCCATTGAGAAATACGGACCGCCGACAGATCATGGCAGTTCGTGGTGCTTGCGCCCACATCCAAACCCCGGCATTGCATGTTCTCAGGTACAAGAAAATGGTCCAACCCTGTTACTTGTTGGGTCAGAGTTAGTGCTAAATGATCATCGCTACTTTCAGGAGCTGATCAACTACATAAACATGAAACAGAGCGGAAAACCAGCCTTCTAATAAAAAGCCAAAGGGGGCGGAGTGAATAAAAGCCATAAGGGTCGGAGTGAATTGGAAAACCCAATGCCCCGGACCCTTTTGCTTGAGCGGCTTAGCCCAGCGGCCCGCCGGACGCAGCAAAATATAAACCGGACAACGCTTTTGTGCGCCGTATAAAATTTGATACACTGATTTGAGGAAAGTGTATGACTGAGAAACAATTGGCGTGGGCGGGGTCTTCTCTCAAGGATTTATTGGATGACGACATTTTCTCGTTGGATGCACGCAAAGTTGCCGGTCAACAACTTCGCAAGGTTCAACGCGGAGATGAACTGCGAATTCCGGCCCAAGCTGGACGGCAATTCCAGCCGAAGCTGGACAGTAATTCCAAGGCAAGCTGGACACTGATTCCAGCATAAGCTGGACAGGCCGAAGTCATAACGTAGTAGGCGGGATAACCGTGGCACCCTCAGCGATTTTGCTGAGGACCACATGGCCTATAGCAGGTTATCCATGCGCAAGATTTTTGAAGTATTACGGCTGTCCGTTGCGGACGGCCGCAGCCACCGCGAGATTGCCCGGGCAATCATTGCTTCGCCGACCACGGTGGGTGAGATTCTTCGTCGGGCGAAACTGGCCGGATTGACCTATCCGTTGCCGGCCGGCCTGTCAGAAGCCGAGGTCGAAGCGTTGCTCTACCCGCCGTCGGCACCATCGAAGACCCAGCGACCTGAACCTGACTGGGCCGGCGTGCATCGCGAACTGCGCCGGAAAGGCGTGACACTTGACCTGCTCTGGCAAGAGTACAAGGGCGAGCACCCGGACGGCTTCCAGTACAGCAGCTTCTGCGACCATTACCGGGTCTGGGCTGGACGCTTATCGCTCAGCCTGCGCCAGACGCATGCACCCGGCGAGAAACTGTTTATCGATTACGCTGGCCCGACCGTGCCGGTGACTGACCCAATGACCGGCGAAATCCGGCAAGCCGCCATCTTCGTTGCGGTTCTCGGCGCATCGAATTACACCTACTGCGACGCCACCTGGAGCCAGACGCTGCCGGACTGGATTGGCAGCCATGTTCGCGCCCTGGAATTCTTCGGCGGCGTGCCAGCGATGCTGGTGCCAGACAATCTGAAGAGCGGCGTCAACAAAGCCTGCTATTACGACCCCGAACTCAATCCGACCTATCGTGAGTTGGCCGTCCATTACGCCACCGCCGTCCTGCCGGCACGGCCCTATCGCCCGAAAGACAAGGCCAAGGCGGAAGCCGGCGTCCTGCTCGTCGAGCGCTGGGTGCTCGCCCGCCTGCGCCATCAGCGATTCTTCAGCCTCGGTGAGCTCCAAGCAAAGGGGTCTGACCCCTTTTCGACCCCTTTTCGGGTGACGTCCGGGATCCTTATGCTTGAACGGCTTAGCCCAGCGGCCCGCCGGACTCTGCGAAATAAAAACCGGACAACGCTTTTGTGCTGCGTATAAAATTTGATACACTGATCTGAGAAAAGTGCATGAGTGAGAAACAATTGGCGTGGGCGGGGTCTTCTTTCAAGGATTTGTTGGATGACGACATTTTCTCGTTGGATGCACGCAAAGTTGCCGGTCAACAACTCCGCAAGGTTCAACGCGGAGATGAACCGGATGATTGGAAATCGTTCGATGAAATTGGTGCCGGAACAAAGGAAATCCGTATCAAGCTAGCCAATGGGGCGTTTAGAGTGATGTACGTCGCCAAATTTCCCGAAGCCGTCTATGTCCTGCATTGTTTCAAGAAGAAAACCCAAAAAACCAGCCAGCCGGACAAAGATTTGGCCAAGCAGCGCTACAAACTGGTTATTCAAGAAAGGAGCAAGCCGTGAGTTCTAAATCGATCATCACCCACATCACGCCCGTCGGTGGAAACGTCTTTGCCGATTTGGGGTTTGAACCAGACGAAGCCACCAAACTTCTTGCAGAAACGGATGCGGTTATTTCTGAAAAACTGGCCATCAAGAATTCCTTGATGACTGAGTTGGCAGGATGGATTGAAACCAAACATCTGAAGCAAGCCGAAGCCGCAGAAATACTCGGCGTAACGCGTCCGCGTGTTTCCGACGTAATCAACAAAAAAGCCATTAAATTCACTATTGACGCCCTAGTGGACATGTTGGCAAGGACTGGTAAGCGCGTTCATTTGTCTGTTCAGTAACTTTCAGCTTGGCGCAACTTGCAATTTTGGTCGAACCTAGAAACGCCAGGCTAGCAAGTAATGTCGAAACCGTTCGCTCAATCCCCCGCCTTCCGCTCCCCCAACCCCAACAGGAAAAATAAAATGACATTAGGAACAGTACGACTACAGCGCGTCCTCCGTGCGCCGCCGGAGCGCGTTTATCGGGCGTTTCTGGATGCCGACGCGATGGCGAAGTGGCTTCCGCCCTACGGGTTTACATGCAAGGTTCAACATATGGATGCGACGGTTGGCGGCTCTTTCCGGATGTCGTTTACCAATTTCACGAACGGGAGTGCTCATGCATTTGGTGGCGAGTATCTCGAACTCGTTCCCAACCAGCGAATTCGCTACACGGATAAATTTGACGATCCGAATCTGCCGGGAGAAATGCAGGTAACGGTGGTTTTGTCAAAGGTGATCTGCGGCACCGAGATCGGCATCGTGCAGGAAGAGATACCTGAACTAATTCCTGTCGAGATGTGCTACCTCGGTTGGCAGGAATCCCTGGCCCAACTGGCAACCCTGGTCGAACCGGAAATTCCCGGCTAGCAAGTAAGCCCAAGGTGTTCGCGCAACCCCGCGCGACACCTCTCCTTTAGCTGTCAGAAGCGGCCAAGCCATCCTTTGGCTAGCCCTTCATGCACATTCTCGCTGCATATCGATCTCCTTAACATCGCCCGCTTTCCAGAGCGGTCGAGACGATGCAGCCCGAGCAATTCATCAAACGTTGGCAAAGCGTGGGCGGCTCGGAACGCGCCAACTATCAAATATTCATCGGCGAGCTCTGCGAACTGCTTGATCTGCCCAAGCCCGACCCGGCGCAGGACGATACCCGCGATAACGCCTACGTCTTCGAGCGCCGCGTCGTCTTTCGCCATGGTGATGGCGGCAGCAGCAATGGCTTCATCGACTGTTACCGGCGCGGCAGCGCCATCATCGAAGCCAAGAAACTCAAGCTCGGCAAGGAAACCAAAGGCTACGACGACGCCATGCTGCGCGCCCGTGCCCAGGCCGAAGGCTATGCCCGCGCCTTGCCGGCGGAGGAGGGCAGGCCGCCCTTCCTGATTACGGTCGACGTCGGAAACATCATCGAAATCTTTGCCGAATTCAGTCGCAGCGGCGCCACCTACACCCCGTTTCCCGACCCGCGTTCGCACCGCATTCCCCTCGCCGCGCTGGCCGACGACAAAATCCGTGAGCGCCTGCGCGCCATCTGGCTCGATCCGCTCTCGCTTGATCCAGCCCGCGTTTCCGCCCGCGCCACCCGCGCCATTGCTGAAAAACTGGCCGGCATCGCCAAAACGCTGGAAGGCGCCGGTCACGACCCGGAGCGCGTCGCCGGCTTTCTCACCCGCTGCCTGTTCTGCATGTTTGCCGAAGATGTCGGCCTGCTGCCCAAACTCGGCTTTAGCGACCTGCTTGCCAGCCTGCAGAGCAATACCGAGCAATTCGTGCCGCTGGTCGGCGCCTTGTGGCGAGAAATGGATGTTGGCGGCTTCTCCGTCGTCCTCCGCCAAACCCTGCCGCGCTTCAACGGCAAACTCTTCAAGCAGCCTGATGTTCTCGCGCTCGACCGCGACCAGATCGGCCTTTTGGTTGAAGCCGCCCGCGCTGACTGGACGCTGGTCGAACCAGCCATCTTCGGCACCCTACTCGAACGCGCCCTCAACCCCAGCGAGCGCCACAGCCTCGGCGCCCACTACACGCCGCGCCCCTATGTTGAACGGCTCGTCCTGCCCACCGTCATCGAGCCGCTGCGCCAGCGCTGGCGCAACATCCAGGCCGCCGCGCTGCTTTGCGCCAACGAAGGCAAAGCCGATCTTGCCCTGGCCGAACTCGACAACTTTCACCACCAACTCTGCCAGATCCGCATCCTCGACCCCGCCTGCGGCTCGGCCAATTTTCTCTACGTCACCCTCGAACACATGAAGCGCCTCGAAGGCGAAGTCCTCGACTTTGCCCAAAGCATCGGCCAAAGCCTCGGCGGTGGCCAGCAACGGCTGGAAGCCGAAGGCCTCACCGTCGACCCGCATCAATTCCTCGGCCTGGAAATCAACCCGCGCGCCGCCGCCATCGCCGAACTCGTCCTCTGGATCGGCTACCTGCAATGGCACTTCCGAACGCGCAGCGCCGGCCTGCCGCCCAGCCCCATCCTGCGCGACTTCAAAAATATCCAGTGCCGTGATGCCGTGCTCGAACACGACGGCAGCGAACTCCTGCGCGACGAACACAGCGTCCCGCTCAGCCGCTGGGACGGCAAAACCACCAAGGCGCACCCGGTCACCGGCGAACAAGTGCCTGACGAAAACGCTCGCCAGCCGCTCTACCGCTACAACAACCCACGCCAGGCCAGTTGGCCGGCCGCCGACTACATCATCGGCAACCCGCCCTTCATCGGCGCCGCCACCATGCGCGCCGCGCTCGGCGATGGCTACGTCGAAGCACTACGGTCAACCTGGTCAAACGTGCCGGAATCCGCCGATTTCGTCATGTACTGGTGGCACCACGCCGCGCAGCAAGTCACCACCGGCAAGGCCCAACGCTTCGGCTTCATCACCACCAACAGCCTCAAACAAACCTTCAACCGCCGCATCGTGCAGGGCGCGCTGGACAACGGCCTCAGCCTCGCCTTTGCCGTGCCCGATCACCCGTGGGTCGATGCCGCCGACGGCGCCGCCGTGCGCATCGCGATGACCGTCGGCACCGCGCAGGAAAACGGGCAAGGAACGCTGTTGACCGTAAGCAGCGAACACGACAGCGGCGGCGAGGGGGTGGATGTTACGGTCGACAGCCGAAACGGGCTGATTCATGCGGATTTAAGGGTTGGGGCGGATGTGGCGCGGGCTGGGGCGTTGCGGGCGAATGGTGGGCTCGGCTCTCGCGGCTATCAACTGATCGGTGCCGGTTTTATCCTGACACCAGAAGAAGCGTCACAACTCGAAGCCGACGCGCCGATCAAGGACTACCGCAATGGTCGCGACCTGACCGACCGCCCACGCGGCGTCAAAGTGATCGATTTGTTCGGGTTGACCGCAGAAGCCGTGCGTAGCCGTTACCCGGCCACTTTTCAATGGGTGCTTGAACGCGTCAAACCCGAACGCGACCAAAACGCGCGTGCCGGCTATCGCGAAAATTGGTGGATTTTCGGCGAAGCTCGGCGCGATATGCGCCTTCAACTCGCCGGCCTGCCGCGCTACATCGCCACCGTCGAAACCGCCAAACACCGCACTTTCCAGTTTCTCGACGCCTGTATTGCGCCCGATAACATGCTGGTTTGCATCGCCATCGATAGTGCGCTCACGCTTGGCATTCTTTCAAGTTGCATCCATGTCACATGGGCGCTGGCCGCTGGCGGCACACTGGAAGACAGGCCGCGTTACAACAAAACCCGCTGCTTCGAAACCTTCCCCTTCCCCGACGCCAGCCCCGACCAACAAACCCGCATCGCCAACCTCGCCGAACAACTCGACGCCCACCGCAAACGCCAGCAAGCACAGCACGCCACGCTGACCCTGACCGGCATGTACAACGTGCTGGCAAAAATCCGCGCCGGTGAGCCGTTGACCGCGAAAGACAAGACCATCCACGAACAAGGTCTGGTCAGCGTCCTGCGCAGCCTGCATGACGAACTCGACGCCGCCGTCCTCGCCGCCTACGGCTGGTCCGACCTGCACGCCCCGCTCGCCGACCCCGAACGCGCCGAAACCGCCCGCGAAACCCTGCTCGAACGCCTCGTCGCCCTAAACCAGCAACGCAGCCGCGAAGAAGCCGCCGGCCAAATCCGCTGGCTCCGCCCCGCCTACCAAAACCCGCAAACCGAGATCGTCACGGTCGACGCCGAAATCAGCCCCAAAACCACCGCGCCAGCCCCCGCCGAAATCACCCCGGCCACCCGCCACCCCTGGCCCGCCACCTTGCCCGAACAAATGTCGCTTTTGGCCCAACTCCTGAGCGCAAACCCGCAAAGCCAATCCACCCTGGCCGCCCAAATCACCGGCAAAGGCCCCTGGAAAAAACGCCTGCCAGACTTGCTCCAAACCCTGGTCGCCCTGGGCAGGGCAAGGGAAGAGTCGGCAGCCTGGTGCGTCGCTGAATGAACGCCAGGCCAAGCATGAGTCAGTTTTTTAAAGGAAAAGTAATGTCAGCAAAAATGAATTTCACCACCCAGTTAGCGTTGCTTGCCACGGTTTTGCTCAGTGGTTGCGTCAGCATCCAGATGGGCGACCCCGCCAAGGCGGTTGAGTTAAAGAAATTTCAAGCCAAGGAGGGTGTTGCGCAAATTTACGTGTGTCGCAACGGAAACCTGCTGGGCGGGGCGATCCGGGTGCGGATTGAAATCGACAGAAAACCGCAGGCAACCATCGCCATGAATACCTTTTCCTACACTGAACTACAACCGGGCAAACACGTCATCGTCGCGAAGACGCCCGAGCATGATTCGGTGATGGACTTTACGGTTGCGGCAGGGCAGCAACGCTATTTTCAAACCTGGGTTGTCCCCGGTGTGTTCGCCGCCCGAGGGGTTATTGATGAAATCAAGGCAGCGGATGGCCGGGCCTGCATCAACAATGGCGATCTGGTTGAGGCGGTGAAATAGCGATGTGTTTGACGAGCTGCTGACAGGCTTGTTTCTTTAATTAATTTACCGATCAGGTAAAGAGCTATAAAATGCGAGGCCCGCTTGGAGATTCACTTCAAGGACAAGAAAATTCGGGAACTGTGTGAAAAAAGTGCTGTTGCCGAGAGAAAACTCGGGGCAGTTTGCGCACGAAAATTACGTTCGCGCCTTGATGATCTCGATGCGGCAACCCGTGTAACCGATTTGCTGGCGGGTCGTCCGCATCCGCTCAAGGGGGATCGGCATGGTCAGTTTGCTGTGGATCTGGCTGGAGGCTGGCGCTTGGTGTTTGCCCCGCAACATGAGCCTTGCCCGGTTAAGGATGATGCTTCGATTGACTGGTCCAGGGTGAGCATTATCTGCATTGAATTTATTGGAGACTACCATGACTGATTTGGCAGCCCCGTTTGCCCCAGACTGGGTTTCGCCACCGGGCGACTCCATTCTCGAAATCATAGAAGAGCGTGAGTGGACGCAGGCCGAGTTGGCGAAAAGGCTGGGCTTTAGTTGCAAGCACATCAACCAGTTGATCAAGGGCAAAGTGCCTTTGACTGAGGATGCTGCCTTGCGTCTGGAGCGTGTGCTGGGCAGCAATATGGCTTTTTGGCTGGCGCGCGAGGCTAAATACCGCGAGCGCCGCGCTCGGCTGGCGGCTGTGGAGCAACATACCGCCTGGGCTTCCTGGCTCGACCTCCTGCCACTTAAGGAGCTCATGGCTGCGGGGGCCATTCGTATGTGCCGGATTGATGCGGCGGCAAAGCCGGGTTTGGTCGAGCAATGCCTGCAATTTTTTGGCGTTGCTTCACCCGATGATTGGCGCGCCCACTATGGCACGATGCAAGCTGCTTTTCGGCGCGGCCGGGTCGAGCAAAGCGATATTGGCGCGATTTCGGCGTGGTTAAGGCTTGGCGAGCAGGCCGTAGAACAGTTGGATGGTCCAAGGTTTGATCGCGCTGGCTTTATTTCGGCATTAACGGAAATTCGCACACTAACCCAGCTTGAGCCCGCAGATTTTGAGCCCCGTCTGCGCACTCTTTTCCATCAGGCCGGGGTGGCGTTTGTCTTGGTGCCGGCTATTCCGAAAGCGCATGTCAGCGGAGTCGCCCGCTGGCTTAATGCTCATCGGCCATTGATTCAGCTTTCTCTTTACGGCAAGACGAATGACAAGTTCTGGTTCACTCTTTTCCATGAGGCCGCTCATATCTTGCTGCATTCCAGCGAGAAAAAATCGGTCTATCTGGATGACTTGCGTGGATCTGGTTCGGATGCGGTAGAGGAACGCGAGGCGAACGATTGGGCCCGTGATTTTCTTATCGCGCCGGAATGGGGGGCGCAGTTGAGCTTGCTACGCAGTGAACAGTCGATTCTGGATTTCGCGCAGCAGATCAATATTCACCCCGGCATCGTCGTTGGCCGCCTTCAGCATGATGGGACGATTCCCTTTGCAAGTGCCTTGAATAAGCTGAAAGTCAGTTTTCAATTTCAGTCTATGAACAATTGATACAAAAACCCGGTGTGCGGTAGGCGCGCCGCTTGCGGTGCGATAAGTCTTAATTCACCCGCCCGGTCTTCTTGCCATAGGTCTTGAACACCGCCTTGGCATCGCGGCCGGCGCGTTCGATGGTGCAGATTTTCGGGTCATCGTCGTGGCCGCTGAAAAAATCATTTTCCTGAGCCTGCATCACCATGCGGATCGCCGCTTCGTCATTTATTTCATAACGTTCGGTGATCTGCGTGGTGACTTCGTCGAGGTGTTCTTCGTAGGTAAAGTGTGCGGCCATCAGTTCTATCCTTTTAGCTGGCAGCCTTCTCGTTGGCCAGGGCGGTTGCGGTAATTTCGCGATAGAGTGAGGCAACTTTACCGGCGAGCGCTTCATATTCTGGGTGGCGGGCGAGCATTGGCATGACTTTGGTCGAGTCAGCAAAGGTTTCCTGCAAAAACGCCATATCAAATTCATCCAGACATTCGCCCTTGTCTACTTTCTCCTTAAGCGCCAGAGCGCGCGGCAGGCGCTGGGTCTCAAAACGCTCCATCAATGCCGCCATGACGCCTTTTTCCTGATCGGGTGTGGTCATGAAAATCTCCTTAAGCTATGGGTAACGGAACGGGTGTGGCCCGGATTTTATCACCGGCAAGTGTCTTACTTGTTTGATGAACCCTTCAGGCGCAAGCTTGTCTGATTGGACTAAACAAAAAGGCGGGCGATGTATTACGGAGAAAAATTCAATGCCTGGACCCATCTGCTGGGGGCGCTACTGGCGCTAAGCGGGGCGATCTGGCTAATGGTGCTTGCCGTGCCAAGTGGTGACAACTGGAAGGTGTTCAGCGTTGCTGTTTATGGCGCAACACTGACCATGCTTTACAGTATTTCCACCGTCTACCACAGCGTGCGTGGCCGTCTGAAGCGGGTTTTGCGCAAGATGGATCACTTGTCGATCTATTTACTGATTGCCGGCAGCTACACGCCCTTTTGTCTGATCAGCCTGCGCGGGGCGTGGGGTTGGTCCTTGTTCGGGATCATCTGGACGCTGGCGCTGGTCGGCATGTTGCAGGAAATCAAGCCGCGTTCCGAGGCGCGAATTTTGTCGCTGGTGATTTACGCGCTGATGGGCTGGATCGTTCTGGTTGCGATCAATCCCTTGCTCGATAGTCTGGGTATGGAGGGTTTTATCTGGCTGGCGGCGGGGGGCGTTTTTTACACCGTCGGGATCATCTTCTTTGTCTTTGATGATCGCTTCCGCCACTGGCACGGCATCTGGCATTTATTCGTGATCGCTGGCAGTTTGACGCACTTCATCGCCATCCTGCTTTACGTGGTTTGAGTTTTACGACCAGATGCGCGTTGCGCCAACGCTGAGCAGGCCAAGATAAGTTGCGGTCAACGAGCCAGCGAGATGGATTGTTGCCAGGCCGATAGCCAGCATCGGTTGGCCAGCCAGCAAACGCTCAACGACTTCGGCGGAAAAAGTCGAGAAGGTGGTCAGGCCACCAAGAAAGCCGGTAATCGCAAACAGCTTCCAGGCCAGTGGGAAATGCGTGTTGATGTGGAACAGGCCAACTGCGATCCCGATCAAATAGCCGCCGATGACATTGGCCGCCAAGGTGCCGAGCGGCAGGGCAATAAACAGCGGATTCAGCGCCAGCCCGAGCAACCAGCGCGCCCAGGCACCCAAGGCGGCACCGGCGCCAACGGCGAGAAAATTGAGGGCGGTGAGATTGTGCAGGGCAGACATGGGGTGAATTGTAGCGTTTCGGTGGCCTCTGCCGGTTAAAATGGCGCGATTGAAATCAGAGGTTTTACCGTGAGCAGCCCCAATAAACCCGTAGACAAACCAGAAATTGCCCCCGCCGCCAATTTCATCCGCAATATTGTCGAAGCCGATCTGGCTGCCGGCAAGCATGCCCAGCGCCATTGGGCTGGCCAGCCCGGCACCGCTGCCGATCACGCTACCGGCCCGCTTGACCCGGCCAAGTTGCGTACCCGCTTTCCGCCTGAGCCGAACGGTTACCTGCATTTCGGCCACGCCAAATCGATCTTGCTCAATTTCGGCCTGGCCGAACAGTTTGGCGGCTGCTGCCACCTGCGCTTCGACGATACCAATCCGGAAAAGGAAGAGCAGGAATACGTTGATTCCATTGTTGATTCGGTCAAATGGCTGGGTTGTTCGTGGAATGACAACCTCTACCAAGCCTCCAACTATTTCGACTGGATGGCGCAGTTTGCCGAATACCTGATTTCCGCCGGCCACGCCTATGTCGATAGCCAGAGTTCCGACGAAATGCGCGCCAATCGCGGCACGCTGACCCAGCCGGGCAAGGATTCGCCTTTCCGTGGCCGTTCTGCCACCGAGAACATGGATCTTTTCAAGCGCATGCAGGCCGGTGAGTTTGCCGATGGCACGCATATCCTGCGCGCCAAGATCGACATGAGCGCGCCGAACATCAACCTGCGTGACCCGGCGATCTACCGTATTCGCCACGCCACGCACCACAATACCGGCGACAAATGGTGCGTCTACCCGATGTACACCTTCGCCCACCCGATTGAGGATGCGCTGGAAAACATCACTCACTCAATCTGCACGCTGGAATTTGAAGACCAGCGCCCGTTCTACGACTGGCTGCTCGAGCGCCTCGCTGAAGGTGGTTTGCTGCAACGCCCGCTGCCGCAGCAGATCGAGTTCTCGCGCCTGAATCTGACTTACGTGGTATTGAGCAAGCGCAAGCTGATCCAGCTGGTTGAAGAGAAACACGTTCAAGGCTGGGATGATCCGCGCATGCCAACGTTGGTTGGTGCTCGTCGTCGTGGTTACAGCGCTGAAGGTTTCCGCCTGTTTGCCGAGCGCATTGGTGTCTCGAAGCACGATTCGCTGATCGATTACGTGCTGTTCGAGGAAGCGCAACGCGAAGTAATGAACCTGTCTGATCAGCGCCGCATTGCCGTACTTGATCCGCTCAAGCTGATTATCGACAACTACCCGGTCGATCAGGTCGAGGAGTGCTTTGCGCCGAATCACCCGCTCAAGCCGGAACTCGGCCAGCGCGCCGTGCCGTTCAGCCGTGAACTGTGGATCGAAGCCGAAGACTTCATGGAAGTCCCGAGCAAGGGCTACCGTCGCCTGTTCCCCGGCAATATGGCGCGCCTGCGCTACGGTTATGTCGTTGAATGTACCGGTTGCGACAAGGATGAAAACGGCAAGGTGATTGCGGTGCACTGCAATTACTTGCCCGAAACCAAGTCCGGCACGCCGGGTGCCGACAGCGTCAAGGTCAAGGGCAATCTGCACTGGGTTTCGGTGGCGCAAGCCTATCAGGCCGAGGTTCGCCTCTACGACCGCCTGTTCAAGGTGCCGGCACCCGGCGCGCGGCGTGAAGGTGATGCGCCGGAACTGGAGCGCAATTTCCTTGATGATCTGAATCTGGAATCGCGGCAGAGCATCACCGCCCAACTCGAAGCTTCGCTCAAGGATGCGCAGCCGGAAGAGCGCTTCCAGTTTGAACGCCACGGTTACTTTGTCGCTGACCGCGTTGATTCAACGTCGGGAACGCCGGTGTTCAACCGGGCGGTGACCTTAAAAGATTCCTGGGGCAAGGCGAGCTAAGGCAATGGCGGGTGGATGGGGCTGTCCGCATGAGGTGAATGATCGTTGTCTCAAGATCAACAACCTGCCGTGCGATCCCGGCATGAAGGGCTGCGAACTGGCGGGCCGCTACCGCTTTGCCGACGAAAGCAAGAACGAACGCTACTGGGAAAAGAAGGGGCGTGAGCCTGCGGTCAACCCCAAAAATGGCGACAAAACGACGTGAACCAGCTCGCCATCCAGCAGTTGATTTGCGCTCGCCTGCCAGGTTTGCTGGCTATTTACGCGTTCGGCAGCCAGATTGATGGCGCGGCGGGGCCGGATAGCGACCTTGATCTGGCGGTGCTGGTCAGCGGCTATGCGCCTGCTCTTCAGTTGTGGGAACTCTCGGGCGAGATCGCCGATCTGGCGGGCTGCCCGGTGGATTTGCTCGATTTTCGGGCGGCCTCGACGGTCATGCAATACCGCATTTTGACCACCGGCCAGCGCTGGTGGGCCACCGATAGCCGGGCGGATCTTTACGAGGCTGGCGTACTCAGCGACAAGACCGAACTGGATTGTGCCCGTGCTGGCTTGCTGGCCGATATCCAGCGCGAAGGGAGTGTTTATGGTCGATGACGTGCTGCTCAACAAGGCGGCGACGATCGAGCGCTGCGTGCGCCGCGCCCGCGATGAATATGCGGCTGACCCCGGCAGTTTTGCGAGCAATTTCACCCGTCAGGATGCCGCTATTCTCAACATTCAGCGCGCTTGCGAAGCCGCGCTGGACATGGGGCAGCACCTGATTCGCCGCGAACGCCTCGGCGTGCCGCAGAGCGCCCGCGACGTTTTCAACCTGCTGGCCCAGGGTGGCTGGATTACGCTGGTCTTGGCAGACAGTCTCAAACGCATGGTCGGCTTTCGTAATATCGCGGTGCACGATTACGAAGCCCTGCAATTGCCGATTACTGTCCGCATTATTGAGTCGCACCTTGATGATTTTCTCGATTACGCGCGAACCTTGTTGCTCAAGGACGCGAGCCAGCCTGACTAATCTATGACCCGCAACGTTGAACAACTCGGCCAGGTTTTCACGCCGCCCAAGGTCGTTGATTTCATGCTCGATCTTTGCCAGAACAAGGGCCGGTTTTTGGAGCCTTCTGCCGGCAATGGCGCATTTTTCAGCGCCTTGCGCGAGCGGCTGGCGGATTGTGTCGGGATCGAAATTGACCCGCGCGTGGTGTCTGAAGGCGTGCAAGTCGGCGATTTTTTCGATTACCCGTTGAGCGAACAGTTCGACTCGATCATCGGCAACCCGCCTTACGTCCGTTTTCAGGATGTTGCGGTCGACACCAAAAAACGCCTGAAATCCGATCTCTTCGATGGCCGCAGCAACCTCTTTCTGTTCTTCATCGAAAAATGCATTCGCCACCTCAAGCCCGGTGGCGAGCTGGTTTTCATTGTGCCGCGCGAGCTGATCAAGCTGACCGCGGCCAGAAAGTTGAACGCCTGGCTCTATGAGCAAGGCAGCATCACGCATTTTTATGAAACGGGTGATGCCAAGGTTTTTGATGAACACACGCCGAATTGCGCCATCTTTCGTTTTGAAAAAGGCCGCATGGATCGCCAGATGGCGGATGGCCGTCGCTTTGCCGAGGCTGATGGCCAGTTGATGTTCCTGCGCGATCACTACGGCGTGCGTTTTGCCGATGTTTTCTCGGTCAAAGTCGGTGCGGTTTCCGGTGCGGATGCAATTTTTACGCATCCCAAGGGCAATATGGAATTTGTCTGCTCGAAGACGGTCGAAACCGGCGAGACGCGGCGCATGCTTTACGGCATCAAACATCCGCATCTGGAAAAGCATAAGCCTGAGCTACTCGCTCGTCGCGTTCAGACTTTCGACGAAAGCAACTGGTGGCAGTGGGGGCGGGCTTTCCCGATCAATCTGCATCCACGGATTTACGTCAATGGCCGGACACGCAGACCTGAACCTTTCTTCCTGCACGACTGCAACAGTTTCGATGGCTCGGTGCTCGCCTTATTCACCAAAAACCAGCGCCTGCCGCGCCGCGATTTGCTCCAGTGCATGATCATGCTGAACAAGGAAGTGAATTGGCAGGAACTGGGTTTTGTCTGTGATGGCCGTTTTCTCTTTACCCAGCGCAGCCTGCAAACCAGCGTGTTGCCGGATGGTTTTTCGCGATTTTTGCCCAAGGATGTTGTATGACTTTTACCCAAATGCTGGCTGCTGCCTGGCAAAAGAATAATTCCCTGCTTTGCGTTGGCCTCGACCCCGATCCGGCCAAATTTCCGGCGCAGCTGAAGGGCCGCGATGAGGCAATTTTCGAGTTCTGCGCTGCCATCGTTGATGCGACGGCTGATCTGGTCTGCTCATTCAAGCCGCAGATTGCCTACTTTGCCGCCCGCCGTGCCGAAGACCAGCTTGAAGCGCTGATCGCCCACATCCACGAAAAGCATCCGGGCATCCCGGTGATTCTTGACTCGAAGCGCGGCGACATCGGTTCGACCGCCGAGCAATATGCCGTTGAAGCCTTCGAGCGTTATAAAGCCGACGCGGTGACGGTCAACCCCTATATGGGCCGCGATTCGGTTGAGCCTTATCTGGCCTATCCGGAAAAGGGCGTGATTCTGCTTTGCCGCACTTCCAATCCCGGCGGCTCGGACCTTCAGTTTCTCGATGTCGGTGGTGAAAAGTTGTACGAGCGCGTCGCCCGTCTCGCTGCCAATGAATGGAATACTTCCGGCCAGATCAGCCTGGTCGTCGGCGCCACTTTCCCGGCGGAAATTGCCCGCGTCCGTGAAATCGTCGGTGATCTGCCGCTGCTCGTGCCGGGCATCGGCGCTCAGGGCGGCGACATCGAAGCGACGGTCAAAGCTGGCCGCACAGAAAATGGCACGGGCTTGATGATCAACTCATCGCGTGCCATTCTCTACGCCGGCAAGGATGAAGGTTTTGCCGCTGCTGCCCGCCAGGTGGCGCAGGCAACCCGCGACGCCATCAATCAGTACCGCTAGAAGGAACGCCGCCATGCGCATGGACAATGAACGCGAAAGTGACAATCTCGAAGACCGGCGCGGTAGTGGTGGCGGGGGCGGCGGCTTGGGCTTCGGCGGTGGCCGGATGGGCATCGGCACAGTCGTCATTGCGCTGGTTGCCAGCTATTTTCTCGGCGTCAATCCAATGACGGTGCTCAACATGTTGAGCGGTGGCGGCGGCATGCCGGCCATCCAGCAACATGCCCCGGCTGCCCACAAGCCGCCGGCGGATGATCAGATGGCGCGCTTCGTATCGAAAGTGCTGGCCTCCACCGAGGACACCTGGAACGAGGTTTTTCGCGCCAATGGGCGGCAATACAAGGAACCCAAACTGGTGCTGTTTACCGGCGTGACACCGACGGCCTGTGGCACCGGCCAGTCGGCAATGGGGCCGTTTTATTGCCCTGGCGACCAAAAGGTTTACATCGATCTGGCCTTTTATCGCGAACTGAAAGAGCGCTTCAAGGCGCCCGGCGAGTTTGCCCAAGCCTATGTGATCGCCCATGAAGTCGGCCACCACGTGCAGAATTTGCTGGGCATTGCCGACAAGGTGCACAGCGCCCAGCAACGCGCCGGCAAGGCCGAGGCCAACGCGCTGTCGGTACGCATGGAGCTGCAGGCCGATTGTCTGGCCGGTGTCTGGGGCAAGCGCACCGACACCATGAAAGGCGTCCTTGAGCCGGGTGATCTCGAAGCGGCGCTGACCGCCGCCTCGGCGATTGGCGATGATCGTCTGCAGCAACAATCGCAAGGGCGCATCGTGCCGGAAAGCTTCACCCACGGCAGTTCGGCCCAGCGCATGCGCTGGTTCAAGATGGGCTTTGAAAGCGGTGATATGAACAAGTGCAACACCTTCAAGGCGGCCCAGCTCTGAACGCCATTTTGCTGCGCTGCACCGCTGCCTTGGCGTTGGGCTTGATCGCCCCGCTGGCTGCTGCGCTGCCGAAAAATGCGCCGGTGCCGGGGGGCGTTGCCGTGCTTGATCTCGGGCCGGCCCAGTCAGCCCCGAGCGCGCACTGGGGCGAGCAGCCGCTGGCCGTGGTGCGCGATAACGGGCGCTGGTTTGCGCTGCTTGGCATCCCGCTCGATACCTTGCCGGGCGAGATGGAAATCAGCGTAAAAAACGGGTCGACCGTAACCCTTCGCCAAATTACGGTGGGCATCAAGAATTACCCGGAACAGCGGCTGACGATCAAGGATAAGCGCAAGGTCGAGCCGAATCCGGATGATCTGGCCCGCATTGCCAGGGAAAAGGAAACGACCGAAGCGGTTAAACGGCATTTCGCGGCGAATGCGCCGGCAACTGATTTTCTGCTGCCCGCCAGCGGCCCGCTTTCCTCACGTTTTGGCTTGCGCCGCATCTTCAACGGCCTGCCGCGCAACCCGCATGCCGGGCTTGATGTGGCAGTTGGTACCGGCGCACCGATCAAGGCGCCAGCGGATGGTGTCGTCGCCAACACCGGGGATTATTTTTTCAATGGCAACACCGTTTTCATCGATCACGGGCAGGGGTTGATCAGCGCTTACATGCATATGTCGCGCATCGACGTTGCGTACGGTCAACCGATAAAAAAAGGTGAAATTCTCGGGGCGGTCGGCGCTACCGGGCGCGTTACCGGTCCGCATTTACATTGGGCGGTGATCCTCAACAACACGCCGGTTGATCCTGAACTCTTTCTCGCCCGGCAATAAAAGTAAAAAAGACAGCCGAAGCTGCCTTTTGCAATGCACGCAGTGAGCTTAAACCTTTGGTTTTTCAGGCGTGCTCATCTGTTTTTCATCTTTCGCCTTGTCGCCACAGGCGATGGCAGAAACGCTGCCAATCGCGAATAAGGCAACAAGCAGGGCGGAAATCAGTCGCTTCATCGGTTTCTCCTTCGGGTTGTAACGGGCGTTTGATCAATTTGGCCGGACATGGTTCATTACGCAACGTGAACGAAAAAATCATCCACCTGAACCTTCAAGCGCCGGCCAAACCGGACGAGGGACAGCCGTGCAATGGCTGCGGGGTCTGTTGCGCACTTGAAACCTGTCCCGTCGCTCGTTTGCGTTTCCTCAAAAAAGAAGGCCCCTGCCCGGCGCTTGAATGGTCGGATCAGGAAAGGCGCTACCACTGCGGCATGCTCGTCCAACCGGGGCACTACCTCGGCTGGTTGCCCAATGCAGGCGAAGCGATTACCCGCCGGCTCTTGAAACGCTGGATTGCCGCAGGTCAAGGTTGCGATTGCTCGGCCAGCACCACTGCGCAGCAAATTGATTAAATATCCGGGTACCAGCTAGGTGGCGGGCGCAGCGCTTCATAAGCTTCATTGGCCGATAGAAAAACCTGGCCGCTCAATGACTTCCACAGGGTGGCGCGTTGCAGGCGATCCTGAACCGGCCCCTTGACCTCGGCCAGATGCAGGCGAATCTGGCGGCTGGCGAGCTCGGCATTCAGTTCGCTAAACACCTCAACCGCGGTTGTATCCATCAGGTTGACCGCGCTCATGACCAGGACGAGATCGGTGACCGCGTCGATTTTCTGCAATTCCTGATTCAGGCGTAGCTCGACGGCGGCCAGGTTGCCGAAAAACAGGCGTTCATCGATGCGGATGAACAGCACACCGGGAATCGTTTCGACCTGATGGCGGTCAACGTTGCGAAAGTGCTCGCTTCCATGAATCCGCCCGACCACTGCAATATGTGGTGAACTGACGCGCAAGAGCAGGGTTGCCATCGACAACACGATGCCCAGGCCGATGCCGATTTCCAGCCCGAAAACCAGCACGCCGCCGGCAGTACCAAGCAAGGCCAGCGCATCGGCGCGGTCGTAGGCCCAGGCGAGACGCAGGGCCTTGTAATCAATCATTGAATAAGCAGCCATCATGATGCTGGCGGCGAGAACGGCCAGCGGTAGGCGCTCGAACCATTGTGCCGCACCCGCCACAACGGCAATCATCGCCAGCGCCGAAACAATGCTGGCCAACGGCGTCTGCGCCCCGGCCGCGACATTGACTGCTGAACGGGATAAACCTCCGCCAACCGGCATGCCACCATAAAAAGCCGCGACCACATTGGCGGCGCCCAGACCAACCAGTTCGGCATTGGCATCGACCCGCTCACGGCGCTTGATCGCCAGCGCCTGTGCCATCGTAATGCTTTGCACCATGCCGATCAGCGTCATGACGAAGGCCGGCACGATCAGCAACTTCAGATTGTCGTAACGCGGCATGAAAAATTCAAAACCGGGAATGCCGGAAACCACGCTGCCGACCACCGCGACACCATAGCCGGTATCAAGATTTTTCCAGACGACGAGCGCAGTGCCGGCGAGCACGATGACCAAAGGCATCAAGCGAACGACAAATGCCGCCCGGCTTGCCACTATCCCTAATCTGCCAAGCAGGGCGCTCAACCCGTAACGCACAAAGATGAGCAGGGCCAGCGCTGTCATGCCGATCAATAGGGTGGGCAGGTGGCTGCTTCCCAGTTTGCCGAGCAAATCGAGCACCACTTCGCTACTGTTCGTGCCGTGAACTGAAATACCGAGCAGGTATTTGGTCTGGCTGATCATGATCAGCACGGCAGAGCCGGAAATGAAGCCGCTGATCACTGGGCGGCTCAGTAGCTGTGAAAGAAAGCCGAGGCGCAGTACGCCGCAGGCGAGCAGCATGGCACCAGATAATAGTGAAAGCACCGCTGCCAGAACAATGTATTCCGGCGAACCCGGCGTCGCCAGCGGGCTGAGCACTGAATAGGTCATGATTGCCGTGATCGCCACCGGCCCCACCGCCTGCACCATGCTGCTGCCGAGCAGCGCATAGGCAATCACCGGGAATATGCTGACATACAGCCCGGCCTGCGGTGGTAGCCCGGCCAGCAAGGCATAGGCCAGGCTCTGTGGAATGACCAGGATGGCAACAATCAGGCCTGCGGCAAGATCAGCCCCCAGCTTGGGTCGAGGATATTGGCGAATCCAGCCGGGGATAAACTTGTCAGAAAGGGACATTGCGTTAGTGAAGCCTGGCGTTGGGAGCGTCAGTATCCGTTGCCCTGAATCAATCCGTCAAATCAGGCTGTTGAGTGCTGCACCACGCAGCTTGCCCGGCAATCAAAAAGCAAACCCGGAATGCGTGAAGGCCATACGTTTCAAGTATGGCCTTCGACTTAAGCCCCGGCGCATCTGGCTGGGGCGGTGACGGCTTGCGCCGTTATGGTGTGCTACACAGTCATCTCAAGAATACCCGGATCACGAACCATGAAATCCCCTGCTACTCAGCTGGACAACCTAGTTTGCCGGGCTCGCTGCTAACCTCAGCACAATTTCATCTTAGTAACGATGCGCGAAAAATCCAGAATAATTTACAAATCAGCGTTTAAAAATAATGTTGCTGCCCGCTGGTACTTTCGATAGCGGTAGATAGCCAACGGCACCCGGTGTACTGCTGATGCTGCGGATGATCTCCTCCGGGCTGGGTAGTTCTTGTGGCGGCGTACCTTTGCCAACATAGCGGCGAACCAGCCAGTAGCCCGAGTATTGTTCTTCACTTTGGCCGAGGATGCTGGCGAGAAATTGTTCACGCACAGGATGGCCGGGTGGCAGATTGAGAGGGGTGGCTGGCTGCTGGTCGAGTGAAACCACGCGCCCGGTGTAAAGCCGTTGCAGGGTGGCCAGATCAGTCTTTTGCAGGGCACTATGGCCGATTACAACGAGCGCCTCTTCAGCCTGTAGCGTCGCGCTGCAGATTCCGATTAAAAACAGCCAGATGATTAGTTTTCTCACGATGGCGCTCTCAAAACGTAAAGTGGTACGAGAGGGAGAAAACGTTAATCCGTTGATTGGCGCTGTCGCCACCGGATGGCGCATCAATCAGGCTGGAGGCTATGCCGGTGCGGGTCTGTGACCATTCGGCCTTGATCAGGCTGTGCGCAGCAAGCCGGTAGGAGGTGCCGAGTGCACTGGTCGACTGATCGTAGGGTGAAACGATATCGGCACCCAATTTTTGATAGTTGTTGAGCGCCGGCGGGAGCATGGGATTGCTATTGCCATTGATCGCCCGATAGAGATCAAGCGACGCTGCGCTGGATTTTGTCCTGGCGTAATAGACATAAGGATTCCACGCGCCAAATTGCCGCGAAACAGCAAGGTAAGCACCCCAGCGGGTCATGCCGCGGCTGGCACTGGTGATCTTGATGTGGGCGTATTCGCTGGTCAGGCGGATATCGCCGGGAATTAGAACGCTGGCACCGATGATCTGAAATGGCGCGACCAACTGAGCAACATTGCGCCCGCTGGCCAGGTCGTAAATGCCAACACCGGGGGCAAGGGGGCGATAGGGGATGTCGCTGATGGTGCCGCCGGGTTGCGAAATTGTCGCCTCATGCACGCCGACCCGAAACATGTTGTCGAGTCCGCGCGCGGTGAGTACCAGCCCGCTGCTTCTAACGTCAAGTTTTTCAAACCAGCTGCCCGGCGTCGACAAGCCGTCACGTATTTCTCTACCGTAATAGCGCGTGTAATTTGTGGCTTGCCCGGTGTAGGCATCCAGATTCCATTCGATTTCCTGCACGAACCAGGATTTGCTGATGCTCAGACCAACATAATCGGTAGTCGGTGCAATGGAATAAACTTCAACTGGCAGGCGCGCCCAGTCATAGGTTGCGCCGACATCCTGATTTTCGGTGTTGAGCATCAAGGGAACGCGGAGTTTGCCGACGCGGACTAGCAGGTCATCGGTTGGGCGCCAGGAAACGAAGGCCCAGGAGAGAAATCCTTGCCACTGTGAGTCACTGTGGTCAGAGGGGGCTAGTTTGGCTTGAACGGCAGCGCCCCACTGTTGGTTGAATTTCAGATCAACCTGCGCCCCGATCACGCTGTCACGCTTGAAAGTGCCTTGATCGTCGATAAAGCGCTGATATTTGTAGGCTTGATCGGAGATGGTGTAGCCGGCTGTGCCAAAGCCTGCCCAGTTGAGATCAAGCGCGTGGCTGCTTAAGGGCAGGGCCAGGATCAGCGTGAGCAGGAATTTGGCGAGCATGGTGTTAACTGACTTTGTCGGAATGGCAGATTTGCTCATCGGCCAGTTGGGCGGCGATGGTTGCGAATTGGGTTTCCAGCGCGGTGAACGCGTCTACCAAGGCTGGATCAAAGTGTTTGCCGCGTTCGCCCAGGATCAGCGTGACAGCTTCTGCATGACTAAAAGGGGCTTTGTACGGGCGGCGTGAACGCAGTGCATCGTACACATCGGCAACGGCCATCAGGCGGGCTGCTAACGGGATGTTTTCGCCGGCCAGCTTGTCCGGGTAGCCGCTACCGTCCCAGCGCTCGTGGTGACTGCGGGCGATTTCGGTAGCGAACTGCAGCATCAGGTTGTCTTCACCGATTTCGTGGCGTGTCGTGGTCAACATGCTCTCGCCTTTGGCGCTATGCGTTTTCATGATCGCGAACTCTTCCGGCGTGTGCTTGCCCGGTTTGAGCAGGATGTGGTCGGGAATGGCAATTTTTCCAATGTCGTGCAGCGGCGAAGCTTTGGCGATCTGGTCGATGTGTTCCGCGCTGAGAAAGTCGCGATCACGTGCTTGCGTACTCAGGTATTCGGCCAGCAGGCGAACATAATTCTGGGTGCGCCGGATATGGTTGCCGGTGCATTCATCGCGAAATTCGGCAAGTGAAACCATGACCCGGATCGTCGCTTCCTGCAGGTGCAAGACCTCATTGACCCGACGACTAACTTCGCCTTGCAGCCATGCACTCTGGTCCTCAAGAAAGGTTTGCCAGATGCGAATCTGGAGGTGGGTACGAACGCGGGCCAGGACAATCGAGGGCGCAATCGGTTTGTGGATGAAGTCCACTGCGCCGAGTTCAAAGCCCTTTTCTTCATCGGTTGTTTCGGTTTTGGCGGTCAGGAAGATGACCGGGATACCGGAGGTTTTGGCGTTCGCTTTGAGGCGCTGGCAAACCGTATAGCCATCCATTTCCGGCATCATGATGTCGAGCAAGATCAACTCTGGCGGAGTGGCATTGGCGATTGCCAATCCCTTGGCGCCGCTGTTGGCGAGCTTGACCCGGTAGTGCGCGCCGAGTAGCTGATTGAGCAGGCTGAGGTTGGTCGGCGTATCGTCAATGACCAGAACGGTGGAGCGATTGTCGGCGATCATGATTTATTCCCGGTTTCAGGCGTTGACCGCAACAAGGCGGCGAGTGCCTGATCAAAGTCCCAGTTGCTGATGGCGCGGTCGATACGGGCCATTTCTGAAAGTGAAAAGAGGGTGGCGAACTGCGCCTTGTGATTCGCCCACAGATTCTCTGCCTCGCCGTCGGCTTCTTTGAGCAGCAGTTGCAGGCGGTTCAATAGTTTCCGGGTCTCGGTGGGGCTGAAGTCGCTGCGCTGGCTGGAGCCATTGGCTTGGTCAATCCGGCCAATCGCCTGCAGAACCACGCCTAATTCATCGCGCAGGTTTTGCTGAAGAGACGGGGCGAGTACGCCGTCGCTTTGCAGGGCGTTTTCGGCAGCCAGCGCGGCTGCTTGCAGACGAGTCATGCCGAAGGTGCCGGCCAGCCCTTTTAGCGAATGCGCCTGGCGCAACGCACTTTCTGTGTCGCCGCGCAATAAAAATGCTTGCTGTACCTGGACGAAATCGCCGAAGTCTGCAGAAAACTGCTGCAGCAGGCGCCGCAGAAATGCGCTGCGCCCCTTGAAGCGGCGGTTCACTGCGGCACTATCAAGTTCGGGAATAGCGAGTAATTGCGCAGGCATGTCGCCGGCTTCAATTCGTTTGTCGATAGCTAATTGCTGCTGCGGTTTTCTTTGATAGGTGCTGAGGATGGCCAGGAGTTCATCCGGGTCAAAGGGTTTGGCAATGTGGCCGTTCATCCCCTCGCTTAGCGCCAGTTCAAGTTCCGGGCCAACGGCGTAGGCGGTCATCGCCAAAATCGGCAGCGCGGCAAAGCACGGTTCGGCGCGCAAGCGCTGGGTGGCGGCGTGGCCATTCATGATCGGCATTTCGAGATCCATCAGCACCAGATTGAAATACTCGGGGGGCTGGGCGAAGAGCGTTTTGACGGCAGCCGCACCGTCCTCATCAAGCACGACTTCCGCGCCCCAGTCACGCAGCAATTCATCGGCAATCAGGCGGTTGGTCGGATCGTCATCAACGACCAGAATACGCATGCCGGCCAACGCGCTTTGACCTGCTGCGCTGACGCTCATCGCCGGCGCCGGTTGCTGCGCTGCAAATTCCTGTGGGTCGTCCAGCATGTCGGGCAGCAGTGGTTTTTGCAGCACTTCGGTGACGCCTAGTGCCGCCACCTCGTCGCGTAACAGCCATGCATCCAGCGCCGAGATGACGATGCTGCGTGCCGGCAAGGGGATCTGCCGGGCGTGCAGAGCTTCCAATACGGCGTGGCCTGAGAGGTCGGGCATCAACCAGTCGAGCAACAGCAAATCGTAGGCCTGGCCGCGTTCGGCTGCACTTTGCAGGCGCCGCACGGCTTCGTTTCCGCCACGGGCGGTATCAACCGTTGGGCAGCCGAGTTGGCGCAACAGACCGGCCATGCTTAGGCGTGAGGGGGCGTAGTCGTCAACCACCAGGGCGCGGCAGTCGGTGAGCCGGGTTGGCCGAGGCTTGCTCGGGGTCGCGGTGCTGCGTGGGAGGTTTAGGGTGAAGCTAAAGCAACTGCCACGGTCAACCGTGCTGGTGACCAGAATTTCGCCCCCCATCGCTTCAACCAAACGCTTGGAAATGCTTAGCCCCAGCCCGGTGCCGCCGTATTTGCGGGTCGTCGAGCCATCGGCCTGGCTGAATTCCTCAAACAGTTGCTCGATTTGTTCCGCCGTCATGCCGATACCGGTGTCTTCGATGGCGATGCGCAGTTGCACGCGGTCGGCGCCCATCGCCAGCTCTTCGATGTGCAGTGCAACATGACCGGTTTCGGTAAACTTCACCGCGTTTGACAAGAGGTTGATCAAAATTTGCCCGAGGCGCAGCGGGTCTCCCATGAAATAGCTGGGGTTGATCGGCGTCGGGCAATTCAGTATCAGCTCCAACTGCTTTTCGCCGGCGCGTTGCTGAATCATCAGCAAGGCGTTGCGGGCGACTTCTTCAAGCGCAAACGAGGTGCTTTCGAGCTTGATTTTGCCGGCCTCGATTTTTGAGAAATCAAGAATGTCGTTAAGGATGCCGAGCAGGATTTTTGCTGCCGCGTGGATCTTATTGATTTGCTCATGTTGGCGTGGCGGCAGACCCGACTTCAGCGCCAGGTAGGCCATGCCGAGGATGGCATTCATCGGTGTGCGGATTTCGTGGCTCATGTTGGCCAGAAAAATTGATTTGGCCTCGGTGGCAATTTCAGCTCGGGCGCGTGCTTCGCTCAGTTCGCGCTGGGTGATTTCGCGTTGTCCGATATCCGCCTCAATCGCCGCCGCCATCCCGTCGATGGTGGTGGCCAGGGTTTTGACCTCATCAACGCCGCGAATTTTCCCAACCCGCTCGTTGTAGGTTTTATCGGCCAGGGCGGTGGCCGTCCGATGTAGGGCGATCAGCGGTTTGAGCAGATTGCGGCGCAAATAATGGTAGCCAAAAATCAGCCACAGGATGGTTACGGCGAGCATGCCGAGCGAAGTGATGATCCAGTTTTCGAGCAGGCGGGTGGCGTTGGCCAGGCTGCTTTGGGTGCGCGTATCGACCTGGCTGGAGAGTTCTTCGACGGTCAACGCCAGATTGGCACGCAATTTCAGGTAATCGGCGCGATGCAGTAATTGATTGGCGAATTCACGTTGTGGCTTGGTTTCGGAAACGAAATCATCCTGATCCGGGTCGTAAAGCCCCTGAGTGGCGGCAAAGGCGACTTGTTCGATGCCTTTCATCTGTTCGGTGAGGGCCAGAATGCGGCTGACAATGGCTTGTTCCTGCGCATCGAATTTCAGCTTTTGCGTTTGCATCACCAGGGTGAGCGCCTGGGTTCCCGCTGGTAACACGTAGGGCTTGCTGCCGGCGATGATTTCATCCCAAAAGGCCGGCGGCAGTCTTTCTGGCCGAACCTTGCTCCCCTCGCGGATGCCTAGAATGTCGTAGTAATAGTGGAGAAAGCGCGGGTTGGCGGTGCTGACGTAGGAATTAACCAGGCGCCCGAGGAGATCAACTTCGTGGCGCACTTCGTTCATCAAGGCCAGCGAATTTTGCCGATGTTGTTCCTGTTCCGTGGCGTGATTAAAGGCACTTAATGCGGCCCAGGTGATGCCGGCAATGACAAAGAGCAAACCGCTGAGCGAGATTGCCATGGTCAGGAAGCCGCGCCGCAGATTCACCGGTTTATCTCCAGCGTATCGCGAGTTGCGTTGGTTTTGGATGACTTGCTTGGCGGAGCATGTGGGCAGGCCTGGTTGAATGACAAAACGGAAAAATATGTAATTCGGATCATATGCCATTTAACAAAATTTCACGCTAAAAACCTGCTGACTGGACAATTGGCGGCATTCGATCAGAATAGCCGGATGGATAACCTGATCAAGGACACCGCCACCCTCGAACTCTTCTGCTGGCTTGAAGCCGGGGCAGAGTTGCCGGGTTGGGATATCCTCAAGGGCAGCCCCTTTGGCGGTACGCTGGCGGCGCCGGAGGGCGGTGAGCCGACGCCGGGTGATCAGTTGATTTCAGTGCAGAATTATTTTGCGGAATACCATCTGGAGTATTTTCGCCAACGCCGTTACAACCATTTTCCCAGTCGCTTGCACGCCTTATTGCTATTTGCCACGCGCACTGATGCGATGACTTTTCGCCTCAAACATCCGCAGCGCGTTTTTGCCAAGAATCTGGCCTGTGCAGTGACCAAAGGGCCGTACATCTGCTCCTTTCACGATGCCAGCTGGCTCGACTATCTGCGCTTGCCACACAGTTTGTCGCTCGGCGCGCTGGATGAAGTGGCCGAACATTACTGGTCGGGGCGCACGGTGGAAGAGGTGGGCTTGATGTTTATGAATGAACCGTGGCAAGACCCGCCGGTGATCGAAGCGCTCTATCAAGGGACGCTCGAACCGGATTTGGGGTTTGTCAATCAATCCGGCTGGTTGCCGGGGTTTAGCTGAGGATTTTTATGTTGCGGCGTATCGTCATTGTTGTGCTGGTTCTTGCTGTTTTGGGGGCGGCTTTTGCCTGGTTCACCCGCAGCAAGCCGATTCCGGTGGTGCTTAGGGAGGTGGCGGAAGGCAAGGTCGAGGCTACTTTGGCCAACACCCGCGCCGGCACGGTTGAAGCCTGCTTGCGCACCAAGTTATCGACCATCGTCGGTGGGCGCATCGAGTTTCTCGGTGTCAAGGAGGGCGACAAGGTCAAGAAGGGCCAGTTGTTGCTCAAATTGTGGAACGACGACCAACAGGCGCAGGCGGCGCTGGCCCAGACGCAGATCGCGCTAGCTTCACGGCGGGTGGATGAAGCGTGCCTGGTTGCGGTCAACGCCGAAAAAGAAGCAAAAAGACAGGGCGAGTTGCGGGCCAAGGGCTTTGTCTCAACATCGCGTGAGGAAGCCGCGCGCACCGAGGCTGAAGCGCGGCGCGCCAGTTGCAATACGAGCAAGGCGGATGTGACGCAGGCGGAGGCCAAGTTCAAGGCGACCCGCGTCGAACAGGGCCGCGTCGCGCTGTATGCCCCGTTTGATGGCACGGTGGCCAAAATTGTCGGTGAGTTGGGCGAGTATTCGACACCTTCGCCACCCGGTGTGCCGACCCCGCCGGCGATTGACCTGATCGACGATAGCTGCCTCTACGTCAAGGCGCCGATGGATGAAGTTGATGCACCCAAAATCAGCGCCGGGCAAACCGTGCGGATCAGCCTCGATGCGCTGCCCGGCAAGCAGTTGGCCGGCAAGGTGCGGCGTGTCGCGCCGTATGTCTCGGCGGTAGAAAAGCAGGCGCGGACGGTTGATATCGAGGTTGATTTTGTCCAGCCGGAAAACATCGGCAAGCTGCTGGTTGGTTACAGCGCCGACGTTGAAATCATTCTTGATGGCCGCGACAAGGTGTTGCGCATTCCAACGGCGGCGATTCAGGAAGGCGGTCGCGTGCTGCTTTTCAATGCCGAGAGCGGCAAGCTGGAAGAGCGCAAGATCAAGGCCGGCCTTGCCAACTGGGAATACACCGAAGTCAGCGAAGGGCTGAAGGCGGGTGACCGGATTGTCACCTCGCTGGAAAAAGAGGGCGTCAAGGCCGGGGCGGCGGTGGTGCCGGATGAAAAGACCAAGGGCAAATAGCCCATGGCGCTGATCGAACTCAAGGATATTGCCCGTACCTTCCAGTTGGGGGATACCACGGTCAACGCGCTGGCCGGCCTCAATTTACGCATAGCTGCCGGGGAATACGTGGCGGTGATGGGGCCGTCCGGCTCCGGTAAATCGACTCTGCTCAATTTGCTTGGCCTGCTCGATCGCCCGAATGCCGGCAGTTACCTGCTGGAAGGGCGTGATGTGACGACGCTGACGCCGGATGAACAGGCCAAAGTGCGCAGCTCGCGGATTGGTTTTGTCTTCCAGAGCTTTCATCTCGTGCCGCGCCTGAGTGCTGCCGAAAACATTGCACTACCCATGACGCTGGCCGGCATTCCGGCTGCCGAAAGAAATCGCCGGGTGGCGCAGGCGCTCAAGGATTTTGGCCTGGAAAACCGTGCCGATCACCGCCCCGATCAGCTTTCCGGCGGTCAGCGCCAGCGCGTGGCGATTGCCCGCGCCACCATTATGCAGCCGGCCCTGATTCTGGCTGATGAGCCGACCGGCAATCTTGATCGTCATACCGGCGAAGAGGTTGTTCGCCTGCTGGAGGAGCTGAATGGGCGTGGTGTGACGCTGGTCGTGGTGACCCATGACCAGACGCTGGGTGCTCGTGCCGGCCGCCAGTTGATGATGGAGGATGGGCGGCTGCAGCACGACAGCGCCCTTGCTGGCTGATATGCGCCTGCCTGACATCCTGCGTTTCGCCCGCGATGCTGCCACCGGTTACCCGATGCGTACTTCGTTGTCGGTGCTGGCGATGTCGATAGGCGTTGCCGCCGTCGTTATCCTGACGGCGCTCGGCGATGGCGCACGGCGCTACGTGGTTGGCCAGTTTTCTTCGTTGGGGACCAATCTGGTCATCGTCCTGCCTGGTCGTTCCGGCACCGGCGGGTTCAATCCGGCCAATGCGATTACCTCAACCCCGCGCGATCTGACGATTGATGATGCCGCCGCGCTATTGCGCGCTGCCGGCGTGCGGCGGGTGGCCCCGCTCGCGGTCGGCACCTCGGAAATCAGTGTTGCTGGGCGTTTGCGTGAGGTGATGGTGGCCGGGACGACGGCGAGCTATTTTCCGATTCGCAGTTTTGAGTTGGGCCAGGGCAGCCCCTTGCCGGAGGAGGATTGGGGGCGCGGTTCATCGGTGGCGGTGATTGGCAACAAAATTCGCGAGGAAATGTTTGGCAGCGGACCAGCCATCGGCCAACTGGTACGGGTTGGTGACCGCCGCCTGCGCGTGATTGGTGTGCTGAAACCGGTCGGCCAGGGTTTGGGGATGAACACTGATGAACTCGTGCTGGTCCCGGTTTCGTTGGCGCAGGCGATGTTCAACTCCAACACCTTGTTTCGCATTTTGATCGAATCGAAGAGCCGCGAAGCCATCCCCGAGTCACGTGAGCAGGTCATGGAAATTCTCAAGCAACGCCATCGTGGCGAAGAGGATGTGACGGTGATTACGCAGGATGCGGTGCTTGCCACCTTCGACAAGCTGCTCGGTGCGCTGACCCTGGCGGTGGCCGGCATTGCGGCGATCAGCCTGGCGGTGGCCGGCATTCTGGTAATGAATGTGATGCTGGTTGCCGTCACCCAGCGCACCGGCGAAATTGGCCTGCTCAAGGCCTTGGGTGCGACGGCCAACACGATACGTCTGGCTTTTCTCGCCGAAGCGGCAATGTTGTCTTCAGTTGGCGCACTACTCGGTTATCTGTTGGGCGAGGCCGGGGCTTTTGCGCTGCGCCAGGCGTTTCCCGTGTTCCCTGCCTATCCGCCGGATTGGGCGGTGATTGCTGGCCTGTGCACTGCCCTCGGCACCGGCCTGTTGTTCGGCGTCATGCCCGCCCGTCGCGCCGCCCAAATGGACCCGGTGCAAGCCTTGATGAAACACTAAGCATGCTCTGGGCCGACTCCTTCCGCCTTGCCCTGCGCGCCATCACCGCTCAGCGCCTGCGCAGTTTTCTGACTCTGCTCGGTATCGCCGTCGGCATCGCGGCGGTGATTTTGCTGACCTCAATCGGCGAAGGCATCCACCGTTTTGTCCTGGGCGAATTCACCCAGTTCGGGACCAATGTGATTTCTGTCATGCCGGGCAAAACCAAAACTGGTGGCGCGCCTTCCGGTCTGCCATCGAGTGCGCGACCGCTGAGCCTGGAGGATGCCACTGCGCTTGAACGCCTGCCGCATGTTGTCGCAGTGACGCCCAATGTGCGGGGTAATGCCGAGGTTGAAGGCAATGGCCGGACCCGGCGCACGCTGATTTACGGGGTTAATGCCAATTTGCCCAAAGTATTCCGGTCGACCGTGCAAAGCGGCCAATTTTTACCGCCGGACGATGTCGGCAGCGCCCGTGCCTTCGTTGTCCTCGGCGCAAAACTCAAGAATGAGTTGTTCGGCAGCGAAAACCCGCTTGGCCAGCGCCTGCGCATCGGTGGTCTGCATTTTCGGGTGATCGGCGTGATGGCGCCGAAAGGCCAGTTTCTTGGCATTGATCTCGACGATACCGCCTTTGTCCCCGCCGTGCGCGCTCAGGAATTGTTCAATCGGGAAGGGATTGATGAAATCAATATTGCCGCCGAAGAAGGCATTGCCTCGGCCAGCGTTGCGGCGGCGATCAAGGCGCGCCTGATCGCCCGGCATGGCCGTGAGGATTTCACGGTTATTACGCAGGAAGAAATGCTCAAGACGCTATCCAATATCCTCAATGTGCTGACCATGGCGGTTGGCGCGCTGGGTGGGATTTCGCTACTGGTCGGCGGGGTCGGTATCGTCACCATCATGACCATCGCCGTGACTGAACGTACCGCTGAAATTGGTCTGCTGGTCGCGCTTGGCGCACGCCGGCGCACCATTCTTGCGCTATTCCTTGGCGAAGCGGTGGCGCTCTCGGCGCTGGGCGGATTTCTCGGCTTGCTGCTCGGCTTTGGCCTCGCCCAGTTGATCCATCTTTTTTTGCCGGCGCTACCGGTTCATACGCCGCTCAGTTTCGTGCTGTTGGCTGAACTGGTCGCCATCGTCATCGGTCTGGCCGCGGGGGTTTTGCCGGCGCGGCGCGCTGCGCAACTCGACCCTGTTGAAGCATTGCGGACCGAATGACGTGCTAGAGTTCACCCCACAAATTTCATAACCCCAAGGAAAACAGCCATGACTTTTTATATCGAAGACCTGCAACCAGGCATGAGCCACACGATGGGCAAAACCATCACCGATGCCGACATCGTTCTTTTTGCCGGTGTTTCCACCGACACCAATGCCGTCCACCTCGACGAAGAGTTTGGCAAAACCACCCCGTTCGGTGGTCGCATTGCCCACGGCATGCTCTCCGCCAGTTTCATTTCCGCTGTGCTGGGCGCGCATTTGCCTGGCCCCGGCACCATTTATCTCGGTCAAACCCTGAAATTCAAAGCGCCAGTACGTCCGGGCGATACGGTTAAAACCACCGTTACCGTCAAGGAAGTGATCGCCGCCAAAAAGCGCGTCATTCTCGACACCACCTGCCGGGTTGGCGAAACCGTGGTGATTGAAGGCGAAGCAACCATCATGATCGGCAACAAGCCGGTCTGATCAAGCCGCTTAGGCAATAGCCAGCAGAACTTCCCGGCGGACCGATTTCAAAATTTGCGAAACGCGTCCGCCGGATAGGCCAAACAGCTCACCGATTCGTGCCTGTTTTTCGCCTTGTAATTCACAGCAAATAAAGATTGTCCGGTCGCGCACCGGCAAGCGCTGCAGCGAATCGATCGCCAGTCGTAAAAGCTGGTTGGAGATTGCGCGTTGTTCTGGGCTTGGTTGAGGGTCTGCCAGCGTCCCCCCCTCGCCTGTGCAATCTGTAATATCAACGCGCGGGCTCCAGGCTGAGGCAAGCAACTGCTCGGACTTGTCTTTCTCGGCAGGGGAAACCGGCACACCGTCAGCGATTGCCTGCCGGGTTCGTTTCGCACTGTCGTATTCGCCGCGCGAAATATCGCCGGCGGCGCGGTAGCCGTCGATGATGGCGCCACGAATGGCAATGCCGGCAAAGGCGGCAAATTGCGCATCGGAAGTTTCCTGGCGATTGGTTCTGATCGCCCGCAGCAAACCGATCATGCCATCCTGAAGTACATCCTGCGGTTCGAGCACCGAGGGTTTCATGGTCCTCAGCGATTGTGCGACGCGACGAACCATCGGTTCGTATTTCTCAATCAGAAGTCTTTCTTCTGCCGGAGAGTGTCGCGTCGCTTTCGCCATGCAGCTTAAAACGACTCGTTAGCCCGTAAAAACCGCCATTGCCCCTGTTGCAAATCACCGAGCATGACGCGGCCAATGCGCACCCGCTTGAGGCCAATCACGGTCAAGCCGACCAGTTCGCACATACGGCGAATCTGGCGTTTTTTGCCTTCGCGCAGGATGAAATGCAGCTGATCTTCATTCAGTTGCTTGACCCAGGCCTGTTTGAGCGGCTTGCCATCCAACTCAAGACCGTGTTTGAGCAAAGCCAGGCCATTCGGAATCATTTCGCCGGAAACGCGAACCAGGTATTCCTTCTCGACGCCGCTGTCTTCGCCAATCAATTTCTTGGCTACGCGGCCATCCTGGGTCATCACCAGCAGGCCGGTTGAGTCAATGTCGAGACGTCCGGCAGGCGCCAGTCCGCGCAACATCCAGGGCTTGAATTCCGGGTCGCCGGATTGCTTGACCTGGCTTTCGGCCAGAATCAGCTTGACGGCAGGCGTGCAGTTCGGCTCAGGCTGGCCGGAAACATAACCGACCGGCTTGTTGAGCAGAATGGTGACTTGCTTGGCCTGATCGCGCGCCGCATCCTTGGAAATCGCGATTTCCGCCTGCGGGTCAATCCGCGAGCCGAGTTCGCTGATCCGTTCGCCATTGACCAGCACCCAGCCGCGCTCGATCCAGAGATCGGCTTCGCGGCGCGAACACAGGCCACGCTCTGACATCACCTTGGACAGGCGAACACCATCGGCGGTGTTGTTGGCAACCGGCGCCGGGCCTTTGACGGTCGCAGCGCGCTCAGCCGGTTTTTTGGGCATGACGCGCGGTGCCGGCGCGCTATAAGGTTTTTTGCCTACCGATAAAGTGCCGGCGACCGGTGCTACCGTCTTTTTGACCGGCGCAATATTTGCCGGTTTTTCGGCGTCGACCGCAGTATTGGCCTCAGGCTTGCGCCATTTGGCCCATGGGTCGTCCTGGTTTGGGCTGTCGCTCATTGAATGGCGAGCAGATCAACCTCGAAGACCAGCGTCGCGTTCGGCGGAATGACGCCGCCGGCACCGCGTGCGCCGTAACCGAGTTCTGGCGGAATGGTCAGCTTGCGCGTGCCGCCGATTTTCATGCCTTGCACGCCTTCATCCCAACCGGCGATGACGTGGCGTTGAGCGAGCGGAAAGTCGAACGGGTCGCCGCGATCCTTGCTCGAATCGAATTTTTTGCCATCGGTCAGCCAGCCGGTGTAATGGACGACCACGTGATCGCCTGCTTTGGCCTCGGCGCCTTCGCCGACGACGGTGTCTTCATAAACCAGCCGGGAGGCGGTGGTGATTTCAGCCATGAATTGCTCCAGCAATATTCCCGTTGCCCTCAGGGAGAGGGCCGGGGAGAGGGTGGGTAGAAAGCCCGAAAGTCTACCACAGGCGATGACAAGGCTTTGACTCCCAAGAGATTTTCCGTATAATGCGCGACTCTTTGTAGCACCCTTTGGTTTATTTTCGGAGTCCAACCCATGTATGCGGTCATAAAAACCGGCGGTAAGCAGTATCGTGTTACCACTGGTCTAAAACTTAAAGTAGAACAGATACCGGCAGACGTTGGCGCAGAAGTTACCCTTGATCAGATCCTCATGGTCGGCGAAGGCGAGTCAGTTCAGATCGGCACCCCCTTCCTTGCTGGCGCCACTGTCAAGTGCACCGTGGTTTCTCACGGTCGTCACGACAAGGTCAAGATCTTCAAGATGCGTCGTCGTAAGCATTACCAAA
The DNA here is from genome assembly GCA_039797825.1 of Pseudomonadota bacterium. Taxonomy (GTDB): domain Bacteria; phylum Pseudomonadota; class Gammaproteobacteria; order Burkholderiales; family Rhodocyclaceae; genus Azonexus. Next base: position 15,228 of record JBDKHF010000053.1, on the reverse strand, counting down.
AGCATCAAGGCCATCGTCAGAACTACACCGAATTGCGCATCGACGCAATTGCGGCCTAAGTTCAAGGAGCTAATAAATGGCACACAAGAAAGCAGGCGGCAGTTCACGTAACGGCCGCGACTCACATTCCCAGCGACTGGGCGTTAAACGTTGGGGCGGTCAATTCGTTCTGGCTGGCAACATCCTGGTTCGTCAGCGTGGTACCGAATTCCACCCGGGCGAAAACGTTGGTTGCGGCAAGGATCACACCCTGTTCGCACTCAAGGACGGCACCGTCCAGTTCTCCGTGAAAGGTGCCAAACAGCGCCGCACGGTGACCATCGTTCCGGTAGCTGCTGAGTAATTTCAGCGCGGCGGAACCGAAAGCCCTATCCGCCGGATAGGGCTTTTTAGTTTTTAGAGGCGGAAAAGTATGAAGTTCATCGACGAAGCAAAAATCTATGTAAAAGCCGGTGATGGCGGCAATGGTGCCGCGACTTTCCGTCGTGAAAAATATATTCCGATGGGTGGCCCGAACGGGGGCGACGGTGGTCGGGGCGGCAGTATTTATCTGATCGCCGACTGCAACATCAATACCCTGGTCGACTATCGCTACACCCGTAAATTCATCGGCAAGCGCGGCGAAAATGGCGGCGGTGCCGACCAATATGGCGCCGGTGGCGACGATATCGTCCTGCGTATGCCGGTGGGCACCGTGGTGACTGATCTTGTGACCGGTGATGTCCTCGCCGACCTCGATGTTAACGAGAAAAAAGTGATCATCGCCAAAGGCGGCAAGGGCGGCCTCGGCAATATTCACTTCAAATCCAGCACCAATCGCGCTCCGCGCCAGCACACTCAGGGCCAGCAAGGCGAAGAGCTGGAGCTGACGCTTGAGCTGCGCGTGCTGGCTGACGTCGGCCTGCTGGGTTTGCCGAATGCCGGCAAGAGCACGCTGATTCGCTCGGTTTCTGCGGCGCGCCCGAAAGTGGCGGATTACCCGTTTACAACGCTGCACCCCAATCTCGGCGTCGTCCGCGTTGGTGCGGAAAAGAGCTTTGTGATGGCTGATGTGCCGGGCCTGATCGAAGGCGCGGCGGATGGTGCCGGCCTCGGTATCCGCTTCCTCAAACACTTGCAGCGCACACGCATTCTGCTGCACCTCGTCGATATCGCGCCGATTGACCCGGATTCAAACCCGGTGCGCGATGCCAAGGCAATTGTTGGCGAATTGGTCAAGCATGATCCGGAACTGGCCAACAAACCGCGCTGGCTGGTCTTGAACAAGCTCGACCTGATTCCGGAAGAAGATCGTGAAAAAGCGGTCAAGGATTTCCTCAAGGCCTACAAGAAGGCAACCAAGTACGACGGCCCGTATTTTCCGGTATCCGCGATCAATGGCGAAGGCACCAAGCCGCTGATTTACGCGATTCAGGAAGCGCTGGAGCAGATGGCGCGGCCGGAAGTTGATGTTGATGATCAGGAAATTGCTGATGTTGACGCGAGCGAGCGCATTGCAAGCGAGCCCGACGGTGCCGATCAGATCGATGACTAAAACCCGCCTCGCCTCCGCCAAACGCCTGGTCGTTAAAGTCGGCTCGGCGCTGGTCACCAATAACGGCGCCGGCCTTGATCTGGCGGCAATCGATGACTGGGCGCGCCAGATCAGCGTCCTGCGTCAGCAGGGCAAGGAGGTTGTGCTGGTTTCGTCCGGCGCGATTGCCTGTGGCATGCAGCGCTTGGGTTGGAGCAAGCGGCCAAAATCGGTGCATGAGTTGCAGGCGGCGGCAGCGGTTGGGCAGATGGGGTTGGTCCAGGTTTATGAAGGTGCGTTCGCCAAATACGGCTTGCACACCGCACAAATTTTGCTGACTCACGACGATCTGGCTGATCGTAAGCGTTATCTGAATGCGCGTTCGACGCTGACGACGCTGCTGCGCCTGGGCGTGGTGCCGATCATCAACGAGAACGACACGGTGGTCACCGATGAAATCAAGTTTGGTGACAACGATACCCTGGGTGCACTGGTCGCCAATCTGATCGAAGCCGAGGCGTTAATTATTTTGACCGATCAGATCGGCCTATTCACCGCTGATCCGCGTAAAGACCCGAATGCGACGCTGATTGCCGAAGCAACCGCCGGCGATGAAGCGCTGGAAAGCATGGCAGGCGGGGCTGGTTCGTCGATCGGCAAGGGCGGCATGATTACCAAGGTGATCGCCGCCAAGCGCGCCGGCAAGAGTGGCGCGCACACGGCGATTGCCAGTGGTCGCGAAGTTGATCCGATTATCCGTCTGGCGGCTGGCGAAGCGGTTGGCACGCTACTGGTCTCCGATACCCAGCCGCTCGCTGCACGCAAGCAATGGCTGGCCGATCATCTGCAACTGGCCGGTCGGCTGATTCTCGATAGTGGTGCGGTCAACGCACTAAAAGCCGGCAAAAGTTTGTTGCCGATTGGTGTGGTCAGTATCGAAGGCGAATTCGAGCGCGGCGCGGCGGTGGCCTGCATCAGCCCGGAAGGGCATGAAGTCGCCCGCGGCCTGAGCAACTACGGCAGCGGCGAATCGCGCCTGATCGCCCGCAAATCAACGCCCGAGATTGAAGGCATCCTCGGTTACGTCGATGAGCCGGAAATCATTCACCGTGACAACCTGATACTGGCTTAACCCGGCTCGCCGTTTGGCCGGCGAGCCAGTCGCGTAAGAATTTCATTTCTCGATTGATCCCTGTTTTTGAAGGAGTTGCTATGTCTGGTCACGGATTTCACGTGCATGGCCCGCACGACCATGAGGTTGAACATGTTGCACAACATGGCGGTGACAGCTTTACCTCACGCCTCGCTGTGTTGACCGCCTTGCTATCGACGGTCGGCGCCATTTTTGGCTATATGGGCGGCCATTCGCAGAATGCGGCCCTGCTCTACAAAAACGAGGCAGCGATCCAGAAAACATCAGCCTCGAATCAGTGGAATTACTATCAAGCCAAGAGCAACAAACAGAACCTGGCTGAGCTTTCGGTGACTTTGACGACGGGCGAAACGCAGCAAAAATTTGCCCAGGCGATTGAGCGCTACAAGAAAGAAAAAGAAGAGATCAAGGTTGAGGCTGACAAGCTGGAAGCCGAAGCCAAAGCAGCCGACAAGAAAAGCGAGGCCGAAATGCACGTGCATGAGCGCTGGGCGCTGGCCACGACCTTGCTGCAAATTGCCATTGCCCTCTCCGCCATTACCCTGCTGACGCGCAAGCGTTGGTTGCTGATTGGCGTTTATGGTTCGACCGCGCTCGGGCTGGCCGCCGGCGTGATGGGTTATTTGCACTTGTAAATTTTTGGCCGGGTTTTCGTGTTGACCGTAACAGCTCGCTTCCGCCTTCTCGCCGCAACTACTGCCTTGCTCGCGCTGGCCGGTTGTGCGGTCACGCCATCCGCGCCGCCCTCAAGTCTTGCACTATGGTCGCAGATGGCACCGAACGGGCAGGTTTCGCTACGCGCCATCGTTAAAGAGGGCTCACCTTGTCCGACGGCGACGGTCGATCAGCGGGCGCAAGCCATGTCATTACGGGCTGGCGGCAATTCGCAGCAACCGCAGGCGAAAGATAAAAATCGCACTTTTGATCCGCCTTTTGCCGTTGCCACTTGCCAGCTTGATTTGCCTGCGGCAACACCGGCGCTGGTAACGGTTGCCGGCCAGCCGGTGGCGATGCCCAGGATTCAGGCGCAACGTATCGTTCTGCTCGGTGATACAGGCTGCCGGATCAAGATGCCGGCCAATGGCAAGGGCGATCCGCTACAGGATTGCAGCAGCCGGGAAGCCTGGCCGTGGGCGCGGATTGCCAGCGCCGCCGCACGCGAAAAGCCGGATCTGGTGATTCACGTCGGTGACTACCATTACCGCGAATATTGTGACGCCCCGCAGCAGTGTGCCGAGCTAATTAAGCGCGGTGTCGCGGTCAGCTATGGCTGGCCAGGCTGGCAGGCCGATTTCTTTACCCCGGCAACCCCTTTGCTGGCCCAGGCACCGTGGGTTTTTGTGCGCGGCAATCACGAAAATTGTGATCGGGGTGGTGAAGGCTGGATGCGCTTCCTGTCGCCGGATCCCTATCAGGCATGTACTGATCAACGCTCAAAAACTGCTTCGCGCTCATTGCTGGCCAACAATTTCACCGCCGATGCCTGGAAACTCGATATTGATGCCGGCCTCGGGATTGTCGTGATCGACAACTCCGGGCATGAAGATTATCGCCACGTTAAGGATACGCCGCAGGATGTCGAGCATTTCCGCCGCACGCTCGGCGTCTTGCGTCAACCAACCGAGCAAAAGCTCTGGCTGCTCTCGCATCGCCCGCTGTGGTACGACCTGCTCGCTCAAGCCGCGCAGCCAAATGCTTTCCAGAAGGTTTTGCACGACGCCTTGCCGGCCACTGTACAAATGGCGGTTGGCGGCCATGAGCATGCTTTCCAGACACTCAATTTTGCCAATGGGCGGCCAACACAGGTAATTGTTGGCGGTGGCGGTACGCAGCTTGAAGCCTTTGACCCGGAATCGCCTTTCTTCGAGGGCAAAGCGGGCCACGGCAGCCGGGAAAGAGCGCAGCCGGATGGGCGCAATTACGACGGCGTGCCGGCGCAAAGCGGGCTGGTCCTCAATCGTTACAGCTTTCTTGTGCTTGATCGTGATGCGCAAGGCTGGGCCGGGCGTTTGCTTGATGCCGAAGGCCAGCTGATCACCCGTTGTCGCCTTGATGATGGCGGCAAGGAAATGGCCTGCGCTTTTCCGGCGCGCTGAAACATGACGGTAACCTGATCGTCACGAGAGCTTAACCGGCTCTCGTTATCGTGGCGCCATGCCACGCGTTCGCTCCGTTTTTCTCTCCGATATTCACCTTGGCACACGTGCCTGCCAGGCCGAGTGTCTGCTCGATTTCCTGCGTGAATATCCGTCGGAACAGACCTTTCTGATCGGTGACATCATCGACTTCTGGGCGATGAGCCGCAGCATCCATTGGTCAGCCGCACAAAATACGGTGGTCCAGAAATTCCTGCGCCGGGCGCGCCACGGCGAGCGCGTGGTCTTCATTCCCGGCAACCACGACGAAGCCCTGCGCGATTACTGCGGCATCGTTTTTGGCGAAATTGAAGTGGTCGATGAACTGGTGCATGAAACTGCGGATGGTCGGCGTTTTCTGCTGATTCACGGCGATGTTTTTGATCAGGTCACGCGTCATCACCGCTGGGTCGCCGTGCTTGGTGATCTGGCTTACAACCTGCTGGTCAGCCTTAACCACTTTTTGTCGCGGGTACGCCGTCGCCTGGGTATTCCCGGCTACTGGTCGCTGGCTGGTTACGCCAAGCGCAAGGTTAAAACGGCGCTCAATTTCATGTTCGACTTTGAAGAATCAGCCATCCACCACGCCCGTGAGCGTGGGCTGGATGGGGTGATTTGCGGCCACATCCATTGGGCAACGATCAGCGAAATCGGCGGCCTGACCTATATCAATTGTGGCGATTGGGTCGATTCCTGCACGGCAATTGTTGAGCATTTTGATGGCCGGCTGGAACTGGTCGCCTGGGGCATGCGTAGCAAGATACCGGCGCTCGCAGCTCCTGCCGTCGAACACGAACATGCGGAGGTTTAAATGCGCGTATTGATGGTTTCGGATGTCTATTTTCCTCGGGTTAATGGTGTTTCAACCTCGATTGAAACCTTTCGCCAGAGTCTGCATCGGTTTGGCGTCGAGGTCAGGCTGGTCGTGCCCAGCTATACCAATGAAAGCGGTGAGCCGGAGGTGGTTCGGGTGCCGGGGCGTCCGCTGCCGGGTGATCCGGAGGATAGGCTGGTCGGCTGGCGCAGCATGCACCGCGCGGTGCTGGCGGCGGCTGAGGATTGCGACCTGATTCATATTCAAACCCCGTTCATCGCCCATTACGCCGGCCTCAAAGCAGCGCGCAAACTGGATTTGCCGGTCGTCGCGACTTATCACACACTGTTTGAGGAATACCTGCAGCATTACGCGCCGCTGATCCCGCGTGCCTGGTTGCGTGGGCAGGCGCGTGGTTTCTCGCGCCGCCAATGCAATGCGCTGGATGGCGTGATCGTCCCGTCAACAGCAATGCGCGAGCGGCTGACTTCTTACGGTGTCGAAACACCATTGCACGTGCTGCCCACCGGTATTCCGCTCGAACGCTTCAGTGGTGGCAACCGACAACGCTTTCGCCGCGAGCACGGCATCCTGTCGACCAGGCCGGTGGCGCTTTACGTTGGCCGCGTGGCGCATGAAAAAAATATCGAATTTCTGTTGCAAGCAACGCTGATTGCGCTCAAAAAACGGCCTGACTTGTTGCTGGTAATTGCCGGCGAAGGCCCGGCCATGAGCGACCTGCAGGCGCGGGTCAAAACTTTGGGCCTGCGCGATAGCGTGCAGTTCATCGGCTATCTCGATCGCCAGCAAGCGCTACCTGATTGCTACGCTGCCGCCGATGTTTTTGTCTTCGCATCGGTGACTGAAACGCAGGGTTTGGTTTTGCTCGAAGCGATGGCGGCCGGCCTGCCAGTCATTGCACTGGCCGAAATGGGCACCCGCGATATTCTCGAAGCACAACGCGGCGCAATTACGCCACGCGCCGAGCCGGAAGCTTTCGGGGTTGCCCTCGCTGATTTCCTCAATCGCCCTTCAGCCTGGACGCATTTGCAGCAAGAAGCGCCTGAATATGCCAGGGAATGGTCAGATGTCGCGATGGCGGGGCGTCTTGCCGGGCTGTATCAGCAACTGGCTGGTACAAAAATAAGCACAAAATCGTTGTCGACCGTAACCGCCTGAGAAAACTTATGGAAATTTATCCAAACTGCAGTCAGTGTCACTATTGGGTGGCGATTGATGCCCTGAATGGGACTTGCCACCGTTATCCGCCGATCTTCGCCGGCGAAAGCTCACCGCGGGAAACGCACCACTGGCGCTTTCCGACGGTGAGTGTTCATGCCTGGTGCGGGGAGTTTCTCCCGGCGCGTAATGATCAAATATCTTCGACCGGTGCCAGCAACTGATTGGCAGCACGCAAGCGTTCGGCCAGCACGCGCATGACCTGCATGGCAAAAAATGGCGTTTGCTGAACCAGGTACTGAAAGCGTCTTTCGTCAACCGCAACAAACTCGCAGTCGCTGAGCGCAACGACGGTGGCCGAGCGCGGGCCGGGTGAAACCAGGCCCATCTCGCCGACGATGTTGCCGTGCTGGATGGTTTCGACCACCCGATTGTTGACGATGACTTCAGCCTGCCCGGTGGTCAGGACATACAGCCGATGGCCTTCGTCGCCTACAGAAAACAGGGGTTGGCCGGCGGCGATACGGACGATGTCCGGGTTGTTGGCGAATAGCTCAAAGAAAACCATATAAATTACTCCACAAGGTACACCTACCTTTTAGCACGGGTGCTTGGCCAGAATTCTTACAGGAGTGTGACAGTCGGCTTTTGCTTGATTTAAAACAAAGCTGGTGTGATCAGGCGCAGGCCAATTGAGAACCAGCGTTCGTCGTGGATATGGCCGATCTGGCTGCCGTAGGTGGTGTCGATCTGTACGTGGTTGGGAATGACCCAGTAGCGCAAGCCCGCCTGAAAAAACGGGCTGCCTTTGTCCTGACCGTAGGTTTCGGCAATGAGGTAGAGGCGATTGGTGGTTTGGATTTCGCTGCCAACGCCCCAGGTCAAGCGTGTTTGATTGTTTTCCCGTTCACGCACTGCACCGAGATTGGTGTGCACAACAAAGCGGTCATCGGCAAAGGAAAAGCTGGCTGGTACGTAAAAATAGGGCGCGCCAGACTGCCCGTTGCCCGGCTGTGTGGCGTAGCCGGCTGCAATGCCGATGCCGTAGCTATTCGGCTCCAGCGTTTTGAATAGGGTTTTGCCTTGTATCAGGATCGCCCCGCTATCCGCTTGGCCATTGGCCCGACTCAAGGCGCCACCCAAGGTGAATTCAAAGTTGCCGCCGGGGTTGCAGGCGGGGAGTGCCCACAGCTCGTTGCGTGCGCGATGCAAATGAACCCAGCTTTCCATTTGGCAAGCCTGCGCGTCGGTCAGCCGTGCATCGTCGGTGATCAGCGGTCGCGCCGCCAGTGCGGCGGGCAGCGTAGCAAGCAGGGCGAGAAAAGCCAGGAGGTGTCGCATTGTCATCGGCGGCGAATGTTAGTCGGTTGTTGTGACATTTTCGTGAACCTGGCTGTTAGCGAAGCTCAACCAGCGCCGGGTCGTCGCCATGATCGACCAGAATACGCTTCACTCGATCTTGCCAGAGCTGGCCAAACAAGCGGGTTTCATCCAGGCTGGCATGGCCTTGCAGGATAGCCGGCAACAATTGTCCCAGGCGCTGGTCGGGCGGCACAGAATTCAGCCGCAAAATGCAGTCGACCGTAACATGGGTATCGAGGCGGGTAAAAGCCAGGCCGCCAATGCCATCCACGCCAAAATGCAGCAGATTGCGCCGGCTGTATTGCCCGCCCAGCCCCTTGAAGCCGCCATCGCCCGCTGCGCCGGTAATGAGCGTGGCAATGCTGGCGATGACACCGGCTACACCACTGGCGAGCGGTTCATTGATTGCCACGGCAAGATTGCCACGCAGTGGAATTTCGTCGCCATACAGCGCGCGCAAGGCACGCACCGTCATCAGCCAGGCGCCGGCTACTGTCGGGCAGGAATGGCCGGCCAGTTTGACGGCATCGGCGAAGTGGTATTCGATCAGGCCACCCTCGGCTGCACCAAGCAACTCGGCCAGCGGGTCGCGCAGGGTGATGGAGGGAATCTCAGCGAAGAAAGCGGGGAAAGCCATCTCAGTCGCGCTGGATCAGTTCGATTTTGTAACCATCCGGGTCATCGACAAAAGCAATAATCGTTTTGCCATGTTTCATCGGCCCCGCTTCACGCACCACCTTGCCGCCGCGCTTCTTGATTTCAGCGCAGGCTGCCGCTGCATTCGGCACCGCCAGCGCGATGTGGCCATAGGCGTTGCCCAGTTCGTAACTGTCCGTATCCCAGTTATGGGTCAGTTCGAGCACGGCGCCTTGTTCCTCGCTGCCATAGCCGACAAAAGCCAGCGTAAAGCGGCCCTCCGGATAATCCGTGCGGCGCAGCAACTGCATGCCGAGGATTTCGGTATAGAAGGCAAGCGAACGGTCAAGATTGCCGACGCGAAGCATGGTGTGCAGGATGCGCATGGGGTTTTCCTTAAAGGGGCTAATTGATTGCATCAGCAAGCGGAATGATTCCGCTGCTGAGCAACTGGTAATTCGATCACAAATTGATAGTGAACACACGGTCAACTATGTGTGCTTTTATGGGTGCTAATATAAGCACTTCAAAAGACTTATTAAGGAGCGCTTTCATGGCACATCAAATCTTCGCAAATACCGCAGCAAGCGTCACTGAGCTAAAGAAAAACCCGATGGGTACCGTTGCCGCTGGTGAGGGAATGCCGGTTCTCATTCTGAATCGAAATGAACCCGCGTTCTATTGCATACCGGCTGACGCTTACGAGCTTCTGATGGGCAGGATCGAAGACATGGAGCTAAACGCTATTGCTGATGCACGCGTACACGAGACGCCGATCAAGGTGAATGTCGATGACTTATGAGCTTGAGTTCCTGCCCTCGGCAAAGAAGGAGTGGGACAAGCTCGACAACACCATCCGCTTGCAACTCAAAAAGAAACTGCTGGAGAGGCTAGGTAATCCACGGGTTGAAGCAGACAAACTGCACGAAGCGCCCGACCGCTATAAGATCAAACTTAAAAGCCTTGGCTATCGGTTGGTCTATGAGGTGAAAAACGAAAGGCTTGTTGTCGTGGTCGTTGCTGTTGGCAAGCGTGAAAATAAAGATGTCTATGTCACCGCGTCAAAGCGAAATCACTAAGCGCTAAGCGAAACCCGGTTTTAAACCATTCTGTGCGTACTGTACAAAGCGCTTACATCAAGTTTGGCAGCGTTTTTCCCAGCACCCGCAATTCCTTGCGCAAGGCTTGCCAGTTGGGGCACAGCGTTTCGACGACAGCCCAAAATCGCGGGCTGTGGTTCATTTCCTTGAGGTGGGCGAGTTCATGGCAAACCACGTAATCAAGCACCGGCAGCGGCATGAAAATCAGCCGCCAGTTGAGCGAAATGCCGCCGTGGTGGCTGCAACTTCCCCAGCGTGTACGGGCTGACGATAGGCGTAGCGCTGGCAGGGCGACACCAAGTACGGGCGCGTAGAGGGCCAGGCGCTCAAGAAATATGGCTCGCGATTTCTCGCGCAAGGCTTTTTCCAGCAAGTTATTGGCGTTGACCGTAGTCGATGGCCAGAGATGCAGTTTGTCGCCGGCAAATTGCCAGCGCGGGCGGCCAATGGCGGTCACTGTTACGGTCAACGCTTCGCCGAGGATAAAAATCTGGCTGCCGTCAGTGATTTCCAGCTTTTCGGGGGCGGGGCGCTCGCGCCAGTTGGCGAGTTTGTCGAGTACCCAGGCGCTGTGCTGGTGGATCAGGTTTTCAATGTCGCCGATCCGTGCCTGCTTGGGGGCGCCAACGCGCAGGCCGCGCTGGTCAATCGAGATGCCGATGGTGCGCCGTTGGCTGCGGCGCAATTGGTAGGCCACCGCCTGACCGGCAATGACGATGCGCCGTGCCGCGTCAGGTGTTGCGCTGGGCATCCGGATAACGATGTGGAGAAATACGCTGCATTTCGGCTTCAATCCAGGCTTCAGCACGCTGATTGACTTCGCCCTCGCTCATCCCGCTTGTATCAAAAGCCGGGCCGATGCTGATCGTCACGGTGCCAGGTTTCTTGAGGAAAGACTGGCGCGGCCAGAGTTCGCCAGCGTCATGCGCAATCGGCACGACTTTGCAGCCAACGTGCGTGGCGAGATAGGCGCCACCGGCCTTGTAGCGTTTTTTCTGGCCCGGTGCAACGCGTGTGCCTTCCGGGAAAATGATCACGTAAAAGCCTTGTTCGAGCCGCTCGCGGCCCTGGCTGACGACCTGGTCGAGCGCATCTTTGCCGGCGAGGCGATCAATCGAGATCATTTTCATTGCTGCCAGCCCCCAGCCGATCAAGGGCAAGCGCAGTAATTCCTTCTTCAGCACAAAAACGCAGTAGGCGCCATTCGGTACGCAGTCCTGCAAAGTCATGGTTTCCCAGGCGGACTGGTGCTTGGCGAGGATGACGCAAGGCTCTTGCGGCATGTTTTCCTGGCCGATGACGTGTGGCCGAATGCCGAGCAGGTTCTCGACGCCAAACTGCATGCCCAGGCGCCAGAGTTTGCCCAGGCGATAAGCCCAGATGCCGCGCAGCAAAATCGCACCAAGAACCACCAGCGGCGCGGTCAGTACCGACCAAACGATAACCCAGGCCGAAAACAAGGTGGAGCGCAGCACGTTCATGGCTTTTTGCCCGCCAAAATCCAGTCGACCGCCGCTTCAAGGTTGGCGAAGTCGCGGGTTCCCGGTGGCAGATTACCTTCGGCCAGAGTTTTTTCGCCTTTGCCGGTATGCACCAGCAGGGGCAAGCAGCCGACAGCTGCGCCTGCTTGCAGGTCGCGCAGCGAATCGCCGATGGTCGGCACGCCTTTGAGGTCCGTATTGAGCACTTCCGAAATACGTTTGAACATGCCGGGCTTGGGTTTGCGGCAATCGCATTCTGAATCAGCCGTGTGCGGGCAGTAAAAAACCGCATCCACCCGACCGCCAACGGTGAACAGCGCCTTGTGCATCTTTTCGTGGATGCTGTTCAGCGTATCCATGTCGAACAGCGAACGCCCGACACCCGACTGGTTGGTGGCAATGACGACCTTGTAACCGCTCTGGTTGAGCTTGGCAATCGCCTCAAGGCTGCCCGGAATCGGCTTCCATTCCGCCGGGCACTTGATGAACTTGGCGGAATCAAAATTGATCACGCCGTCGCGGTCAAGGATGACGAGTTTCATGTCGACAGCTTGGAGATGTCGGCGACCTGATTCATTGCCAGATGCAGCTTGGCGAGCAGGCCGAGGCGGTTGGCGCGGATCGTCGGGTCTTCGACATTGACCATCACGTCGTCAAAGAAGGCATCGACCGGGGCGCGCAGCGCGGCCAGCGCCTGCAAGGATTCCGTGTAATCGCCGGTGACGAAGGCAGCATCGGCACGCGGCACGACGTCGACCAGCGCGGCGTGTAGGGCGATTTCGGCGGCTTCCGTGAGCAAGCCGGCGTCAACCCAGGCCTCGACCGTGTTTTCCACCTTCTTCAAAATATTGCCGACGCGCTTATTGGCGGCGGCCAGTGCGGAGGCCTCCGGCAAGGTCGAGAAGGCACGTACGGCGGCGAGGCGTTTTGGAATATCGCCGAGGCGCTGCGGGCGCTGGCTAACCACCGCATCGACTTCCTGCGCCGTGTAACCCTGCTCGCGCAGGCTGCCGGCGAGGCGGTCGTAGATGAAGTCGGCAAGGGCAGATTCTGCCGGTTTAAAGCCGTCCACCGCAGCAAAGGCGGTAGCCGCTGTTTGCAGCAGGGTGTCGAGCGGCAGATCAAGATCATTTTCAGCCAGCATGCGAATCACGCCTAGCGCATGGCGGCGCAGGGCAAAGGGGTCGCGGTCGCCGCTTGGGATTTGGCCGATGCCGAACATACCGACCAGGGTTTCCAGCTTGTCGGCAATCGCGACGACGGTGCCGACCGGATTGCGCGGCAGAGAGTCGCCCGCGAAACGTGGTTTGTAGTGATCTTCAATGGCGTCGGCCATGTCGGGCAGCAGGCCATCATGGAGCGCGTAGTAGCGGCCCATCGTGCCTTGCAATTCCGGAAATTCACCAACCATGTCAGTCAGCAGATCAGCCTTGGAGAGCAGGGCTGCGCGATTGGCACGCAAGCCGAGTTGCTCGCCACCAAGGCGTTCGCCGATGGCATTGGCGATTGAGCCAACGCGTTGCACCCGTTCGCCCTGAGTGCCCAGCTTGTTGTGGTAAACCACTTTGGCCAGACCAAGAATGCGTGATTCGAGCGAGCGCTTGCGGTCCTGGTCGAAGAAGAACTTGGCATCGGCCAAACGCGGGCGCACGACGCGCTCGTTGCCGCCGATCACGGCGCTCGGGTCAGCCGGGCTGATGTTGCTGACGACGAGAAATTTGTTGGTCAGCTTGCCGGCAGCGTCAAGCAGCGGGAAATATTTCTGATTGGCCTTCATGGTCAGAATCAGGCATTCCTGCGGCACCGCCAGGTATTCCTCTTCAAACTGGCCGATCAGCACATTCGGGCGTTCAACTAGCGCGGTCACTTCGTCGAGCAGCGCATCGTCATCAATCGGCTTGCCGCCGGTCTTGGCGGCTGCGACTTCCAGCTGGCGGACGATTTCGGCGCGACGTTCGGCGAAGGAGGCGATCACGGCGCCATCGCTCGCCAGCTTGGCGGCGTATTCGTCGGCATCAGCGAAAACGACTGGATCAACCGCCGCTTCAAAGCGGTGACCATGTGTTGTGCGGCCAGAAGTCAGACCGAGAATGCTCAACGGCACAACATCGGCACCGTGCAACGCCACCAGGCCGTGCGCCGGGCGAACAAAATTGACGCTGCTCCAGCCATCGGCCAGTTGATAAGTCATCACCTTGGGAATCGGCAGCGCGGCCAGCGCGGATTCCAGCGCTTTTTGCAGGCCCTCAGCCAGTGTTGCACCCTTGGCCATGCTGTCGTAGAAAAGAATGTCAGCCTTGCCGTCATTCTCGCGACGCAGATTGGCAACGGCAGAAGCGTCGGCACCCAAGGCGGCCAGCTTTTTGGCCAGTGCCGGTGTTGCATTACCGTTGGCATCAAGGCCAACACTCGCCGGCATCAGCTTCTGCGCGACGGCCTTGTCGGCGGCAAGCGCAGCGACTTCGGTCACGTGTGCGGCCAGTCGGCGCGGCGAGGCGTAGGCAGTGATTGTTGCGGTCGACGCCACCAAACCACTATTTTTGAGCGACTGCGCCAGCGTCTGGGCAAAAACTTCGCCAAGTTTCTTTAACGCCTTGGGTGGCAGTTCTTCAACGAACAGTTCAACGAGCAGGTTTTTTGACGACATATCAGGCAACTTTCTTTTCAATCTGGGCCAGCACTTCATCAGCCCAAGCTTTTGGTGCCATCGGGAAACCGAGGCGAGCGCGGCTGTCGAGGTAGGCCTGGGCGACAGCGCGGGCAAGATTGCGGATGCGGCCAATGTAGGCGGCACGTTCGGTCACCGAAATGGCGCCACGCGCATCCAGCAGGTTGAAGGTGTGCGCCGCTTTCAACACTTGCTCGTAAGCCGGCAAGGCCAGTTGCGCGCCGATCAGGTGTTGTGCCTGCTTCTCGTGTGCGCCGAAAGCGGTGAACAGGAAGTCAGCATCGCTGTGTTCAAAGTTGTAAGTCGATTGCTCGACTTCGTTCTGGTGATAAACGTCGCCGTAAGTCAGGCCTGCCGTCCATTTCAGGTCAAAGACGTTCTCGACGCCTTGCAGATACATGCTCAGACGCTCAAGGCCGTAAGTGATTTCGCCGGTAATCGGCTTGCAATCAATGCCGCCAACTTGCTGGAAGTAGGTGAATTGCGTCACTTCCATGCCATTCATCCAGACCTCCCAGCCCAGACCCCAGGCGCCCAGCGTCGGGTTTTCCCAGTCATCTTCAACAAAACGGACGTCGTTCTGCTTGAGATCGAAACCGAGGGCTTCAAGCGAGCCGAGGTAAAGCTCAATAATGTTCTCCGGCGCTGGCTTGAGCACTACCTGATATTGGTAGTAATGCTGCATGCGGTTCGGGTTTTCGCCGTAACGGCCATCCTTGGGGCGGCGCGAAGGCTGCACGTAGGCCGCTTTCCATGGCTCGGGGCCGATGGCGCGCAGGAAAGTGGCGGTATGGCTGGTGCCGGCGCCGACTTCCATGTCGTAAGGCTGCAATAGCGCGCAGCCCTGTTTGTTCCAGTATTCCTGCAAACGCAGGATGACTTCTTGAAATGTGGGTTTGTTGCTGGTGGTCATCGGACGCACTCGGTAAGCCGGAAAGCCATGGATTTTACTAGCTTTTCGTTGTTATCGGCAGGGAGTGGCGGGGGTGGGGCGATTGAAGGCATGGGAAGCCGCACGCTTCGGTTTGGCGCGGGTTTATTGGCTTGGGGTTCCGCCTGCGGGCGTCGTACTTTCTTTTGCTTCGCCAAAAGAAAGTACGCAAAGAAAAGGCGACCCCTGGGTCGGTGCCGGCTGCGCCGGTTCCTTGCGCTACTCGAAACGCCGGGCGGTTTGCCAGAACTCGCCT
>JBDKHF010000052.1:0-131164 GCA_039797825.1 Pseudomonadota bacterium | reverse complement strand
GCGGATATAATCCGCGCCTTTCGGGGGTGGCCGGCGACGGTTGCCCATTTGTTGTTTTACATCGACCGGCCAATCGCAGCCGGCGGTGAGGAGAATAACCATGAGTCTAGGCCTTGTTGGTCGCAAGGTTGGCATGACTCGCATTTTTGCCGAGGATGGTGCGTCCATTCCGGTAACTGTGCTTGACGTGTCAAACAATCGAGTGACCCAAGTAAAAACGCCGGAGATCGATGGCTACGCAGCCATTCAGGTCGCATTCGGCAAGCGCCGTGCCTCTCGTGTTTCCAAGCCCATTGCAGGCCATTTGGCCAAAGCGGGTGTGGAAGCCGGGCATGTGCTCAAGGAATTCCGTATCGATGCTGAGCAGCTAGCCACTTTTAAGGCTGGTGATCAGGTGGCGGTCACTATTTTTGCTGAAGGGCAAAAAGTGGATGTGACCGGTACTTCTATCGGTAAGGGTTTTCAAGGTGGTATCAAACGCCACAATTTCAGTTCCAATCGTGCTACTCACGGTAACTCGCTGTCGCATAACGCGCCGGGTTCCATTGGTATGGCGCAAGATCCGGGTCGTGTTTTCCCGGGTAAGCGCATGGCTGGTCACATGGGTGATGTGCAGTCCACGATGCAGAGCTTGACAATTGTGCGTGTCGATTCCGAGCGCCAGCTGTTGCTGGTTCGTGGTGCCGTACCTGGTGCCAAGGGTGCTGACGTGATCGTGCGTCCGGCAGTCAAGGGCTAAGGGGGCGACATGGAACTTAAGGTAATTAATCAGCAAGGTCAGGAAGCTGCAAAACTGCAGGCTTCTGATGTGCTTTTCGGTCGCGACTTCAATGAAGCGCTTGTTCATCAGATCGTTGTAGCCTATCAGGCGAATGCGCGTTCAGGTGATCGGCAGCAGAAGGATCGCTCCGAAGTTCGTCATACTACGACCAAGCCGTGGCGCCAAAAAGGTACGGGCCGTGCTCGTGCTGGTAGCAATGGCAGCCCGTTGTGGCGCGGAGGCGGTCGGATTTTTCCAAATTCGCCCGAAGAGAATTTTAGCCAGAAGGTCAATAAGAAGATGTTCCGTGCCGGTATGGCATCGATTCTCTCTGAATTGGCTCGTCAGGATCGCCTGCTTGTCGTCGATGATTTGTCGATAGATGCGCCGAAAACCAAGCTCTTCATGCAAAAGCTGAAGGATATGGGTCTCGAGGGTAATCTTCTGGTCATCACGGATGCGCTTAACGAGAATCTTTATCTCTCGTCACGCAATCTGCCTAACGTTCTTGTGCTTGAGGCTCAAGAAGCTGATCCGGTTTCTTTGGTGCGTTTTGCCAAGGTTCTGGTCACCAAGAACGCCGTGGCCAAGTTCGAGGAGATGTGGGGATGAACCAACAACGTCTGATGCAGGTGCTGTTGGCGCCGCAAATTTCGGAAAAGGCTACCTATATTGCCGACAAGTTTGAGCAAGTGGTTTTTCGCGTTGCCTCCGATGCTACCAAGCCGGAAATCAAGGCCGCTGTTGAATTGCTGTTCAAGGTTGATGTTGAGTCCGTTCAGGTCGCCAATGTCAAAGGCAAGGTAAAGCGTTTCAAGGGTTCGGTTGGTCGTCGCAAGGGTTGGAAAAAAGCCTATGTGAGCCTCAAGCCGGGTCAGGAGATTAATTTTGTTGAAGGGGGGAATGCCTAATGGCACTCGTTAAAGTCAAGCCGACTTCCCCGGGCCGTCGTGCCGTTGTTCAGGTCGTTAATGCGAACCTGCACAAAGGTAAGCCATATGCGCCCTTGGTTGAGTCCAAGAATAGTAAGGCTGGCCGGAATCATAACGGTCACATTACGATTCGCCATCAAGGCGGTGGTCATAAGCAATCCTATCGTGTAATCGATTTCAAGCGTAACAAGGATGGCGTGCCTGCCAAAGTTGAGCGTCTCGAATACGATCCAAATCGTACAGCTAACATCGCTCTGCTTTGTTATGCGGACGGTGAGCGTCGCTACATTATTGCTAACAAAGGCATGGTGGTGGGTCAGCCGGTTTTGAGTGGGTCCGAGGCGCCGATTAAATCGGGTAATGCTCTTCCGATTCGCAATATTCCGGTTGGTACGACTATCTGCTGCGTTGAAATGATGCCAGGTAAGGGTGCGCAACTTGCGCGTTCGGCTGGGACATCTGCTCAGTTGCTGGCGCGCGAAGGTGTTTATGCTCAGATTCGTCTGCGCTCCGGCGAGGTGCGTCGCGTTCATGTTGAATGCCGCGCTACCGTTGGTGAGGTGGGCAACGAAGAGAATAACCTGCGCAAGATCGGTAAAGCTGGTGCAAATCGCTGGCGTGGTATTCGCCCGACGGTTCGTGGTGTTGCCATGAATCCATGTGATCACCCGCACGGTGGTGGCGAAGGTCGTACCGGCGAAGGTCGCGTACCAGTTAATCCATGGGGCCAGCCGACCAAGGGCTATCGTACTCGCAGCAACAAGCGCACGGATAGCATGATCGTGCAGCGTCGTCATAAGCGTTAAGGGGTAGGAAATGGGACGTTCTCTTAAAAAGGGCCCGTTTATCGATGCTCACCTGCTCGACAAAGTCGAAGCAGTTCGTGCAAATAACGATAAGCGCCCGATCAAGACATGGTCACGTCGCTCAACGATCCTCCCCGATTTTATCGGTCTGACGATCGCTGTTCACAATGGCAAGCAGCATATTCCGGTGTTTGTTACCGAAAATATGGTCGGTCACAAGCTGGGCGAATTTTCGCTGACCCGTACGTTCAAGGGTCACACCGCCGGCAAAAAGGCCAAGAAGTAAGGAGCTGACATGGAAACTCGTGCAAGTCTACGAGGCGTACGCCTCTCAGAGCAAAAAGGTCGCCTGGTTGCGGATCTGGTGCGTGGCAAGCCGGTTGGTCAGGCTCTCGACATCCTGGCCTTCTGCCCTAAAAAAGGTGCTGGTATCGTCAAAAAAGTTCTCGAGTCGGCAATCGCCAACGCAGAACACAATGACGGTGCTGATATCGACGAACTCAAGGTGAAAGTCATCTACGTCGAAAAAGGCATGGTATTGAAACGCTTCACCGCCCGCGCCAAGGGTCGTGGCAATCGGATCGTCAAGCCGACCTGCCATATCTATCTGACCGTTGGTAACTAAGGAAAAGCCATGGGACAGAAAATAAATCCGACTGGCTTTCGCCTGGCAGTCACTAAAAATTGGAGTTCGCGCTGGTACGCTAACAGCAAAGACTTCCCCGGAATGCTTCACGAAGATGTCAAGGTTCGTGAATATCTTAAGCGTAAGCTAGCTCACGCATCTGTTGGTCGTGTCCTGATTGAGCGTCCGGCAAAGAATGCCCGTGTTACCGTATTCTCCGCCCGTCCGGGTGTGGTTATCGGTAAAAAGGGTGAGGATATTGAGCAGCTTCGCTCTGATCTTCAGCGCATCATGGGCGTTCCTGTCCATGTTTCAATTGAAGAAATTCGCAAGCCTGAACTTGATGCTCAGTTGATTGCTGATTCAATTGCCCAGCAACTTGAAAAGCGCATCATGTTCCGTCGTGCGATGAAGCGTGCAATGCAAAATGCAATGCGCCTTGGCGCCAAAGGCATCAAGGTGATGAGTTCCGGTCGTTTGAACGGTGCTGAAATTGCTCGTCGTGAATGGTATCGCGAAGGTCGTGTGCCGCTTCATACCTTGCGTGCCGACATCGATTACGCAACCTCTGAAGCGCTTACCACCTATGGCATTATTGGCATCAAGGTCTGGGTTTACAAGGGTGACATGCTAGAGCGTAACGAGCAGCCGGAAGTTGTTGAGCCAGCTGCCGATGACCGCCGTCCGCGTCGCGCCCCGGGTAAGCCGGAAGGTGATAAGCCGCGCACACGTACCGTGAAAAAAGCTGATGCTCCCGGTGATGGCAAGGCTCCTGGTGCTCGCGTAAGAAAGGCAGGTGCCTAAGATGATGCAACCTAATCGTCGCAAGTTCCGTAAGGAGCATAAAGGCCGTAACGAAGGTCTGGCGACCCGTGGGACGAAAGTCTCATTTGGCGAATGGGGCCTTAAGGCTACCGGTCGTGGTCGTTTGACTGCGCGCCAAATTGAAGCAGCGCGTCGTGCAATGACGCGTCATATCAAACGGGGTGGTCGTATCTGGATCCGTATCTTTCCGGACAAGCCGGTTTCAAAGAAACCTGCAGAAGTTCGTATGGGTAACGGTAAAGGTAATCCGGAATATTGGGTTGCCGAGATCCAGCCGGGCAAAGTACTTTATGAAATGGATGGTGTGGATGAGGTTGTTGCACGTGAGGCGTTTGCCCTTGCCGCTGCAAAACTGCCGATTTCTACAACCTTCGTGACTCGTCATCTGGGGTAATCATGAAAGCTAGTGAACTGAGAACCAAGAGCGCGGACGAGCTCGACAAGGAGTTGCTGGACCTACTGCGGGCCCAGTTCGGTCTGCGGATGCAGCTTGCTACACAGCAACTGTCCAATACCAGCCAAATGTCCAAGGTGCGTCGCGACATTGCTCGTGTCCGCACACTTATCCGTGAGAAGGCGGTGCAGCAATGAGCGAAACCTCCAGCGTCAAACGTACCCTGATTGGCCGCGTGGTTAGCGACAAGATGGAAAAAACGGTTACCGTCCTTGTTGAGCGTAAGGTTAAGCACCCTATGTACGGCAAGATCATGGTCCGTTCCAAGAAGTATCATGCCCACAATGAAGGCAATTCCGCCAAGGCCGGTGATCTCGTCGAGATCATTGAGACCCGCCCGGTTTCGCGGACTAAGACGTGGGCTGTAACAACTGTTTTGCAGAAGGCTATCGTTGTATAACGAAAGTTTTTGAAAACACTTGCGTGGTATTAAAAGAAGCCGGTATAATCCGGCTTCTTTTTTGCGGACGGCCAGTTTGGTCTCGGTAAAAATATTCGACCCTTGCGGGTTCCAAGACTGACCGCCTTAAGCGGATTAAGTTGGAGTTAAATAAATGATTCAGATGCAGACGACGCTGGACGTCGCCGATAATACCGGCGCTCGTTCAGTAATGTGTATCAAGGTGCTGGGTGGCTCACGTCGCCGTTATGCCAGCATTGGTGATGTGATCAAGGTTAGCATCAAGGATGCAGCGCCGCGCGGTCGTGTCAAAAAGGGTGATGTTTATAACGCTGTGGTGGTTCGTACTGCCAAGGGTGTTCGTCGTCCTGATGGCTCGCTGGTGCGCTTTGATGGCAATGCTGCAGTCCTCTTAAATAATAAGCTTGAGCCGATTGGTACTCGTATCTTTGGACCGGTGACGCGTGAATTGCGTACCGAAAAGTTCATGAAGATCGTGTCCTTGGCGCCAGAAGTTCTGTAAAGGCGAGCCATGGAAAAAATTCGTAAAGGTGACGATGTTATCGTCACTACAGGCAAAGACAAGGGTAAGCGCGGTACCGTGCTCCGTCGTGTCGATGATGAGCATGTGCTTGTTGAAGGTGTCAATCGTGCGAAAAAGCACATGAAGCCAAATCCGGTTAAGGGTGTGGCGGGTGGCATTGTAGATAAAGACATGCCGATTCATATTTCCAATGTTGCGCTGTTTAATTCTGCGACCAAGAAGGCTGACCGTGTCGGCTTCAAGTTGCTTGATGATGGCCGCAAGGTTCGCGTGTTCAAATCGAACGGCGATCTGGTAAACGCATAAAGGAAAATCATGGCGCGTTTGCAACAATTCTATAAAGAGACCGTCGTTGCTGATCTGGTGAAGCAATTCTCCTATAAGTCAGTGATGGAAGTGCCGCGTATTCTCAAGATCACCCTGAATATGGGTGTTGGTGAGGCGGTTGCTGATAAGAAGGTTCTTGAGCACGCAGTTGGCGATATGCAGAAAATTGCAGGCCAAAAGCCTGTGACGACTAAAGCCCGCAAGTCTATTGCTGGTTTCAAGATTCGTGATGGATATCCGATTGGTTGTATGGTTACCTTGCGTGGTCCGCGGATGTTCGAGTTTCTCGATCGTCTGGTGACTATTGCTCTGCCGCGAGTTCGCGACTTCCGTGGTATCTCTGCCAAGGGGTTTGATGGCCAGGGTAACTACAATATGGGTGTCAAAGAGCAGATTATTTTCCCGGAGATCGAGTACGACAAAATCGATGCGCTCCGTGGTATGAATATCAGCATTACGACTACCGCTAAAACTGACGCAGAAGCAAAAGCACTTTTTGCTGCGTTCAAGTTCCCGTTCAAGAACTGAGGAAATCATGGCAAAACTTGCTCTGATCAACCGCGAAGAGAAGCGCCGTAAAACGGTGGCCCAGTTCGCCAAAAAGCGTGCTGCACTTGAAGCGATCATCCAAAATGCAGGTCTGTCTGACGAAGAGCGTTTTGAGGCTCGTCTAAAGATGCAGGCATTGCCCCGTAACTCCAGCCCTTCACGTCTGCGCAATCGTTGTGCATTGACTGGTCGTCCGCGTGGTGTTTTCCGTAAATTTGGTCTGTGCCGTCACAAGATCCGTGAATTAGCCTTCAGTGGTGAGATTCCGGGTGTTGTCAAGGCTAGCTGGTAATAGGGAGGGTACGATATGTCAATGAGTGACCCGATCGCGGATATGCTAACGCGCATCCGCAATGCCCAGCTCGCCGAAAAGGCGTCTGTGTCCATGCCGTCATCTAAAGTTAAAGTAGCGATTGCTGCTGTGCTTAAAGATGAAGGTTATGTCGATGATTTCGCTGTGTTACCGGCTGATGGTAAGCCAACACTCGAGATCGCCCTGAAGTATTATGCTGGCCGTCCGGTTATTGAGCGCATTGAGCGCATCTCCAAGCCAGGTCTGCGGATATACAAGGGTTGTGACGATATTCCTCGTGTCATGAATGGTTTGGGTGTCGCTATTGTGTCGACCCCAAAAGGTGTCATGACTGACCGCAGGGCCCGCGCCAGTAAAGTCGGCGGCGAAGTCCTCTGCATCGTCGCGTAACGGAGGAATTATGTCGCGTATTGGTAAGAATCCGATTGTCCTGCCGGCCGGTGTAGAGATTACGGTTGGTGAGCAGATTACGGTTAAGGGCCCGCTGGGTACCCTTAATACCGCTGCTCATCCTGCCGTCAAGGTCGAAGTTGAAGGGGCGAACGTTTCGGTTTCCAAAAATGAAGGTGAAGTTAATGGTTCCGCTATGTGGGGCACCATGCGAGCTAACCTGAATAATATGGTGATCGGCGTTTCCAAAGGTTTTGAAAAGAAGCTGCAGTTGGTAGGCGTGGGTTACCGCGCTCAGGCTCAGGGTGAAGTGCTGAATCTGTCCCTCGGCTTCTCGCATCCTGTTGCGCACAAAATGCCAGCCGGTGTGAAAGTTGAATGCCCGACCCAAACCGAAATCCTGATCAAGGGTTCGGACAAGCAGCAGGTCGGCCAGGTCGCCGCAGAAGTTCGTGCATATCGTAAGCCAGAGCCCTACAAGGGCAAGGGTGTTCGGTATTCGGACGAAGTGGTGGTTATCAAGGAAACCAAGAAGAAGTAAGGATGGCATATGTTTAACAGGAATGAAGCGCGTCTGCGCCGCGCCCGCAAAACCCGGGCCAAAATCGCCGAGCTCAAAGCTGTCCGTTTGTGCGTTAATCGTACCAACTGCCATATTTACGCCCAGATCATTTCGCCTTGCGGCGGTCAGGTTCTGGCTTCGGCTTCCACGCTGGAAACGGCTGTTCGCAAGGATGTTCCGAACGGTGGTAACAAGGCTGCAGCCACAACGGTTGGCAAGCTGATTGCTGAGCGTGCTAAGGCCGCCGGTATTGAGCAAGTCGCTTTTGATCGCTCCGGTCTTCAGTACCACGGTCGTGTTCAGGCGTTGGCTGAAGCCGCGCGTGAAGCCGGTCTGAAGTTCTAAAGGATAAGGTTAGAAAATGGCTAAACCTGAAAGAAACAAGAAGCCGCAACAGGCTGAAGAGCGCGATGATGGCATGCGCGAGAAGATGGTTGCGGTCAACCGCGTTACCAAGGTCGTAAAGGGTGGTCGGATTCTCGGCTTCGCTGCACTGGCTGTGGTAGGCGACGGTGATGGCGGCATTGGTATGGGCAAGGGCAAGTCACGTGAAGTGCCAGTTGCGGTTCAAAAGGCAATGGAAGAAGCGCGTCGCAAAATTGCGCGGGTTAGCCTTAAAAACGGTACGGTTCATCACACTGTGATGGGTTCGCATGGTGCAACTACCGTGATGATCCAGCCGGCACCTGAAGGTACAGGCATTATTGCC
Source organism: Pseudomonadota bacterium (assembly GCA_039797825.1). Taxonomy (GTDB): domain Bacteria; phylum Pseudomonadota; class Gammaproteobacteria; order Burkholderiales; family Rhodocyclaceae; genus Azonexus. Next base: position 122,968 of record JBDKHF010000052.1, on the reverse strand, counting down.
GGTGGTGCAATGCGTGCTGTATTTGAAGTTGTTGGCGTGACAAACGTTGTCGCCAAGGCGCATGGCTCGACCAATCCATACAACATCGTGCGTGCCACCATTGACGGTCTGTCAAAGGTCAATACGCCGGCTGAGATTGCTGCGAAACGTGGCCTCCCGGTTGAACGGATTATGGGATAAGTCATGGTTGATAAAAAAGTTAAAGTAACGTTGGTCAAAAGCGTTATTGGCACCAAGCAGGATCATCGCGCAACAGTGCGTGGTCTTGGCTTGCGTAAGCTCAATAGTTCTTCTGAGCTTGAGGATACGCCGGCAGTTCGCGGCATGATCAACAAGATTCAGTACCTGCTAAAGGTTGAGGGTTAATCATGCAATTGAATACCATCAAGCCTGCCGAAGGCTCCAAGAAGGAACGGCGTCGTGTTGGTCGCGGCATTGGTTCCGGGCTTGGCAAGACTTGTGGCCGTGGTCATAAAGGTCAAAAGTCTCGTTCGGGTGGCTTCCATAAGGTTGGCTTCGAGGGCGGTCAAATGCCTTTGCAGCGTCGTTTGCCGAAGCGTGGTTTTAAGTCTTTGACGCGCGCTCGCAATTACGAGATTCGCTTGACTGATCTTGAGCGTATGCCATTGGACGAGATCGATCTGCTTGCACTTCAGGCAGCCGGAATTGTTCCGGGTGACGCTTTGTCTGCCAAGGTTATTCTGGCTGGCGAAATTAGCCGCAAAGTAACGCTTAAGGGCGTTGGCGCAACCAAGGGTGCCAAGGCTGCAATCGAAGCCGCTGGCGGCTCGGTTGCTGAATAAGTAAGAAAGAAAGGTCAGGACGTTGGCAGCAAATCCTAAAACCGTTGGCAAGGGCGGCAAGTTCGGCGATCTAAAGCGCCGGTTGATGTTCCTGCTGGGTGCTCTGGTTGTGTATCGCATTGGCGCACACATTCCGGTCCCCGGGATTGATCCCAACGCTCTGGCCGAACTTTTCAACTCGCAGCAAGGCGGTATTCTGGGCATGTTCAACATGTTCTCGGGTGGCGCTCTGTCACGGTTTACCATTTTTGCATTAGGGATCATGCCGTACATTTCGGCTTCGATCATTATGCAGTTGATGAGCGTTGCAAGTCCGCAGCTTGAAGCCTTGAAAAAAGAGGGTGAAGCGGGACGACGCAAGATTACTCAATATACCCGTTACGGCACTGTCGGCTTGGCGCTCTTTCAGGCAGTCGGTATAGCAATTGCACTTGAGGCTCAGTCCGGTCTTGTTAATGACCCGGGCTTCATGTTCCGTTTAACAACGGTTTCAACCTTGGTGACAGGGACGATGTTCCTGATGTGGCTGGGTGAGCAAATTACTGAACGTGGCTTGGGTAATGGCATTTCGATCATTATTTTTGCTGGTATTGCGGCTGGTTTGCCGAGTGCAATTGGTGGTCTCCTTGAGCTGGTGCGAACCGGTGCGATGCATCCCCTAACTGCGCTCTTGATCTGTGTTCTTGTTGTTCTGGTTACTGCATTTGTTGTCTTTGTAGAACGCGGCCAACGGAAGATTCTGGTCAATTATGCGAAGCGCCAAGTCGGTAACAAGATTTATGGTGGTCAGAGTTCGCATTTGCCGCTGAAGCTGAATATGTCAGGGGTTATCCCGCCGATTTTTGCTTCATCAATCATTCTGTTCCCGGCGACTGTTGCTGGATGGTTTGGTTCTGGCGAATCGATGCGTTGGCTAAAGGATATCGCCGGTGCGCTTTCTCCTGGTCAGCCGATTTATGTCATGTTGTATGCAGCCGCTATTGTTTTCTTCTGTTTCTTCTATACCGCCTTGGTATTCAATTCAAAAGAAACCGCTGATAACTTAAAGAAGAGTGGTGCGTTTGTTCCCGGTATTCGCCCTGGTGAGCAGACTGCACGCTACATTGACAAAATTTTGATGCGTCTGACTTTGATTGGTGCTGCGTACATCACCATCGTTTGTTTGCTGCCAGAGTTTCTGATTTTGAAGTGGAATGTACCGTTTTATTTTGGCGGTACGTCGCTGTTAATTATTGTGGTCGTGACCATGGACTTTATGTCTCAGGTTCAGGCTTATGTGATGTCGCATCAGTACGAGAGTCTATTGAAGAAAGCTAACTTCAAGGGTTCTCCGATGGTTAAGTAATTCAAACCTGAGGCGTGGCATTGCTACGCTCAGGTTGGTAGTAAAAGTTAAACGCGGTTCGATATTCTGTCGGACCAACTAAAAGTTCTCTACGCAACAAACCGCAGGGCAAGGAAACACGGCTGCTTCCGAGCCCTCGCAGACGAGGAGTGAAACATGAAAGTGCAACCTTCAGTGAAGCGCATTTGCCGTAACTGCAAAGTCATCCGTCGTAAGGGTGTCGTGCGCGTCATTTGCAAGGACCCGCGTCATAAGCAGCGCCAGGGTTAATTTCGTGGCGAGTCCGGCATTTGTTAATTTTTGAAATAGTGGAGTGATTCAATGGCCCGTATCGCAGGGGTAAACATTCCGAACCATCAGCATGCAGAAATCGCTTTAACCGCGATTTTTGGCATCGGCCGTACCCGCGCACAGAAAATCTGTGATGCGGCCGGTATTGTTCGTACAATCAAAATGAAGGACCTGTCTGACGCGGACATGGATCGTTTGCGTGACGAAGTTGGCAAGTTCACCGTAGAAGGTGATCTGCGCCGCGAAGTCACGATGAACATCAAGCGTTTGATGGATCTTGGCTGTTATCGTGGTATGCGTCACCGCAAGGGCTTGCCTAGCCGTGGTCAGCGTACCCGCACCAATGCACGTACCCGCAAGGGCCCGCGCAAAGCCATCGCTGGCAAGAAGTAATAGGGACAGAACATGGCAAAAACTGCTACTAAAGTTCGCAAAAAAGTTAAAAAGAACGTTGCAGAGGGCATTGCCCACATTCATGCATCGTTTAATAACACCATCATTACCATTACCGATCGTCAGGGCAATGCACTGTCCTGGGCAACTTCCGGTGGTGCTGGCTTCCGCGGTTCGCGTAAGTCCACCCCGTTTGCTGCACAGGTGGCTGCTGAAGCTGCTGGCAAAGCGGCTCAAGAATGCGGCGTCAAGAACGTTGAAGTTCGCATCAAAGGCCCTGGTCCTGGTCGCGAGTCTTCCGTCCGTGCGCTTAACGCGCTGGGCATGAAGATTACTTCCATTTCCGACGTGACGCCGGTCCCACACAACGGTTGCCGTCCGCCTAAAAAGCGCCGCATTTAAGGAGAAAGACAAGTGGCTCGTAATCTCGATCCGAAATGCCGTCAGTGCCGCCGTGAGGGTGAAAAGCTCTTCCTCAAGGGTGAAAAGTGCTTTACCGACAAGTGCGCCATTGAGCGTCGTTCGTATGCTCCTGGCCAGCACGGTCAAAAATCTGGTGCCCGTCTGTCCGACTACGGTGTTCACCTTCGTGCTAAGCAAAAGATTCGTCGTACCTACGGCGTTCTTGAAGGCCAATTCCGCAGAACTTTCTTCGAAGCTGATCGCCGCAAGGGTCAGACCGGCGAGAATTTGCTTCAGTTGCTTGAGTCCCGTCTTGATTCAGTAGCTTACCGTATGGGTTTTGGTGCTTCGCGTGCTGAGTCCCGTCAGGTTGTTCGCCACAATGGCGTTCTGGTCAACGGCAAGCGCGTCAACATCCCGTCTTTCATTGTGAAGGCAGGTGACGTGGTTCAACTGACAGATCGTTCACGTGCGTCGCTGCGTTGTAAGGCTGCACTTGCTGCTGCCGAAGCGCGTGGCTTCCCGGAGTGGATTGCAGTTGATGTCAAAGAAGGCAAGGGAACATTCAAGGCCATGCCGCAGCGTTCTGAGCTGCCGGCCACGCTGAACGAAGGCCTTGTCATCGAACTTTACTCGAAGTAATCACTGAGCAGAGGAATCAAGCCCATGCAAAACAGTGGACTTCTCAAGCCCCGCATTATTGAAGTGCAGAGCGTTTCGCCGGTGCAGGCCAAGGTCGTGATGGAGCCGTTTGAACGCGGCTACGGTCATACTTTGGGTAATGCACTGCGTCGCATTCTGCTTTCATCGATGCCGGGTTACGCGCCGACCGAAGTTGGTATTGACGGTGTGCTCCATGAGTACTCCACCGTCGATGGTGTTCAGGAGGATGTCGTAGACATTCTTTTGAACCTCAAGGGTATCGTTTTCAAGCTGCACAATCGTGATGTAGTTAATCTTAACCTTCTGAAAGAGGGTGAAGGCCCAGTCCGTGCTGGTGATATCGATTTGCCGCACGATGTTGAGATCATTAACCCGGAACACGTGATCGCTCACCTTTCTCCTGGCGGCAAGTTGGCCATGGAGATCAAGGTTGAGAAGGGTCGCGGCTATGTTCCTGGAAATATGCGCAATCTTGGCGACTCCAAAACAATTGGCAAGTTGGTTCTGGACGCTTCGTTCAGCCCGATTCGCCGTGTTGCTTACTCCGTTGAAGCTGCTCGTGTAGAGCAGCGTACTGACCTTGACAAGTTGATTGTCGAGATCGAAACCAATGGCGTGGTCGAGCCGGAAGAGGCCATCCGCTACGCAGCTCGCGTACTGATGGAACAGCTTTCGGTATTTGCTGATCTGGAAGGCACTGCGCCGACTGTTGAGGCATCCAAGCCGGCTCAGGTTGATCCTGTGCTGCTACGTCCAGTTGATGATCTTGAATTGACAGTTCGTTCTGCGAACTGCCTCAAGGCTGAGAACATTTACTACATTGGTGATTTGATTCAACGTTCAGAGAATGAACTTCTCAAGACGCCGAATCTGGGTCGCAAGTCGCTGAACGAGATCAAGGAAGTATTGGCTGCACGTGGTCTAACGCTCGGCATGAAACTCGAAAATTGGCCGCCCGCCGGTCTGGAAAAAGTCTAAGGACTTTTTTCGGCTCGGGCAGTCAAGGGACGCCTGCAGAATATAGAAAGGATTAACCATGCGTCACCGCAATGGTCTTCGTAAATTAAATCGTACTACCAGTCATCGTCTGGCGATGCTGCGCAATATGACTGTTTCACTGCTCCGCCACGAGGCTATCAAGACCACGTTGCCGAAGGCTAAGGAACTGCGTCGTGTGGTCGAGCCGATGATTACGCTCGGCAGATCACCGACGTTGGCTAACAAACGTCTGGCATTTGATCGTTTGCGCGATCGTGAAATCGTCGTCAAGCTTTTCGCTGAATTGGGTCCTCGTTACGCCGCTCGTCCGGGTGGTTACCTGCGTATCCTGAAGTGTGGCTTCCGCGTTGGTGATAATGCACCGATGGCGTTTGTCGAACTGGTTGATCGTCCGGAAGTGACGGAACCGGTTGAAGTGGCTGACGAAGCTGCCTAAACAGGCTGTGCAAAAATAAAAAAAGGCCAGGTTTTACCTGGCCTTTTTTTTGCCAAAAGGCGGGTTGACCGTAACCGGCTTATTCAAATGCCTTGTCGTTAGGCGCCCTATAGGCAGCTTTCATTTCATCTGAAAGTGGCATATTCAAATTCAGTCCTTTGGGTGGAATCGGACTCATAAACCACTTGGCGTATATCTTGTCAGCGTCGCCGGATGTCATTGCTTTGGTCAATGTGCTATCAATCAGCTTTTTGAATTCTGGATCATCCTTTCTGATCATGCAGCCGTAGGCCTCTTTCGACTGTGCGGTGCCTGTAACAATCCAGTCGGCGGGCTTTTTGGCTTTTGCCATTTCGCCAAAGAGCAAGGCGTCGTCCATCATGAAGGCGACCGCGCGGCCAGTTTCCAGCGTTAAAAATGCTTCGCCGTGGTCTTTGGCGGAGATGATGTTCATGCCCATTCTTTTGTCTTCGTTCATCTTGCGCAACAGGCGTTCAGAGGTTGTGCCTGCAGTGGTGACTGCGTTTTTACCGGCGAGGTCGGCAAAGTCTTTAATACCGGCGTCTTTTTTCGCCATCAGGCGCGTGCCGATGACGAAAATGGTGGTGGAGAATGCGACCTGCTTCTGGCGTTCCAGATTATTCGTAGTTGAACCGCATTCGATGTCGACCGTACCATTTTGAATCAGCGTGATGCGATTGGCCGAGGTAACCGGCATTAACCGGGTGTCGAGCTTGGCTAGTTTGAGGTCGGCCTTGATCTCGTCGACTACCTTGAGCATCAGTTCATGCGAGTAGCCGATGACTTGCTGTTTGTCGTCGTAGTAAGAAAATGGAATTGAAGATTCACGGTGGCCAAGGGTAATGCTGCCGGTGTCCCTTATTTTTTTGAGGGTGCTTGATTCCTGAGCAATAACAGGCGTTGTGGTAATGGCGGTAGCGATGAGGGTAGCGGAAGCAAGTTTGATCAAATTCATTGTCAAACTCCATGGGGGTCGGGACAGTCAATAATCAATAATGAAACATCATCGCTGGCAAGTGCGCCGTTGAGATGAGTCTGCAGGGCTGTTTCAATTTTGCTAAAGCGGTCATGCGGCGAGGTGTTGGCAATGGCGCTATGCAAACCTTTTTGGCTGAACTGCTGGCCCTGTTTATTTTCAGCTTCAAGCAGTCCATCTGAGCAAAGAATTAGCTGACTTTCCTTGAGCCAGGTGAATTTGACGGGTTGGCAGTCGAGTTGTTGATTGTTGACAATTCCCAAGGGCAGATTGGCGGAATCGAAGACTTGCTCATCGCGCCCCCAGCGGTCGCAAAGCAGTGCTTCCGGGGTGCCGCCCAGCCAGATTTCCCCGGATTGTGATTCGGCATCGAGGCAGAGCAGGGTGACCGCAACAAAGCGACCGACGGGCATTGAGTCTTTCAACTGTTGATTCAGCTCGTTGATGATTTCACGAACTGAACGGCTGGTTGCGGTCATGCGGTAAAAAATGGCCAGCACGGGCATCACGCTAATTGCTGCGGTCAGGCCGTGCCCTGTTGCATCAGCCAGTAATGCATAAAACTGGCCTTGGGACGAGCGGTTAGCAGCAACAATATCGCCGCTGAAATTTTCAGCCGCAATCACTTTGTAGCGCAGCGCCTTGTCTTTGAGGCCGGGGCGATGGAGTTGCATTTCCATTAGACGCATGGCGAGCTGTTGTTCACTCTGGGTCTGGTTGTAATAATTCTGGAGCTGCAGCGCATTCGCTTTTAGCTTTTGCTCTACCTGTTTGCGCTCGGAAATGTCGCGTATCACACCGATGAACATGCGCTGATTATCCAGCATGACTTCAGAGACCCCGAGGGTGATCGGGAACTTGCTGCCATCTTTGCGGAGCGCAACGACCTCGCGTTCGCGGCCAATAATTTTTGCTTCACCACCATTCATGTAACTGGCTAGGTAGCCATCATGTTCGCTGTGATAAGGCTCCGCCATTAGCATTTTGACATTCTGGCCAATCACATCATGCGGCTGCCAACCGAAAATTCGTTCCACCGCGCTGTTGACCGTAGCAATCGTGCCGATTTCGTCAATTGTGACGATGGCTTCAAACACGTTGTCAGAAATTGCCTTGAGGCGGTTTAGTACATCGGCTGAGTCTTGCTGCATGCGCAAGGAACGCTGCATTGAGCGAAGCTTGGCTTCCAGCACAACAAAATTGATGGGTTTTGTCAGGTAATCATCGGCGCCAGCTTCGAGACCTTCAACCAGATTTTCGTCACGATTGAGGGCGGAAAGGAAGATTACTGGCGTCCATCGTTCGCTATCCATTGCCTTGATTTGTCGGGCCGCCTCAAAACCATCCATGACCGGCATCATGATGTCGAGCAAGACGATGTCCGGGCGTTCGCTGGCGAAACGGTGCACCGCCTCTTCGCCGTTTTCGGCTGTCACAACCTGATGCCCGAGTTTTTTCAGGAAGACCTGAAGGATGTGTAGATTGGTCCGGTTGTCATCAACCGCCAGCACTTTCATGGGTTTGGATACGTGGCTCATTCGGGATACAGGTTCAGGAGTTGCTATTGGTGAGGGTGGCGACGGCGACGTTGCCGCAACCTTCGTAATGAATGCTGCAGAAACTCATCATGCGGGCTAAGGCGATGCCACGGCCATTCGGGTCGCAGGCGCGATCCGGGTTGAAATCGAGAAAGTCCTGCCAGGGGAAACCTTTGCCTTGGTCAGTGATGCGGATGGTGACAATACTGTCCTGGCGCTGGAAACTGAGGTGCACCTGCTTTTTGGAATTTTCAGGCAGGGCGCTGCGCCGATCAATTTCATCGCGCCAGCCATCATTCAATTTGAGCTGGGTTTTTTCCTCATAGCTCAAGCCCAGATTGCCGTGCTCAACGCCGTTGACCAGCAATTCAGAAATGCCGAGTACGGAGGCGTCGGGATTCGGGCAGGCCTGGGCGATGAAGGCGGCCAAACGGTTGGCTTCGTCCAGTGTTTGAATGATGAATTCGCCACTATTCAGGAATTGCAGTGCGCTGATGTGTTCATGTAATTGATGCTGCAGATTTTTGCGGGTGCTGGCATCGGTTAGCGCGGCATGCGTGATGGCGAGCAGGGCATCACGCCGGTAGGGCTTGGTCAGGTAATAGTACGCGCCAGCCTCCATGCCTTCGCGGATTTGATCGGCTGAGCCGGCGGCGGTTTGTAAAACGACCGGGATGGCGGCGAAGCGGCTGTCGGCCTTGATTCTGCGCAACAGGCCAACGCCATCAAGACGCGGCATCATGCGGTCAAGCAGAATCAGGTCGAAGGATTTTGTCGGGTCTTGCAGCAGATCCCAGGCGATTTCGCCATCAGCGGCTGTTTCCAGCGTGAAGCCCGGTTCGCCGTCGAAGTATTCAAGCAGGATTTCAAGGTTCAGTTCCTCGTCATCAACTACCAGAACATGTGCTGTGGTCATGTTGTTTCCTGCTCGTTATTTGTTGGCAAAGTCACGGTGAAACAGGCACCGCTGCCGATATTGTTGGCGGCAGTAATCGTACCACGGTGCTGGCCGACAATTTCCTGGCAAATGGCAAGACCGAGGCCGGTGCCGCCAGCGCCGGTTTTGGTTGAACTGCTTTGAACGAATTTATCAAAAACGCTTTCCAGTTCACTTTCCGGAATACCAATCCCACTGTCGGCAATACGAATGCTGATCGCGCTCAAAAAACCACTGTCTTTTGCCCGACGACCGCGCGGTAGCTGGGTGGGGCGCATAACGATCTGGATGGTGCCGTTTTCGGGTGAGAATTTGATCGCGTTGGACAGCAGGTTGTGGATGACTTGCTCAACCCGCTTCCGGTCGACTGAAACCTTGTCCGCTTCTGCGCAAGTCTCAAAGACAAGATTCAGGTTGCGCTTTTGTATCAAAGAATCGAGTTGACCGCGAACGCTGTCAATCAGTGCAGAGAGATTGGTCGGCGCATAGTGCAACTCCATGCGCCCGGCTTCGAGTTTGGAAAGATCGAGCAGGTCGTCGATTAAATGCAGGAGTCGCTCAGCGCTTTGTGAGATACGCGAGAAATACTGATTGAGTTTCTCCTCGGCGCCAACGGTGGTACGGCGTGCGCCAAGTTCGGAGAAGCTGAGTATGGCGTGCATTGGTGTGCGTAATTCGTGCGTCATGTTGGCGAGGAATTCGGTTTTTGCCTGATTGGCGGCACGCGCTTGAAGCAAGGCTTTATCGAGGCTGACGGTGCGCTGTTCAACCAGTTCTTGCAGGTGGTCGCGATGTTGCAATAACTCGGCCTCGGCGGCTTTTTGGCGGGTGATGTCGACCGCGACACCGAGATAGCCGGATATTTTGCCGGCCATGTCGCGCTGCGCGGTGACCACCAGATTGACGGTGATGTGTTTGCCATTCTGGTGGATATAGGTCCATTCGCGTTGCTCGGAGGTGGCTGTTTGTGCGACGAGCGTAAAGGTTTCGAAGCCACTGACTGGATGCCTGAGTAACTCACTTAGCTCATTGCCACGCGCTACAAGCTCTTCATGTAAATGAAGGATGATCGGGGTTTCGTGTCCAACTAACTGGCTGGCTTGATAACCCAGCATTTTCTCGGCGCCGCGATTGAAAACGGTGATCAAGCCATCCGGATTGGTGGCGATGATTGAAACCTCAGTCGCTGAATCAAGCACCGATTGTTTGAGAAAGTCGGCGGCACGGATGGCCGCTGCGGCATGGTGGAGTTCGGTGATGTCTGACAGCGAGCCTGCCATGCGCAGCACTTTGTTATTGCCATCACGGACGGCGTCGCCACGGACGCGCAACCAGTTCCAGTTACCTTCATGGTTGCGAACGCGCAGGACGACATCGTAAGGGGCGTTGCCGTGCAAGAGTTTGCGCAGAGCGAGCAGACGTTTTGCTTCGTCTTCGGGGTGAACCAGAGCGAGAAACTGGATTGAATTGCGCGGCGCTTCTTCGGGGGGGAAATTCAATATTGCGCCGAGGCGCGACGAAACATAATCTTCACCAGTCTCCAGGTTTTGATCCCAAAGCACGTCGTTGGTGGCTTTGGCGGCCAGTCGGAAACGTTCTTCGGAGCGCGCCAGAGCGGCTGTCTGCTTGTAAGCGTAGCGCTCGGCACGTTCGCGGTGGGTGGTCAGGTAGAAAATCAGCAGTGCGAGCAAGGTATTGCCGAGCAGTCCTGCGCCGATGATCAGCTTGGGGGTGTCAAGTGAGGAGTCGGCGGCTATATTTGGGCGCTCGCGGAAATGAAGTATCCAATTACGGCCACCAAAGTCGATTTCATGGTGAATGACATGCGTGTTGGCTGCGGGTTGAAAGCCGGGATCGGAGTCGTAGATTAGTTGCGGTGGCTGATCCGAGGTGCGATTGGCCCCGCCATCATCGAATACTTGCAGGGCAAAATGATCATTTATGCCACGTTTGAGTGAGTCGATAAATTCATCGGCCCGGTAGCCGATAACGACGACACCGGCAAGCGCCTGACGTCTTTCCTCAATGCTGTTAATCGGCATGCCGGGGTGAAAAATTACTTCCGCCAGAATAAAACCGGGGCGCTTGGTTTGCTGGTCATAGATCAGGACGATCGGGCCGGAGAGGGCAACATCCTGGTTGATCAAGGCGTTTTCGATGGCTTCGCGCCGTGTGCTTTCGGAGATCAGGTTGAAACCAATGCCCTTGCGCTGTAATGGGGCGTCCGGGGCGACGAAGGTGACGGGAGCGGCGTGTTCTTCTTCAATGGGTGGGAATATTTTGAAATCGGCCAGATCTGTTTGTTGCCGTATCTGGGCACTGAAATTTTCCACTTGCTGGCGTTTAATCACCGGGGCGTAAGCAAAAGCAAAAAGGCCAGGCAAACTATCGGTGGCATTGATATTGCGGGAGAAGAACTGCCAGGCGCGCAGGTTTTTGACCGGGTCTGGGTTGGTTGCGGCAAAAGCCTGTAGCGAGCGAAGGAATTGCGCGTGGAGCTTGAGGCGCTCACGAATGCTGGCCGTGTTGGCTGCACTTTGTATGCTGGCGGTTGCTTCCGATTCAATCTCGTGGAGCTTTTTTTGCCAGTTGGCAACGGTGAAAATAGCCACTGTCAGCACGCAAAAAACCAGCGCTGGCAATCGCCAGCGCGACCAACTCGGCCTTGAATTTTTGGTGGTGGTGTAGGTTTGGCTCATCTCGGCACAAACGTTAAAAAATTTTCCAAGTATAGGCCGAAAGTAATGCCTACACGCCGTCTTCCTCTTGTTGTTGCAGGTTCCACATCCGGGTATAGGAACCATTCGCAGCCAGAAGCTGGGTGTGTGTTCCGCGCTCAATAATCTCGCCGGTTTGCATAACAATAATTTCGTCGGCGTTCATTACGGTCGACAGCCGGTGGGCGATGATTAATGTCGTGCGCCCAAGGGCAACCTGTTCGAGCTGGCTCTGGATGGCACGTTCGGTGCCCGAATCGAGTGCTGAGGTGGCTTCGTCGAAAATCAGGATGGGCGGATTTTTGAGCAGGGCGCGGGCAATCGCGACACGTTGTTTCTCTCCGCCGGAAAGTTTGAGGCCACGTTCGCCGACCTTGGTTTCGTATTTGTGCGGCAAGGATTCGATGAAGTCATGCATCTGGGCCGCACGTGCTGCGCCATAAACCTCTTCGCGGCTGGCCTCGGGGCTGCCATAGTTGATGTTGTAGAAAATCGTATCGTTGAACAGCACCGTATCCTGCGGCACGATGCCGATGGCGGCGCGCAGGCTGCTTTGTTTTAGGCTGCGAATGTCGTGGCCGTTGATCCGGATCGCACCGCCGGTGACATCATAAAAACGGTAAAGCAGGCGTGAAAGGGTGGATTTCCCGGCGCCGGAATGGCCGACTACGGCAGCCGTGCGCCCCGCTTGAATGGCGAAGTCCATGTGATGCAGGATTTGCCTTTCGGGGTCGTAGGCGAAGTCGACCGCAGCAAAGTTGATTTGCAAGGGGCCGGTGGGCAGATCACGAGCATCCGGTGCATCGGCGATCTCCTTGTTTTCCTGGAGCAGCTTGAACATGCGCTCGATGTCGGTCAGTGCCTGACGAATTTCGCGATAGACAACGCCGAGGAAATTGAGCGGAATGTAGAGCTGGATCAGGAAAGCATTGACCAGCACGAGATCGCCAATCGTCATCGTGCCTTCAACCACGCCATTGGTAGCGCGCCACATCATGGCGGTGACGCCGAGCGCGATAATTGCTTGCTGGCCAAGGTTGAGCGCCGAAAGGGTGGTCTGGCTGCGCGTTGCGGCATCTTCCCACTTGAGCAATTGCTCGTTGTAACGGCGCGCCTCGAAGGCTTCGTTGTTGAAATATTTGACCGTTTCGTAATTGAGCAAGCTATCGACGGCACGGGTGTTGGCGGCTGAATCGCTTTCATTGACGGTGCGCCGGATATCGATGCGCCAGTTGCTGACTTTGACCGTGAATACGATGTAACTGATCAGCGAAACCAGGGTAATGATGACGAAGCCGATGTCGTAGCGAACGAAGAGGATGCCGAGCACGAGGCCGATTTCAACCAGCGTCGGGAGGATCGAATAGAGCGTGTAGGAGATCAGGCTGGAGATTGAGCGGGTGCCGCGTTCGATATCGCGCGAAACGCCGCCGGTCTGGCGCTCCAAGTGAAAGCGCAGGCTGAGCGCGTGCAGGTGGCCGAAAACTTCAAGCGCGACCTGACGAACCGCCTGCTGTGTGACGCGGGCAAAGAGCATTTCGCGTAATTCGGTGAACATTGCGGTCGAAAAACGCAGGACACCGTAGAGGACGAGTAGCAGCACTGGTAGCGCCAGCACTTGCTGGGTTGCCGAAAGGTTATCGATGATTTGCTTGAAAACCAGCGGCACGCTGACATTGGCTATCTTGGCGGCGATCAGGCAGCTGAGAGCGGCGGCGACGCGCAGGCGGTAACGCCAGATATACGGTAGCAGCGTTTTCAACGTCAGCCAGACGTGAGTCTCGGGCAAGGCTTGTCCGGCGGGTGGTTTGGGGAGTGCTGAAGCGCGACGCATGGGGAGGCCTGAATGATTGTTCCCCGCAGTATATGAAAACTGGCCGGATTCCGGGAAAATCAGGCTTTATCTAAAAAAGAGCACCTTATGGCCGTCGACCGTATTACGCTTCCTGATGAGCAACCCGCCCTGCGTTTGGTGCCGATGCCCGCCGATCTGAATCAAAACGGCGATGTCTTTGGCGGTTGGGTCATGGCCCAGGTTGACGTGGCCGGGGCAATCCCCGCCATGCGCCGTGCACGGGGCCGGGTAGCAACCGTTTCGGTGCATTCCTTCCTGTTCAAACAACCGGTTTCGGTCGGCGATATCGTCAGCTTTTATGCCCAGATTGTGCGCATCGGTCAGACCTCGATTACGGTCAATGTCGAGGTTTATGCCGAACGTAATTATGCGGACCTGATCACGGTTAAAGTGACCGAGGCGCAACTCACCTATGTTGCCATCGACAGCAACGGCAAGAAGCGCGACGTACCGGCAGAAATTACGTAAAATCACGCGCTTAACGAGATTGGTCTGCAATCAGGGGAATGAAGAATGAATCAAATGACAATGCGCGCGCTACCGGCGCTGCTACTGGCTGTATTTTCCAGCGCCGCATCGGCTTCTGCTTTCCAGCTCTGGGAACAGAATGCGAGCGGACTGGGCACCGCCTACGCCGGTTCAGCAGCGGTTGCCGATAACGCCAGCACTGTCTTCTTCAACCCGGCAGGCATGACGCAGCTTTCCGGTTTTCAGCTTTCGGCTGGGGTGGCTGGGGTCAAGCCAAATTTTGAATTTAATAATCAAGGTTCTACTGGTACCGGTGGCAATGGTGGTAATGCGGGTGCTTGGGCCGCGGTGCCCAATGCTTACTTTTCGGTAGAGTTGGCGCCAAGTTTGTTTTTTGGTTTTGGTGTGTCAGCACCTTTTGGATTGGCTACCGAGTACAAAGATAAAAACTGGGTTGGCCGTTTTCAGGCGATCAAATCCGAAATCAAGACCGTTAATTACAATCCGTCTATTGCTTACAGGTTGAATGACAAGGTTTCCCTGGGCTTTGGCGTTAATTACCAGACGATAGATGCAGAACTGACCAGCGCGGTGTCCAGGTTAAAGGGTGATGACGCAGCCTGGGGCTGGAATACCGGTGCCTTGTTTACCCTTTCACCTGCTATGCGTGTCGGTATTTCTTACCGTTCAGCAATTGAATACACGCTTGAAGGAACCGCGACAACGGCAGTTTCATCGACTCCCGTCAAAGCCAACGTCAAGCTACCGGATACCTTCATACTTTCCGTCTGGCAGCAGGTCTCAGACCGTTGGGAGACGATGGGAGATTTGTCATACACCAACTGGAGCACGCTGAAGTCCCTTGACGTAATCAGCCGTAATTCCGGTAATCAGTTGGTCAGTGAGCCGTTCAATTATAAAGATTCCTGGCGTTTTGCTTGGGGAGCTGCCTACAAAGCTAGTGAATCAACAAAGCTTAAGTTCGGCATTGCCTATGATCGTACGCCGACAACCGATAATGATCGCTCGGCCCGCGTGCCTGATAACGACCGCATTTGGTTCTCTCTAGGTGGTCAGTACAACGCTGGCAAGATTGGCAAGATCGATATTGGCTATGCCTATCTTTATCTGAAAGATCCTCGCATCGATCAACCCAAGGTAGGTCTCCGCGGTAACTACGATGACAGCGCGCACGTCCTTGGCGTGCAGTATTCGGTCGGCTTCTAGGGCCGGGGCAGGACAACTTGGTTCTGGAAATCGCTGGAATCGCGCTGGGCCTGCGGGAAGGGGTTATTGCCCTGATCGTTATGGTCGCGATCTACATGGCCGTGGTGATTGTGCGTTTGCGGCGACCGTCGCCGGTCAAGAAAACAGTGCCGGCCCCGGTGGTCGTCAAAACACCGCCGCTGCCAGAGTCTGCACCAGAACCCGATCCTGAGCCGGAGCCTCCTTCAGCCTGGGAGCGCGCGGCAGCCGTTGCGGTGGCGCCGGATGAGGAGCGCTTGTATCGCAGTCTGGAAAATGAGGTTTTTCAGTTGCGCGACGAAGTCGATGCCGTCCGTGGTGAACTGGCTGCCTTGCGCTCGGACATGTTGCACGAGCTGGCGCAGATGCGCGCTTCGCAAACCGTTTCGCCAATCTACGGCGATGCCATGCAAATGGCCGCTGCCGGTTACGATCCCTCAATGATTGCCGAACGTTGTGGCATCGCCCGGGCAGAGGCCGAACTGGTTGTTGCCTTGGCCAAGAGTACGAATTCCTGAGAAAACGATGGCTGAGCAATCCAAACCTACCGAAAATGAAGTGAATACCGGCGAAATTCGCGGCCAACTGGTCAAGCGCCTGGCCGTTGCCGGGGCGTTGGTTGCCTTGCTGCTTGGTGTGCTGGCGGTGTTTGACCGCTTGTCATCAAATGAAGAAGTTGATATCCCTGTATTTACTCAGCCGGTTCCCGTTGCGCCCAAAAAGGAAGTGACGCAACCGGTTACCGCCGCCAGCAATCTGCCGGAGCCGCCAACGCCTGCGCCAGCCGTCCAGGAGCCGCCGCCAGCGCCTGTGGTTGAAGAAGCGCCGGTAGAAAAAGTTGAGCCAAAAGAAGTGGTCAAGCCAGAAATTCGTGCTGCTGCACGGTCGACCGCAAGCAATCCAAAACCAGCGCCTGCACCGGTCATTGAAAGCGCCCCACGCCAACAAAATGTGCCGGCGGCGTCATCGCGCGCCAATCTGCGGTCAGTACCGGAGTCAACTGCCGAGCCAGTCGTCGTAACAACGGCACCGCAGGTATCTGAAGCCAAGTCTGTGGTGACACCAAGCGCGCGTATCGCGGAGCTGCGGCGTAGCCAGGGGGCTACTGAGGCGAGCCATGTGCAGCGCCTGTTTTCAGGGTTTTTGTTACAAGCTGGTGTTTTTTCGAGTGCGCAACGGGCCGAGGAGCTGCACGCCAAGCTGACCTTGAGCGGGGTTCCCTCGACGCTCGAAACCCGGGTTCAGGTCGGGCCATTCAAGACTCGCCAGGAAGCCGAGGCGGCGCAGGAAAGGCTCAGGCAGCTCGGTGTCGAATCGCTGCTGGTTCCGCCCAAGGGCGCCAGAAACTAAAGCGCTGCTGTCATGGGTTTAGAGGGCGTTCGCCAAACAGCGCCAGCCAGCCCCTGATCACACGATAGCCAACCCATAAGCCAAGCAGGGCGATCAGTATCCAGGCCAGCGGGATGCCGATAATCGTGATGATCAGCAAGCCGTAGATCATTAGCCCGAGAAAAGTGAACCAGAAGGTGCGAATCTGCCAGCGGAAATGGCTTTCCAGCCAGGTGCCGTTGACGTCGCTGCGCTTCAGGTAATTGAGGAAGACGGCAAGCAGCGATGGCAGGCCGAAAACGAAGCCACCGGCCACGGTTGCGGCAGAAGTGATTCCGACAAAAACGGCAATCGCATGCAGGCCGTAAATGAAATGGGTCAATTGCACCAGCGAAGGGCGAACGCCTTGCAGCTCAGGGGCGGGAATGGGTTCTTGCATCACAACTCCGATACGTATTTTTGCATTAACAGGGCATTTCCGGCAGCGGGGTCGAGCACGTAAGGTACGAAACCAGCCTGTTTGTAGGATGCCATGGCTCGCGTGTTTGCCGACAATACTTCCAGCGTCAGCTTGCAGCAGCTAAGCTCTCTGGCCCGCTGTTCGGCCCAGTAGAGCAAGGCTTGGCCGATGCCTTGGCCGCGTACGTCGACATGAACAACGATGTCGTGAATATTGAGCAATGGCCGCGCCGCGAAGGTCGAAAAGCCGGCGAAGCAATCGATTAACCCCACCGCCTTTCCGTCCAACCAGGCCAGTGCGCCGTGGAAGCCGGGAACCTCGCTGATGACGCTGACCAGATTGATCTTCGCGTATTCAGACAAGCCTTCGCCGCCACCCATCGGGTCGCGGGCGTAATGCTCAAGTAGCGTTAGCCAGGCTTCGGCAATCGCGGGATTTTTGAGGTCGACCGGAACAATCTGAAGTGTCATGGGACTTTGTTACTCAAACCTGTGGGCATCTAAATCAATGGATAGTACTTGGTCAGTCAGGTTCGGCCAGAATTGATCGAATTGTTTCTATCGTCATCAGCAGCGTCATCGGGCGCAAGGGCGACTCGACGAAGCCGCGTGAAAGGTAGAACTGTCTGGCGTTCTCGGAAATGGCGTGGACCAAGAGGGCGAATACGCCGGCATCACCGGCAACGTTGACCGCGCGCAGCAAGGCGTCGCGCAGCAAGGCCTGCCCAATTCCCTGATTGTGATACCGCTTATCGATGGCCAGCCGACCGAGCAAGAGGACGGGTAATGGGTCTGGCATGTTGCGCCGCATTGCCTTGAGTACAGCCTCATGGCTGATGGCCCCTGCCGACAGGCTGTAGTAGCCAATGACGCTCGCCCCAGTGCTCAACACGAAACAGCGCGACGCACCAGATGCGTGGTTTTTGAACGCACGTTTTTTGAGCCATTCATTCAGGGAGTATTCCCCGCTGTCGAAATTCTCCAGAGATTGGCCTGCGGTGATCGGTGCAGGCGGCGCAAAATCCAGCGTCGTCATTTTTCCCAAGGCGCTTTAGTCTTGAGCAGGCGGCGTAGCTTGTCAGTTGGCGGCAAGGGTTGATCAAGCAGTGCCTGGAATTTAGCGAAGGTGCCCGTATCCACCGTGAAGAAGGCTTGGTCGAGCAATACATCTTCCGCCTCGCGGCAGGCTGCTTCAAGCATGAAGTCCGAACGGCTACGACCCAGACGATCTGCAGCCTGATCAATAAGATCGCGCTGCCTGGCTTTGGCACGAATGTTAATGGAAACGGAAGCCGCTTCTTTGGTTTGTGTGTTGAGCATGGTCACACCTTTGTGTGTGGTTTAACTGCACTTTATTGTACAGAACATAGCGACACAATTTTGGGTATGTACCGCTATTTACCGCGAGTTCACTAGCGGCTTGGCGATCGCGAGAAAAAGCTCTCGCTTCATCCGACTCAGGCATCTGGACAAGCTTGGGTGGCGGCTCGCTTTCTGCCAAAGCGATCAGCTCCGAAAACCGCAAGTCAAAAGCGCCTGACAATTGTCAACGGTAGATATCTTGAACGGGTGCGTCCAAATGGCATCAGCCGTAGGGCGGGTATGAATTTCAATCGATGCTACGGATAATAAAAATACATAAATTCTAAAAGCAGGAGAGGCCATGCGCCTTGATGTGAATTCCGTACCACTTAAATATCCGAAAAATAAGACATTTACCTTGCGCCCAATAGCTTTCGCCTTGATTTCAGTGTTGGCGTTGCAGGGCTGTGCCACCGTAAACCAAAAAGGCGAGAGTCTTTCGCCCGTGGAGTCGCTCAATGAAACCTTTAACAGCGATGACCCGTGCGCGAATAACGCTCGCAATATCGGGATTGGGGTAGGCGTTATTGGCGGAGAAATACTTGGTCGCGCAGTATTCGGCATAAAAGGCGGCGGAGCGTTGATTGGCGCGGTGGCTGGCGCGCTCATTGGAGCAGAGATTGATAAGCGCAAGTGCGAACTCTCCAAAATAGCGAAGAAATACGGCCTGGAAATACAGGTCACAACCCTCACGACCAATACAAATACAGCCGCTCAAGAAAATGCAGGCCAACTCACGACAAAAAATGAAACTCAAAAAGAGGAAGAAGCAGGCATCTTTGCGGCAATTATTGACCCTAAAGGAAGCTCTAGTTTTTTGAATGGTTCTGATCAACTGAGCGCTGATGCCAAACCCCCATTTATGGAAATTGCCAAGCTGTACGCCACAAAACAACCGGTCAATACGATTGGTGTGAAGCTCAATGAAGAGAAAAATGAGCTTCACAAAAGGCGTGTGCTGCTAATCGGCCATACTGATGACACCGGAAATTCAAAACTAAACGCTTACCTCTCAGAGCGCCGAGCCAAGACTGTTGCTCAACTTTTCAAATCCATGGGCGTGGCCGAAGATGACCTTTTTTACCAAGGCGCAGGAGAAACCCAACCGATTGCGGACAACGCGACGGAAGAGGGGCGAGCCAAAAATCGGCGAGTTGATATCGTTGACTTGAGTAACGACGCAACATTCAAACTGTACTTGCAGAATCGGCGCCCAAATACGGCCTTTTATCGCCCGGTAACTACAACCGTGGGTAAAGCGCCCCAAAGTGAAACCATGTTGGCATCCAACGCGAAAACAGTAAAGTCTGCGCCAGCCAAAGTAGGGAACGATGCGACAGCCGTCACTGAGTCCACTGCAGTGGTCAGCAAAAACGCTAAACCAACCAAAAAATTGCTATCCGGAAGTATTGACTTTGGTGGCATAGCCGCAACATCTAGCAATACGGTAGTTAACATTGGCGAGCAGGTAAAAGCCAAGCAAGGCTTCATGCTGATCAGCGAAGCGAAAGCAAGTGACATGGGGCAGATCAGTAGCTGCAACATAGACAGGCCCCGTAACGCGGGTGCTGTTAAATCACTTAAAGACGGTAAAGATTACGCCACCAGCGAATTTCTTCCCGGGTTATATGGTCGTACCTGGCATGACACGGTAGGCGGCAATTTGGTCGTGCTCAATAACGTCAAGGTCTTGCGTGATGGCGCCGCATCTGCGAATGCGCCTGAGCTTAAGGTTTATGCCAACTACGACCCTGCTCGGAATAAGAAAGCGAAGTCTGATGGGCCAAAAGCGGATGTGCTAGCTACGCCGGCTGTTAATGTTTACCAGGGCAGTAATGGTTTGCTGTACCGCGTATTCGCAGAAGGGGAGCGAGGCGTGCAGTGCATGGATATGTTAATTGCCGCAGACGGTAACGCCACCGCGAAGGCTGGAAAAATAATTTATGGCAGCAAGGACAATGCATTCGTGTCCGATTTCAAACCAACAATGTATCAATAGGGAGTTATCAATTGGACACAATCAAGGCATTTTTTGCCGCCTCGCCAATGTTGGCGTGGAGCATCGTCAGTATCATGATTGCCATGGTGAGCATGGTTGTATTGTGGGAAAAAATTAAATGGTGGTGGTTGAATACCTGGGTCAGTTTTCCACTAATTGGCCGTATCGCTATCCTCTCAAAGGACATCAATCGTGACACCGATGATAAAAAATGGTTCAAGGCAGAAAAAGCATTATGCGGAGATTACAAGAAATTCGTCCGAATTCAGGATGAGCATGATTTCAATGAAAAATGTATGTACCTGAAAAAAGCAGGGGATAACGGGCGTAAGCCAACACCAAACTGGATTTGGTTGTTGACGGTGGCTCTGGTTTTTGTTGAAGCTATGGGTTTTAGCTATGTGTTGGCGGGGTATACGTTGCCCGGCGCTAGTGAGAATCTACAGCAAACTGGTGCGTATGCAATTGCTTTCGTAATATCCATTTTACTCGTCGGCTTTACACATTTTGCCGGCCATGAGTTGCTTAAATCCACAAGCATCAAGAATGCACGACGCGAATGGGTAGAGAGTGGCCGCTCCGGTAGCTTCAGGACTGAGCCCGTGACGATGCATGATCCGCAATCAAAAGATGATGGCCTGCCTTTCTATACGCAATTAGCTAATCGAGTGGGAACACATGCGAGCTACATGGTTTCTTCGGTGACGCTGGTCCTTGTGGTGGGTATCGCGGTAGGTGCTACATATGTTCGTGGGCAAGTGCTGGAAAAAACCTTGCATGACGAGGTTGTTGGCAAAAGTGCCCAAATAAATATGGCAGCAACCAGCAATGGTGACGGGTTGAATATGGCGAATAAACCCGGACGCAATCTGACTTTGCCAGATGCTGATGTAGCTAAAAATCAGGCGGCCAAGGACAAAGCGCTCGAAGAGGAAACAAACATAGATCGGCACGGGGGGTGGGGTACATTTATCGTTTTGGCCTTTGTATTTGTGTTTTTACAAATACTTGGGGTGATTTTTGGATATCGCTGGGGGTTTGCTGGACAAAATAGTGCTGATGCATATCAGGCGATTGGAGGGGGGCGTTACACGACCTATGCGGACATAAGGGAACATTACAAAAATATTGCTGACAGCGCACAGGCCAAATTAGAGAATTTGCAGCAAAAGCTCATGGAGCGCAATGCACAAACGGGCACTGATGGCATGCATGCAAGCAAAACGTTTTACGACTACATGGAACTCAAGCGAAGGGCAGAGTCGCGTGACCATGACGGGGCACAACAAAATGCTGCACGCAATGCAGCACAAAAGCAGCAAGCAATGCAGCATGCTATTGATCGGGTGGTTCCAGTCGCAGCCTCGGGTGCTGCACTTACAGTTAACGAAGCGCTTCAGCAACTTGATCTGCTCTCGAGCAAAGATACCAAGAAAGACTACATTCACACCTTACAGCAACCTTTACAGGGATATGTGCTTGCTGCCATCAAGCAAGCAAAGGAAGCCGAGAGCAATAAAATGGCACGCAACCAACTTGATGCGGAATTGGATGGTTTGTTATGAGGAGGTTGCTACCACTTTCATTGCTTGTGTTTTGTTGTTTTGCCGGGGCCGGTAATTCAGATGTAATCCCCACTTGCTATAACGGCAAAATGCCGGCGCAAAATTCTGTCCCGGATACCGAGCTATTCCTGGTGGTTGATCAAACGACGCTGTTCAACGATGCCCTCAAGCAATCGATTGCAGACAATGTGCGTAATCTTCTTAAATCCGGTATTGCTTTTTCAGTCATCCAGTTCTCCGCTTTCACGCAAGGTCATTACACCAATGTTCTGGTATCAGGGAAATTGGACCCTGAGCTAGTAAAGTCAGCTCGTGATGACATTTCCAAGCCTGTACTCAATAAATTTGATCAATGCATGGCAGCACAACCCAGTTTGGCTGGCCAGTTGATAGGAGGTGCGATGAGATCAGCTTTTGGTGATAGTAGTGACGATATTGCCAAATCCGATATATTTGCAAGTCTGAAAGATATTTCAGGGAAGGTCCGTCAATCCCCGGCAAAAAACAAAATTGTTTTACTGGCCTCCGATATGCTGGAAAACTCGTCAATCACAAGTTTTTATTCCCGCCAAGCCGCACGCCAGATCATTCCGGAAAAAGAGATCAAACTAGTTGCGGATAACCAGTTATTTGGTGACTTCGGTGGTGCCAGAATATACGTGATTGGCGCAGGTTTACTTGCTGAAGATGCCAAACGTAGCAAGGGTATTTATCGACCGCCTCAAACCATGCAGGCCCTATCCAGGTTTTGGACAGGATATTTTCAAAAATCGAATGCAGAACTGGTCGAGTTTGGCCGGCCCGCATTGTTGAACTCAGTTCAATAGCGATCAAACCTGAGAAATTTCGGACATACGGGTTTTATGATTACAAAAACTACTACGCCCGTATTGTGGTGCTTGAGCGGGTTAGGTTTTGCCTTCCCGGTCTAGCTGCTTGGCATGGGGAATGGTGGTTTTGTATCCATTTTCCCATCAGCTTGCGTGAACATCAGACCTCTTCCTCACTCAATTCAACACCCGCTCACTATTGATGAAAATAGGTTTACCCGAGGCGAATGAATACAACACATCAGGGCAGATGTCTGCGCCATTCGGCCAAACGATGGTACCAAGTTCGCGGTCAACCCGGACTTGTTTGAAATAATTGTCATCCGTCAATGCGGCAAAGATGCCTGAGTAGCTTTTGATCACGCGATCTATCGCCACGACAGCATGCAAGCCATCAGCAAAAACCAGATCCAGTTCACGGTTTTCGAGCGGATGAACCTCGGTTACGTCGATTAGGAACATTTTTCACTCCAGCGGTGCAATGCGCTTCAGTTCTGCTTGTT
This sequence comes from Pseudomonadota bacterium, assembly GCA_039797825.1. GTDB lineage: Bacteria > Pseudomonadota > Gammaproteobacteria > Burkholderiales > Rhodocyclaceae > Azonexus. The sequence continues at coordinate 99,832 of JBDKHF010000052.1, read as the reverse complement.
GCCGAGCCAGCATCCAGTCGGCCATCAAATCTTCCTGATGCATGCTTGCCCACTCCATTACCAAACCTGTGACACGTGGTGGTAATTTGCCTGCCAAAAGAGACAGTGTCTGAATGCCAATTTCGGCTTTATGTTCGTTATAACGTACGTGGAAATGTGGTGGATTATGTTCGTCGTAGAACATTGCGATGATAATTCCAAAAAAACGGCTGATTTCTGGCATGGCTAACCTCCTTTACAAACCCAATTCATCCCACATCGCATCAACCCGCTTCTTAACCCCAGCATCCATCACAATTGGCCGTCCCCATTCGCGGGTGGTTTCACCCGGCCATTTGTTGGTTGCGTCCAGCCCCATTTTGGAGCCGAGGCCGGCGACGGGTGAGGCGAAGTCGAGGTAATCGATCGGTGTATTGTCGACCAGGGTCGTGTCACGCGTTGCGTCCATACGCGTTGTCATCGCCCAGACGACTTCTTTCCAGTCGCGAATATCAATGTCGTCATCGACGACGATAATCGTTTTGGTGTACATGAATTGGCGCAAGAAGCTCCAGATGCCGAACATGATCCGTTTGGCGTGGCCGGGATAAGCTTTCTTGATGCTGACAATCGCCATCCGGTACGAACAGCCTTCCGGCGGCAGGTAGAAATCGACGATTTCCGGGTATTGCTTTTGCAGCAGCGGCACGAAGACTTCATTGAGCGCGACACCGAGGATGGCCGGTTCGTCGGGCGGTTTGCCGGTGTAGGTGCTGTGGTAAATCGGGTTTTTACGCATCGTGATGCGGTCGACCGTAAAAACCGGGAAATTTGCCTGCTCGTTGTAGTAACCGGTGTGGTCGCCATACGGCCCCTCAAGCGCCATTTCGTCAGGGTGAATGACGCCTTCCAGGACGATCTCGGCGGAAGCCGGCACCTGCAAAGCTGAACCGATGCATTTGACCAATTCGGTCTTGCCGCCACGCAGCAGGCCGGCGAACTGGTATTCGGAGAGTGAATCCGGCACTGGCGTCACGGCGCCCAAAATGGTTGCCGGATCGCAGCCTAAAACCACGGCGACCGGGAACGGCTGGCCGGGGTTGGCGAGTTGATGTTCGCGGAAATCGAGCGCGCCGCCACGATGGGCCAGCCAGCGCATGATCAGCTTGTTTGGCCCCAACACCTGTTGGCGGTAGATGCCCAGATTTTGCCGATTTTTGTGCGGGCCTTTGGTCACCACCAGGCCCCAGGTGATCAGCGGTGCGATGTCGCCCGGCCAGCAATGCTGGATCGGCAGCCTGGCCAGATCAACCTCCTTACCCTCCCAGATAACATCCTGGCAGGGCGCGGTCGACACGATTTTCGGTGCCATATTCATCACTTGCTTGAGGATGGGCAACTTGTCCCAAGCGTCTTTCAGACCCTTCGGCGGCTCCGGTTCCTTGAGGTAAGCGAGTAGTTTGCCGACTTCGCGCAGCGCCTGTACTGATTCTTCGCCCATGCCAAGCGCCACCCGCTTCGGGGTGCCGAACAGGTTGGCGAGCACCGGGATGGTGTGCCCTTTGGGTTTCTCGAAGAGGATGGCCGGGCCTTCGGCGCGCAGCACGCGGTCGCAGATTTCTGTCATTTCGAGGCGGGTATCGACCTCGACGCCAACGCGCTTCAATTCGCCGGTCTTTTCCAGCTGCGCCATGAAGTCGCGCAAATCGTGGTATTTCATTGGATTGCCTAAACCTGCGGTGAGTTGCCGAGCGCCTCAGCGCGCTTCGTCGGCGATTTTTTGATAGACAAATGCGGCGAGCGCCATTGCCATGCCTGGGTCGGGATCAAGGAATTGCAGGCCATGCAGATAGGGCATGCTCGGGTCGACCTGATCCTGCGCAATGGTCCGAATGATGCTGTCGAAAACGATGTAGGTTTGAATCTCGCTGACCGTAATCTTGAACTTGACGCTGATTGCATCGCCTTTTTCACCAAGCGGTAACTTGGCGCGCAAGGCACCGCCACCGGTGCTGATGTTTACAATTTTTCCAGCACTCGATTTGGCCGCGCCATCGCCTTCGGCGCTGATTGCGGCAATCAGTTCGACATCAACGCGTGAGCCTTTGCGAATCTCCAGCCCGCGTACCTCACGCGGGTAGGACAGGTGCAAGTGGGGAAACGGGACGCTGGTTTGTTTGGCCACCGTGGTGGTGAAGGCGTAGGCATTTTGCCCGGAGAAGAAGCGGCAAATGAAGGATTGGCCGTCCTTGAGCATGACAAATTCGCCATCGCTGCCGGGCACGGTGACGATCAGCCCCCGGTTTTTGACATAGCCAATCAGCTTGACCACCAAGCGTGGGTCTTCACTGGATTTTTGCATCGACAAAGGATCGCCAATGCGAATTTTGGTCGCTTCCAGAGTGGTTATTGTTTCGCGCGAAACCGGGGCATCACCGGCTGACGAGGCTGCCGGGTTGGCTGAGCTGCTGCGCTCATTGAAGTTGCGATACAAGCCATTCTCGACGAGCAATTCGCACTGGCGGATGCTCTCGATGACAAAGCCGCGTTTGAGCAGCAAGCGTCGGTTGCCATCATAATAAGGATGGGTGATTGGTTTGCCGACCTGAAGGTCATTGATCCCCACTTTGACGAATTTAGCCTGCTCATCAATCGCCACGATGTTTCCTTGTAATTTTTCCGTTCATTTCAACAGCTTACCGGATTCCGGCGCTAAATTGCATTTAGCGCGTCCGATAGGATAGGTGACAGGCGACACAGGCGCCGGTCAAGCTGGGCAATAGCGCAAAAGCCTGGTCACGGTCACCGGTCGCGGCAACTTTGGCAAACTCACTGGCCGCCTTGTGGCCATCCCTGCCGATGCCGTGCATGGCGGGTGGCATATGCGGGCCGGGGCGTGCATCCATTGGTTTGCTGCGGTGTTTGCCCATCGCCGAAACGCCAAATTCCTTTTCGGCAAAGGCACCGGCTTCCTTTACTTTGCCTGCCGCCATCAGGGTCAGGACTTCATTCAGCCCAACTAAATTGTCGAGCATTTCAGTGCGCAAGGATTCTTGTGCGGGCGCGGGCAATGGCGCCAATTGACGGGCGTCCTGGGCAAAGGCCTGGCCGGCGAACAGGGCGCTTAGAAAAAATATGACTCGCATTGATATCTCCTTCAGGCCAGCAGAAAATCAAGCACGATGCCTGAAAAAATCGCCAGCCCGACATAATTGTTATGCAAAAACGCCTTGAAACAGCGCATCCGGTCACGTTCGCGTATCCATGTGTAATGGACGCCCATGATGCCAGCGGCGACCAGCAGGCCGGCATAGAACGGCCAGCCGACGTGGCGCAGCGCGCCCAGCCCGCCGATGATGCCCAAGGTGAGCGCATAACAGGCCATGACGGCGGCGACATCGAAACGGCCAAAGGTGATGGCTGCCGTCTTGATGCCGATTTTCAGGTCATCCTCGCGGTCGACCATCGCATATTCCGTGTCGTAAGCAATCGCCCAAAAAACATTGGCGAGCAAGAGCCACCAGGCCTCATTCGGCACCGTGTTGAGCTGTGCAGCGTAAGCCATCGGGATGCCGAAGCCGAAGGCGATGCCGAGGTAAGCCTGCGGAATCGCCAGGAAACGTTTGGTAAACGGGTAGCTCGCGGCCAGAAACAAGGCGGGGATCGACATCAGGATGACCAATCTGTTTTCCAACAGCAGTACCAGAGCGAAAGCGCAGAGCGAAAGGCCGGCAAAGAGAGCGAGCGCTTCCTTGGTCGAAACCTTGCCGGCGGTGATCGGGCGTTCCTTGGTGCGCTCGACGTGGCGGTCAAAATCGCGGTCGGCGTAATCGTTGATCACGCAACCCGCCGAGCGCATCAGCACGGTGCCGAGAATGAAAATCCACAGCACCACCCAGTTGGGCTGCCCGTTGGCTGAAAGCCAAAGCGCCCAGAGTGTCGGCCAAAGCAGCAACAAAATGCCGATTGGCTTGTCGAGCCGCATCAGTTTTTCGTAAAGACTCAGCTTTTCAGTGATTAAAGACCAGTTCATGCGGCGATTTTACCTTGCAATGCCAATGCTCTCAGGTTGTTGCGGTCGACCAGAAAAATCGACCTATTTTTCAGCACCACGCAGTGCCCGCACGATATTGAACAAATTCTCCGGCGTTGCGGCGGCGGGGGTGACGGCAGGTGCAACGCGCAAGGTGATCTGCGAAAGCAAGCCGCGCCGGAATGGGGTTTTCATCGCCACGCCATCAATCCGCGAGAAAAAACTGCCCCACAAACCGCTCAACGCCAGCGGGATCACCGGCACTGGGTTATCTGCCAGTATCCGCGCAATGCCTGAACGAAATGGCTGCAATTCCCCATCGCGGGTGATGTTGCCTTCCGGGAAAATCGCGACCAGTTCGCCCGCCGCCAGCGCCTTGCTGACTTCAGCGAAAGCGGCCTCCATCATCGCCGGGTCTTCCTTGGCCGAAGCAATCGGGATCGCTCCGCTATGGCGAAAAATGTAGCTGATCAGCGGAATTTTGAAGATCCGGTGATCCATCACGAAACGCAGCGGACGCGGTGCGGCGCCCATGATCACGACCGCATCGGCGAAACTGACATGGTTGCAGACGATCACCGCCGCGCCTTCTTCCGGAATATTCTCCAGCCCCGCGCTACGCAGGCGATAGGCGGCGCGGATCATCAGCCAGGCGATGAAGCGCAGCAGGAATTCCGGCACCAGACGGTAGATATAGAGGGCAACCAGCGCATTGGCCAAAGCCGCAATGCCGAATAGCGCCGGAATCGACAGCCCGCTATTAAGCAGGGCGGCAGCGCCCAATGCGCCTGTAACCATGAACAAGGCGTTGAGAATGTTGTTGGCGGCGATGATCCGCGCCCGATGCGCCGCGCTGCTGCGAATCTGCACCAGCGCATAAAGCGGCACGATGAAAAAGCCGCCAAAAATGCCGAGCATGACGAGGTCGAAAAGGATGCGCCAGACGGTGGGGATGCTGAGCATGGCAACGACGCCGAGCACTTCAGCCGCCAACGGGCCTGTCGGCGAGGCGAAATAGAGGTCGATGCCAAACAAGGTCAGGCCAATCGAGCCGAAGGGAACCAGACCAATTTCAACGCGTTTGCCGGACATCCGTTCGCAAAGCAGCGAACCGAGGCCGATGCCGAGCGTAAATACCGCCAGCAATAGCGTTACCGAGCTTTCACTACCGCCCAGCACATTCTTGGCGTAAGCCGGAAACTGGGCAAGAAACAGCGCCCCGTAGAGCCAGAACCAGGAAATTCCCAGAATGGAGAGAAAAACGGTGCGATTCTGGCGGGCAAAGGCAATATTGCGCCAGGTTTCGGTCAATGGATTGAGGTTGACCGTAAGCCCCGGCTCCGGCGCTGGCGCAACGGGTATGCCGCGACTGCTCAGGTAACCGGCCAGCGCAATCACGAAACCGCCGAGCGCGATCCACGCCGGATGTTCGACTGAACCGGCTAGCAAACCGCCGGCCAGCGTGCCGATCAGGATGGCGACAAAGGTGCCGGCCTCAATCAGCGCATTGCCGCCGACCAGTTCATTTGCATGCAGATGTTGCGGCAGGATGGCGTATTTGACCGGGCCAAAAAGAGTTGAATGCAGGCCGAGCAAAAACAGCGCACCGAGCAATACCGGCAGGCTGTGGATAAAGAACCCGGCTGCCGCAACGCCCATGATGACCATCTCCAGCACCTTGACCAGCCGCGCCAGCAAGGCTTTGTCGTACTTGTCGGCAAGTTGCCCGGCGGTCGCTGAAAAAAGGAAAAAGGGCAGGATGAAAATGCCGGCGGCCAGATTGGCGAGCAATTCCGGCTTGATTTCAGTCCATTGCGCCGACTGAAACGTGAGCAGGACAATCAGCGCATTTTTGAACAGATTGTCGTTGAAGGCACCGAGAAATTGTGTCGCGAAAAACGGGGCAAAGCGCCGGGTTTTCAACAGTCCGAATTGGCCGCTCATGCTTAAACCCCTTCCGCCAAACGCTTGAGCGTGACGTAATCAATCTTGCCCGTGCCCAGCAGTGGCAAGGCTTCAACGCGCTGAATCTTGCGCGGGATAGCCAGTTCCGGCACGCCAGTCTCGCGGGCTTTGGCGAGTAACTGTTCGCGGGAAAGCTCGCTATCGGTCGTGAACAAAACCAGCGCCTCGCCCTTGCTCGCATCCGGCTGGCTGGAAACGGCGTGCATCTTGTCCGGCGAGGTCGCTGTTGCCAGTTTTTCGACCACTTCGAGGCTGACCATTTCGCCGGCAATCTTGGCAAAGCGTTTGACCCGGCCAACGATTTTGACGAAGCCATCGTCATCCAGTTCAACCACGTCACCGGTTTCGTACCAGCCGTCACCGATATCCGAAATGGGCGGTTGCAGCACGCCGGGTTGGTCGGACTTCAGGTAACCAGCCATCACATTCGGGCCGCGCACATGCAGGATGCCGCCATTGGCGATACCGGGAACCGGCACCAGCCGATGCTCAATGCCCGGCAGCAGATTGCCGACCGTGCCGGTTTTGTAGGCCATCGGCGTGTTGACCGCCAGCACCGGGGCGGTTTCCGTCGCGCCGTAACCTTCAAAAATGCGCAGGCCGAATTTCTCGAACCACTGGCTGCGTACTGATTCCGACAATTTTTCGGCGCCTGCCACGACATAACGCAGGCGATAAAAATCATAAGGATTGGCAAACTTGGCGTAGTTGGCAAGAAAGGTTGAGGTGCCGAAAAGCACCGTGCAACCACGGTCGTAAGCCAGTTCCGGAATCACCCGGTAATGCAGCGGTGACGGATAGAGAAACAGGCTGGCGCCGTTCAGTACTGGCAACAACGCCCCGGCAGTCAGGCCGAAGGAATGGAAAATCGGCAGCGCATTGAGCACCTTGTCGTAAACCGAGAAATCAATCACCGCCCGAATCTGCGCGATGTTGGCGAGAATGGCGCGATGCGGCAACACCACGCCCTTCGGTTTGCCCTCCGAACCCGAGGTGAACAGCACCACCGCCGCTGCTTCCGGCGAGGTTTTGATTTCGCAGGTACGCGGGAAATGGATGGCGTAAAGCATCAACCACAGCTTGTCGCCCAGACCGATTTTTTCGCGCACATCCTCCAGGTAAATCAGTTGGATGCCCTGCAAACCGGCCAGTTTGTCGCCCAGTTTGGCTTGCTCGACAAAGGCGCGCGAGGTGACGATGGTCCGAATCTCGGCGCCGGCGCTGGCCGCCTGCATGGCTTCAAGGCCGGCAGTGTAATTGAGCATGGCCGGCACGCGCTGCCTGGCCGTTAGGCCAAAAATCAGGCCTAGCGTTGGCACCAGATTGGGCAGCAACAGGCCAATGCGCTCACCGGTTTGCGAAATACGTTCGATCTGGCGACCCAGAATCAGCGCCATCTTCAGCAGATCGTTATAGGAATATTCAATCTGCTTCACATCTTCAAGCAGCCTGCGCCGCCGCCCGAAAATATCAGCCGCATCGCACAGCGCGCTGTACAAGGTTTGCTGCGGGCGCGAGGCGAAAATCATTTCCTGCATTAGCTTGCGCATCGCTTCGCCCGACTTGCGCCGGCGCAGTTTGGCGGTGGGCGCAACCGGCATCGGGAAATGTCGCTCAGGCAAAATGCTCAGGCGAATTTTCGGGAACAGGGTTTTGGGGTGCTTGCCGGAAAGTCGCGAAAAATAACTGCGTGCCGCGCCGTCCACCCGCACCGGCACCACCGTTGCACCAGTCTTGGCCGCAACAAAGGCGGGGCCGTCGTAAACCTTCATCAGCGAACCAGTCAGCGTGATCCGCCCTTCCGGGAAGATGACCACCGGGCGACCGGATTCAATCAGGCGAATCACCTTCTTCATCGCCATCGGGCTGGTCGGATCAACCGCCAGATACTCAACCTGTGAAAGCAGGATGCGGAAGAAGAAATTATTGGCAATCGTCGTGTGAACCACGAAAACCGGATCAATCGGCAGAAACAGGCCGATCAGCAAACCATCGAGAAAAGACTGGTGATTGGCAACAATCAGCAAATGCGGGTGATTGAAATTAGCCTGGTGCGCCTGTACCTCAACGCGAAACAACAAGCGCGCCAGACCGCGCAACAGGGGACGAAACAGCTTGCGCATCAGGCATTTTCCTTCAGGTAATTGAGCACGTTGCTGAAGGTGGTTTCCAGCGCCTGACGATTGAGCCAGAACCAGACCTCCTTGCCGATCTTTTCAGAAGCCAGCACGCCCGATTCGGAAAGGATTTTTAAGTGGTGCGAGACGGTTGACCGCGCCAGTGTAGAAACCTCGGCAATCTGCCCGACATTCAGGCGCTCACCCGGCTCAAACAACAAAACAATGCGCTGCCGATGCTCATCGCCAAGGGCCACAAAAATCTTCGACATGGCTTGCCATTCGGGGGGAATGGTTTGGGAGTAGTTTTTTATCATGTCGATAATGTTAGTTATATCGACGCGTTGGTGTCAAGGGGGTGGGAATATTGTTCTCGTCCGTCGCTTAAGTTGAGACTTTCTCAATTTAAGTCGAGATGGCTCCTCCTTGTGCTGCAAAGAATTACGTAGTGCATTCTCGAGTTCGGCCAGCAATTGTTCCCAAATCTTCGTGGCTGAATTTATGGATTACGTTTGAGAAGAGCGATACCAAAACAGCCATGACTTCTTTCACTTGACTCGTTGGCCTACAGAATTTCGGTCAATGTGCTTAGTCACCTCCGTCGGCTAGGCCAGCTGCTTTTCTCCTTTGTCAGATGATCAACCCCCACCTTTCGATCACGGGGGGTCCCAGATAGGGAAGGCATTCGATAGCAACGGAATTAATTCTCGTCAAACTGTACCGACTTTTCCCACGCATTGCCGAGGCAGAGTGCCAGATTACACAGCGCTTGCTGACCAAAATTCTTGAGGGCGACAACGTTCACCACGGTGGTGTAAAATGGTGCGCTTGCTCTTAAGCTCAAGGATATCCGTGCGGACACAGTCAAAACGCCATGACAGCGGCGCGTATGAGCGCACGGTCCGTACTTCAATCAGCTTCCCGGAGGAGCAGTACCTAGTCCTAGAAAAGATCGCGGCGGAGAACAAGGTTTCTCTTGCTTGGGTTGTTCGCGACGCGATCGATAGCTACCTAAAGTCCAGGTGGCCGCTTCTCCCGCAAGGCACTGATGCCGAAGATACGCAGCAGCGAAGCGAGAGATCGTGAAGAGGATTTTTGAGAGGAACGGAGAAGAGATCAGAGTGCTATCCCTGTTCTCGGGTTGCGGCGGCATGGATTTTGGTGTGGAAGCGGCAGGCGGCCACGTCATCTTCTCGAATGACATCCTTGCAGACGCGTGCAAGACGCTGGAGATGTACTTCCCTGGTGTCGATATTCGCAACGCTGACATCTCCGGTATCCAAGCGTTCCCTGACGCAGACATTGTCGTGGGCGGCTACCCATGCCAATCCTTTTCCATGGCAGGCAACCGCAACCCCGAGAAGGACGCGCGCACGAATCTATACAAGCAATTCCTGCGGGTAGTGGGCATCGTCCGCCCCAAGTATTTCGTTGCTGAGAACGTCTCCGGCCTCCAGGCGCTGAGTAGTGGGGCCTTTTTGAAGGAGCAACTCGAGGCTTACGACAAGGCGGGCTACAACGTTACGTACCAAGTCTTAAATGCCAAGGATTACGGTGTGCCGCAGTCGCGCAAGCGGCTCTTCATCGTCGGCATCAGGAAAGACCTGAGCCAGGTCTTCGTGTTTCCGAAACAAACGCACGGCAAGACTACCAAGGCTTCGGGCCCACTCTTGCCCTACGCTTCGCATGGCGACGCTATTAAGGGCTTGCCGCTCTGGCCAGAAGGCGAGTTCTACGAACGCCCACACGATCCCGATGGTCACTTCTCCTGGTACTACATGTCGAGAAACCGCAAGGCCAAGTGGGCTGATCCTGCATTCACCGTTGTAGCCAACTGGCGGCACATTACCCTGCATCCTGCCAGCCCAGTGATGACCCTCACGTGGTCGAACCTTGCAGATGGCTGGAAGCAACGCTGGGATTTTTCCGACCAGTACGAACACACTGAGGCTAACCCAAAGCGCAAGAAGTTAGAAACACCGCGTAGGCTCTCCTGGCGCGAGTGCGCCCGTATTCAGAGCTTCGATCCCAAGTTCACACCAGTAGGTGAAACGGAGTCGAAGTTCACCCAGATAGGAAATGCCGTGCCGCCCAAACTGGCCGAAGCAATATTCACTCACCTGTTCTCTGGCGCTGGTCTGGTTGCAGTCACAGCCCAAAAAGCCGCATAGAGCTGAAATGCACCTACCCGGTGAGTATGCACAAGGATTGCTGTGAGCAACGCAACTACCTCTTCCCTCGTCAGCGCAGTCGTATCCGCAGCTCAAATCTCCAAGAACGAAGCGCAGCTGCGGCACGAGCTAGAGAATGCGCTTGAGCAGGCTTGCTCGGAACTATCCATTCCTTGGACACCATTCCAGCTCGAGCGCGCACTCAAGGCAAAAGGCAAGCCTACGAAGTTCGCCGACGTGGCGCACGGTGCCGTGGTCATCGAGTACGAACCGCCCAAGTCGTTCAACGGGCGCGCTGGGAGTAAAGCAAACCATGCGCGCTTGCAAGCTGAAGAATATGCAGAGTTGATCTCCGCCGAGGAAGGACGATCACTTCTGGAATACGTCCTAGTCGCCTGGGACGGCGCGCACATCACCTTCGGTTGCTTCGATGGCATGACCGCCACCTGGGAGGATGTCGTCGCGTTCGACAGGATTTCTGCGGACCGCCTGCTCGCAGCACTAGAGAACAATGGCCGTCCACTCGTCCATCCCCAGCTCCTGCAGGCACTGGTCGGACCTGACTCGGAGTACGGGACGGAGCTAATTCCGGAACTCTACGACAGCATCTGCAAGGCGGATGCATCCCCAGCTACCACGAAAACCAAGATGCTGTTTTCGGAGTGGCGCAGGCTGTTCAGCCAGGTCGTTGGTTTCCAGCCGGAGCACATGAAAAAGCTGCTCGCCCGGCAGGAAATCTCGCACGACCAGCCGTACCAGAACAACCCTGCTGCCTACCTGTTCGCGCTCAACACGTATATCGCCATCATCGCGAAGGTCGTGGCGGCTTGCGCGCTGCCCAGGGTCAGCCAAGACGTGCTAGAGCCTGGTGTTCCGGTAGTAGACCGGCTGCGTGCAGTGGAGACAGGTGAGCTTTTCGAACACGCCGGCATCCTAAACATGCTGAGCGGCGACTTCTTCTCCTGGTACTTGGACGACAGCGACTGGCCCCGCTACCAGCCTCACCTCGAAGCCATGCTGGGAAGGCTCGGCGGTGTCGACTTCGCTGTTTCTAAAAAACATGCGGACACCACCCGGGACCTCTTCAAAGGCATCTACGAACGGTTTATTCCCAGAGAGGTCAGGCATGCCCTCGGCGAGTTCTACACACCTGACTGGCTGGCTGAACACGGGATGGACTTGCTGGAATGGCAGCCGGCGGATTCGCTGACCGATCCCACATGTGGGTCGGGCACATTCTTGCTTGAAGCCATCCGACGCCGGCGCAAGGCCGATAGCGGCGCTACAGCCCAATCGCTGCTTGCAGGCATCCACGGCATTGACCTCAACCCCCTCGCCGTCCTTGCAGCAAAGGGGTCTCTTGCCGTCTTTCTGTCGCCCCACTTGGACCCCGCGCATCCCATCCGGTTGCCTGTGTACTTGGCGGATGCAGTCTATCCAGCCGCCGTCGACCTTTTTTCGAACTACAGCCACGTCCTGCATACCGAGTTAGGCCCCAGGGAGTTTTCCGTTCCAGAGCGGATGATCGGACACCCCGACTTCTTCCAGATCTTCGCTAAGGTGCGGATGCTGATCGATGCGAACTACCCTGCAGCGAAAATCTGCAGTGCGATCCTTCCTGAGTTGCAAGCAATGAGGCTCGATCCGTCGGATATTTCTGTTGTCAGCACGACAGTCACCAACTTGGTCGAACTTCACGACCAAGGATGGAACGGCATCTGGTGTTCAATCTTGGCCGACCGCTTTGCTGCGGGCGCGATCCCGCCGTCGTCGCATATCTGCGGTAACCCGCCATGGGTCAAATGGAGCAACCTGCCAAAGGACTATGCGCAGTCGATCCAGCAGCACTGCCGTGGACTTGGCGTATTCAGCACCGACAAGTGGGTAGGCGGTATCGAGTCCGATATCTCGACGGTGATCACCTACCAAGCCGTGAAGCACTACCTCGCCCATGACGGACGCTTGGGTTTCTTCATGCCCGGTTCGGTATTCACCACTGAGTCCAGCGCTGGCTTCAGACGCTTCTCGATCGACAACGGTAGCTTGCCGTGCCGCGTCCTGCTGGTTGAGGACTACCAGGACATCAGGCCGTTCGACGGCGTGAGCAACCATCCGACTTTCCTGATGCTGCAAAGGAATGCATCCACGGTATTCCCTGTTCCATACCGCTCATGGACCGCAGACGAGAACGGTAGCACCAATACACGGACCTACGCTTCTGCGGATCAATTCCGTAGCACCGCCAAACGTGTCGACGGAATAGCAGTGCCAGTACCAGGCGGAGATGGCACACGGCCATGGCTTGTCGGCTCCACGCAGGAACAGGCAGTGTTCTCGAAGGTTTTCGCAGCAGGTGCGAAACCCGAGTACAAGGCGCGGAAAGGGATCACGACGGACCGCAACGGAATTTTTTGGGTCCACGCCATGGACCAAGTTGGACCAGATCTAGTAACGATACGGAATGCCTCAGATATCGGCAAGACGAAGGGCATTCCTCAGATTACGGCAGTGGTGGAATCTCAACATCTGTTCCCACTCTTGCGGGGGCGCGGTGTTGCTCCATTCAATGCGGTACCTGAGGCGGACCTCCGTATCCTTGTTCCGCAGCGGGGTATGCATGGTGACCCGGACCTGCCGACCACAAGCCCGCACACGTTTAAGTTCCTCAACCGCTTCAAGAGCCACCTCGAGCTACGGTCAAGCCTGAAAAGATTCCAGAAGGGGCAAGAGTTCTATTCGCTGTGGAGCACCGGTCCTTACACATTCGCCCCGTTCAAGGTGCTCTGGCGCGAGATGGGCAACACGTTTGCTGCGGCTTATATCGGAAGTGTCTCCATTGAACACGCGGGCGAAAAGGTCGTGGTGCCAGACCACAAGCTTTATTTCATCCCCGTCGAGTCGGAGCTTGAGGCTGCTTACCTGACAGGCTTCCTGAACGCACCCACCATTGCCAAGGCCGTGTCTGCGTACGCTGCCCAACTGAGCCTCGGTGCCAGCGTCGCCGAATACCTCAATATCCCAAAGTTCGATGAGGCAGATGGGCAGATGGCAGCCATCGGCAACATTGCGCGCGATCTGACAAGAGGCGCAGGATGCGCCATGCCGGCTGACTTGGCACAACTCGATTTGCTGGTGCGAGAACTGTTAACCATATAAATGGCTGTGCGGTCAGCCCCAGTCTTCTTCCGAAGACGCATGATGTTGGCGAGCACTTTTGTTTCAAAGCCTTCAAATGACTGCTAAGTGGCGAAAAATTGCCTGTTGTTACTGGCATGAGGCATTTACATAGTCGGCTATTCGCGTGCTCAAAGGCTCTGCATAAGCTGCAAAAAAACCTTATCTGGACTTCGCGATACTTTCAGAACCTCAATGAATCGTCGAGGATTGTTATCTCAACTCAGGCTTGTGGTCAAGTAGCGGTTCTTCGTGTCGATTTCCCCGCCTCTTTGTTGTCTACCGCATTTTTAACTCGCTGATCGAGCGATCCAGCGCTTCTTCCAGGTAGCCTTGGTAGAAATCAGGCAGTCGTGCGCCGACTATTGGGTCGGCTAGTTGGCGGCCATTCGGGCCGTAGAAGGCGACGACCGGGACGAGTTTTACTTTTTCAGCGGTGGTAAAACGGGCGTGAGTAGTTGGGTTGCCTTGGAAGTCGATCAAGCTGCCGTCGCTGTCCTGATTGACTTGGCGGATAAGCACGCGCTCGCGGTAGCGCGGGTGGTTGGCTAGCGGTTTGAGATAGTCGCGTTTGACGGTTTCGCAGTATTTGCAGTCGCGGCGGCTGTAGATGATGAGCAGTGGGCCGCCTTGCTTGCGTGCGCTTTCGACTTCGTTGCGTAGGTCGACCGCAAGCGGCTGGTCGTTGCCCTTGGCTTGTGCTAGCCCGCTGCCGAGCAGGAGCAGGCAAGTTAGCGAAAGTCGGGCAAAAGTGTGGGCCAAGTCTCGCCTCATTTTTCAAAATGGTAATAGTGCTTGTTCAGCCAGGCGGCGACGTTGCCTTCTTCTTCCGGAAACCAGCCGGAGTTGACTTGCGAGTTGCAGGCGGCGACGCGTTGCAATAGCTCCAGCTTGTCCGAAAGTGCGCGGCCGTCGCGGGTGTACATTTTGCTGCCGTCACCGCTGTACATGCGGATGTGGCAACTGGTGCAGGCTTTTTCGTGCAGCGCTTTGCCGGCTTGCAGATCGACCGTGCCCCAGGGTTCTTCGGCCCAGGCAAGGTTGGTGAGCAGGGCGGTTGCAGCAATTAATATCAGGCGCATGGTTGTTCTTTCTGGCAAAAAAGGATGAAGGTCAAAAACCGGCGGCTTCCGCCTCAAGATAGGCGAGGCTGACATATTTGCCGATATTGGTTTCGAAGCCTTTGGTGTCGCGTGCCCGGCTGGCGACGCGTGGGTCTTTGAGGACCAGAGTCTTGGCTTCTTCAAGCCCCAAACCGTCCTTGATGGCTTGTTCGCAGGGGCGATAGATGCCTTCAAACAATTCGCGGTTCCAGGCCAGCACCTTGTCGCTTGGTTCGCCGTGGCCGGGGAGCCAGATCGTGCTGCCGGTTTTTTCCAGGGTGTCGTAGGCTTTTAGCGTGCCGAGGTAGGAGCCGTCATCCATGTTGGCGATGCGCCGATCCATCGCCACGTCGCCGACCAGCATCAGTTTGTCTTCGAGCACTTCGACGCAAAGATCGAATGGGGTGTGAACGGTGCCCATGTGGTGCATGCGCAGCGTGACATCACCAAATTTCAGTTCGGCACCGTTTTCCAGCGGCTGGCTGGGCGGCACAACACGCGTGCCGAGCGTCGCCTGGTTGGTCCATTGTTCCATCAGCGTGCGCCACATATTGCCCTGAACGCCTTGCACGGCGGCGATGGTGCCGGGATGCGAATACATCGGCAGGCTTGCGCCGTATGCCTCGGCATAGGCATGGTTACCCAGCCAGTGGTCGCCGTGGTAATGCGTGTTGACGATGGCGACGACCGGTTTCTTGAAGGTTTTTTTGATCTGCCGGATGGCCATTTCGCCGATTTGGACCGAGGCGCCGGAGTCGACAACCACCAAACCTTTGGCAGTGTTGACGAAGGTGATGTTGCACATCATTCCCTGGTTTTCCGGGGTCGGGAAACCATCCGGGGAAAAAATCATCCAGACGTGTTTCGAGACCTGGCGTAGCGGGTGATCCTTGACCACCGGGCCGCGTACGAATTCGTCGACCTCCTTGGCAAAGGCGCTGATCGTTTGCCAGGGGGCGAATTCAGCGGCGGTTAGCGCGGCGAAGGCGGCGGAACTTTGAATAAAGCGGCGGCGGTTCATCAAGTGTCTCCATGTTTTCTGGGGCTTGTCTTGCTTCCCCGGTGGCTCGGCGCGTATGCTGCGAATGAAAGCATTACGTAAGCGAATTATTGTTTAATAATGTACCTATATTAAAGACGAAAGGGGAGCAAATTGAGAGTCATGCGGAGTTTTCTGTTGGCGAGTGGAGCGCTTGCACTGTTTGTTTCCGGGCAGGTGTTCGCTGCCGAAAAAGTTGATCTGGCTCGCGCTGAAGAGATTGTTTCCGGGCGCTGCTTTCTTTGCCACGGTCTTGAGGGCGAGTCGGCCAGTCCGGTTTTCCCGCGCTTGGCCGGGCAGCATTCCGAGTACATCGCCAAACAATTGGGTGAGTTCAAGTCCGGCAAGCGCAAGAGCGACACGATGAAGCCGCAGGCGGAGGAATTGACCCCGGCTGAAATGAAGGCGCTCGGTGCCTTCTTTGAAGCCAAGAAAGCCAATGCACGTCCGGTCAAGGATGCCGAGCTGATGGCAGTCGGCAAATATGTGTTCAATCGTGGTAACCAGTTTTCCGGCCTGCCGGCCTGCGCCAGTTGCCATGGCGCGAAGGGGCTTGGTACGCCGCAATTGCCGCGCCTCGCTGGCCAACACCCGCGCTACACGGAAGATCAGTTGAAGCAGTTCAATAGCCGCGAACGTAATAATGACAATGCAGTGATGCACACCGTTGCCTCGAAACTTACTGAACTGGAAAGAAATGCGGTTGCCGAGTACATCGCAACGCTCGACTGATCGGTTCCGGTCAACATGAAAAAAGGCCGCATTTTTAGTGCGGCCTTTTGTTTGGTGCTTGAGCGATCTCAGGTCAGCATGTCGGCCCAGATGTTCTTGGCCCAGCCCATCGCCACTTTGCCTTCCAGCTCGTTGCGGGCGGCAGAGACGCCGCCGGCGCCCTTGACCGGTTGCACGGTTTTGGTGGCGGCATCGTATTGGTGGATGGAAGAAACGTGGATTACGTTCTTGGCATCGACGAAGCTGTAGCAGGTGTTCATGACGACCGGCGCCGGGTTCGGTTCGAGACCAGAGAGCTGGTTCAGAATTGCAGCGGCTGCCAGCTTGCCATGCTGGTTGGCCATGTGGCCGGACTTGGGCATGGTCGGCGCCGGGAAAATGGCGTCGCCCAGCACATGAATGCCCGGTGTGCTGGTCGATTCCATGCTCAGCCAGTTGATATCCACCCAGCGATTGTTGATCAGCTTGATGCCCGACTTGTGGGCAATATCGCCAGCGCGGTGCGGCGGGATGATGTTCAACACGTCAGCCTTGAACTTGTCGAATTCGAGGATGGCGGTGTTGGTGGCGACCTCGACGTCCTTGACCTCGTTGTTGTTGCGGTATTCGACCATGCCCTTGTACAAATCGGCCCAAGCCTTGGTGAACAATCCCTTTTTGGATGTCACATCTTCATTGGCATCGAGAATGATGACTTTTGACTTGGGCTTGTTCTTCTTGAAATAGTCGGCGACCAGACAGGCGCGCTCGTAGGGGCCGGGTGGGCAGCGGTAAGGTGCTTTCGGGATCGAGATGGCGTAGGTGCCACCGTCCTTCATGCTTTCCAATTGCTTGCGCAGGGCGACTGTTTGCGGGCCGGCTTTCCAGGCATGCAGGATCTTGCTCTGGGCTTCGGCGCTCTTCAGGCCGGGAATTTCGTCCCACATGAAATCGACACCCGGCGACAGCACCAGACGGTCGTAGCTCATGGCGCCGCCGGCCTTCAAGGAAATTGAGCGTTTTGCGGCGTCGACCGCAACAACGTCGTCCTGAACGACTCGGACACCCCATTTGTTCTTCAGGCCGTCATAGCTGACGGTGATGTCTTCCATGGTCTTGGTGCCACCAATGACCAAATTCGAGATCGGGCAGGAAATGAAGGTTGGGTTACGTTCGATCAGGGTGACCTGAACGCCGCCTTCGCTCCACATGCGCAGGTACTTGGCGATGGTTGCACCGCCATAGCCGCCGCCGACCACAACCACATGGCCGCTAGCCTTGCCACCACCGGCACAGCCGTAGAGGGAAGCCATTGCGCCAGCTGCCGCACCAACTTTCAGGAAATCACGTCTTTTCATCAGCATCATGGAGTTCTCCCTTTATTTTTGTGCGGCGTAATAGGTGGCGATCAGATCAAGCTGCTCGTCGGTGTAACCCTTGGAGATCTGATGCATGATCGAAGCGGGTTTGTCACCGCTCTTGAAATCAGCCAGCTTTTGCAGGGTTTTGGTTTTTTCCATCCCGGCCAGCGAATCCATGCCGGAACCCTTGACGGCATTGCCGTTGGTTCCATGGCAGTTGGCGCAAGTGGCGGCCAGATTGCGACCAAGATTGGGGTCAGCGGCATGCGCGGCACTGGTTGCAGCAACCAGGCAGAGCGTTGCGATAGCGGGTAGCAGCTTCATCGAGACATCTCCTCTGTGATGATGTGATTAGACATATAGCCAAATTTTGTACTTCTTTGTGTGTGCGGCCTAAAACTAAGGTTATAGGGCTTTTGGATAAATTGCATGTTGCGGCGCAGCAATATAAGTAGTTGACTATATAAGTATGGGGTTATACATTAATTCTTAATTCAGATCAAAAAATCAAAATGAACGAAGAAAATCAGGTCTTTGAGCAGGTTGCACATTACTTCGCTTTGCTTGCCGATCCAACCCGGTTGCGCATTCTCTCCTGCCTTTGTGCCGAGGAGCGCGCAGTGAAAGATGTGGTCGAAAAAATCGGGCTGACGCAGGCCAATATTTCGCGACACCTGAACATTCTTTTTCGGGCGGGCGTAGTGGGGCGGCGGCGTGAGGGGAATAGCGTTTTTTATCGGGTCATCGACCCGAATTTTGTTGATATCTGCCGCACGGTGAGCATTACGGTCGCTTGCCGCGACATGGGTGAAGAGTTCGGTATCGCAGCAGCGTAGTCCAATTATTCAAGCAAATAACATAGAGGGGGCATCTCGATGGTTGATCGTGTTTTAAATCCGGGGCGCTTGCAAGCCGCGCCGGAAAATTTCCTTTCGGATGAGCAGGTCAAGGCAGTTGCGGCGGGTCGCCGTGATTTCCTGCGCAAGAGTTTCGTTGCTGCGGGTGCAGCTTTGGTAGCACCGATGGTGGCGCGAGCCAGCGAGGGTGATCCGAATATTCTGCAAAATCCGGCGTGGACCACAACACTTGGTTTACCGGTGGCGACCAATCCTTACGGCAAGCCTTCCAAATATGAAAGCCAGTTGCTGCGCCGCGAATCGCCGGGTTTGGCTCGGGTGGGCGGTGCATCAGTTTCGTTTTCGCCGCTGCAGGGTTTGTTCGGCATCATCACGCCGTCCGGCCTGCACTTTGAGCGCCATCACCAGGGCTGGCAGGATGTTGAACCAACCAAGCACCGCCTGATGGTCAATGGCTCGGATGACTCGCTGCTCAAGAAGCCCAAGGTCTACACCATGGACGAATTGATGCGCTTGCCGTCCGTGTCGCGCATCCACTTCATTGAGTGTGGTGCCAACACTGGCCTGGAATGGGGCAATGTGGCGGTGCCGACTGTGCAATACACGCACGGCATGCTCTCCTGTTCCGAATTCACCGGTGTGCCGTTGAAGCATCTGCTTGATGACTGCGGTGTTGATTACAAAAAGGCGCGTTACGTGCTGGCTGAGGGCGCTGACGGTTCCTCGATGACGCGGACGATTCCAATGGAAATGGTCGAGTCGGGCGAAGTTTTCGTCGCCTACGGCCAGAACGGCGAAATGTTGCGCCCGGAAAACGGTTATCCGTTGCGCCTGATTGTGCCGGGTGTGCAGGGGGTTTCCTGGGTCAAGTGGCTGCGTCGTATCGAAGTCGGCGACAAGCCGTATGCGACCAAGGACGAAGCGGTGCATTACATCGATCTGCAGCCGAGCGGCCTGCATCGCCAGTACAGCTCGGTGCAGGAAGCCAAGTCGGTGATTACGACGCCTTCCGGCGGCCAGACTTTGCTCGACAAGGGGTTTTTCAATGTTTCCGGCCTCGCCTGGTCAGGTCGCGGGCGGATCAAGCAAGTCGATGTCTCTTTCGACGGCGGTATCAACTGGCAGACGGCGCGCCTCGAAGGGCCGATCCAGAACAAGGCGCTGACGCGCTTCAATATCAACTGGGTGTGGGACGGCAAACCGGCCATTCTGCAATCGCGGGCGATTGATGAAACTGGTTTTGTGCAGCCGAGTTACGGCCAGTTGCGCAAGGTGCGCGGCACCAAATCGATTTATCACAATAACGCCATTCAATCCTGGAAAGTCATCGAAAGCGGGGAGGTCAGCAATGTTCAAGTTCTCTAAGACACTTCTCGTTTTAGCGCTGTTTTCGGCGTCGACCGCAAGCTTCGCCTTCGATAATTTCAAAGGCGTTGGCCGACCGGCAACGCCGGCTGAAGTGAAGGCCTGGGACATTGACGTGCGCCCGGACTTCAAGGGTTTGCCCAAGGGTTCAGGTTCGGTCGATAAAGGTCAGGAATTATTTGAAGAAAAATGCGCGTCCTGTCACGGCACCTTTGGCGAGTCGAACGAAGTGTTCACGCCGCTGGTTGGCGGGACAACCAAGGACGACATGAAAACAGGCCGCGTCAAGGGCTTGTCTTCCGGCGAACTGCCGCAGCGCACGACCTTCACCAAGGTGGCGACGATTTCAACGGTTTTCGACTACATCCAGCGCGCCATGCCCTGGACGGCGCCGAAATCGCTGAAGCCGGATGACGTCTACGCAATTCTGGCCTACCTGCTGAATTTGTCGGAAATGGTGCCGGGTGACTTCGTGCTGTCCGACAAGAACATTGCTGACGTGCAGAAAATTCTGCCCAACCGCAACGGCATGACCACCGACCACGGCATGTGGACCGGTGCTTCTGCCGCCAAAGGCGGAATCGGTAACGGCGGCAAGCCGGATACGCAGAACAAGGCGTGCATGAAGAACTGCAAGCCGGAAGTGCAGATCGGTTCAACCCTGCCGGATTACGCGCGCACGGCGCACGGCGAGTTGTACGACCAGAACCGCAATTTCGGCCCGGTACGTGGCACCAAAACCCTGGGTGGCGCGGCTGCAGCAGCGGTCGCCGTCAATCCAAATATGGAGTTGGCGACCAAGAGCGGCTGCATGGCCTGTCATGGCGTCAATAACAAGATTGTCGGCCCTGGCTACAACGAAGTCGTGACCCGCTATCAGGGGCAGCCCGATGCCGAGGATAGGTTGGTTGCCAAGGTCAAGGCGGGTGGTCAAGGGGTTTGGGGTGCAATACCGATGCCGCCAAATGGGCATTTGAAGGATGAAGACTTGAAGACACTGGTTAAGTGGATTCTGTCGGGCGCTAAATAGTTAATTACGTATGACTGAAGTTTTTACAAAAGATAGGCTGAGCGCCACATCCGCTCCCCTCGCCCACTTGTGGGAGAGGGGTTGGGGGAGAGGGTGATTTGCCCTTGCTCGCTTCCGGTTCGTCCGGCTCAGTATTTCAATTTTTGAGAGGAGAAGTTATGAACAATCAACGTCGTAATGTATTGAAGACCGGCTCTGGAGCCGCCCTTCTGACCGTTCTCGCTGCTGCTGGCATTATCACGCCGGGCATGGCGCTGGCTGACTGGAACAAGACCGCTTTTGACGCCAAGAGCATGGCCGATACGCTGAAGGCACTCGGTGCCGGCGCCCCGACTGATAGCAAGGATGTGCAGGTGACTGGCCCGGATATCGCCGAAAACGGTGCTGTCGTGCCGGTTGGTGTGGCATCCACGCTGCCCAATGTAACGATGGTGGCGATCCTGATCGAGAAGAACCCGAACGCGCTGGCCGCTTCCTTCGTGCTGCCGGAAGGCACCGAAGCCAACGTCCAGACCCGCGTCAAAATGGGTCAGACCTCGAACATCTACGCGCTGGTCAAATCGGACGGCAAGTTCTTCATGGCGACCAAAGAAATCAAAGTGACCCTTGGTGGCTGCGGCGGCTGATAAACAGTCGCGAGTTGCTAGTAACTAGTAGGTAGTAGGTAGTTATTAGTTATTAGCAAGGACAACACCTGCGATCAATAGCTAGCGACTAACGACTAGCAACTAACAACTAGGAGCATTACATGGCAAATCCGATGAAAATCCGCGCCGCGAACAAGGAAGGCGTTACCGAAGTCAAAGTGTTGATCAGCCACGAAATGGAAACCGGTCAGCGCAAAGATTCCGCTGGTGCAGTGGTTCCGGGCTGGTTCATTACCGAACTGACCGCCAAGCACAACGACAAGATTGTATTGACCAGCGAATTTGGTCCGTCCGTTTCCAAGAACCCGTATCTGGCGTTCAAGTTCAAGGGCGGCACCAAGGGCGACAAGATCGCTGTTTCCTGGAAAGACAACAAGGGCGAATCGCGCACTGACGAAGCCGTTATTGGCTGATGCATGAAAATCGGCAGCGAAATGGCGTAGACCGTAGCTGCCGCTTGTTTTGCCCCCGGAGGAGATTCGATGATCAAAAATTTTAGAAAAACGCTGGTCGGGCTGCTGCTGGTCGCTGCATTTTCAGGCGGCACACTCGCTCAGGACAGTAAAGTGGCTGACGAGCTGGCGAAGTACCGCGAAGCGCTCGCCGATGGCAATCCGGCTGATTTGCTGGAAGTGAAGGGCGAAGGCCTGTGGGCTGAAAAGCGCGGACCGAAAAAATCGTCACTTGAGCAGTGCGACATGGGCCTTGGCCCGGGCAAGCTGGATGGCGCTTATGCCGCTTTGCCAAAATATTTCAAGGACACCAACAAGGTGATGGATGTTGAATCGCGCCTTGTGCATTGCATGGTCACGCTGCAGGGTTTTACCGCTCAGGAAGTGACCAAAAACTGGTATTCCAAACCGGGTACTGAATCCGATATCGAGGCATTGGTTACTTATATTGGTGCCAAATCGAACGGCAAGCCGATCAATGTGCCGGCAACGCATCCGGAAGAGGCCAAGATGGCCAAGATGGGTGAGTACATTTTTTACCGCCGCTCTGGCCCGCAGGATTTCTCGTGTTCGATTTGTCATGGTCAGGATGGCAAGCGGATTCGTCTGCAGGAGTTGGGGAATCTGACGACCAAGGAAGGTGCCGGTACGGCGATGAAAACCTGGCCGTCTTATCGCGTCTCGCAAGGTGCGGTGTGGACCATGCAGCGTCGCTTGATTGACTGCATGCGTCAGGCGCGCTGGCCTGAGCCGAACTATCTGGCCGATTCGGTGATTGCGCTGGAAACCTATCTGCAAAAAACAGCAACCGGCACCGTCATGGAAACGCCGGGAATCAAGCGCTAAGGGGATGACCATGAAACTAAAAATTGCCCTGTTTTGCGCGTTGACCGTGAACATTGCCAGCCCGGCGCTGGCCCAGAAGGCGGTAGAAGCGCCAGGCGGAAAATTCGCCAAGGAAGCCGAGCAGATGTTCCGTTCCTCCTTCCGGGCCGATAATCCGAAATACTGGATGACCCGCTTGGAGCAGGATGAAACGATGAAGACCTGTGGCCAGTATCGCGACAATCCGCCGCGCAAGATTGGCGAGCAACTTGAAAAAGCCAACAAGGCGACGATCCGCTATCCGGTCGATGGCAAGTTGATTGGCGACTGGAAGGAAGGCGAGAAGCTGGCAGCGGTTGGCACCGGCGGCCATATTGGTTTCATTCAGCCGGATCCGGCGGGTCGGGTACGGGGCGGTAACTGTTACGCCTGTCACGAACTGGCCAAGAAAGAGCTGGCCTACGGCACGATCGGCCCCAGCCTGCGCAACTTCAGCAAGCTGCGCGGCACGTCGGACGAGATCATCAAGTACGCCTACGACAAGATCTACAACTCAAATACCTTCACGGCCTGTACCAACATGCCGCGTTTTGGCTTGCTCAACTGGCTGACGCCGGAGCAAATTACCCACATCGTCGCGTTTCTGGTCGACCCGGAATCGCCGGTCAATAAGGACTAGTTGCTAGTTATTAGTCGGTAGTTGTTAGCAAACAGCAATTACCGACTTTCAGCTAATAACTAAGGACTAACAACTACGGACTAAAAAACATGAGCATGAATCGTCGGGAATTCCTTCAGGTCATGGCCGTCGCAACCGCTGGCGGCATGAGTTTGCACAGTGATATTGCACTGGCTGAAAAGGGCGCGGCAAAACTGTATGACTTGCCCAAATTCGGCAACGTCAGCCTGTTGCACATTACCGACTGCCACGCCCAGTTGCTGCCGATCTACTTCCGTGAGCCGAACGTCAATCTCGGCTTTGGCGATCAATTCGGCAAGGTGCCGCATCTGGTGGGCGACAACTTGCTCAAGCATTTCGGTTTCAAGCCGAACAGCATTGAGGCGCATGCCTATACCTATCTGAATTTTGAAAAAGCCGCGCAAACCTACGGCAAGGTTGGTGGTTTTGCGCATCTGGCGACGCTGGTCAAGCGCATGAAGGCGATTCGTCCCGGCGCCTTGCTGCTCGATGGCGGCGATACCTGGCAAGGTTCCGGCACGGCGCTTTGGTCGAATGCGCAGGATATGGTCGATGCCTGCAAGGCGCTCGGCGTCAATGTGATGACCCTGCATTGGGAATCAACTTATGGCGAGGCGCGGGTCAAGGAAATTGAGGAAAAAGACTTCGCCGGCCAGATCGACATCGTTGCCCAGAACGTCAAGACCACCGATTTTGGCGATGCCGTGTTCAAGCCCTTCGTGATGAAGAATATGAACGGCGTGCCAGTCGCCATCATCGGCCAGGCTTTCCCCTACACGCCGATTGCCAACCCGCGCTGGCAAACGCCGAACTGGAGCTTCGGCATCCAGGAGGAAAACATGCAGAAGACCGTCGACGAAGCGCGTGCCGCTGGCGCGCAGGTCGTCGTCGTGCTGTCGCACAACGGCATGGATGTCGACCTCAAGATGGCCTCGCGGGTCAAAGGCATCGACGCCATCCTTGGCGGTCATACCCACGACGGCATGCCGGCGCCGGTTGCGGTCAAGAATGCCGGCGGCCAGACTTTGGTCACCAATGCCGGCTCGAACGGAAAATACCTCGGCGTGCTCGATTTTGATGTCAAAAACGGCAAAATCGCCGATTTCCGCTACAAACTGCTGCCGATCTTCGCCAACCTGCTGCCGGCCGACAAGGATATGCAGACCTTGATCGACAAGGCGCGTGCGCCGTATTTGTCCAAGCTCAATGAAAAGCTGGCGATCACCGAAGGAACGCTGTACCGCCGGGGCAACTTCAATGGGACGTTTGACCAAGTCATTCTCGACTCGCTACTCAAGGTCAAGGATGCCGAAATCGCCTTCTCGCCCGGCTTCCGCTGGGGTACTTCGCTCTTGCCGGGACAGCCGATTTTGATGGAACACGTGCTTGACCAGACCGCCATCACCTATCCGTGGACGACCGTCACCAACATGAGCGGCGAGATGATCAAGACGGTGCTCGAAGATGTTTGCGACAACCTGTTCAATGCCGATCCGTATTATCAGCAGGGCGGCGACATGGTGCGTGTGGGCGGCCTGCAATACACCTGTGATCCAACCGGCAAGATGGGCAGCCGCATCCAGAACATGATGCTCAAGGGCAAGTTGATTGATCCCAATAAAACCTACAAAGTGGCGGGCTGGGCGCCGGTCTCGGAAGAGGCTAAAAATTCCGGTGAGCCGATCTGGGATGTCGTGGCAAAATATCTGCGTGACATCAAGACTGTCAAACCAGTTAATCTCAACCTGCCAACCCTGAAGGGGGCGGCAAATAACCCCGGAATGGTATGAGCCTAAAGAAAAACTTGTTTCGTAATTTGGTGCTGGCTGGGCTGTTGACTGCCTCGTCAGCCCTTTTTGCAGCTGACTGGGCGCCCGGCTCGTCTGAGTGGACGAACCTGCCTGAAATCAAGCGCAGCAAACTGGCGCTGTATCTGACACCGCAACAAGCCTACGACATGAAAATGAAGGACAAGGCCGGCGTTGCCCTGTTCGACATCCGCACCCGTGCCGAAGCGATGTACGTCGGTTGGCCGGGTGATGCCGATGCGCTGGTGCCTTACGCTGAGCACGCCGAAATCATGGCCGAGTGGGACGACAAGCGGCATATGTACAAGCTGGAGCCGAATGTTGATTTTGTTGCCGAACTTGAGCGCCGCCTGAAGGAAAAGGGCTTGGGCAAAGACGCGACGATTATTCTGATTTGTCGTTCCGGTGATCGCAGCTCAAAAGCGGCTGATCGTTTGCAGATGTCCGGCTACAGCAAGGTTTATTCGGTGGCTGAAGGTTTTGAGGGCGACTCCATCAAGGAAGGCCCGAAAGCCGGGCAGCGTGCGGTCAACGGCTGGAAGAGTGCAAATTTGCCGTGGACCTACAGGCTGGACAAGGCACGGATGTATTTCCCGCGTTAAACCGCTTCCGGTTCTAACGCAGAAGAGAGTTCAGGGGCAGCCATCACTTGGCTTGCCCCTTTTGTTTGCAAGAGGCCGAGGGCATAGCGACGCTTATTGGCCGGCGTCAGTTGCTTGATCCGGTATTCCGCTTGCGAGGCGGATGAGCGATCCGGATATTCCTCAAAGCCGAGCAGCCGGGCCGGCGGATGCGAACGGGTGTAACGCGCCCCGCTACCGTTTTCGTGCGCCGCATAACGTGCCGCAAGATCAACCGTAATGCCTGTATAGATGCTGCCATCGACACATTCGATCAGGTAGAGAAGCCAGCGCTTGGGGCTGCGCTGATTGATTCGTCGTTCCCGCGCAGGCGGGAACCCAGTTTGTTGGTTTTTATGGATTCCCGCCTGCGCGGGAATGACATTTTCTGAATTAATCAGCGTCTCCTTAGGGCTTTTCATGCGGCATAAATTTCAAAATTGATCGGTAGGCGTTGCATAATCGTATTGTCCTGCTTCGCCCCGTGACCGGCAATGCCACAAAGCAGCCAATCCAGCTTGTCACGGTCGACGGCGTTTTCCTGCCAAAAATCTGAAATCAATCCCATGCTCACGTCCCGCTCTGAATTTCTCGATCTCAACGATGCCCGCTTGCACATTCGGCGCTGGGGCAATCCTGATGCGCCCACCCTTTTTCTGCTGCACGGCTGGATGGATGTTTCGGCGGGTTTCCAGTTTGTTGTTGATGAGTTGAAAAAGGACTGGAACATCATCGCCCCGGACTGGCGCGGGTTCGGCCCTAGCCAGTGGCTCAATCGCCCGTATTTTTTTGTTGAACACCTGGGCGATCTCGATGCCATCGTTGATCACTATTCGCCCGATGAGAAAGTTCGCCTGGCCGGCCATAGCATGGGCGGAATTTTATCCTGTCTGTATGCCGGCATTCGCCCGGACCGCGTGGCCAGCGTGATGACGCTGGAAGGCTTCGGCATCGCCCCAACTACGCCGGAGATGGCGACCGAGCGTTACACCAAGTGGCTCGATACCTTGAAAAAGCCGCCGCGCATGCACGTTTACGCCGATCGCCCGGCGTTTGCCAGCCGCTTGCAACGCGACAACCGATTTATCACGCCTGAGCGCGCCGAATTTCTCTCCCATCATCTGGCGCGTGAAGGCGATGGCGACGACCGGCATGGCGTCAAAAAGCACGGCATTGTCTGGAATGGCGACCCCTGGCACAAGGCTTCCGGCCCTTATCTATTCCGGCTTGAAGAGTCGATGGCAGTCTGGAAAAAAGTCACCTGCCCGGTACGCTGGGTGGCTGGTCGCCAATCCTGGGTGGTCAAGGAGTATGCGACGCGCCCCGGCGACTGGGAGGCGCGTCAGCAATGCTTTGCGACGGTCGATGAAGTCTGGATCGATCAGGCCGATCACATGCTGCATTACGATCAACCGGCGATTGTGGCCAGGCTGATTGAGGAATATTTTTAAATGTCTGATTGTTGCGCTTCTGCCAAAGTTTCGGTCACACATCCAAACAAATCGCCTTGTCCCGTTTGTGGCAATCAATCTGCCGAAGTTTTGGCGAGCACGATGGCGTATCACCTCAAGCAGCCTTGGGCCCGTCGTGACACTATTTGCCGCTACTTTTTTTGTGATTCTCCGGCTTGTACGGTTGTCTATTTTGGTGAGGATGGCTCCATCGTTCCTGAATCAGCGGTGCGCACCGCGGTTGGCGTCAAGGATGCCTCGGATACCGCCTTGCTTTGCTACTGCTTTGGTATAACTCGCGCTGCTGCAAGGCAAGACAAGCAGGCAAGGGCATTTGTTCTGGCGCAAACAGAGCAGGGCAAATGCGTGTGTCAGACGGCGAATCCATCCGGGCGCTGTTGCCTCAAGGATTTTCCTCGGGAATAAACCTGAAAGCCTCTGCTGGTGGCGTTTATGCTTTGATATACCTGCGTTTTTACGACTTCAGTAACTCTTCCCGCGACCCCAGCCAGCGCTTGAGATGACGCTCGGCTTGCTCAGGGTGTTTGAGCAGCATGTCTTCGGCGACTTCGCGCGCCATTTCGACCAGATCGGCATCCAGTTCGAGATCAGCGTAGCGTAGGAGCGGTACGCCGCTTTGCCGGCTGCCGACGAATTCGCCGGGGCCGCGCAGTTTCAAATCCTGACGGGCGATTTCAAAGCCGTCGGTGTTCTCGAAAATGATCTTTAGGCGCAGGCGGGCGGTTTCCGAGAGTGGCCCGGCATAAATCAGCACGCAACTGGATTCATGCGCGCCGCGCCCGACCCTGCCCCGTAGTTGATGCAATTGCGAAAGGCCGAAACGTTCGGCGTGTTCGATCACCATTAGGCTGGCGTTCGGCACATCGACGCCGACTTCGATTACCGTCGTGGCGACCAGCACATCGATCTCGCCGGCAGCAAAAGCGGCCATCACGGCCTGCTTTTCGTCGGCTTTCATGCGGCCATGCACCAATCCGACGGTCAACGCCGGTAAATCGATGGAAAGTTGTTCGTAAGTGTCCTGCGCCGTTTGCAGTTGCAGGGCTTCGGATTCCTCGATCAGCGGGCAAACCCAATAAACCTGGCGGCCTTCTTCGATGTGCTTGGCGACAAAACCAACCACGTCATCGCGCCGGTTATCGGCAACCAGCCGCGTCTTGATCGGCGTCCGTCCCGGCGGCAGTTCGTCGAGCACGGTAACGTCGAGATCGGCGTAATAACTCATCGCCAGGGTGCGCGGGATGGGCGTAGCCGACATCATCAACTGGTGCGGGTTGTCGCCCTTTTTGCGCAGGGCGAGGCGTTGGGCGACACCGAAACGATGCTGCTCATCGACAATCGCCAAGCCCAATTTCGCAAAATCGACGCCCTCCTGAATCAACGCGTGCGTGCCAACCACCAACTGCGCCTCGGCGGCAGTGGCAGCCAACTGCTCGCGCTTGGCCTTCGTTTTCATACTGCCGGAAAGCCAGGCGACGCGCACGCCGAGCGGCTCCAGCCAGTCTTTCAATTTGAGGTAATGCTGTTCGGCGAGGATTTCGGTTGGTGCCATGAAAGCGGCTTGCCAACCTGCCGAGATGGTTTGACAAGCGGCCAAGGCGGCAACAATGGTTTTGCCGGCGCCGACATCGCCCTGCAACAGGCGCTGCATCGGGTAAGGCTGCGAAAGGTCGCCGGCAATTTCGGCCATTGCCCGCAGTTGCGCACCGGTCAGGCCAAAGGGCAACTGGTCGAGCAGGCGGGCGCCGAGATTATCCTGGGCGATCAGCACCGGCGCCCCTTGTTCGCGCCGGGCGAGGTAGGCGCGGCGCAGGCACATTTGCTGGGCAAGAACTTCATCAAACTTGACCCGGCGCCAGGCCGGGTGATTGCGTGCGTGCAGCGCATCGACTTCAGTGCCAATGGTTGGCGAGTGGAGGAAACGCAGGGTGCGGGCGAGGCCGGGGAGTTTCAGCCGTTGGCGCAGCGCTTCGTCAAGCGTGTCAGACAAATCTCCTTCGGCCAGCGCCGCCGTGATCAGCTTGCGCAACGTGTTGCTCGAAACGCCGGCGGTGGTCGGATAAACCGGGGTCAAACCTTCAGGCAGCGACTCGTCTTGATCAACGCCATGAAAACGCGGGTGCATCATTTCCGCGCCGAAAAAGCCGCTGCGTACTTCACCAAAAGCGCGCACCCGTTTGCCCTCAGCCAGTGCCGCCTGATGGCTGGGGTAAAAGCTGAAGAAACGCAGGGTGATTTCACCGGAGCGATCCGCTGCCTTGACGATCATTTGCCGGCGTGGGCGATACTGGATTTCGCTGCTGAGAACGACGACCTCGACCTGCACCGGCTCGCCCCACGGCGCGTCGATGACGCGGGTGATCTGCGTTTCATCCTCGTAGCGCAGCGGCAAATGGATCAATAGATCGGCCTCGCTGTGGAGGCCAATTTTTGCCAGTTTTTTGCATAGCGCGTCAGAGGCACGAATCGCTGGAGAAGCGGGAGCCGGCGCTCCGGTGTTGGGCATCAGCCGATGAACAGCACGCCATCGGCTTCAACCAGCGCGCCACGCGGCAGTTCCTTGACGCCGACGGCGGCGCGTGCCGGGAAGGGCTCGCTGAAGTATTTGGCCATCGTTTCATTGACCTTGGCGAAGTTGCTGAGGTCGGTCAGAAAGACATTGAGTTTGACGACATCGGCCAGCGAACCGCCAGCAGCTTCAGCCACTGCCTTGAGATTGTCAAAAACGCGAACGATTTGCGCGTCGATACCGTCTACCATCTGCATCGAAGCCGGATCAAGGCCGATCTGGCCGGAAAGATAAACCGTGTCGCCGACCTTGACCGCTTGTGAATAGGTGCCGATGGCGGCGGGGGCGTTAGGGGTCGAGATGATGGTCTTGGCCATGAGAGTTTCCTGTCGTGAATTTCAAAACCGCTATTTTAGACCTGAGCCACCATGAACCCACGTATCGCATCGCTTGAAAAAATGCTCGACGGCCCACGCGACGGCGCCTTGTTGCGCTACTCGCTGGGCAATGAATATCTGAAAGAGGGCGCGCTGGCGGAAGCAGAAAAATGCTTCAGAAACGCCGTTGACCGCGACAAACACTATTCCGCCGCGTGGAAAGCCTTGGGCAAGGCCTTGCTGGATTCAAGTCAGCCGGAAGAGGCACTCAAGGCTTACGAAACCGGCATCAGCGTTGCCGAAGCGCGTGGCGATATTCAGGCGGCGAAGGAAATGACGGTTTTTGCCAGGCGCATCCGGAAGGCGCTGCAAGTGCCTGAATAAATCCTGGCAACACGCCGTTACATCTGCGTACACAACCGGGTCAGTCATTTCTCCAGGGCCAGCGTTAATTGCTTATTAACCGATTAACGTTGGAAATATGCAAACCTCAACCATCCTCGCCCGAACCGCTTTACTTGCTCTGCTCCTTGGCAGCTTGAGTGCCTGTACCGTTGTGCCGAGCTACCCTGCGCACTCTTCAGGTTATGCCGTCCGCCCGGCACCGGTTTATGTTGAAACTTATGGCTCCGGCTATTACGGGGCGCCGCGCGGTAATACCCACTATTACGGCAATAATGCCCCGCGTTATGAGCCACGGCGTGAGCATTACCGTGAAGCGCCGCGTCAGGAATATCGGCGCGAGGCCCCGCGTCAGGAGGCGCCGAGCCGCATTCCATCGCCGCTTGAAGTGCATCGCGATGTGCGGCGCAGCCTCGGTTTGCCCCGCTTGCCGGGCATGCCCTGATCAGCGCATGGCAATGTTTTGGGTGATGTAGCGCAGCGAAATCGAATAGGTGTGGTGGAGCTGTTCGGCGCTGTATTGATGCTCGCTGCCGACCGGGCAACTGACCCGCGCCAGACAGGTGAATTGGCATTTTGAATCCGCTTGCTGACGATAAGCCAGGCATTTTGAGAGTGCAAATTCGGCTTCATTCAGCGCCCCGGCAGGACAACTGCTGATGCAAATCTGCGCCTGACAACTCACGCAGGGCTTGTCGCGGTCAACGGGTTGTGAAGGCTGAAAATTGGTATCGGCCAGCACGACGGCACGATAGGCGAACCAAGTTCCCCATTCGCTATCAATGCCAACCATGAACGGCGATGGCTGATGCCAGCCGGCGAGTTTACCCAAGGCTTGCAAGCCGATCGGCTGGTCACTGGGATAAAGAATTTCGTAGCGCTTGCCGGGCAAAAAGTCGGCAAACCAGCGTTGTAGGGTGGCGACGGTGAAATCATCAATCGGGTCACTGCCAGTTTGTCCGGCAGCTTGAACCATTTCCCATAAACGCTTGCCGCCGTGGCCGATCAGAATCAGCTGGCCACTTTCCGTAGCGAGTTTGCTGCGGATATATTCCGGCAAGTCAGCCACATCAAAAACCGCCTGACGATTTAGCCCCTGCTGATTTAGAAAGCTATCCGGGAAGGGTAAGTGCTCGCTCATTCGTTTTCCAGAACTACATTTTTCTCACCAAGCCGACGTTGGGCGATCCAGTTGATCAACGCATCAATCGCCACGCCGCCACTTTGCGCACGCGGATGGTTGATGAAAAAAGTGATCGCATAGCGCCGGCCCTGGGCATCCAGCGCATAGCCGGCTGCGGTTTTGACGCCGTCCAGCGTGCCGGTTTTGATATGGGCGCGACCGGTGGCTTCAGCATCCTTGAGGCGTTTCTTCATCGTTCCATCAATCCCGACTATCGGCATGCTCGACACGAACTCCGGCATCACCGGGCTTTTCCAGGCATCGAGCAATAGACGATTGAGGCTGTCGGCGCTGATTCTTTCCGTGCGCGAAAGGCCGGAACCATTGTCGAGCACCAGTTCGTTGAAACGCAGGCCGCGCAGGGTGAGCCATTCGCTGATCCGCTGTTTGGCACGTTCGGCTGTTGCTGGCGCACTCTCATTGCCCAGCGTCAAAAAAACTTGGCGTGCCATCACGTTGTTGCTGAATTTGTTGATGTCACGGACGGCATCGGCCAGCGGCGGCGATTCGTGCTGCGCGACCAGTTTGCTGCCCAGCGCGACATTGCCGCTGCGTACTTGGCCGCCGATTGTGCCGCCCAATTCTTTCCACAAGGCGCGAATCAGCCCACTGGTCTGGGCTTCTGCCGGCAAGGGTGACAGGTTGAGCGGTTTTTCTCCACACAAGGCGCTGTAAGTGCCGCTAAATTCCAGGCGGTTGCCGTTGCTTTCGGGAATCAGGCGAACGCTGATCAAGTCTTTCCAGTTGTTGCCGCAGGCTCCTTCCCCGGCGCGCAACTGGTTATCAACGCGCAGACCTTCGCTGGGTGTTTCCATCAATACCCGTGGCTTGCCGTTGTCCGGCTGCAGGCTGAAGCGCAGGGTGCGGAAGTTGATCAGCAGGCCATCCGGGCCCACGTTGTAAGGGCGCATCGGTTTGTCGTCAAAGGCGCCGGGGTCGATGCTTGGCACATTGAACACGGTACGATCCAGCACCACGTCGCCGGTAATGTGCTGAATACCGCGTGCGCGCAATTGGCGCAGCAGGCCGGAAAGATGTTCGATGGCAAAGCGCGGGTCGCCGCTGCCCTTGAGGTATAAATTGCCCTCCAAACGCCCGTCGACCGCAACATTCTCGATCCAGGCACTGGTTTTCCACGTCCATGCCGGGCCGAGCAGGTCGAGGGCGGCGTAAGTGGTGAGCAGCTTCATCACCGAAGCGGGGTTCATCGCAGGGGCCGCGTTATGCGCAACCAGCGGCTGCCCCGCATCAACGGCTTGCACGACAACCGCCACATGGGCGGCAGGAATTTGCGCTGTCTTGAGCGCCTTCAATACATTGGGTGGCAGGCCATCGGCGAGGGCCGAAAAGCTGGTACTGGCGAGCGCCAGAAGAAATAACAATGGCTTGCGCATGACAAAAAAATGGGGAGCTCGAAAGCTCCCCATTCTACGTGCGTGGTCTTATTTCTGGTACAGCTCGAATCCGGAGATCAGACGGTCGAGCTGGTGCGCCGTGCAGAGCAGGTCTTCAGCGGCCAGTTTGGCTGACAGTGCAGAGGCGTTGTTGCGTTCGATCAGATCGGTAATGCGCTGCATGTTGGTCGCCACTTCCTCGCTGGCGATGCCTTGCTGGCGCGCCGCTTCAGAAATCTGTTCGGACATTTCGGAAACCTGGCTCGACGAATGAGTGATGCCTTCCAGCCCGGCAACGCTTTCGCGCAGTTTGCCGATGCCGGTATCCACCTCGTTGGCCGCAATATCCATGCTGTGCACGGCCTGGGCGGTGACTGCCTGAATTTCATTGACTGTGTTGTTGATGTCGGCGGTTGAGGTGGTTGTGCGCTCGGCCAGCTTGCGCACCTCGTCGGCCACCACGGCAAAACCGCGTCCCTGTTCGCCGGCAC
The DNA here is from genome assembly GCA_039797825.1 of Pseudomonadota bacterium. GTDB lineage: Bacteria > Pseudomonadota > Gammaproteobacteria > Burkholderiales > Rhodocyclaceae > Azonexus. Next base: position 66,047 of record JBDKHF010000052.1, on the reverse strand, counting down.
GGGCCGCTTCAATCGCCGCATTGAGCGCCAGCAGGTTGGTCTGGCTGGCAATGTCGGCAATCACGCGGGTGATGTCGCCGATCTTGGCAATCGACTGATTGAGCTGGTCGATAGTTGCATTCGAGGCCTGCACGGCATCGACGACGCGGGTTGTCGCCGCCATGCTCTGGCTGATGTTGGTATTGCTGGTATTGACCTGGGCCAGCGATTCGCGAGCGGCGGATGCCGTGTCGTGCGCATTGGCGGCCACTTCCTGCACCGATTGGCTGAACTCCTCGGTGGCGGCAGCAACGCCTTCAACGTTGGCCTGTTGCTCGAAAGATTGCTCAACGACCAGCGACATCTGGCTTTCCAGCTGGGTGCAGCGCGAATCGATAGCGCGTGAGGCCATGCTGATCTCATCGAGCATGGCTTTCAAGGTGCCTTGCATGGTGGCCAGATGGCAGAGCAGGCGTCCCGTTTCATCACGCGCGCCAATATCGATTTCATCCGTCAGCCGGCCTTCGGAAATGTGCTCGAAGTGCGCAATCGCACGGCGAATCGGGCTGACAATGGCAGAAACCAGCAAGTTGCCGCCAACCAAAGCTAGCAGCATGGCAAAAATCAGGCTGCCGATGATGATGTTACGGATGCTGGTGTAGCGGGTTTCTGCATCGAGATAATCACGCTGCGCATCGCTCGCCAACTCATTGATCAAGGCTTCGCCAGCCTGGCGCATTTCGTTGTAAAGCGGGTTGATTTTGGTCAGCAGAATCGTATTGGCTTCAAGAAACTTGCCTTCCTTGAGCAGTCCGCGTGACACATTGACGCCTTCCTTCGAGAAACGCTCGCGGACATCGCCAAAGCGGGCCAGCAAGTCCTTTTGTTTGTCGGAAAGCGACTGCTTTTTGAGATCCTCAAGAATCTTGTTGATCTCCTCGCGGTTCTTCAAGGTCGCTTCGATATGCACATCCAGCGGATGGTCGTGCAGCTTGGCGTTCGGATTGGTTACATCATGCTGCAGGCCAAGCATGATCTGCGATCGGTTGTCAGCGAGCAGAACCGTCATCCGGTTAACCATGTTCGATGACAGTAAATTCTCACGATACATTTTGTTCAGTTGATCATCGGTCTGGACCAGGCCGTTGAGGCCGATCAGGCCGATGGCAGCCATCGCGGCAATTAATAAGGTCAGCGCAGACCACAGCCGGGCGCGTAGTGAAATGCTGCGTCTGGCCGTTACTGGCAAACTACCGCTCAATCCGGCTGCTTTGTAGGCGGCGTCTGTTGCTGCCCGCTTTTGAGCTTGAGCCGGGTTGCGCACTGACAGGTAGCCAGTAATCTGTCCATTTTTCCTGATCGGCACAACAAAGGCTTCAACCCAGTAAAAATCTCCATTTTTGCAACGGTTCTTGACCAGACCACGCCACGGCATACCCGACTGCACGGTGAGCCACAAATCCTTGAATGCCGCCATCGGCATGTCCGGATGGCGCACGATGTTGTGGCTTTTGCCGATCAGTTCGTCACGCGAGAAGCCACTTATTTTGACAAATGCATCATTGGCATAAGTGATGATGCCCTTGAGGTCAGTACGCGAAACAAGATATTCGTTCGCCGGGAAAGTGACTTCCCGTTGGGTGACTGGCTGGTTATTCTTCATGGCTCCCCACTTTTTATTGGTTGTTGGTTGCGGTCGACAGCAAAAATCAGGCAAAAATTACTATTAATTAACTAATACTAATTGATTATTCTAAACGGGTTCCCACTCTATGGCGAAAGCCATAGTTGTTTCAGGCATGAGCCCGCAGGTAGTCAATTATTTCGCTGGCTGGCAGGGGTTTGCTATAGAGATAGCCCTGCAGGACATCGCAACCGAGTTCGGTCAAAAAATCACGCTGCGCCTGGGTTTCAACCCCTTCGGCAACGAGTTCCAGACCCAGATTGTGGCCGAGGGCAACCGTCGCTGAGCAGATCGCCGCATCGCTGACGTCAGACTCAATATCCTTGACGAAGGATTGATCAAGTTTGAGGCGCTGAATCGGCAGGTGTTTCAGATAAGCCAACGAGGAGTAACCGGTACCAAAATCGTCAATCGCCAGCGCAATGCCCATCACCGAGATCTGGTTGAGAATGGCCAGGGTGATCTCTGGATTCTGCATCGCGGTGCTTTCGGTGATCTCAAGTTCGATATCGGTTGGCGCAAGTTCGTAGCAGGCTAGTGCCCCGAGGACCATCAGCGGCAGATTTTCGTGGCGTAATTGTTGTGCAGAGATGTTGACGGCAATGCGCACGCTGGGTAAGCCCAAATCCTTGAACATCCGTGCATGGCGGCAGCTTTCCCAGAAAACCCAATCGCCCAGCGGCTGGATCAGGCCGGTATCTTCGGCCAGGGGAATGAAGCGCGCTGGTGGCACGTTGCCCAAGCTTGGGTGATGCCAGCGCGCCAGTGCTTCGAGACCAATAATGCGCCCGCTTCCAACCTGCATCTGGGGCTGAAAGTGCAGACTGAACTGGCAGGTGTCCAGGCTGATGCTGGAAACTGCGAGGCGTAAGGCATTCTCCATCTGCAGGCGCTCACCCGCTGCCTCATTCATCCGCGCCGCGTAAAACTGGTAGTTATTGCGACCGGCGTTCTTGGCGTGGTACATCGCCACGTCAGCGTTGCGCAGCAGCGTATCGCTGTCGCGACCATCGCTGGGAAAAATACTGATTCCGATGCTCGGCGTGGCATAAAGTTGGTGTTCGCCAACCACGTGGCTGTCGGCCAGAAAGCGCTGAACCTTGCCAGCGACGCTGGCTGCCGTCAGTGCGCTTTCAATATCCGGCAGGACCACGACAAACTCATCACCACCAAGGCGCGCCACAATATCGCTGGCCCGCACACACTCGCGCAGGCGCAGCGCGACACTCTTCAGCAACTCGTCGCCGACATGGTGGCCGAGCGTGTCATTGACCGTTTTGAAACGGTCAAGGTCAATCAGCATCACCGCGACCTGGCGGTTATCGCGATCGCAGGAACGAATGGTCAGTTCAAGTTGTGAGTCGAAGGCCAGGCGATTTGGCAGATGCGTCAGCGGGTCGTGGTAAGCCAGGTGAAGCAGGCGGTCAGCAGCTTCTTTGCGCTCGCTGATGTCGGTAAAGCTGGCGACGTAGTTTTCAATTTCGTGCTCGGCATTGCGAATCGCTGAAATGATCAGCCATTTCGGAAAAACACTGCCATCTTTGCGCCGATCCCAGATTTCGCCTTCCCAATAACTCTCGGATTCAAGCGACTCCCACATGGTGAGATATAAATCCGGGGCGACGCGACCGGAAGAAAACATCTTCGGATTTTGCCCAAGCACTTCTTCGCGACTGTAGCCGGTTAATCGGGTAAAAGCCGGGTTGACCGCCGTAATCCGGTTGGCGCTGTCAGAAATCAGCACCGCTTCGTTGCTCTGTTCAAAAACCCGCAACAAAACCGAATAGTCGGGGCGTTCAGCCTCGCTTTCACTTGTGTTGTTGAATCGAACAGGCGTTTGGGTCATCTGGCAGATTATCTCAGATATGGTTGATTATTCGTATGTCTTGGCTCTCTCAACTCGCTACTTTATTGGAATAGACCGCGCGAAAAAAACTAAAAACCCCGCAAGCACTCGACTGTACGGGGTTTTTGTTGTCTGCCCAAGCTTGGCAGATTGGGTGTGATTAGACGTTAAACAGGAAGTTCAGCACATCGCCATCCTTGACGATGTATTCCTTGCCTTCGGCGCGCATCTTGCCGGCTTCCTTGGCACCGCTTTCGCCCTTGTAGGTGATGAAGTCATCAAAAGCGATGGTTTGGGCACGGATAAAACCGCGCTCGAAATCCGTGTGGATAACGCCGGCTGCTTGCGGTGCGGTGTCACCCTGATGGATCGTCCAGGCGCGCACTTCCTTGACCCCGGCGGTGAAGTAGGTGGCCAGGCCGAGCAGTTTGTAGCCGGCGTGAATCAGGCGGTCAAGGCCCGGTTCTTCAAGGCCGAGGTCGGCCAGGAACATCTGCTTTTCTTCTTCATCAAGATCAGCAATTTCGGATTCGATGGCGGCGCAGACCGAGACCACTTCAGCCTTTTCAGTTGCCGCATGGGCGCGGACGGCGTCGAGCAGCGGGTTGTTCTCGAAGCCGCTTTCGGCAACGTTGGCGACGTACAGTACCGGCTTGCCGGTGATCATGCAGAAGGGCTTGATCAGGGCCAGCTCTTCCTTGGATAAATCAAGGCCGCGCACGGCTTTGGCCTGGTCGAGCTGGGCAAAGCACTTTTCGAGGACGGCAACCAGCGCCTTGGCTTCCTTGTCGCCAGAACTGGCCGGGCGGCGGTAGCGGTTGAGCGCCTTTTCAACCGAGGCCATATCGGCCAAAGCCAGCTCGGTATCGATGACTTCGATGTCGCGCAGCGGATCGACGCCGCCGGAAACGTGAATCACGTTGTCGTCGGCAAAGCAGCGCACGACGTGCACGATGGCGTCGGTTTCACGGATATTGGCGAGGAACTGGTTGCCCAGGCCTTCACCCTTGGAGGCGCCGGCAACCAGGCCGGCGATGTCGACGAATTCAACAATCGCCGGCTGCATCTTTTGTGGCTTGACGATAGCAGCCAGCGCAGCCATCCGTTTGTCTGGCACTTCAACGATGCCGACGTTCGGCTCGATGGTGCAGAACGGGTAATTTTCCGCAGCAATACCCGATTTGGTCAGGGCGTTGAACAGGGTGGATTTGCCGACGTTGGGCAGGCCGACGATGCCGCATTTGAGAGACATTTATTTTCCTTATACGGCTTTGCCGTGCAACTGTTGTTGAGCGCCGGCAAAGTCGCCAGCAGCAAGTTTGGGCCAGGCCAGCAGACAGCGGGCGAGGGCTTGTTCGATATCCGGCAGTTCTTCCTTGCGCGGTTGGTGCAGTACGAAGTCGACGACTTCCTGCGCCAGTCCTAGCGTGCGTGGGTGGCCAATGCCGAGGCGCAGGCGCCAGAAATCAGGCGTACCGAGTTTGGCCTGAATGTCTTTCAGACCATTGTGACCGCCATTGCCGCCGCCTTGTTTGAGGCGGATGCCACCCGGTGGCAGGTCGAGTTCGTCGTGAATGACGAGAATTTCTTCGGCAGAGATTTTGTAAAAATTGGCTAGCGCGGCAACCGATTGCCCGGAGCGGTTCATGAAGGTCATTGGCTGCAATAGCCAGGTTTCACCGATCCGCCCGGCCTTGCCGTAAAACTTGGCCTGTGGGGCGAGCGAGGTTTTCAGCTTGTCGGCGAGATGGTCGACAAACCAGAAGCCGACGTTATGTCGGGTTGCTGCGTACTCCGAACCTGGGTTGCCCAGGCCAACGATCAAACGAGGTGGGTTCATGGCTGACTAAATGAAAAAGCCGCCGGCGGCATATTGCCAGCGGCGGCTAGAGCAGCTTTTTGCCGGAGATTACTCGGCAGCAGCTTCGCCTTCAGCGGCTTCAGAAGAGCCGCCCTTGCTGACGATGCCGACAACAACGGCTTCGGCAACGCTGTGATGACCCAGCTTGACACCCTTCGGCAGCTTGAGCTCGCCGAGGTGGATGCTTTCGCCAACCTTGAGCGCGCCGAGGTCAACTTCGATGAAAGCCGGCAGATCGTTGGCCAGACACTGAACGTCGATTTCGGTCATGACATGGTTGACCAAGCCGCTGCTGAGCTTGACGCCCGGTGCAATTTCTTCGTTAACGAAGTGGAGCGGCACTTTAGCGTGCAGTTCGTGGGTCGCGTCGACGCGCTGAAAGTCCACGTGCAGGACGAGCGGCTTGTAGGCGTGAACTTGCGTGTCACGCAGCAGAACCTGTTGTTTCGTGCCATCGATAACGACGGTCAGGATCGAAGAATGGAAAGCTTCCTTCTTCAGGTTCAACAACAGCGTGTTGTGATCGACTTCAATTGACTGCGGAGCGGCTTCGCCACCGTAGATGATGCCCGGTACTTTGCCAGCGGCACGCAGGCGGCGGCTCGCACCCGATCCCTGCAGCGTGCGCGCTTGCGCGTTGATTTCGAATTGCATGGTGTTACTCCAGTGGTTTCCCGGTCCGCGACCAGAACGGGAAGGGTTTAAAAACAGTTGTTAGTCGGTAGTTATTAGCGACTAGTCGATGAACAGCGACGAAACGGAGTCGTCGTTGCTGATGCGGCGGATGGTTTCGGCCATGATTTCGGCGACGGAAAGCTGGCGGATGCGCGGGCAGGCGGCGGCATCATCGCGCAGCGGAATGGTGTCGGTGACGACCAGTGAATCGAGGTCTGAATCGTTCAGGCGGTCAATTGCCGGGCCGGAAAGGACCGGGTGAGTACAGTAGGCGACGACCTTTTTGGCGCCATTGGCTTTCAACGCGGTGGCAGCCTTGCACAGGGTGCCAGCGGTGTCGACCATGTCGTCCATGATGATGCAGGTGCGGCCATCGACTTCGCCGATGATGTTCATCACTTCGGAGACGTTGGCTTTCGGGCGGCGTTTGTCGATGATCGCCAGATCGCATTCGAGACGCTTGGCCAGCGAACGGGCGCGGACAACGCCGCCGTGGTCAGGGGAAACGACCATTGGATTTTCGTAATGCTGCTTGAGGATGTCTTCAAGCAGGATCGGCAGGGAATAGATGTTGTCGACCGGAATGTCGAAAAAGCCCTGGATCTGTTCGGCGTGGAGGTCCATGGTCAACACGCGATCAACGCCGGAGGCGACGAGCATGTTGGCAACCAGCTTGGCGGCGATCGGCACACGCGAGGAGCGCGAGCGGCGATCCTGGCGGGCATAACCAAAATAAGGGATGGCGGCGGTGATGCGGCCGGCCGAAGCGCGTTTGAGCGCATCAACGATGACCAGCAGTTCCATCAGGTTGTCGTTACACGGGGCGCAGGTGGATTGCAAAACGAAGATGTCGCGACCGCGGACATGTTCCTGCAACTCGACACTGACTTCACCATCGGAGAAACGACCTACATCGGCGCGCCCGAGATCAACATTGAGTTGCGTTGCGACGTCGGCAGCCAGTTTTGCGTTGGCGTTGCCGGTGAAGACCATCAAGCTGTTGTAGGCCATGCTCTGTTCCCTTGGGGTGCCACATGCAAATTGCGTGTTTTGCCCGCCACAATGTAAATCGGGCAGGCTTTTGACCTGCCCGAAGGATGCTGGCTGGGGAAGAAGGATTCGAACCTTCGAATGCCGGAATCAAAATCCGGTGCCTTGACCAACTTGGCGACTCCCCAGCGGGTCGTTTGTACGGGTTCGCGTGCAAACGAGGCGCGAATAATACAGGGGCGTCAGTTAAAAATCCAGTCCTTTTTATAAATTAGCTAAAGGATGTTTTTGCAAACCGTCGGCCAGCCAGCCATTCATGGCGCTTGGTAGCTGCCTGAAAACAGTTTCTGCGGCAGCTTGGCTGTTGAAACCGGCAAACACACAGGCGCCTGAGCCGGTCATTATTGCGTTTGCTGCGTGTTGCCTGAGCCAGACTAAATGTTCGGCAACCGCCGGAAAGCGGGCGCAAGCAACCGGCTCCAGATCATTGTGCCCCGAGCCGTGGCGCCATTCGCCAGGCTGCATGCTGGTGCTGTCGCGCTTGAGCTCGCTGGCGCCAAAAATGACGGTAGTTGGGACGTTGACCGCAGGATGCAGGACCAGATAAGTCTCGTCGGGCAGGACGACGTCGCTGAAGGCTTCGCCGATGCCTTCAGCAAAAGTGTTCTGGCCGTGGATGAAAACCGGCACATCGGCGCCCAGTGTGAGGCCCAGTTTTTGCAGCACGCTACGCGAGAGGCCAGTTTGCCAGAGGTGATTGAGGGCGAGCAGGACAGTGGCTGCATCGGAGCTGCCGCCACCCAGCCCGCCGCCCAGCGGCAGATTTTTTTGCAGATGAATGCTTGCGCCTTGCCGGCAGCCAGTGCTTTGCTGGAGCAGGCGAGCGGCACGCACGGTCAGGTCGGTTTCGGGCTCGACGCCGGGAATTGGCGTGGCAAGCACGATTTCGCTGTCGTCACGCGGACTAAAGTGGAGCTGGTCGGCGCGGTCGATAAAACGGAATACGGTTTGCAGCAGGTGATAGCCATCTGCGCGGCGGCCAACCACGTGTAAAAACAGATTCAGCTTGGCCGGGGCTGGCCAGGTGCTCGTCCAACTCCATTGGCTCATGGCGCCTCTTTCCATTCCTCAATTCGCAGGCGCAGTTCGATCTCACTATTGCGCTTGAGTTTCAGCACGGATGGCAGGGCATCGGCGGCTTCGTTGTCGTAGCTGTAATCAACTTGCCAGCCGTCATCAAGCAACTGTTGCGGTCGACCGAGTAAATCGCGTTGAATTTGGGCTGGATTGCTTGCGCGACCAAGCAACCAGTCGGGCAAGCGGCTGACTGGCAGGCGTTGGCCGGTGACTTCTTCGAGCAGCAGGTCGGGGTTGTCCGATGCGCGGGTTTCACCGTTTGCCGTGCGTAGCGTCGCATGACCTGGCGTGCTGTCGATCTCGGCAATGCCAAAACCGAGCGGGTTGGAGAGCAGCAGTCGGCTACGCCCATTTTTTTGCTGCCAGCTCAGTCGACCGCCTGAGCTTTGCACGGCTTCGCCGGGCGTGTTGATGCGCAGGGCAAAGCGCGCTTCGAGGGCGAAATCACCGACTTGCTGGCGGGCCGGGAGTGGGCGACCGGGTATCGTGCTGCAAGCGGCGAGCAGACTGGCTGCGAGCAGGATGAGTGCAAATAATCTCAAGGCTTGAGTTTCTTGATAACCCCGGTCAGGACTTCATTGTCCGGATTTTTTTTTGCGGCATCTTTGAGCAGGAGGCGTGCGTCATCCTTGCGATTAAGCGCCCACAGGACTTCACCGAGGTGCGCGGCAATTTCCGGGTCGGCCTTTAGCTGGTAGGCATTTTGCAGCGTGGTCAGTGCCTCGGACAGCTTGCCCTGGCGGAAAAGAACCCAGCCCAAACTATCCATGATGAACGGGTCTTCCGGGGCGAGCGATAGCGCTTGCGTAATTAACTGGTGTGCTTCGCTGAGCCGGATGTTGCGTTCTGCCAGCGAATAGCCCAGCGCATTGAGCGCATGGGCGTGATCCGGTTTGATTTCGAGCAGGCGTTTGAGATGTTTTTCGAGCACCTCGGTCTTGCCCAGGCGTTCGGCGGTGAGTGCGGTTTCGTAGAGCAATTCGCTGTTGTCGGGCTGCTTGGCGAGGGCGCTTTCCAGTGTGGTGTAGGCCTCGGCATGCTTGCCGGCTTCGCGCAGTAATTGTGATTCGGCGAGAATCAGTTGGGTGCGCTCGGCGTTATTGCTGGTTTGCGTGGTGCGAACCATCTCCCGCGCTTCTTCCGGGCGACCCAGCTTGAGCAGGATTTGGGCGGCGCGCGCACGGGCGTTGATGTACTGGTCGCCAGCGGTGACCTGCCGGTAATGCTCAAGTGCGGATTCCGGTTTTTTTTGGTCTTCGTCGATTTGACCGATGAAAAAATGCACCGTGCTTTTGTCCGGGAAATCCGATTTCAGCAATTTTTCGAGTTGGGCACGGCCCGTGGCGGCATCCCCTTGTTGCAGGGCAAGCATGGCCACCGGGTAGATGACTTCAGGGTTGTCCGGGTTGTCCTTGATCAGGCGATCAAATTGTTTGCGTGCTGCGTCGTATCTTTTTTCGCTGATCAGCAGGCGGGCCAGGGCGAGGCGTGCGTCGCGGGCATTGGGGTAGCGTTCGATGAAATCGTTCAGACTGGTGATGGCGGTTGAGCCGGATTGCCGGGCTTGCAACTGGGCGCGGGCGAGAGCGGCGGGTTCCCAGTCCGGGCGCAGTTGTAGCGCTTTCTCGAATTCGTTCTGGGCACGCATGAAATCGCTGGCATTGGCTGCCGCCTGACCCATCGAAAAATGTGCTTCGGGAACGCCGTTGTAAGGGGTGGCAAGACGGTCAACCAGGCGCTGAACCGCTTTTTTGTCGGCATGCCGGGCCAGCATGCGGTTCAAGTGCATCAAGTTTGCCGGCAGGCTGGCCTTGTCCTGCTCAAGCACCGTGGCCAGTTGCGGGGCAAGATCGTCGAGACGATTGGAGAGAACCAGCAGCGAAGACTGCGTCTGTTGCGCCTTGACTGATGTTGGATCAACCTCCAGCCATAGTTTGTTCAGCTCCATTGCCAAGTCGTATTTGCGCGTAAAAGCGGCAACCTCTGTGGCGCGCGCGATAACCTGCGGGTCGCGTGTGCGCTGGGCCAAATCAGCCCAGGCGTTGACCCCCATTTCAAGATCCCCGCGTTGCAGGGCAATATCACCAACCAGCGCCTGAAAAACTGTGCGGCCCAAGGCATCTTCGACGCCTACCGGCTTGCTGGACTGGCTTTTACGTGGCGGTTGTTTGCTGGCCGGTTCTGCTGCCTGGCTGGCGCCGGTAAAGGCAATAATCAAGGCGGCGACAATCAGTTTGATAGGCATTTGCTGCTTTCGGTCATGGTCTGCGTATTAGAACGCATAAAATCCGTTTGGTTTGCGATGTTATTGGGGATTTGCCGGAGGAACAAGTGATGCCCGAGTTGCCCGAAGTCGAAGTCTGCCGCCGTGGCTTGCTGTCGGTGATTGAAAATCAGTATTTGTTAGGGGCCGTGGTACGTGCGCCGCGCCTGCGTTTGCCGATTGCGCCGGATCTCGATCAGCACCTGGCCGGGCAGCAAGTGGTGGCGGTGCGCCGGCGTGGCAAATACCTTTTGCTCGATTGTCGCGGGGGCAAGGAAGATGGTTGCCTGATCATTCATCTTGGCATGTCGGGCAATCTGCGCTTCGTGCCGCTCGGTACGCCGCCCGGCAAGCACGATCACGTGGATTTTCTGCTCGCGCAGCAAATCCTGCGCTTTGGTGATCCGCGCCGTTTTGGCGTGATGCTCTGGCAGCCGGCGAGTGAGCCGCCGCCGGCTTTGCTGACGGTGATGGGTATCGAGCCGCTGGAGGAGGAATTTACGGCGGAATGGCTGTTTGAGGCGACGCGCAAGCGTGCCGGGCCGATCAAGCCGATTTTGATGGATAGCCATCTGGTGGTTGGGGTAGGCAATATTTATGCGGCCGAAAGCCTCTTTCGGGCGGGGATTTCTCCCGTACGTGCGGCTAATCGCATTAGCCTGGAACGTTACGGCCTGCTCGTTTCGGCAATTCGGGAAACCCTGGCTGACGCGATAGCAGCTGGCGGTAGCAGTATTCGTAATTACGTGCATAACGACGGCAGTGAGGGCTGGTTTCAGATCAATGTCGCGGTTTATGACCGAGCGGGTGAGCCGTGCCGGCGTTGTGAGGGGACGGTGAAACAGATCCGCCAAGGCGGACGATCATCGTTTTATTGCCCTCGTTGCCAACATTGATTTACACCGGCAAGTCCATGTTTCCTGTGCTAAATTGCGCTTTCTACGCACCCTGAATGCCTGCGATGACGCTTGCCAATCAATTCGCCGCCTACACGCAATGGCGCACCAATCTTTTCTCATCAATCGGCCAGTTCAAAAACTGGCTGGCCGATAACGAGCTTTCTGACGCTCAAATTGATCTGCGCCTGATGCAGCTGCTTGAGCGCTTGCGTGAAGACCGGCTCAACGTTGCTTTTGTCGCCGAGTTCTCGCGCGGCAAGTCGGAACTGATCAACGCCATCTTTTTTGCCGAATACGGCAACCGCATGCTGCCTTCGTCGGCAGGGCGCACGACGATGTGCCCGACCGAGTTGCTGTTTGACGGCAACAAGCTGCCGTGTATTGAACTACTACCAATTCAAACGCGTGCCTCCCATTCCGGTGTGACTGAATACAAACGCTTTCCGGAAGAGTGGACGGTAATTACGCTCGATATTGACGAGCCGGATGCCATGCAGGACGCCCTGCGCCACGTCAGCGAAACGACGCGGGTCACGCCGGAGCAAGCCGGGAAGCTTGGTTTTGAAGTGGGCAAGGGCGAGGTGGATCTTTATCGCGTTGGCGATGACGGCCTGGTTGAAGTGCCGCGCTGGCGCCATGCGCTCATCAATTTCCCGCATCCTTTGCTCAAACAAGGGCTGGTCATTCTCGATACGCCGGGGCTTAACGCGATCGGCGCCGAGCCGGAACTGACGCTTTCACTGTTGCCCAACGCCCATGCTGTGCTGTTTATTCTGGCCGCCGACACCGGTGTCACGCAGTCCGATCTGACGATCTGGAAAGATCATATCGGCGGCGTCGGGGCGACCAAGCGTGGTCGCATGGTGGTCATGAACAAGATTGATGGCCAGTGGGATGAGCTGAAATCGCAGGTGGAAATCGATGCTGAAATCCAGCGTCAGGCGGATAGCTGTGCCGCTATTCTCAATCTTTCACCAAACCAGATTTTCCCGGTTTCAGCCCAAAAGGGGCTGGTCGCCAAGATCAACGATGATCCCGAGTTGCTGGCGAAAAGTCGTCTGCCACTGCTTGAGGCGGCACTTTCTGATGAACTGATTCCGGCCAAGCAGGAAATCGTTCGCGAGAATACCGAGAGTGAATTTGGCGATGTCAGCCAGCGCATGCGCGGCTTGCTCGAATCCCGCCTCGCTGGTTTGCGTGAGCAATTGACTGAGCTGACTGAGTTGCGTGGCAAGAACAAGGGCGTTGTTGAGTACATGATGGGCAAAGTGCGTGCCGAGAAAGAGGAGTTTGAATCCGGCTTGCAGCGTTATTACGCCGTGCGCAGTGTGTTCTCGACACTGACCAACAACCTGTTCGGCCACCTCGGACTGGATGGCTTGCGTGCCCGGACGAGTGCAACTCGCGAGACGATGCTGGAGGCTGCATTCTCCAAGTCATTGTCGGATGCGATGACCACCTTTTTTGGCCATTCGCGTGAATCCCTGTCTAAATCAACCGGCGAAATCAACGAAATTCTGGCGATGATGGACGCGGTTTACAAGAAGTTTTCGGTTGAACACGGCCTCAAGCTGGGATCGCCGACGGCTTTTTCTCTGCTGCGCTATGAAAAAGAGCTGGATCGCCTTGAGGCCTGGTGCAATACCCACCTCAATTCGATGCTCAGTCTGATGACGACGGACAAGAAGCAAATCACGCAAAAATTCTTCGAGGAAGTCGCGGTGCAGGTCCGCCGGGCTTTTGAGAAGGCGAACAAGGATGCGGAAACTTGGCTGCGGGCGATTATGGCGCCGATGGAAACCCAGGTCCGTGAGCACCAGATTCAATTGAAGCGCCGGCTGGAAAGTATCAAGCGCATCCATCAGGCAACCGATACGCTGGAAGACCGGATTGCCGAGCTGGACAGTGTCGAGCAGCATCTGCTGGCGCAGATTGTGGCGCTGGAAGGGATGATGGCTAGTGTGCGCGAATTGCTGATGCCTGATGCGGCAAGCTTGTTACAGGCCGCCTGATTAGGAATTTATTGCGGTCAACAACAAAAAGCCCGCAAAAACGCGGGCTTTTTGTTGGGCTTGAGAAAGCTCAGGGGCGTTTGTTGCCGGTGAGTTTTTCGTATTTAACCCAGAGCAGTTCTTCGGTTTCGACGTTGTTGGTGTCCTTGGGGATGCAATCGACCGGGCAGACCTGAACGCATTGCGGTTCGTCGTAGTGACCAACGCACTCGGTACATTTGCTGGGGTCGATTTCATAAATCTCGGCACCCTGCGAAATGGCCTCATTCGGGCATTCTGGTTCGCAAACGTCGCAGTTGATGCATTCGTCGGTGATTATTAGGGACATAGCTGTGCTTCCTCTCTCAAATGGCTGAAAATTTGGCCCGCAGGCGTTTTTCGACACAAGGTTGTACAAATTTGCTGACGTCGCCCCCCAGGCGCGCAATTTCGCGGACCATGGTAGCGGAAATAAACATGTGTTGCTCGCCGGGGGTCAGAAACACTGTTTCGACCTCGGGATAGACGCTTCGGTTCATGCCGGCCATCTGGAATTCGTATTCGAAGTCAGAGATGGCGCGCAAGCCACGGACGACCACTTTGGCGCCCTGGTCATGGACAAAATTCATCAACAGGGAATTGAAGCCGACGATTTCAACATTCTTGATGTCGCCCAGCACTTCGCGGGCGAGTTCGACGCGTTCGGCAAGCTCGAATAGCGGACGTTTGGACGGGCTTTCGGCAATCGCCAGAATGAGCCGGTCGAACAGGCTGGCAGCACGGCGAACCAGGTCTTCGTGGCCCTGGGTGATGGGGTCGAAGGTGCCCGGGTAGATCGCTACGCGATGATCAAGTTTCAAGCTGTTCCCGCCGCATCAAGTGAAAATGAACTTCCCCGGCCCTGCCGTGGCGTACTGTGCGCCAGTCGGCTAAGGCTTCCAATTGTTTTTCTGCTTCGACATAAATTGCTGCATTTTCCTTCAATACGCCGGCCAATAGAGGCTCCAGGCGGTTTAGCCAACCCTTGTTGTAGGGGGGGTCAAGGAAGATCAGGTCAAATTTTGACTTGGTAGAAGACAAATATTGTATCGCATCCACGCGTTTGATCTCTAGCGCAGGCGGATTGCCGATCATTTCGGCATTTTCGCGCAATGCAGCGATGACGCGTGGCGCTTGTTCAATCAGCACGACTTTGGCGGCGCCGCGTGAGGCCGCTTCAAAACCCAGCGCGCCGCTGCCGGCGAAGAGATCGAGACAATGCCAGCCGTCGAGCTCCTGGCCCAGCCAGTTGAACAGGGTTTCGCGAACGCGGTCGGGCGTTGGGCGTAAGCCTTCGCTGTCGGGGAATTTGAGGACGCGGCGGCGATACTGGCCGCCGATGATGCGGACTGAGTTCAATCGGCGGCTACCGTCACGGTGATCAGATCAGCCGGGCGAATGCGGCGCGAAAATGCCTCTTTTACGGCGTCGACCGTAACGGCCTGGATTTTTTCCTGATAGTGGTCGAGGTAATCGAGCGGCATGCCGTAGAAGGCGATCATCGTCACGTTATCGAGAATTTTCTTGTTGCTGTCGAGGCGCAGCGGGAAGCTGCCGGTCAAATTGGCCTTGGCGGCGGCCAACTCTTCTTCGCTCGGGCCTTCCTTGACGAAAGCTTCAAGGATGTCACGGCTTACCTTGATCGCCTCTCTGGCTTGCGAACGCTTGGTTTGCAGGCCGATCTGGAAGGGGCCGGTCTGGCGCAACGGTGCGAAATAGCTATAAACGCTGTAGGCGTAACCGCGTTTGTCGCGGACTTCCTTCATCAGGCGGGAAACGAAACCGCCGCCGCCCAGCGTGTAGTTGCCGACGACGAGCGGGAAGAAATCAGGGTTGCCGCGCTCAATCGCCGGCATGCCAATATAGACGTGAGCCTGGCTGGCCGGATGCGGCAGTTTGATGGTGTTGCCCTTGGGCGCTTCCGGCGCGGCTGGCGGGGTGGCGGCTTCGCCTTTGGGCAGCTTGGCGCTCAGGCTTTCGGCAATTTTTTCAGCTTCCTTGCGCGAGATGTTGCCGACCATCGTGATGTTGGCGTTGGCGGCGCTGTAATAGCGGGCGTGGAAGGCGAGCAGATCGTCACGGGTGATGGCGGCAACGCTTTCCGGTGTCGCTTGCTGGCCGTAGGGGTGATTCGGGTAGAGCGCGGCCCAGAAGGCTTTGCCGGCAATTGCGCCGGGCTGGGTCATCGCTTCCTTGAGGCCAGCAATGGTACGGCCCTGTTCGCGCTCGAAAATGGCGGCGTCGAAACGGGGCTGCTGCATGACGCTGCGCAAGGTTGTGATGGCCGGGTCAAGTTTGTCGCGCGCCGACAGGGTGCGGATTGACACGCTGGAACGGTCGGTGTCGGCACCGCCGCCGAGGTTGGCGCCGATGTCGGCGAGTTGTTCGGCGATCGCGGTTTCGTCACGTTCGCCGGCACCGAGGTCGAGCGTGGCGCGGGTCAGGGCGGCAAGGCCGGATTTGCCGGCGGGGTCGAACATTGAGCCAGCGGCAAAATCAACCTGCACGTCGAGCATCGGCAGGACGCGGCTTTCGACAAAATAGACTTTGGCGCCGGAAGGGGAAACCCAGTGTTCGATCTTGACGCCAGCCAGCGCGCTTTGGGCGAGAAGCAGGGCAAAGGTTACGGTCAACAGCTTTTTCATGGCATTTTTCAATCTGTCAAAGTCGCAGCGCGACTCACAACGCTCCCCTCGCCCGCAAGCGGGAGAGGGGCTGGGGGAGAGGGGGGTTTTGGCCAGCATCAATGGCGGGTAGCAACGGCGGAACGGCGTGGTTTGCCGTCGAGCGCCTGCGGCTCAAGCACGCCGATGGTCAAGCTGTCATCGCTGAAATATTTTTTGGCGACGGCTTGGACTTCCGCTGCTGTTACTTTTTGCAGCTTTTCGAGCATGCGCTCAATTTTTTGATAAGGGAAACCAGCGGATTCGGTTTGGCCGATTTCCATCGCCTGACCAAACATCGAATCCAGTTTGTAGACTTCGGATGCCAGTAATTGCGCCTTGGCGCGCTTCAGTTCCTGCTCGCTGACGCCCTCTTTTTGCACGCGTTCAATCTCGCTGCGCAAGGCGGTTTCAAGTTCCGGCACCGTTTTGCCTTCCGCCGGGCTGCCGCTCAGGTAAATCATGCCGGGGCCGCGCGCGGTGCCGTCGTAATCGATGCCGACCGAGAGCGCCACTTTCTGTTCGCGCACCAGATGCTTGTTGAAGCGTGCCGCATCGTGGCCGTCGAGCACGGCACTGAGCATTTCCAG
Organism: Pseudomonadota bacterium; assembly: GCA_039797825.1. Taxonomy (GTDB): domain Bacteria; phylum Pseudomonadota; class Gammaproteobacteria; order Burkholderiales; family Rhodocyclaceae; genus Azonexus. The sequence continues at coordinate 49,430 of JBDKHF010000052.1, read as the reverse complement.
CGCGTAGGGATCGCTGTCCTTTTCGACGTCGCGCAGGCTCGGTGCCTTATAGCCCATGATCAGGACCGGTAATTCCGCCGGTGCCTTGACGTTAACCCGGCGCGTGCCTTCCTGGGCGGGTTCCGCAAGCGTTTTACGCACGGGCAGGGCGCGGCCTTCGAGCGGGCCGTAGTATTTTTCGGCAAGCTCGAAAACGGCTTTGTGATCGACGTCGCCGGTGATGATGACGTAGGCGTTATTCGGCACGTACCAGGTGTCGTACCAGGCCTTGGCGTCAGCCGCTGTCATTGTTTCGAGATCGTTCATCCAGCCGATGATCGGCCGGCGATACGGGTGCGCCTGATAGGCGACGGCATTCATCTGCTCGAAAAGCTTGGATTGCGGGTTGTCATCGGTGCGCATGCGGCGCTCTTCCATGACCACCTTGATTTCCTGCTCGAATTCTTTGGCTTCAACATTCAGGTGGCGCATGCGGTCAGCTTCCAGTTGAACCATTTCTTCCAGTTTTTCCTTCGGTACCTGCTGGAAATAAGCGGTGTAGTCGCGGCTAGTGAAGGCGTTGTCGCGCCCACCAGCGGCTGCCACGCGCTTGTTGAATTCGCCGGGGCCGACCTGAGGCGTACCCTTGAACATCATGTGCTCAAGGACGTGGGCAACACCCGAGGCGCCATCCACTTCATCCATGCTGCCAATGCGATACCAGACCATCTGGACGGCGGTTGGCGCCCGGCGGTCTTCCTTGACGATGACGCGCAGGCCGTTCTTGAGCGTGGTTTCGTAAGGATTTGCGTTGGCTGCGGTCAACAGCCAGGGAGCCAGCAAAATGGGTAGGAGGTATCGTAGGCGCATGGGTAAGCGAGGCTTTCTGTGGGGGCATTTCTGCTAGAATCAGGGCCGAATTTTGCACTAATCTGGGCGGCATCTTAACGGCTTGTCGTCCGCCTGTCAGTAGCGTTTGAGACCCCTTTCCCATGTTCAGTTTCCTGAAAAAATCCCCGAGCGAGGCAAAAGCCGAGTTGCCCGTCGAAACCCCTGCCGCGCCCTCCTGGCGTGAGCGCCTGTTCAAGGGCCTGGCCAAGACGCGCGCGCAATGGGGCGGCAAGCTCAAATCGATCTTCTCGCGCGGCAAGGTTGATGACGAACTGCTGGAAGAGCTGGAAACGCTGTTGCTGACCAGCGATTGCGGTATCGAAGCGACCCAGCACCTGCTCGACGAATTGAAAAAAGCCGCCAAGCGCGACAAGCTGGAGACGCCGGAAGGCATCCAGAAGGCGCTGGCCGATGCGTTGCTGGCGGTGCTCAAACCGCTTGAGCAGCCGCTTGAGGTCAGCGGCCACAAGCCTTACGTGATCATGATTGCCGGGGTGAACGGCGCCGGCAAGACGACTTCGATTGGCAAATTGGCCAAATATTTTCAGGATCAGGGCAAGAGTGTTTTGCTGGCCGCCGGCGATACTTTCCGCGCTGCCGCCCGTGAGCAGCTGGAAACCTGGGGCGAGCGCAATAATGTGACGGTTATCGCGCAGGATAATGGCGATCCCGCCGCCGTGATTTTTGATGCGATTTCTGCCGCCAAGGCGCGTGGCATCGACATCGTGCTGGCCGATACCGCAGGCCGCCTGCCGACGCAGCTGCACCTGATGGAAGAAATTGCCAAGGTGCGCCGCGTGATCAAGAAAATTGACCCGACCGGCCCGCATGAAACCCTGTTGGTGCTTGATGCCAACATCGGCCAGAACGCGCTGCAACAGGTGCGCGCTTTCGACAAGGCGATTCATGTGACCGGCTTGGTCCTGACCAAACTCGACGGCACGGCCAAGGGTGGCGTGGTGGCAGCGATTGCCCGGCAGTGTCCGAAACCGATCCGTTTCATTGGGGTTGGCGAACAGATCGACGATCTGCGTCCGTTCTCGGCCAAAGACTTTGTGGATGCATTGTTTGAGTAGTTGCTAGTCGCTAGTTATTAGTCGCTAGCCAAACCCATCTGACCAACTCTAATCGCTAATAACTAACCACTAATGACTCCCTACTAACCATGATTGTCGCCAGCAACCTGAGCAAGCGTTATCCGGGCGGTTTTGAGGCGCTCAAGGAAGTCAGCTTCGAAATTACGGCTGGGCAGATGGTCTTTATCACCGGCCATTCCGGCGCCGGTAAGACGACGCTGGTCAAACTGATTGCTTCAATTGAACGGCCAACTTCGGGCAGTCTGGTGGTTAATGGGCAAAACCTGTCGGCCTTGCGGCGCAGTGCCATTCCTTATTTGCGGCGTAATTTCGGCATGGTCTTTCAGGACCAAAAGTTGCTGTTTGATCGCAGCGTGCTCGATAACGTGTTGCTGCCGCTGCAAATTGTCGGTTCGCCGCATCGGGATGCGATCCGTCGCGCGCGTGCGGCGCTTGATAAAGTGGGCCTGCTGCTGCGTGAAAAAGCGATGCCGATTGCCCTTTCCGGCGGCGAACAGCAGCGTTTGGCAATTGCCCGCGCCGTGGTCAACCGGCCAACCGTTTTGATCGCCGACGAGCCGACCGGCAATCTCGATACCGAATCCGCGACTGAAATTCTCGAAATATTTTCAGCCTTCCATCAGGTTGGCGTCACCGTGGTGGTCGCGACGCACGACCCGAGCTGGATCGCCCGCTATCACCCCAATGTCTTGCGGCTGGATCATGGGAGATTGCTATGAATGCCTGGCTGACCCATCATCGCGCCGCTTTGGCTTCAGCTTTCACTCGCTTGTGGGCAACGCCGCTCAATACCTTCCTTTCCTTGCTGGTCATCGGTATTGCGCTGACTTTGCCGGCGGCTGGTTACGTCCTGCTCGACAATCTGCGCGACCTCGGGCGTAACGTATCGGGCGTGCAGCAGATCAGCCTGTTCATGACGCTTGAGGCGAGCAAGAAGGATGTCGGCGAAATTGAAGCCAGGTTGCGCGCAGCCGCCAACGCACAATGGAAATTTGTGCCGAAAGAGGAGGCACTGAAACGCATGCAGCGGAGTGAAGGCATGGCGGAAATTGTCGCCAGCCTGCCGCGCAATCCTTTGCCGGATGCCTTTATTGTTGAGCCAAGCAACAGCGAACCCGAGGCGCTGGAAATCATGCGCAAGGAAATCGCCAGCTGGCCGAAGGTGGCGCATGTTCAGCTCGATTCAGCCTGGGTCAAACGCTTTGATGCCTTCCTCAAGCTCGGCAAACTGGCGCTGTGGATGCTGGCCGGCATCTTTGCCGCCGGGTTGGTGGCGGTTACCTTCAACACCATTCGTCTGCAGGTCATGGCGCAGGCGATGGAGATCGAAGTGGCGCGCATGATCGGCGCAACCGACGCCTTTATTCGCCGCCCCTTCTATTATTTTGGCGCCTTGCAGGGGGCGCTCGGCGGTTTGCTGGCGGCGCTGCTGGTCAGTGGTGGCTTGGCCATGCTGGCGGGGCCGGTTGGTGACCTGGCCGCCCTTTATGGCGGCAACTTCAGCTTGCGTACGCCGGGTGTGCTTGAGGTGGCGGCGCTGGCGGCGCTGGGGGCTTTCCTTGGCTGGCTGGGGGCGCAACTTTCGGTCAGCCTCTCGCTGCGGAAATTTGACTAGCCGCCGCGACTTTCTCGCCACGGTCGGGGCGGCGGCCCTGGCCGGTTGCGCACCCGCTGCAAAAATTGCCTTACCGCCCGGCGAACTGCTGGGCATGTCGCATGCGCTGGGCCATCGCTTGCGCGACGGTGGTTTTCCAGCACCCAGCGAAACCCGCAAAACCGGCGTGCTGATTATCGGCGGCGGCATTTCCGGCCTTTCGGCGGCGTGGAAACTTGCCAAGTCTGCCCCCCAAGGGGACTTCCTTCGGGGCGCGGTCGACGACTTTTTAGTGCTGGAAATGGAGGCCGAACCCGGCGGCAATTCACGCGCTGGGCAAAGTTCGCTTGTCGCGTACCCGTGGGGCGCGCACTACCTGCCGCTACCGACGCGCGAATCAACGCTAGTTCGCGAGCTGCTGGCCGAATTGAATGTTCTGCAAGGCGATCCATCTGCCGAAAAACCGATCTACGACGAACGTTTCTTATGCGCCACGCCGCAGGAACGCGTCTATCGCAACGGGCTGTGGGAAGAGGGTTTGTTGCCACATCGTGGCCTCGACGCCGCCGAGCGCGAACAGCAGCAACGTTTCCAGCAACGCATGGAAGAGTTCAAAAATGCCAAAGGGCGTGATGGTCGCCGGGCATTTGCCATTCCGATGGCGCTCTCCAGCCGCGATCCCGAATGGCGCCAGCTCGACCGGATTCCGTTCAGTCAATGGCTCAACGAAAATGGTTTCAGCGCGCCCAGCCTGCATTGGCTGGCCAATTACGCGACGCGCGACGATTACGGCACAGCGCACACGCAAACCTCGGCTTGGGCCGGGCTGCATTACTTCGCCTGCCGCAACGGTGAGGCGGCAAATGCCAGCGCGGATACGGTACTCACCGCGCCGGAAGGCAACGCCTGGCTGATGCGCGGTTTGGCGAAGCATGCCGCCGGGCGCATTGTCAGCGGGGCGCTGGTCTGGCGAGTTGAAGAAGGCAAGGGCAGGGTTACGGTCGACGCGCTTTGGGGGCAAAAAACCGTGCGTTTTGAAGCGCAGCAAATCATCTGGGCGGCACCGGCTTTTGTCCTGCCACGCGTCTGGGCCGCCATGCCGGGCGAACTCAAAGCCGCCGCGCTGGCTGGCGATTACGCGCCCTGGCTGACCGCCAACCTGCACCTGTCCGATTTCCCCGAAGAGCGGCACGGCGCCGCGCCCGCCTGGGACAATGTTTTCTACGACAGCCCCGGTCTTGGTTACGTTACCGCCACTCACCAGTTAATTCGCCGCCGCTTGAGCGGCACCGTCTTCACCTACTACCGCGCCCTGCATGACGTCAGCCCGGCAGAAGGCCGCCGCCTCTTGCTCGAAACTCCGCATGCCGCCTGGGCCGAAGGGATACTGAGCGAACTCGAACGCGTCCATCCCGACATCCGCCGGCTAAGCACGCGCCTCGACATCTACCGCAACGGCCACGCCATGCGCCGCCCGCTGCCGGGCAGCCTCTGGTTCGGTCAACGGCAAAAACTGGCTGATTTTTCCAGCCGGCGCATCACCCTGGCGCATGCCGATCTCTCCGGGTTTTCCCTGTTTGAAGAGGCGCAATATCGCGGCGTGCTGGCGGCGAAGCGGGTGATCAAGGGCGCCAGAGTAACTTGATGCGATGACTTTTTGGCGAGTTTGTCGGCCGATAGGCGTTACTTGCTCTTTTTGTTTTTAAGCCTGATCTGAGCGATTTCATCAAGCGAGATATCTACGTCGCCCGCCGGGTACAGATTGGGTAGCAAAGACCCCAGCGCCTGAACCGGAAAGCCGACACGAACCTTGCCCTTGGGTGAGTCGGAACTGAGCAGTCCTTCGTCAAGCAACTTACTCAGCACGCCACGAGCGGTGCGCTCAGGCAGGCCGGTGATGCGGCCTGCTTCCATGCGCTCAAACTCCCCGCTGGTGAAGGCATGCAAATACAGGTAAGCAGATTCTGGCTTGAGATCGAAACGCACTCGATGGAAATAGCCATTCACTCGCTGCTTGAAGGTTTCCAGTGAGAACATCTTGGCCATATAGAGAGCCTGGTCGATTCCCGTTTTCAGGGCGTAGCTACAAAAGCCAGCCAAGTGCTGTTCGGACAGATTGCCTCGTCCATCAAGGTCGCCCATTCGTGGTTGATCGGCCTGCGCCAAGGCTGATTTGTAGCCCTCGGATTTAGCAAAACCACGCGACATTGACCAGAGCGACGCCCTATTGGTGCCGCAGGTTCGTAGCATGGCATCGAGCATGATTCTCGAAACCCGACCGTTGCCGTCCGCAAATGGGTGTATCCAGGTTAGCCGGTGATGTGCAGCAAAGGCCGAGATGATCCCATCAAGCTTGTGCATGCCACCCTTGGCCGTTCGTTCCAGGCGCTGCCCGTAAAAGCTGGCATATCGGTCCAGAAAGGTCTGGAGTCGGGCTGCCTGCGGAGCGACATGAATACCGACACTGACCTCTTGTTTCCTGATTTCGCCAGGAGCCATCAGCGAGCCATCTTTGAGCATCAGCATGGCTTCCGGTAAAAATCCACAGAAACGGCGGTGAATCTCCAGCATGACCGGTTGGATCAACTGCTGATCCAGTTTTTGCTGCTTGGCCCAGCGGTCAGCCTCAATGTGGGCAACGGCCAGGCTCTTCAAGTCCTTCTGTTCAGGAGAAAGCTCCTGTTGCGCCTTGGCGATATCAAGCGGGAGGGTGTGATGCCCCTCGATCAGGTTGCTGTAATAGCAGTTCATGCCGGCAACAAGCTCAGAAAGGCCTCTGGCGGTAGCCGGCGCAATCGCCGCATCAAGACAGGCAGACGCCTCGGATAGCTCGTGCGCCAAGCCGACAAGTGGTACGTAAAGCGGCCTGGAGTCATGAACAACCAGCGGCTCCATCTGAACCGGATCATCGAGTAGTGCGAACATCCACCAAGCCTTTTGCCGATATGATTGCCGATTATAAGGCAATACATTCAATAAATTAAGTCGCTTATCAGGCTTTGTTTTGCCGATTTATTTACCCTTACGGTCAACGGCAAAAACTGGCTGATTTTTCCAGCCGGCGCATGCCGATCTCTCCGGGTTTTCACTGTTTGAAGAGGCGCAATATCGCGGGGTGCTGGCGGCGGAAAGAAGCATGCAAAAAATGATCAAAGCCCGTCAGTAGCGAACTTTATTGTTTGCGCCGATGTCTGAGCCAGTCTCCGACCAGCGCGATCAACCGCGTTGTTCGTTGAAGCGTTAAGATGCCCCCCGATTGCAGATTTTGCCAGCTGCAGCGCAATGAAATTTCGATGGAGATGGGTCAATGTCAGCGATGCGCGAGCAGGACGTCGAAAGAATGCGTCGGGATCATGATTTGATACTTGGGCTGATCACGCGCATCAAGTCGGAATGCACCCAGCGCGAAAGCGCCGAAAACTGCCATGCCTGCCAGCCCAATTTGCGGGTGGTTTGCCGTGGCAATATCGAACAGCTGATCAAATCATTCGTTGAGCTGACGCTGAAACACAACCTGATTGAGTCGATGTACATGGAAGACGGCGTTCCGCAGGCGCATCGGGCTGCGCACAACCGGGCGCACATGGAAATTGCCGAGCAACTGAAGGCGATCCGGGTTATTTATTCCGCCGATGGCAACGGCATTCAAGCCATCAATGGCGTCGAGCAGGCGCTAGCGAGCTTGACGACCCATTTCAAGGATTTCGACCAGGATTTGGAAAGCTACTTGCTCGCGCCTGCCTGATCAGGGCAAGTTGCCCCAAGGGGCTGCCCCTTCTGCGGTAAAAAATCAGAAATCCAGACTCAATTGCGCCACTAGCTTCGGCGCTTTTTCGCTGCGTGGTGTGCTGCGTTTGCGTGAGCCATGCTGGTCGACAATCGCTGCCTTTGCCGCTTTAACTTCAGGTTGCGCACGTAGGGCAAACAAACGTTGTTTGGCGCTGCGCGTCGCCACCTCAAGGTTGACCAGTGGTTCGGGAATGTCGCCCCCCGGCTGCAGGCCATGCCGCCTTTGTAACTCTTCGGGCATGCGCCAAGGTTCAAATAGCCAGCTATCGGGCACCTTGCGCAGATGGGGCAACCAGCGCCGCACGAAATGACCCCGCGGATCATGATCCCGCGCCTGTTTGATCGGGTTGTAAATGCGCGGCACGTTGATCCCGGTTGTGCCCGCCTGCATCTGCATTTGCGGCCAGTGGATGCCCGGCTCGTAGTCGAGGAACTGGCGGGCCAGCCAGAGGCCGACCGGGCGCCAGTGCAACCATAAGGGGTAAGCCGCTACCGAAACCAGCATCGCGCGCATGCGGAAATTGACCCAGCCGGTTTCGCGCAGCATAGCAACACAGGCGTCGACCAGCGGCCAGCCGGTGCGGCCTGCGGTCAACGCTGAAAAGTGGGCCGGATTCCAGTCATTCTCGCGCATCCCGTCGTAACCGCGGTGCAGGTTACGAAACTCCAGCGAGGGTTCGCTTTCGAGCTTCTGGATGAAATGGCAATGCCAGTAGAGGCGGCTGATAAAAGCCTGCAAGCCGGCGCGTTGCTGGCTGGCGCTGGCCGGAAGCTGGGCAGCGAAAAGGCGCGTCGTTTGCACCACCTCGCGCAGACTCAGGCAGCCCAGTGCGAGATAGGGCGAAAGCCGTGAACAGGCGGTCGGCGCTGAAAGTGGTGAAGAAATGCCGCCGCGATACTGATTGCTGCGGTCAACCAGGAATTCATGCAGAATTTGCAGCCCCGCCTGGCGTCCGCCCAATTGTCGGGAAGGTACTTCCTGATCCGGCAAACCCAGCGCATCGGCTGACGGCGGGGGGGCTTCAGTCCACGGCAAGGCAACCGTCAGGACGCGTTCCGGCGCCGCCACCTGCGCTTGCGCCATGAATTCATCCCACAGTCGTTGCCAGTGATCGCGCGCCTGCAAACGGCGCACCACGCCAAACTGCGGGGTTTCATGCCAGCCGACGCCGTGCGCCCGACACCAGCGCGCTACCGCCAGATCACGCTGAAAAGTCAGGCCGTTGCCGGTTTCTTCATGGGCGTACAGACGGCCAAAAGGCGCTTGACGATAGACGCGCTCCAGCACCTCGGTGACTTCACCGGTAACTACCTGCAATTGCGCACCAACACGGCGTAGCGCCCGATAAAGATCGCGCAGACTTTCCAGCAGAAAAGCGTAGTGCTGGCGTGCCGCATCCGGCGCGGCCCAGAGGCTGGGCTCGACGATGTAGAGGCACAGCACCGGCCCATGCTGCAGCGCCTGAACTAATGGCAGATGCTCTTCAATGCGCAAGTCGCGCTTGAACCAGACGATGCTGAAGGGTGTTTTTTGTGTCTCGCTGCTCAACGGGGGGCGGTCTCAAACACTAAGTGCAACACCGGGTGGTGTTGGCATTTGCTGTAGCGCAAAACCGAAGCAGGTGGCAGGTGGGGATTTTTATGTCCTGTCCTGGCTTGGTGTTCCGTGGCTAGGCATCAACTTTGTTGGCACCCTGCTCAGTGCGCCATGTCGTGATCGCCGAAAGTGCCTCGGCGAGCGAGTTGAGCAACAAAACCCCATCCATTTTTGCGAGCCGTGCAATGCCGCCGCCGCCTACCCATAAACAGGTTTCGTCCGGCAGCATCATGCGTAATTGCTGCAAAAGGGTAGGGATCTGGCGTTGCGGGAAGGCTGTCGAGAAGGACAGCGCGACAACATCAGCTTCGTGCGCAATGGCGGCGCGGCCAATTTCGAGCAGCGGCATTTGCGTACCGAGTGGAATGCACTCGGCACCTTCCAGCGTAAATAGTGACTCAGCCATCAGCAGACCGATGACATGCGGTTCGTCCGGCACGCTGGTCAGCAGAATGCGCGGTGAGCGCTGGCCGCCGGGCAGGGTGGCGATGGCCTGGCGCAGCAGGCGTTTGGTCAGTTCAGTAAACAGATGTTCTTCAAAAACTTCAAAGCTGCCATCTTCCCAGGCTTCACCAACACTGCGCGTCAATGGCGCTACGGTGTCCTGGACAAAACTTTGCATGCCCTGGCGTGCCAGACGTTGTTGCATTGCCTGTTGATAGCCGGCGGCATCGTGTTGCTTGATCAATTGGAGCAAAACAGAAAGCTCAGTATCCGGCGCGTTGGCCGGGTTTGCTTGTCTGACGCTGCGCCTTGAAACAAGGGTGTTGAGTTCTTCGTCGGCGGTGGCAATCAGTTTGCCGGGCCGGTGGCCTTGATCCATCAGGCGTTTGATCAGGCGCAAACGGTCAACCTGAGTGCCGGCATAGGCGCGTTCACCATTCGCGTCGCGCTCGGGTGTGGGGAAGCCGTAGCGGCGTTCCCACATGCGTAGCACGTCTTTGGAGAGGCCGGTGTCACGTTCGACGGCGGCAATGCTGAAATGTATCGTTTCCATCTTTGTCCTGAACAAAAGTTAGACAGACCGTTGACAAAGCAATCTTTGATCGTTATCTTACGAACAAACACAGGGTTTGTCTAGGACAAAAAGGAATGCAAATGAAAACGTCTCTGAACTATTGGCTGGGCATCATGGGATTTCTTTCTTTCGGTCTGGTGCCTGCCGCTTCGGCAAGCGAATGCCCGGCCTTGCTCAACCACAGCTTTCCCGGTTTGCTTGATGGCAAGCAGCAATCGCTTTGCCAGTATCGGGGCAAGGTGATTCTGGTCGTCAATACCGCCAGCTTTTGCGGTTACACATCGCAATATGACGGGCTGGAAAAGCTCTATGCCCAGCTCAAGGACAAGGGGCTGGTGGTTTTGGGCTTTCCTTCGAATGATTTTGGCGGTCAGGAGCCGGGTGGTAGCAAGGAAATTGCAGATCTTTGCCGCCTGACTTACGGCATTGAGTTTCCGATGCTGGATAAATCGACGGTCAGGGGCAAGGACGCCAGCCCCTTCTACCGCCAGCTGGCACAAATTACCGGTAGCGCGCCGGCCTGGAATTTCCACAAATACCTGATCAATCGCGATGCCAGCAAAGTGATTTCTTACGTCAGCGCGACGGCGCCTGACGATAAAGAATTGCTTAAAAAAATTGAAGAATTTCTCAAGTGATGCGGGTGAATGACATGATTAAAAAACAACGAATTGCAGTCGTTGGAGCAGGCATTTCAGGCTTGGCCAGTGCCTGGTTGCTGAGTCGCGATTATCAGGTAACGCTGTTTGAAGCCGGCAGTTATCTCGGTGGTCATACCAATACGGTCGACGTCGAATTGGAGGGTAAATCGCACCCGGTCGACACTGGTTTCCTGGTGTTCAACGAGAAAACCTATCCGAATTTGATCGCCATGTTCGAGCTGCTGGGCGTTAGTAGTGTTGAAACGGAAATGTCGTTTGCCGTCAGCCTCGAAAACCCGGACGTCGAATGGGCGGGCAGCAGCCTGGCGACCGTTTTTGGGCAAAAACGCAATCTGGTCCGCCGCCAGTTCTGGTCCATGCTTTCCGACATCCTGCGCTTCAACCGTGAAAGCGTTGCCTGGCTGGCCGCGCATCCCGGCAATGAACGTACGCTGCGTGCCTTCCTCAATGAAGGCCGCTATTCAAGCGCCTTTTCGGAATGGTATCTGCTGCCAATGGCCGCCGCGATCTGGTCGTGCCCGACCGGCCAGATGCTCGATACGCCACTCGCCACCTTTGTTCGTTTCTGCCAGAACCACGGTCTGCTGCAAGTTTTTGATCGCCCAATGTGGCGAACAGTGCAGGGCGGGGGCCGTGAATATGTGCGCAAGATTGCCGCCCAGCTCAGCGATATTCGTCTCGCCTGCCCGGTCAGCGCGGTGCATCGCGAGGGTGATCACCTGAGCGTGACACATGCTGCGGGTTGTGAGGCATTTGATCAGGTGGTGATGGCTTGCCATAGCGATCAGGCGCTGGCCATTCTTGGCTACACGGCGACTGACGCGCAACGCGCGGTGCTTTCAGCAATTCGCTATCAAGCCAATCGCGCTGTTTTGCATACCGATGCGGCGCTCCTGCCGCGTGACGAAAAACTGTGGTCGGCGTGGAATTATTTTGCGGGTAGCGGCGAGCCGGGCGCCCAGCCGGTGGCGGTTTCCTACTTGATCAACAAGTTGCAGCCGCTACCGTTCAAAACGCCGGTTGTCGTGACGCTCAACCCGGCGCGTGAGCCGGACCCGGCCAAAATCATCGCTGAATTTGACTACGCCCACCCGATTTTCGACGGCCCGGCGATTGTGGCCCAGCAACGTTTGGCGAATGTTCAGGGCGAAAACGGCATCTGGCTGGCCGGCGCCTGGGGCAGCTACGGTTTCCATGAAGATGGTTTGAAATCAGCCCTGCGCGTTGCCAATGGGCTGGGGGTGTTGGCACCGTGGCAAGAGCCTGCGGTGACGAAAATCCATGCAATGGCTGAGGCCTGAAAATAATGGCTGCCCTGCCCAAATTGATCATCGGTAACGTCATGCACCGCCGCCTGCGGCCGGCGAAGAACGCCTTTGTTTATCCGGTGTTCTACATGCAGTTGCCGGTGAACAATCTGGCCGCAGCAAATTGCGCCATTTTCTCGGTTGACCGTAACAATCTGCTCAGTTTCCACCAAAAAGACCACGGGCCGAAAGATGGCAGCCCGTTGTTGCCGTGGATTCAGGCGCTGCTGCGTGAACACCATTTACCAGATGATGGCGAGATCACGCTGCAATGCTTTCCGCGGCTGCTCGGCTATGTTTTCAATCCGGTCAGTTTCTGGTTTTGCCGCAATCGTGCTGGCGAGTTGATCGCCGTGCTGGCTGAAGTGCGCAATACCTTTGGCGGCCAGCACAATTATCTGCTGCACAACCCGGATGGTGCGCCGCTGGTCGATGGGCAGGTGCTGCGCGCCAATAAGGAATTCCACGTTTCACCCTTCTGCGAAATTGAAGGCGGCTACCGCTTCCGCTTTTATCTGGATCGCCCGGCGCTACTGGCGCGCATCGATTACGACGATGCCGAGGGCGAATTGTTGCTCACCGCTATTTCCGGCAAAGCCAAGGCGTGGACTACCGCGGCCTTGCTCGGCACTTTTCTGCGCATGCCGCTGCTTACCGCCGGCGTCATGTTCCGCATTCACTGGCAGGCACTGAAATTGTGGCTTAAAGGCGTGCCCTTCTTTGGTAAATCCGTTCCCCAACCTCTACAGGAATCGACAAAATGAACACGATGATTCTGCGCCAGGCCGAGCGCCAGTCGGCGTCCCTGTCCCGCGACAGCAAGCTGGTCATGCAACTGCTGGAAAAAATCCAGTTTGGCCGCCTCGAACTGCGTTTGCCGGATGGCAGTTGCCAGGTTTTTGGCGAGGGCGAACATGGCGTTAGCCTGCATGTCCATGATGAAGTGATGTTCAGCCAGATTCTGGCGCGCGGCGACATCGGTCTGGCTGAGGCCTATATCGATGGCGCCTGGGATGCGCCGGATTTGACCGGCGTCATGACCCTGCTCGCCAAGAATCGCGATGCCCTGCGCACAGCGGTTTATGGCCGCTGGCAATCGCTGTTGCTGGCGCGCATCCGCCACTGGTTGAACAACAACAGCAAGACCGGCAGCCGCAAAAACATCATGGCGCATTACGATCTCGGCAACGATTTCTACAAACTCTGGCTCGACCCAAGCATGAGTTACTCCAGCGCCTTGTATCGGGCGGTCGACGATGGTGGGCTGGAAACCGCGCAGCACGCCAAATATCGTCGCATCCTGCGCCGTCTGGGGGCGGATGCCGGCCAGCACGTGCTGGAAATTGGTTGCGGCTGGGGCGGCTTTGCCGAAATGGCGGTGGCTGAAGGCTTGAAAACGACCGGCGTGACGCTCTCGCCAGCCCAGTTAGCCTGGGCGCAAAAGCGCGTGCCGGAAGCCAATTTGCAGCTCAAGGATTACCGCGATATTGGCGAGCAATTTGACCATGTGGTGTCGATTGAAATGTTTGAAGCGGTCGGTGAACGCTGGTGGCCGACTTATTTCAAGACGATCAAGCAAGCCTTGAAACCGGGTGGCCGGGCGGTCATCCAGAGCATCACGATTAGCGACGAAATTTTTGGTGATTACCGCAAAGGCACCGATTTCATCCAGCAACACGTTTTCCCCGGCGGCATGCTGCCCTCGCGTTCAGCCTTCCGCGCTGCAGCCGCCAAACAGGGGCTGACGGTGCGTAGTGAATACGCTTTTGGCCATGATTACGCCCGTACGCTGGCGGCATGGCGCACGAGCTTTGAAGAAAAATGGCCGGAGATTGCCGCTCAGGGTTTTGATGAAACTTTCCGTCGCCTGTGGCGCATGTACCTTTGTTATTGCGAAGCAGGTTTCCTCGCTGGCACGGTGGATGTGGTGCATTTCGAGCTTGATCATGCGGCGTCGTGATTTCATCCTGGCTGGCGCCGGCTTGGCGTTGCTGCCAGCCGCGCAAGCCAATCCGCAACTGGCGACGCTGACCAACGGCATGCAGCGCTGGGGCAGCGGCGAATTCCGGCGTTGGGGTTTTCTCGTCTATGAAGCCACTTTGTGGGCGAAAAGCGACCAGCCGCAAATCCCACCGCTGGCGCTCAGCCTGACTTACAAGCGAAATCTTGATGGCTTGAAGATTGCCGACGCCAGCGTTACGGAAATCCGTAATCTAAAAATCGCCGATGAAGCCCAGCTGAAAAGCTGGGGCGAGCGCATGGCGCAGATTTTCCCCGACGTAAAACCGGAAGACCGTATCGTCGGCGTCCATCTCGCCGATGGTGCCAGCTTCTTTCATAACGACCGTTTCATTGGCCGCGTGGACGACCCGGCCTTTGCCCGCGCCTTTTTTGCCATTTGGCTAGATGCAAGAACCAGCGCGCCGGAATTACGCACGCTGCTGCTCAAGCGGCCTGCTTGAAATGACCAACGGGCGCATCCTCGCCTACGGCCTGCTCGGCCTGCCGCTGGCCTTCGCCGCCTTGCCGATTTACGTGCACATGCCACGCTTTTACGCCGAAGCCGCCGGTATGGAATTGGCGCTGCTTGGCGCCATTCTGCTCGGCGCCCGTTTGCTCGATGCCGGGATCGATCCCTGGTTAGGCTGGCTGGCCGACCGGGTCAAACGGCCACAAATGGTGGCGCTTGCGCTGGTGCCGTTTGCCCTTGGCTTCGTTGCCTTGCTCAACCCGCCACCACAAAACGCCGGCTGGTGGCTGCTTGCTTCGCTGGCTCTGACTTATCTCGGCTTCTCGGCGGCAACGGTTGCTTATCAGGCTTGGGGTGCCGATATCGGTACAAATTCCGGCCTCAGAACGCGGTTGACCGCAGCACGCGAAGGTTTTGGCCTGCTCGGCGTGGTTTTGGCTGCTGCCCTGCCGGCGGTGATCGCCAGTACGATGGTTGAAGGGGTGGCGCGACTGGCCTGGATAATGCCGCCGTTGTTGCTGGTGGCGGCGCTCGTTACCTTTGGTCGGGTCAGTTTCGGCAAACCTCAGCGCGCCTCTTCCGAGCCTTTGCTGCCCAGCCTGCGCCGCGTTCTGGCTGATCAATCCTTCCGCCACCTGCTCCTGATCTTCGTCGCCAACGGCATCGCCTCGGCCCTGCCGGCCACCCTGTTTCTCTTCTTCGTCGCCGATGTGCTGCAACTTGAAAGCGCTAGCGGCCCCTTGCTGGCCCTCTACTTTGTCGCCGGTGCTGCCAGCCTGCCGTTGTGGGTGAAGATTGCCAGCCAACGCGGGCGGGTTTTCGCCTGGGGTTGTGCGATGGCCTTGTCGATTTTCGCCTTCGCCGGCGCCAGTCTGCTCGGTAGCGGCGACCTGCTTCCCTTCGCCATCATTTGCCTGGCCTCCGGGCTGGCGCTGGGCGCTGATCTCTCATTGCCGGCGGCCATCGCCGCCGATATTGGCGAACGCCAGGGGCAGGCCGGGGCCTATTTTGGTGTTTGGAATTTTGTTGCCAAGCTCAATCTGGCTTTGGCTGCCGGCCTCTCGCTGCCGCTACTCGGTCTGCTCGGCTATGTGCCGGGTGGTAGTAGCGGCCTGCCCGCCCTGATTTTTGCCTACGCCCTGCTACCGCTCGCCTTCAAGGCGCTAGCCGGTTGGCTGCTCTGGCGTTGGCGTCACACTTTGGAGGTTTGACTATGAAACTATTATCAGCTATCGCATTCTCGTTGGGCTTGTCGGCTTGCGCATCAACCGGGGTTGAGCAATACAAGGCCGAACAACCGGCGCTCGATCTCAAAACCTACCTGAATGGCACGCTCGACGCCTGGGGCATGTTTCAGGGGCGTTCCGGCGAGGTGCAAAAACGCTTCCATGTCGTGATCGACGCCAAGTGGGCCGGCGATACCGGCGTCCTCGATGAGCACTTCAAATGGTCGGATGGCAGCACCTCGCGCCGGGTGTGGACGCTGACCAAACAAGCCGATGGCCGCTTCATCGGCAAAGCCGATGACGTGGTGGGCGAAGCAATTGGCGAAGTCTCCGGCAACGCCCTGCGCTGGCGCTACGTGCTGGCCTTGCCGGTCGACGGTAAAACCTATCACGTTGATTTCGACGACTGGATGTTCCTGATGGACGACAAGGTGATGCTCAACCGCTCTTACATGAGCAAGTGGGGCTTCAATCTGGGCGAAATTACCCTGACTTTCGTCAAGCGATGAACCCGAAAATTACCGACTGGCAGGGCAAGCGCGTCTGGCTGGTGGGCGCCTCCAGCGGTATTGGTGCGGCCTTGGCGCAGGAACTGGCGCGGCGTGGTGCCAGAGTGGCCTTGTCGGCACGCAATGCCGAAAAACTGCACGCCCTAAATATTGCAGAGGCGCTGATCCTGCCTTGCGACGCGACCGATGTGGCTAGCCTGGCTACGGCGCGCGATCAATTGCTGCTCGCCTGGTGGGGTGTCGATCTGGTTATTTATCTGGCCGGCGACTACCAGCCGATGCGCGCCGATGATTTCGATCTGGCCCGGGCCGAGAAAATAATCGAGGTCAATTTCCTCGCCGCCATGCGCCTGACGGCCAGCGTGCTGCCGGACCTCAAAGCCGGTGGCGGGATTGCTTTCGTCGCCAGTGTTGCCGGTTATCGCGGCCTGCCCAAGGCACTCGCCTACGGTCCGGGCAAGGCAGCCTTGATCCACTTTGCCGAAGTCCTGCATCTCGATCTCGCGCCCAAAAATATCGGCGTCTGGGTCATCAACCCCGGTTTTGTTGCGACGCAGCTCACCGCCCAAAACGACTTCACCATGCCCGCCCTGATGACCCCGGAAGCTGCGGCAATTGCTACGGTCAACGGCCTGAAAGCCGGGAAATTTGAAATCCATTTTCCCAAGCGTTTTACCCGATTCATGAAGTTCATGGCGCTGCTTCCCTACCGCCTTTACTTCCCCTTTATCCGTCGCTCTACCGGAGGCTGAAATGCCACTCGCCGAACTGATCAAGTTTTACCAGGAACTCGCGCCAGAAAGCGTCGCCCGCTTTCCCGAGTTTTACAGTGCCAACGCTTACTTCAAAGATCCATTCAACGAAGTGCGCGGGCTGGCGCCGATCCAGCGCATTTTTAGCCACATGTTCAGCCAGGTTGGCGAACCGCGTTTCGTGGTGACCGAAAGCATCGTTGCGGAAAATGGTGCGATGTTGATCTGGGAATTCAATTTTCAGCTCAAACTCTGGCGCAAAAGCCAGACCCAGATCATGCGCGGCGTTTCACACCTGCGTTTTGACGCAGACGGCAAAGTCAATTTTCACCGCGATTACTGGGATACCAGCGAAGAGTTGTACATGAAACTGCCGGCACTCGGTACCTTGATGCGCGGCTTGCGGCGGGTTATGGCGGCTTGAGGGAAAAGCAGCTGACGCAGGCTTGACCATGCAGGTGGCCGGTGATTACTATCAACCCATTACAGAAAGAATAATAAAACTGATCAGGGGGAGACATGGTCAATCACAAAATACCGACAGCGCTTGGTGCGCTGTTTTTGCTGCTTGCGCTGGCCGCCTGTGGGCCGGCAGAGCCGATCAAAATTGGTTTGCTCGCCGGACTCTCGGATCGCGGCTCTGATTTTGGCGAAAGCGTGCGCAATGGCGTGATTCTCGCGGTCGAACAGCAAAACCTCGCGGGCGGCATCAACGGGCGAAAAATCGAGCTGCTGGTCCGTGATGATGGGCAGGACAAGGATAAGGCGATCAAAGCGGCGCAGGAACTGATCGCTCTTCACCCCGATATCATCATTGGCCCGGTGACCAGTTCAATGGCCACGGTCGTCATGCCGTTGATGCAGCAAGCCGGGCAGGTCATGATCAGCCCGACTGTTGCGTCGACCAATTTTTACGGCATCGACGATAATTTTTTCCGGGTCAATTGCACGACGCGGGAAGCTGCGATTCAGCATGCGCGCGTTCTCTTTGAGCGTGGTGCTCGGCGCGCCGGCCTGGCTTTCGATGCCTCAAATCTGCCCTTTTCCGGTACCTGGACGGCAGCATTTTCTGCCGAATTTGAAAAGCTGGGTGGCGCAACCAGCGCTATGGCAGGTTTTGAGTCCTCAGCAAGCACCCGCTTTTCGGATGTGATTAGCCGTTTGCTGCTTAGCAAGCCGGATGCCCTGGTTTTTGTCGCCAGCACGCTCGACACCTCGCGTCTGGCGCAGCAAGCGCGCCGCCAGGCGCCCGGTTTGCCGCTAAGTTCCTCCGAATGGGCCGCCTCAGCCGAAGCGCTTAGTGAAATGGGCGGCAGCGCCGTCGAAGGCATGCTGATCACCCATGCCTACAATCGTGATGATCGTGGTGCGGCTTATCAGAATTTCCGCAGCGCTTTCAAAAGCCGCTTTCAGCGCGAATTCGGTTCTTTTTCCCTGCTCGCTTACGACACCGCCAACATCGTTTTTTCTGCCATGAAACAGCGCACCAGCGGCGAGGGCATGAAAGCCGCCTTGCTCAAGTACGGGCCTTACAAGGGCGTGCAGCAGGAAATCGCATTCGATGCCAACGGCGACGCGACGCGGATGGTTTATTTCACCGAAATTCGTAGCGGCAATCTGGTTCAGTACAAATGAGCTTGCCCAAGCTTCGCGAATGGCGCCTGCATGCCTACCTGGGTGTGTTGCTGGCGCTTACCTCGGTGCTCACCTTTCTGATCGTCGGATCAATTTTTCTGCTGACCCGGATTCCCCAGCTGGAGTCAGAAATCCGTACGCGGGCCGACGCAGATGCCCACGAACTGGCTTTTCGTATTGAATTACAAATGTTGGCGCAACAGGAGCAATTGGGGCTGGTCGCTACCGCTTTGCTCAACAGCCAGTCACCCGCTGAACTGATCAGCCAGACGGTTGCCGGTGGCAAGGTTTTTCGTGCCCTTTATCTGCTCTCGCCGGAGGGGGAGGTAATCAGTGCCGGCTTACCGCCGGAATTTCACCATCTGGAACGCGAGGTGCTCGGTAGTGATCTTTCGGCGACGCCGCTGTTTCGTGAAGTTGAACAAAGCGACGGGCCGGTCTGGAGTGATAAATACCTGTCTTCGCTAAGCGGCGTGGTGACTGTTGGCCTGGCGGTGCCGGTCAAGGGTAATCGAGTGCTGCTCGCGGAAATCCCCCTGAGTTACCTGCTGAGCATCATTGACCATAACCCCGCCGAGAAGCAGCGCGCGATCTGGGTGATTGATCAACGCGGAGAACTGCTGGCCGATACGGAATCGGCAAACCGGGTTGGTGGATTGAATATATACAACTCGCCGGTACTCAATGCCGTACTCAAGGGCGAGGCGCTACCCAGCCAATTCGCTTTCGCTGGCCGCAATTATTATGTCGGTGGTGCCCGCTCCGCAGCGCTTGGCTGGTCATTCATCGCCCGCCTGCCGGCCGGCCTCAATCATCCTGAAATTCGCATGACCGTATTGATCGTCTGTGGCGGCTTTCTGGCCTCCCTGCTGATCGGCTCATTGCTAGCGCTTTATGGCGCATCACGAATTTTGCGGCCACTTTCCGGCATTGTTGATCAGGCGCATCAGGTTGCCTTGGGTGAGGCAGTCGATCAATGGCCGCGTGGGCGAATTACCGAATTCAATAATCTTTCTGCGGATATCGGGCAAATGGCCAAGGCCATTCTCGAACGCGAAAATGAACTGCGCGAAGCCAATACCCGGCTGGAGGTACGCGTTAGCGAGCGCACCATCGCGCTTTCTTTAGCCAAGGAAGTGGCCGAAGAGGCCAGTCGTTCAAAGAGCACCTTCCTGGCTAATATGAGCCATGAAATCCGTACACCACTCAATGCCATCAGCGGTATGGCGCTCTTGATGCGCCGCGCCGGTTTGCCGCCCGATCAGAGCGAACGGCTGGGCAAGCTGGAAACCGCCGGCGAGCATTTGCTCGAAGTGATCAACATGGTGCTTGATCTCTCGAAGATCGAGGCCGGCAAGCTGGAGCTGGATGAAAGTCCTTTCCCGCCGGGCAGCCTGTTTGAAAATGTGCGCTCAATGTTGCAGGAGCGTGCGCAGGAAAAAGGCCTGCGCCTGCTTTGCGAACTCCCCGAATTGCCGGTACAAGTCATGGGCGATCGGACCCGTTTGCAACAAGCCCTGCTCAATTACGCTGGCAATGCCGTCAAGTTCACCGAGCAAGGGTGTGTCACCTTGCGCGCCGTGATTGAGGAAGAGGATGCCGAGCAAATTCTGCTGCGTTTTGAGGTGAGCGATACCGGTATCGGCATTGCTAGCGAAGCTCAGGCGCGTTTATTCAATGCCTTTGAGCAGGCCGATGGTTCGACAACGCGCAAATATGGTGGAACCGGTTTGGGTTTGGCGATCACGGCAAAAATTGCGGCCAGCATGGGCGGTGAAGCGGGCGTGCGTAGCGAACTGAATCAGGGCAGCACCTTCTGGTTTAGTGCGCGCTTGAAAAAAGTGGCCAGCCCGCCGTGCCATGATCAGAGCGATCAAATGGACAGTGAAGCGGCCTTGCGCCTTGAGTTTGCCGGAAGCCGGGTCTTGCTGGTCGAGGATGAACCGATCAATCGTGAAATTGCCCAGATGCTGCTTGAGGATATCGGTTTCTGTATTGATTCCGCTGAAGATGGTATTCAGGCCGTCGAACTTGCCAGCCGGCAGCGTTACGACCTGATCCTGATGGATATGCAGATGCCGCGTATGGATGGTCTGGAGGCAACCCGGCGGATTCGTGCTTTGCCCGGCGGTGGCGAATTGCTGATTGTTGCGATGACGGCCAATGCCTTTGCCGAAGACCGCGAACGCTGTTTTGCCGCCGGGATGAATTATTTTGCGACCAAACCGATTGATCCCGATCTGTTCCTGCGTACCCTCCTGAACGGCTTGCGGGCACAGCAGGCTAAAGGCCTTGGCCGGTCAAGTTAGTTTTTAATTACCCCGGCCAGGCGTTGCCATAACCAGCTACCGGAGTCTTCCCGGCCACAAAGGACGTACTCGAGTTCGTTGGCATTGCGCACGGTGAATTCAAAATTGCGTTGTGCTGTCAGTGGGCTGGCGAGCAATAGCTGGTCGCCAGCGATCAGTGAAAAACTGTCGTCGGGCAGCAGAAAAACCTGGCTGCCGCGCTCAATCAGCAAAGTGATGGCATTTAGCGGCAAGCTGCGCTCAGTGCCGTCGCGCAGGATTTCGCCGAGGTTGAATTTCTGATCGTGCATCAGTGCCATGTAAGCGGCAGGCGCTTCGCTGATATTGAGCCGGATGTCCCAGACAACCGGGGTGAGCCCGGCGCAAAGGGCTTGCAGGCGCTCAACCAGGTGGTGGCACCAGACTTCATCCTGATCACGCAGCTTTTCAAGAAAACGGGCAAGCAGCGGTGCGGTCAGGATGGCGACGCTTTCTTGCGCCACGATCTGGCTATGTACCATCGTGAAATCGGCGTTGTAGGCGGCGAATAGTGCGCTATTGCCGCTGTGGTTCTGGCGTGTAACGACAAATAGTTTGGGGTTGAGTTCGTGGGCGGTGACGGCAATCGACAGATTATTCACATCGTTGTCAGTGCCGGCGATGATGCCCGCTGCGCTGACGACCCCTGCCTGTTGCAGCGTGCTGGCCTCGGTGCCGTCGCCGATGAAAGAGTGGTCGGCGTCCGGCGCTTTGGGGTCGATGATGCTCAGGTGGATGCCGGTTACCTGCAGGCGGCTGGCGATGGCGTGACCAAAACGCCCGTAGCCGCACAATATCCAGCGTCCACCTGGCGGGCGGTGAATTTCCGGGATCGGGGTTTCCGGCAGGCTGGTCAGTAGTTCGATCAAGCGGAAGCGCTCCGGTGCGGCAACCGCCATTGCCAGGTGTTCGGCAAAACGCTCGAAGGGATTGATGATGTGATCGGTGCCAAACGAAGCCATATTGGCGGCTACCGTGGCGCTGCGCGCGCGGGCGATGACGGGCACGCCGGGGTTGAGCAGGCGGGCGGCAATGGCAATCGCCAGGTTGGATTCTTCATCGTTGGTCGCCGCCAGCACGCCACGGCATTTGGGGTGCTTGAGGCCGGCCAGCAGTAGATTGTCTGGCTGCGTGGCGTCGGCGGCAAGGGCTGGAGTGTCGGTCTTGAAGTCCTGCAAGTCGAGTTCCTGAACCCGCAAATCATCTTTTTCGATGACAACAAAGGCCTGATTGATCCGGTCGAAAGTGCGGCAGATCAGGTTGCCGGTTTCGCCGCAGCCGCAAACCAGATAAAAAGGTTCCTTGATCCGCCGTACGCGCCAGGCAAAGCGGTTGGTGGTCAGCGTGTTCTGGAAACCCTTGTCCTGGAGCAGGGCAATCAGCGTCACTACGGAATACGACCAGCCGACAACGGTGAGGTAGATGCAGATTGTTACCCACAGGCGCTGGGCATCGGAAAAGGCGCCGGGGATTTCGCCGAAACCAATGGTGGTGGCGGTGTAGCTGACGAAATAGAAAGCGTGGAAAAAACTGAGCGGTGCTGCAATCTTGCCTTCTGCATCAACGCCGGGCACCAGCGTCAGGCCGATCACGGCAATCGCATAGATGACGATCAGCAGAATGATCGGCGCCCGCATGCGCCGTAAAACCAGGAAGAAAGCGCTGTTCACCGTAACACTCCGCCTGAGGTGCTGTTAGCGGCGCATCATCACGGTTTCAACGATCAGGATGATGACCGAAACAACGTTGGCGAAGAGTGCGCCGCCGGAGAGCGAGACGACGCTGGAGGTGACATGCGGCGTCATGCCGACGCCGGTGATGTGCACTGCCGCCATCCAGGTAATCGCCGCGGCGATCAGTTGCAGGTCGGCAACCAGGCTGGTGGAAAGGTGAATCGCACCGATTTGCGTGCGGTCACCAAATTTGAGGGCGGTGGCAATCAGGCTGACGACCAGTGCAGCAGCCAGTTCGTAGATGTTGTGCAGCTCCGGGCGTTCGATGTCGCCAATGAAAAAACCGAAATTAAGCGTGGCAGCGAGAACGATGAAAAATCCGAAAACGACTTTTTCCAAATTCATGGCGCGCTTCCTCTGCCTGAGTGCTTAATCAGCGATTTTCAACCGGTGCCACTGCCGGCGGCGGAGTCCGTGACCCACCCGGTGCACTGCTGTCGATACGCCTGATATCGTTGTCCGGCATCACTTCCATAATATTGACCACCTTGCGCACGCCATCGGTGGTGCGGGCGATCTGGACGGCAACCTTGCCTTCGCGTTCGGTGACGATGCCCATC
The DNA here is from genome assembly GCA_039797825.1 of Pseudomonadota bacterium. Taxonomy (GTDB): domain Bacteria; phylum Pseudomonadota; class Gammaproteobacteria; order Burkholderiales; family Rhodocyclaceae; genus Azonexus. The sequence goes on along the minus strand of JBDKHF010000052.1, from coordinate 26,284 downwards.
AGATAAGCGACAGTATTTTCGGTGACCACCTTGATGTGGTTGGCCGAGATCTGATTGGAATCGACCAGGCGCGCCTTCAGTTTGGAGGTGATGTAGCTGTCGTTGCTGCGGTTGCCGAGTGACGATTCAGGGGCGACCGCTAACTCGTTGTGCACCTGTTTGACGCCTTCAACTTTGGCCGCTTCTTCGCCGATGATTGCCTTGGCTTCTTCGCTGGGCACTTCGCCGGTTATCAGCAGGCGGCGGTTGAATGACGTGAAATTAAGGTGCGCGGCAGCTTTGAATTTTTCTGGAACGCGTTGCGTGGCCTTCCATTCCGTCGTTTCATCATCGGTTTGGGTGCCAGTTGAGCGGCGGTCATGCGCGGTCATCACGCCGGCTGCAGCGCCAGCGCCGATAACGACCGGGACGCAGCCTTGGAGCATTGGCAAGACGGTAATCAGGGCCGCTGTGGCCAAGGTCAGTTTGAATTTTTGCATCATTCGACTCCCAGTAAAAGTGCGTCGATGCCATCGCAAATGCAGTGGATGACGAGCAGGTGGGTTTCCTGAATTCGCGCCGTCCGGTCGGCCGGCACGCAGAGATGAATATCGTCTTCCTTGAGCATTTCGCCCATTGCGCCGCCGCCTTTGCCGGTCAGCGCAATCACATGCATCTCGGCTTCATGCGCCGCCTTGATTGCTTCGATGACATTTCCCGAATTGCCGGAGGTGGAAATCGCCAGCAACACATCGCCGGCATGGCCGAGGCCGCGTACCTGCTTGGAAAAGATGAAGTTGAAACCGTAATCGTTGCCGACTGCCGTCAGAATCGAGCTGTCGGTGGTTAGCGCAATCGCCGCCAACTCCTGACGCTCGGCCTCGAAACGGCCAATCAGTTCGGCGGCAAAATGCTGGGCGTCGCCCGCCGAGCCACCGTTGCCGCAGGCGAGAATCTTGCCGCCATTGATCAGGCTGTTGGTCATCATTTCGATTGCACCCGCAATCGGCGCCGCCATCATCTCGACTGCATCGAGTTTGGTCTGGGCGCTGTCTTCAAAATTCTTGGTGATGCGAGCAATGAGGTCCATGTTTTCAGCAGGTTGTGGCCAGTAATTAAACCATTCTACATCACAGCTCGACGAAGACCTCGAACTCAACCCGGCGCCACGGATTGGCGTGTTCAGTGAGTTTTGCAATGCGCGCCACCAGCTTGTCGCCCTGATCCAGCGCCGCCGCAACCGCCCGGTTTTCAGCGCGCGGCACATAGCCCAGTTTATGGCCGCGCCATTCGACGCGGATCGCTTTGCGGTCGTGGCGATTATCCGGTTCGCGGATCAGATCGAGATGATCGCCGACCTGCATTTCGCGCCACTGCTCGCCGACCGCGTAATACTGGCTGCCGGCCAGTGGCGAGCTTTGGATCAACATGCGCACGCTCTCGGCCTGCGCTGTGAGCAGCCAAAGCGTCAGGCTAATCGTCAGCAGAAAACGCATTTTTGATCCATTCAATACGTTTTTCGTCCAGCGCATCGAGCAAGACACAATCGAAACGGCAATCACATTCCGGCTTGCCGAGCAGGTAATGCCGGGCGGCAAGAATGATGCGGCGGCGTTTGGTGGCGGTGATGCTGGCCCCGGCGCCGCCGTAGTCGCTGTTGCGGCGCAGGCGGACTTCGACAAAAACCAGGGTTTTGCCATCGCGGCAGATCAGGTCGATTTCGCCACCGCGCACCAGGAAATTGCGCTCCAAAACGCGTTGACCGTAAGCTTCCAGATAACGCGCCGCCAACGTTTCAGCTTCGCGACCGCGTGCGGTGGTGGTATCGTGGTCTTTTGTCTGCATGTCCCTGAAAATGATGGAAGAATCCGCTGCATTGTATGTTGTCCCGACGCCGCTCGGAAATATGTCCGACCTGACCCGGCGCGCCGAAGAAATCCTGCGGACCGTGCCCTGGGTCGCGGCAGAAGATACCCGCCATAGCGGCCCGCTGCTCAAGCAGCTTGGTGCGGTGGCGCGGACCATTCCGGCCCACCAGCACAATGAACATGAAGCGGCTGCCAAAATTGTTGAAAAATTGCAGGCAGGAGAAGCCGTTGCGCTGATCTCCGATGCCGGCACGCCCGGCATTTCCGACCCCGGCGCCCGTATCGTGGCTGCCGTGCGTGCCGCTGGCTGCAAGGTGATTCCCTTGCCCGGCCCGTGCGCGGCGACGACGGCGCTTTCCGGTTCCGGCCTGCTCGATGAGCATTTCCTGTTCTACGGCTTTCTGCCAAGCAAAGGCGGTCAACGCCGCCAGATTCTGGACGATTTGCGCGAATATCCCTGCGCCCTGGTTTTCTACGAGGCGCCGCATCGCGTGCTGGAAACCGTCGCCGACCTCGCCAGCGTGCTCGGCGAACGCACGCTGGTGATTGGCCGCGAGCTGACCAAGCTGTTTGAATCGATCCATAGTTGCCCGCTAGGTGAGGCGCTGGATTGGCTGAAAGGTGATCCCAATCGTCAGCGCGGTGAGTTTGTGCTGATGGTTTCCGGTGCGCCAGCAGATGCCGACGATGGCGAAGGCGAACGTGTCCTTAAATTGTTGCTGGCTGATGGTTTGCCGGTCAAACAGGCGGCCAAACTGGCATCGGTGATCACCGGCGCGGCCAAAAATGCACTGTATGAACGGGCGCTGGCATTGAAGGAGTAGTCAGTTGTTACCGATCAAACGAGCAGGTTTTCATCGTTTTAATATCTTGTTATGGGAGTTTCAAATGCGTAAGACATGCCTTGTTATTTCTTTTATCGCGTTGCCATCGTTCGCTAGTGCGATGGATGTCGATTGGGTATGGAAAAATGATCATCGCTGCAACAATGTTTCGCCGGCGCTTGCAATTTCCGGCGTGCCGGAGGGGGCGAAAAGTTTGGCGATAAAAATGAATGATCTGGATTTTCAGAATAAGGATCATGGCGGTGGTTCGCTTGATTACGCCGGTGGCGATAGCGTGGCAATACCAGAAGGCGCGTTGAAGTCGAATTATCTCGGCCCCTGCCCAAACAATTTCTCAAGTTTTGGGCATAGCTATCAAATCACGGTTCGTGCCTTGGCGGCAGATGGTTCGGAGCTTGCAAAGGCGATCAAGGCCAAAGATTTCTCCTCAAGCACCGCCAAATAACTTTTCCATCTTGCGGCGCTCGGCGAGGCCTACTGCCGCATTTTTTTGGCTGAGGAATTATGCATAGCTGTGATGGTTGCACCCTGTGTTGCAAATTCATGAAAGTTGCAGAACTCAACAAGGCGGGCAATGTCTGGTGCGAGCATTGCCGAATTGGCGATGGCTGCAAAATTTATGATGAGCGCCCCGAGTCTTGCCGTGTTTACGAATGTGTCTGGCTGAAAACACAAGCGCTTGAAAAGCCAATCCCGCTGGCCTTGCGCCCGGATCGCTCGAAGGTCGTGATCGGCACGGCCAATGCCGGTGAAGAGATCATGCTTTACGTGACGCCGGATCGACCCGATGCCTGGCAACAAAAGGAATTCAGTACCTTGCTGGGTGAATTCAAGCGCCGGGGTGTGCGTGTCTCGGTAAGTTGCAACGAGGTGGTACGGCGCATAATTTGAGTGGCCTGATAAAATTATTCATTCCGATTCGAGACATATCATGCAAATCACCCTGACTCGCCCTGACGACTGGCATCTTCATCTCCGTGATGGCGAAGCGCTGGTTTCCGTTCTGGCCCATACCGCCCGCCAGTTTGGCCGGGCCATCGTCATGCCTAATCTGAAACCACCGGTGACCACGGTTGAACGGGCGCAGGCTTACCGTGAGCGGATTGTTGCCGCCTTGCCGGCGGGCGCCAGTTTTGAGCCGCTGATGACGCTTTACCTGACTGACAACACGCCGGCCAGCGAGATTGCCAAGGCGGCAGCTTGCGGGTTCGTCAAAGCCGTCAAGCTTTACCCGGCAGGTGCGACGACCAATTCCGACGACGGACTGACCGACATCGCCAAGGCCTACGACGTGATCGCCGAAATGGAACGCGTCGGCTTGCTCTTGCTGGTGCATGGCGAAGTCACCGATGCCAAAATTGATTTGTTCGACCGCGAAAAGGTTTTCATCGATACGGTTTTGCTGCCGCTGACCCAGCGCTTTCCGAAACTGAAAGTGGTGATGGAACACATCACCACCCAGGACGCCGCAGAATTTGTCGCCAATTCGCCGTTGACTGTAGCGGCGACGATTACCGCCCACCATCTGCTCTACAACCGCAACGCCATCTTCCAGGGCGGCGTGCGCCCGCATTGGTATTGCCTGCCGGTACTCAAGCGCGAAAAACATCGTCAGGCCCTGGTTGCGGCGGCGGTTTCCGGCAATCCCAAATTCTTCCTCGGCACCGATTCGGCGCCGCACGCCAAGCTGGCTAAGGAAGCGGCTTGCGGTTGCGCCGGTTGTTACACCGCCTATGCCGCGCTTGAGCTTTACGCTGAAGCCTTTGAGGCGGCTGGTGCGCTCGACAAGCTGGAAGCTTTCGCCAGCTTCAATGGCCCCGACTGGTACGGTTTGCCGCGCAATAGCGGAACGATTACCTTAGCCAAGGAAAACTGGACGGTGCCGGCGGATTACCCCTACATTGCGGCTGACAGCATCGTGCCCTTGCGTGCCGGTGAAACCCTGTCCTGGAAAATGCTCTGAGAAAATGATCATGCGCCTGCGCCATCTCCTCCTCTCGCTGCTTGCTCTGCCCTTGCTCACCGCTTGTGTGAACGATGGCGCATCCTATGAAATCGACAACACCCGCGAGCATGTGCTTTCGCTGATTCGCGAGCAGCCTTATTTCTGGGATAGCAAAATTGAACTGTTCATGGTCGTTTCGCGGATGCCGGCGTGTATGCGGCGGCACCCGATGGGCACAGGGACGGCAACCAGCAAGGTCGAAATTTATCAGGTGCCATCCGGTGCCTTTATCGTCAAGGTTGGCAAACGTATGTACGCGACGGAAACGCAGAATTGCGTCAATTTCGTCAAAATGGATGGCGAGCCGGTCGAGGGCATGGGCAAACTGATGGGCACCTTCCGCGAGAAAAAAGGGGTGCTGGTCTTCGTTCCGGAAGAGGATGCCAAGCCAGCAAGCCCGGCTGAATAATGAGCGAACGCGTGCTGTATTCAGCCGCCCTGTTTGACCCGTTGCGGCGCTGGCTTGACCAGCTGCCGGCGTCTCCTGATGCAAATGCCGTTGCCGAGTTGGCGCAGCGGTTCCCCATCTTTATTGAAAATGGCCAGCAGGTAGCTTTCGTCCCGCCGCAAGCCGACGGTCTGGTCTACGAATGCCGGATCTGGGAAAACGGTGAAGTCGAAACCCGGCCCGATAACTGGCACGATTTCTTCAACGCTTTGGTCTGGCTGACTTTTCCACACACCAAAATTGCGGTAAGTGGCTGTCATGTTGGCGCGATGACCCCGGCAGGTGCTGCACGCGGCACGGTACGCGATGCGCTAACGCATTTTGATGAGTGCGGCATCGTCGTACTCTCGGCCAAGCCGGAATTACTCGATTTGCTACGTAATTTCGAGTGGAAAAAACTTTTTGTCGAACAGCGCGCCGAGGTCGCACAAAGCATGCGCTTTGTCGTATATGGCCATGCAACATACGAGAGTTTACTCAAGCCATTTCGTGGTCTGACCGCCAAGGCAATTCTCTATGAGGTCGACGCAAACTGGCTGCAACTGCCAAAGGCAGAGCAGCTTGCTGCGGTCGACGTCCGTTTGGCGGCAGATTTGGCCAGCGGCCGTTATACCCGACCGCGCGATTTTCAGCCCTTGCCCTTGCTCGGCATTCCCGGGCTGGTGCCCGAGAGCGAAGATCCTGCGTATTACGACGACACTTGGCAATTTCGCCCGGGTCGTCGCCAGCCAGCTTAGTAGCGGCGGCGCTGCGGAGCCGGTGAGCCGGTGCCGCGATTTTCGATGTGACGGAAGGTGATGCGGCCCTTGCTCAGATCGTAGGGCGAGAGTTCCAGCGTGACTTTGTCGCCAACCAGAATGCGGATGTGGTTTTTCTTCATCTTGCCGCAGGTGTAGGCCACCAGCTCGTGGCCGTTTTCCAGCGTGACGCGAAAGCGGGTATCGGGGAGGACGTCATTGACGACGCCTTGCATTTCAAGTAGTTCTTCTTTTGCCAAAGGTACTTCTCCTGTAAAAAATTAGGGCTTAAACGGCGTCGACCGCAACATCGGTCGAAATCGCTTCCGGGCGGTGACGTGGCATTTCCCACGGGCGACCGGCTTCGGTGATGGCGCTGACTGAGATAAGCGGCGGTGGCGGCGGGTTAACGCTGCCGAAAATAGTGGCGAAGGATACATCAGCCGCGTCGCGACCGGTACCCAAACGAACAAAACCCATCGGAATAGCGGTGCCGGACGGGTCAAAAATGTACCAGCGCTTGTCGAGATAGACTTCGACGTAGGCGTGGAAATCGGTCGGGCCGAGCGCCGGGTCGGCGCCGTAATCGATGCCGGTGGTGAAGCGTGCCGGAATGCTCAGGGCGCGGCAGATGGCGATCATCAAGTGAGCGAAATCGCGGCAGACGCCGACGCGGTCGGTCAGCGTATCGAGCGCCGAGGTGGCCGAATTGCTGGTGTTGCCCTTGAAAGTGACTTGCGAGCGCACCCAGTTCTGGATCGCTTCAACGCGCCGATAGCCCTTGGGCATTTCGCCGAATTCTTTGGCGGCCAGCGTGCCGAGGCGGTCAGACTGGCAATAGCGGCTGGGGTAAATATAGGTCAGCGCCGAAAGCGGCAGCAGGGAAACCGGGGTTTCGTTGATCTCGTCCGGGTTGCCGATGTGGTGCTTGATATCGACCGTGGCCTTGTAGCCGACATGCAGCGGGCCGGCGTTGGCGGTCAGGCGCAGATAGCTGGCGTAAGTCGACGGGTCGGTCTGGATCGTGGTCAGGACGGTCTGGCTGATCTGTAATTGCTCGCTCAGCACAGTCTGGGCGGCGGTTTTGGCGGCGTGGATGTTGAAAACGAAATCGGCGCCGGAAAAAGTTAAATCGTACTGAAGATCGATAGCAAACTGGATGCGAACCATGTATTCCCTGAAGTAATGCCGCTTTGACTCCCTGGAAATGGGTTTTCGCGGGGCAGAACGAACCTGTAGAAAGCTTGTAACTTAGCTTGCCAATATTACGCCGCTGACTACTAGATGGCAAGGAAAAGCCAAGATATTCAAACCCTTGCACCGTTTTTGTGCGTTATCAATGCAAGGGTTTGGGCTTTGCTTCACGCTGCCTGATTCAATCGATCCCTGATCTGCTGCCCGGCAGCGAGGCGGTTGGCGCCGCTGAGCAAGGCTTTGAGCGAGGCGGTGACGATGTTGCTGTCGACGCCGACGCCATAGCATTCGCCGCTGTTCCTGCCGGCGACTTCGAGGAAGGCGCAGGCGCGGGCGTTGCCGTCTTCGCCCATCGGCACCATTGAACGTTCCTCGTAGCTGCGCACCTGAATGTTGATTCCGGCACATTTCAAGGCGTTGACCGCAGCATTGATCGGGCCGTTGCCTTCGCCGTTTAGGACGTGCGATATGCCATCGATGGCTATGCTGAGGCGGATGCCCTGCGCGCTGCCGTGCTCAAAAAGATGGTGCTCACGATATTCAATCGGTGCGGTCGACTCGAGATAGGTGCTGGAAAAAATTTGCCAGATATCGTCCGCCGTTACTTCGCCGCCATGTTCGTCAGTGTGTTTTTGAACCACGCCGGAGAATTCGACCTGCAAACGGCGCGGCATGACGACGCCGTGCTCGGTTTCCATCAAATAAGCGATGCCGCCCTTGCCCGACTGGCTGTTGACGCGGATCACCGAATCGTAGCTGCGGCCGACATCGGCCGGGTCAATCGGGAGGTAGGGCACCGACCATGTCTCATCTGCCTTTTGAGCAGAAAACCCCTTCTTGATGGCGTCCTGGTGGGAGCCGGAGAAGGCCGTGAACACGAGATCCCCAACGTATGGGTGGCGTGGGTGGATCGGGAGCTGGGTGCAGTGTTCAAAAGTGCGGGCGACGGCGTTGATGTCGGAAAAATCAAGCTGCGAATCGACGCCCTGGGTGGTCATATTGAGGGCGAGGGTGACGAGGTCGACGTTGCCGGTGCGTTCGCCATTGCCGAAAAGGCAGCCTTCGACGCGGTCAGCGCCGGCCATGAGGCCGAGTTCTGCTGCGGCGACTGCCGTGCCACGGTCATTGTGCGGATGGAGGCTGATCAACACGCTGTCGCGCCGGGCAAGGTTTTTGTGCATCCACTCGATCTGGTCGGCGTAAATGTTGGGCGTGGCGATTTCGACCGTGGTCGGGAGATTGAGGATGACCTTACGTTCCGGCGTGGCGCCCCAGGCGGCGGTAACGGCATCGCAGACTTCAAGGGCGAAATCGAGTTCGGTGGCAGTGAAAAGCTCGGGGCTGTATTCGAGCGTGATTTTCGTTTCTGGCATTTCGTCGGCAAGCTGGCGCATGAGTTTGACGGCATCGACCGCCATCGCCACCACTTCTGCCTTGCTCATCCCGAAAACGTTGTCGCGGAAGGTTTTGCTGGTCGCGTTGTAAACGTGAACGATGGCCTGCTTGGCGCCTTTGAGCGATTCAAAAGTGCGGCGAATGAGGTGTTCGCGGGCCTGAGTGAGGACTTCGATGGTGACGTCGTCGGGAATGTGGCCGCCTTCGATCAACTCGCGCACAAAGCCGAATTCGGTTTCCGAGGCAGAAGGGAAGGCAATTTCAATTTCCTTGAAGCCGATGTCGCAGAGCGTCTTGAACATGCGCATCTTCTTTTCGCCATTCATTGGCTCGAAAAGCGCCTGATTCCCGTCGCGCAGGTCGGTGCTCATCCAGATTGGCGCTTGCGTGATGCTGCGGGCTGGCCAGTTGCGGTCAACAAGGTTTACCGGCGGAAAAGGGAGGTACTTCGCGTGGCGCTTGGCGGTGGTGTTGCGCATCATGGTGCTGCTCCTGAAGACTGAATTCGATGGAAGAATTTTAAGGAAGTTCAGCCGGCAGGTGCTTGCGTTTTATAGGTTGAAAATTGGATAAATAAGTCGATAATTGCGCTAATTAAATTAATTGAGCAATCAAATGGAACTTGATCGCTACGACCGGCAAATTCTTGAGATTCTGCAAAACGATGGGCGGATCAGTAATCAGGATCTGGCGGATCGCATCGGCCTCTCGCCCTCACCCTGTTTGCGCCGCGTGCGCACGCTGGAAGAGTCCGGCCTGATCACCGGCTATCGCGCCCTGCTTGATGCCAAAAAACTCGGCTTGTCGCTGATGGCGCTGATTGGTATTTCAATGGATCAGCACACGCCGGAACGCTTCGCCAATCTGGAAAAAACCATTGCCGAAATCCCGGAAATCCTCGAATGCCTGCTGATCACCGGCCAGCAGTCGGACTACCAGTTGAAGGTAGTAGTTAAGGATATGGATGCCTATCAGGACTTGCTGCTCAACAAGATCACGCGGATTCAGGGGGTCACCGGCGTTCACACAAGTTTTGTGCTTAGAAAAGTGGTTGACCGTAGCAGTTTGCCGCTGGGCGTATAATCCGCGCCGGAAAGTCGGCCAGGCAATCGCTGGACACGAAAGTGTCGGGAGGAAAGTCCGGGCTCCACAGGGCGGGATACCAGTTAACGGCTGGGTGCTATAAGTCGTCAGGCGCAAGTCGGGCGGCCCAAGGCAACGGAAAGTGCAACAGAAAGCAAACCGCCGATGGCTTCGCAAGAAGATCAGGTAAGGGTGAAACGGCGAGGTAAGAGCTCACCGCGCTGGCGGTAACGTTCAGCGGCACGGTAAACCCCATCCGGAGCAAGACCAAATAGGGAAGCAATAGGCGTGGCCCGCGCTGCTTCCGGGTAGGTTGCTTGAGCCTGTCAGTGATGGCAGGCCTAGAGGAATGATTGCCGCACCTCGCAAGAGGTGGCACAAAACCCGGCTTATCGGCCGGCTTTCCAACTCACTTACGCCCCGAAAGATGTTGCCGCGGGGGAGAATGGCGAAATGAATCCACGTATTGAATGGCTTGAGGCTGGCCAACAGCACTCCGCGCTCTGGCGCTCCGAAGCGGCTATCGCGCCGCACCGCAAAATTGTGATCGGTGATGACCGGCTGGGGGCGGATGCCGCCTGGCGTCTGATTGCCGACGGAACAGCGGTGCTTTGGCGCGGCGACTGGCAGAACGCACGCAAATTGCTGCTGACTTTGACAACGCGGGCCGACCGCTTGCCGCGCACCGGCAAAAGGCCGGTAAATGCGGCGGAATCTTTTGCTCAGCATCGGCAAATCCAGGGGCGACGTGCTGTTACGTTGGGCCTTCTGCTGGTGCCACTGAAGGCGGATTACACGCTGCCCTTGCGTCGTGCGCAGGACGTGCAACAGGCTTGTATTGAGGCCTATGGGCCGACGGATGAGGATTCCGTGGTTTCGCTGCGTGAGTTGCTGGCCGTGGTCAGTGCTCACGAGTGGCGCAAAAAAGGGGTGCCGGTGCCGGCTATCGAAGGGCGTATTTATCCGCATTACGGCGTCTTTTCGCCGGTGCGGGGTGAATATGTCGAGCTGGTTGCCAAAGCGCCGTTGCCGGATGGCTGCGAATTGGCCTTCGATATTGGTACCGGTTCCGGCATTCTTGCCACCGTGCTGGCGCGGCGTGGCGTCAAGCGTGTTGTGGCGACTGATCAGGCGCCGCGTGCGCTGGAATGTGCGCAAAAAAATATCGAAAATTTGGGGTTGACCGCAACAGTCGAGATTTTGAACGCCGATATGTTCCCGGATGGCTGTGCGCCGTTGATCGTGTGCAATCCGCCCTGGGTGCCGGCGCAGCCAAGCTCACCAATTGAATACGCCGTTTACGATCCCGATTCACGCATGTTGCGCGCTTTTCTTGGTGGCCTGGCCGAGCATTTGACGCCGGGCGGCGAGGGCTGGCTGATCATGTCCGATCTGGCTGAACATCTTGGTTTGCGCACGCGGGGTGAATTGATGGCGATCCTGGAAAACAGTGGCCTCAAGCTCATCGAGCGGATCGACACGCGGCCCAAACACCCCAAGGTGCTAGACCGTGCCGATCCCTTGCACGCCGCTCGTGCGGCTGAGATCACTTCGCTTTGGCGGCTGGCGGCGGTGGTTGCCTAGGCCGGTATTTGCTAGGATGGGGCGGATTCGACAAAGGATACTCATCATGAAGACGAAAGCTTGGCTGTCGCTGGTTCTTCCGCTTCTGGGTCTGGTTGCCTGTGGTGATAGCAGCGGCCCCAATGTTTCAACCGTCGCCAAGCAGGAGGCGCCGCAGGTCGCGCCAGCGCCCGCGCACAGCAAACCGCGCATTGGCTTGGTCATGAAAACACTGACCAACCCCTTCTTTATTGAAATGGAGCGCGGTGCGCGCCGGGCCGAGAAGGAATTGAATGTTGATTTGCAGGTCAAGACCGCCGCGCAAGAGACTTCCATCGAGCAACAAATTCAGATTGTTGAGGATTTGATCAACGCCAAGGTCGAGGCAATCGTCATTGCGCCGGGCGACTCGCAGCGACTGGTGCCGGTCCTCAAAAAGGCGGCCGATGCCGGTATCAAACTGGTCAATATTGATAACCGACTCGATCCGGGTGCGCTGGCTCAGGCTGCTTTGCCGGTCATCCCGTTCATCAGCGTCGATAACGAAAAAGCGGCTTACGCATCGGCCAGGTTGATTGCTGATGGCGCCGTGCCGGGTACGCAGGCGGCGATTCTTGAAGGTATTCGCAGTGCTGATAATGCGCGTCAGCGGGCAGCGGGCGCCAAGCGGGCATTTGCCGAAAATCCGGCGATCAAGCTGGTTGCAGCCGAGAGCGCCAACTGGAAAATTGATGAGGCTTACAGCGTTACCAAACAACTGTTCGTCAGTCATCCCGAGATCAAATTACTTTTTGCCGCCAATGACATGATGGCGTTGGGTGCCTTGAAATACCTTCAGGAAACGGCCCGCAGCCAGGTCAAGGTGGCTGCCTATGACGCGCTGGATGAAGCGGTGGCCGAGGTCAAGGCTGGTCGTTTGATGGTGACGGTTGACCAGCAGGCGGCGGAGCAAGGCTATCAGGGCATCGTCCTGGCGAAACGCTTGTTAAACAAGGAATCAGTGCCGGAAACCATGTTGATCGACACCCGTTTGATTAGCGCAGCAAGTCTCAAGTAAAGCGATCCAGAAGCTTCCGTCGGCATGGCCTTTCTGAGCAAAAATTTTCGCATCAATATTACTGCCCGCTTGCTTGGCTATCTATTGGTGGCCGGCATTGTGCCGATGCTGGTGTTCAGCATCAGCGCCTTTTACCTGTCACGCAGCATCGTGATCAATCAGGTAACCGAGTACAACCAGCGTTTGTTGCTGGATATGGCCACTTATTTGCGGCTTTATCAAAGCCAGATTGAGGATCTGGCGGCCAATATTGCGGGCAATGAAGCGATTGCCAGCGCCTTGCATGCTGCTGATCTTGGCCAGAACAACAGTTTTGAAGCGCTGAATGCGAAGGCGCAGATCGGCTACATTCTCAACGGCTTTGTCCGCGTCAAGGGCCTGGTTTCACTTGATTTGTTCACCCTGAAAGGCCAACATTTTCATGTTGGCGAAACGCTTAATGTCAGCCCCGTCGCGCCGGATATTGTCGATTCGATGCTCCGCGAGAGTTTGGCGAGTAGCAAGAGTACGCAGTGGCGGGGCATTGAAAATAATCTCAACCAGGCCTCGACGCAGAAAAAAGTAATCACCGTGACCCGTGTGTTGCGCAAGTTTTCGCCCGAACTGGGCTCGACCAGCACGGTGGGTTTGCTGGTCATCAATCTCAATGACGAGATTATGCGGGGCTATTTTTCTACGGCAGATATAAAAAATGGTCTGCGCTTGATGCTGGTTGATCACCTCGGGCGCCTGATGCATCACACCAATTCACAATTGCTTGGGCAGTCGCTCGATGCCGGTTTGCTGGCCTTGATTCTGGATAGCACGGCTTCCCATCAGGTCACCCTGGATGGCGAGAAAGTCATCCTGGCAACTGCTGCGCTGCCTGAATTTGGTGCTCATATCGTACTGTCTACGCCTGTGGCCTTGCATACCGAACCGGTCAACCGCCTGGCGCTGGCGGCATTTGTGTTGTTGTTGCTGGGCTTCGCCGGGATTGCCTTTCTGGTAAAAAATTACTCGCGAACGGTCGTCGCACCGATCCGCGAGGTTTCGGCGCGGTTTTTGCAGTTGCGTGACAAACCGGGTGCGGCCAGCCAACCGTTATTGGTGCCGGCTGATAATGACGAGATTGGTGCGCTGGTCCACGGCTTCAATGGCTACATTCATAGCCTGGAGGTGCAGCGCGTCGCCAGTGCCGAGTTGCAGCGCATGGAGCACTCAATGCTGGAAAGTGCGCAGATGTTGCGCACAGCAATTGATGCCGTGGCTGAGGCTTTTGTCGTTTTTGATGCGCATGACCGCCTGGTCTTTTGCAATGAGAAATACCGCGATCTCTATGCGCCCTATATCGAGCGCATCGAACCCGGCATCAGCTTCAGGGAGATCTTCATCAGCGCCCAGTCGCAGGGGCGGCCTGGCACTGTGCCGCTGGAGAATGACGATTTTGAGTCGCGTCTGGCCTCGCATCTCAACGGCACGACCGATATTGAAAGAAAAATTTCGGATGGGCGCTGGTTGCGCATCGTTGAGCCCAAAACACCGACCAACCATGTGGTTGGCTTCTTGATGGATATTTCGGAACTGAAGCGGGTGCAGGAGGCGGCTGAGTCTGCGAATCAGGCAAAAACCCAGTTTTTGGCCAGCATGTCGCACGAAATTCGCACGCCGATGAACGGTATTCTCGGCATGGCGCAGTTGCTGCTCATGTCCGACGTTAGCGATGCGGAGCGCCAGGAGTATCTGCGCGTGATTTTGGGTTCTGGTCAGACTTTGCTCACCTTGCTCAACGATATTCTCGATCTCTCGAAAGTAGAGGCCGGCAAGGTTGAGCTTGAGCAGATGGTCTTTGATCCGGCCAGTATGCTGGCCGAGGTGCGGCACCTTTTTGTCGACCTGGCACAGCGCAAGGAGCTGGCGCTAACGGTTAATTGGCTTGGCGATCAGGAGCGTTATGTAGCCGATGTGGTGCGCATCCGGCAGATGCTTTCCAATCTGGTCAGCAATGCCATCAAATTCACCGAGCACGGCGAAATCGCGATTGAAGGCCGCGAGATTGCCCATGATGCAGAAGGCGCCACCCTTGAGTTTACGGTCAAGGATAGTGGCATCGGCATTCCGCTGGATAAGCAGCATTTATTGTTCAAGCCATTTTCGCAAGCCGATAGTTCGACCACCCGCAAATATGGTGGCACCGGGCTAGGCCTTTCCATCGTCCGTAGCCTGGCTGAGTTGATGGGCGGTGAGGTCGGGTTGGCTAGCGAGGAGGGGCAGGGTACACGTTTTTGGTTCTCGATTCGCGTTGGCCGCCTGGCGCCGGGAACTGATACCCGGCAATTGCCGCGTGACTGGCCACAAGATACTGATGCACTGGCGCGGTCAACGGAAATTCCGGTCGATTTTTCTCAAGCCCGGGTGCTGGTGGTTGAAGACAATCCGGTTAATCGAAAAGTAATTGAAGCCTTGTTGAAAAAACAGGGTGTCGCTTTTGCCAGCGTTGAGAACGGTCAGGAAGCCGTGCGGGTTATTCAGCGTGGGGATGTCTTTGATTTGGTCCTGATGGATTGCCAAATGCCGATCATGGACGGCTTTGAGGCAACGGCAAATATTCGCGAGTGGGAGCAGGCTGCCGGGCAAGCGCATTTGCCGATTGTGGCGCTCACCGCCGGTGCCTTTGAGGAGGACCGCCAGCATTGTCTTGAGGTCGGGATGGATGACTTTTTGGCCAAGCCGGTCAGAGTCTCCGAACTGAGTGCCGCGCTCAAGAAATGGATAGGTGCCTCTGGCGACTAAATGCAAAAAAGCGGCTACCGCTTACGGTCGACCGCTTTTTTGCGTCGAAAAGCCAGGTTTAGCTGCGAATCAAATAATCAAAAGCGCTTAATGAGGCCTTGGCGCCTTCACCCATGGCGATGATGATCTGCTTGTAAGGCACGGTGGTGCAGTCGCCGGCAGCGAAGACGCCGGAGACCGAGGTTTGGCCCTTGGCATCGACTTCAATTTCGCCGCGATTTGACAGCTTGACCGTGCCCTTTAGCCAATCGGTATTTGGCAACAAACCGATCTGCACAAAAATGCCTTCCAGATCAACGCGGTGGATTTCGCCCGTGTCGCGATTCTTGTAAAGCAGGCCATTGACCTTTTCGCCATCGCCGGTCGCCTCCGTGGTCTGCGCCTTGGTGATCACCGTCACGTTGGGCAGGCTGAACAACTTGCGCTGCAACACTGCATCGGCTCGCAACTGGACGTCAAATTCGAGCAGCGTCACATGACCTACGATGCCGGCCAGATCAATCGCCGCCTCAACGCCGGAATTGCCGCCACCGATTACTGCCACGTGCTTGCCCTTGAACAGTGGGCCATCGCAGTGCGGGCAATAGGCAACGCCCTTGCCGCGATACTCCTGCTCGCCCGGCACATTCATTTCGCGCCAGCGCGCCCCGGTGGAAATGATGACTGACTTGCTCTTCAATGAAGCACCATTCTCCAGCTTGATTTCGATCAAGTCGCCGGGGATCAATTGTGCTGCACGCTGCAAATTCATGATGTCTACGTCGTAATCCTTGACGTGTTCCTCAAGCCCCATCACCAATTTCGGGCCATCCGTGGCTTTGACCGAAATGAAGTTCTCAATCGCCAGCGTGTCCATCACCTGGCCACCGAAACGCTCGGCCAGCAGGCCGGTACGGATGCCCTTGCGCGCCGCGTAAATCGCCGCCGAAGCACCCGCCGGGCCGCCGCCGATGACCAGCACGTCATAGGCTTCCCTGGCGTTGAGCTTTTCGGCAGCGCGGGCGGCTGAGCCGGTATCGAGCTTGGCAACGATTTCTTCGATGCTCATGCGGCCCGCACCAAACTCTTCGCCATTGAGGAACATGGTCGGCACGGCCATGATTTTGCGTTTTTCGACTTCGCCCTGGAACATCGCGCCATCGATCATGGTGTGGCTGATACCGGGGTTGAGCACGGCCATCAGGTTCATTGCCTGCACCACATCCGGGCAGTTGTGGCAGGACAGCGAAATGAAAGTTTCAAAACGGAAAGTGCCAGGCAAGGCCTTGATCTGTTCGATGACTTCCGCGTCGACCTTGGGCGGGTGGCCGCCGGTTTGCAGCAAGGCAAGAATCAACGAGGTGAACTCGTGGCCCATCGGCAGGCCGGCAAAGCTGATGCGCGGGGCTTGGCCCGGCAGGCCGATCGCAAAGGACGGGCGTAGCGGCGACTCACCATTTTCGCGCAGGCTGACTTTGGGCGAGAGTTCAACGATGTCGTTCAGCAGGCTCCGCATTTCCTGGGCCGTGGCGCTATCGTCGAGCGATGCGACCAGTTCGATCGGTTGTTGCAGTTTTTCGAGATAGGCCTTGAGTTGCGTCTTGATGTTTGCGTCGAGCATTTTGTTCTCCCTGTTATGAGTTGCTAGACATTAGTCGCTAGTTACGAGCAAAACCGCTGGCAACTAACGACTAATAACTAAAAACTAATGACTACTTAGATCTTGCCAACCAGGTCCAGTGACGGCGCCAGGGTCTTTTCGCCTTCTTTCCACTTGGCCGGGCAAACTTCACCTGGGTGGGATGCCGTGTATTGGGCTGCCTTCAGCTTGCGCAGAGTTTCGGAAACGTCACGGGCAATTTCGTTGGAATGAATTTCAACGGTCTTGATCACGCCGTCCGGATTGATCACGAAAGTGCCACGCAGGGCCAGACCTTCTGCATCGATATGCACATCGAAGGCACGGGTCAGGGCGTGCGTCGGGTCGCCAACCAGCGGGAACTGGGCCTTGCCAACTGCTGGCGAGGTCTCGTGCCAAACCTTGTGCGAGAAGTGGGTGTCCGTCGTGACGATGTAAACCTCGGCACCGGCCTTCTGAAATTCGCTATAGTTGTTGGCGGCATCTTCAATTTCGGTTGGGCAGTTGAAGGTGAAGGCAGCCGGCATGAAGATCACGACGGACCACTTGCCCTTCAGGCTGGCTTCGGTAACTTCGATAAACTTGCCGTTGTGGAAAGCCTGAGCCTTGAACGGCTGAACTTGGGTATTGATGAGTGACATGGTTTTCTCCTTGGTTGAAACGTTGCGATGGATGCATCTTAGAAGTTGCGGGAGAATAGAGCTAATTAAATAAAGCGATTATTCCGATAGGTCCCGACTATGGGTTTGTGGTTAATACGAAAGTAGTAGTCCGATATAAGGCATTGGCAGTAAAGGCGCAGCAAGCTAGATTGGCTTGATTCAGATCAACTGAATTTTCCGGGCGAAACGGGATCATGGCGCCCGAGGTCTGGATGCTGCTAGTGATCCGTGATCAACAGGAGGGTAGTTTCAATGAACATTTCCAGTGCCATCGTGCACATTTCGCCGGCACGACTTGATGAGGCAAGCGCCTTGTTATCCAAAATGGCCGGTGTGGAGATCCACGCCTTCAGTCCGGAAGGAAAATTGGTTGTCACGCTTGAGGACGAAGATACGAACTCAGCCGCTGACAGCTACGTTGCCCTGCACAACTTACCCGGCGTCCTTTCGGTCGCCATGGTTTATCAATATAGCGATGACGATTTAGTGACTGAGGAGGTCCAAGCGTGAAGCTCAATCGACGTGATTTCATCAAGGCCAATGCGGCAGCAGCGGCCATTTCAGCAGCCGGCATGACGGCCTCGACGGCAGTGGTTGCTGCCGGCAAGGACGAGATTCGCTGGGACAAGGCACCTTGCCGCTTCTGTGGCACCGGTTGCAGCGTGCTGGTTGGTACGCAAGAGGGCCGCGTTGTGGCCACTCAGGGCGACCCGGATGCACCGGTCAATCGTGGCCTGAACTGTATCAAAGGCTATTTCCTGTCCAAGATCATGTACGGCTCCGACCGTCTCAAAACGCCCTTGCTGCGCATGAAGGATGGCAAGTACGACAAGAACGGCGAATTCACGCCGATTACTTGGACGCAAGCCTTCGACATCATGGAATTGAAGGTCAAGGAGACCTTGAAGGCCAAGGGCCCGAACGGCCTCGCCATGTTCGGCTCCGGTCAATGGACAGTGTGGGAAGGTTATGCCGCTTCCAAGCTGATGAAAGCTGGTTTCCGGACCAATAACCTTGACCCCAATGCACGTCACTGCATGGCCTCGGCGGTTGCCGGCTTTATGCGTACCTTCGGTATCGACGAGCCGATGGGCTGCTACGACGACATCGAGCATGCCGATGCCTTTGTGCTTTGGGGCTCGAATATGGCCGAAATGCACCCGATTCTGTGGACCCGCATCACCGACCGCAAACTCTCGAACAAGGGCGTCAAGGTTGCCGTATTGTCGACTTTCGAGCATCGCTCCTACGAGCTGGCCGACCTGCCGATGATCTTCACGCCGCAGACGGATTTGGCGATCCTCAATTACATCGCCAACTACATCATCCAGAACGGCAAGGTAAATCAGGCTTTCATCGACAAAAACATCAATTTCAAGAAGAGCGCCACCGACATCGGCTACGGCCTACGTCCGACGCACGCGCTTGAAAAAGATGCAACCAGCAATGGTTATCCCGGCGCGGATGGCAAACCGAAGGGCGATACCGGCAAGTCCGAGACAATCACTTTTGACGAATACAAGAAGTTTGTCGCCGACTACACTGCCGAGAAGGTTTCCAAACTTTCTGGTGTCTCGGTCAAAGATCTCAAGACATTGGCCGAGATGTATGCCGATCCGAAGATCAAGGTCACGTCCTTCTGGACGATGGGCTTCAACCAGCACACCCGTGGCACCTGGGCCAACAACCTCGTCTATAACATTCACCTGCTGACCGGCAAGATTTCCGAGCCGGGCAACAGCCCGTTCTCGCTGACCGGCCAGCCCTCAGCCTGCGGTACGGCGCGTGAAGTCGGTACTTTCGCGCATCGTCTGCCGGCTGATATGGTTGTTACCAATCCTGAGCATCGCAAGCACACCGAAGAACTCTGGGGTTTGCCGGAAGGCACGATTCCCGACAAGATCGGTTTCCATGCCGTGGCGATGGCCCGTGCGCTCAAGGATGGCAAGGTCAATTTCTACTGGCAGCAGTGCAACAACAACATGCAGGCCGGTCCGAATATCAACGAAGAGCTCTATCCGGGCTGGCGCAAGCCGGAGAACTTCATTGTCGTCTCCGATCCGTATCCGACGGTATCGGCAATGGCCGCCGACCTGGTTTTGCCGACCGCCATGTGGGTCGAGAAGGAAGGTGCCTTCGGCAATGCCGAGCGCCGCACCCAGTTCTGGCGTCAGCAAGTCAAGTCGCCGGGCGAGTCGCGTTCCGACCTCTGGCAGCTGATGGAATTCTCCAAGCGCTTCAAGATGGAAGAAGTCTGGCCGGCTGATCTGCTGGCCAAGGCACCGAAACTCAAGGGCAAGACGATGTTTGACGCGCTCTTTGCAAATGGTGTGGTCAACAAATTTAAAGCCACCGAAATTCAGCCAGGTTTTGACAATGACGAAGCCAAATTGCTCGGTTTCTATCCGCAAAAAGGCTTGTTCGAGGAGTACGCAGCCTTCGGTCGCGGCCACGGTCACGATCTGGCACCGTTTGAAACCTATCACCAGGCGCGTGGTTTGCGCTGGCCGGTCGTTGATGGCAAAGAAACGCTGTGGCGCTTCCGTGAAGGCTACGACCCCTACGTCAAGAAGGGTGAAGGCGTTAAGTTCTACGGTCACAAGGATGGCAAGGCAATTATCTTTGCGCTGCCTTACCAGGCGCCACCCGAGTCGCCGGACAAGGAATTCGACATGTGGCTATCCACCGGTCGCGTTCTCGAGCACTGGCATACCGGCACCATGACTCGTCGCGTTCCTGAACTTTACAAGGCTTTCCCTGATGCGGTTGTATTTATGCACCCGGATGATGCTAAGGCACGTGGCTTACAACGTGGCATGGAGGTCAAGGTGGCCTCACGCCGTGGCGAGATTCAGTTGCGTGTTGAAACGCGTGGCCGCAACAAGCCACCGCGCGGTCTGATTTTTATCCCGTTCTTTGACGCCGGTCGTTTGGTTAACAAGCTGACACTGGACGCGACTTGCCCGATTTCGAAAGAAACCGACTACAAGAAGTGTGCCGTCAAGGTGACGCGGGCCTGAAGTCGGGTAACGCCAAAATAATGAACGAACAAACGACCGGGGATTACCGGTCGTTCATCGGAGGTAAGAAACCATGAGATTTATCCCTGCTCTGGCTCTGGCGGCGGCAGTACTCCTTTCGGGAGTGGGCAGCGTCGGTGCGCAGGAAAAACTGGTCAATGAAATCGGCAATGTAACGATCGAGGGGAATTCAAAGATCGATATGTTCCGTCCGGAAAAGGATCAGGAAACCATTCCGCGCAATTTCCAGAAACAGCCGCCCTTGATCCCGCACAGTATCAAGGGGTACAACATTACGCAGAATTTCAACAAGTGCATGGACTGCCACTCCAAGGAGCGCGCTGAAGAAACCGGCGCAACCAAGGTAGCCAAGTCGCACTACCTGGATCGCGAAGACAAGAAGCAAAGCAATATCTCACCGCGCCGCTACTTCTGCATGCAGTGCCATGTGCCGCAATTCGACGCCAAGCCGCTCGTCGTTAATACCTACAAACCGGCTGCCAAGAAGGGGGAATGATGAGTCTCGATAAATTCACACCCGCATGGGTCAAGCGCATTGGGCTAGCGACGGTTGCTGGCCTGTTTATCGCTGGTATCGTTTTCTGGGGTGGCTTCAACTGGGCTTTGGAAGCAACCAATAAGGAATCTTTCTGTATCAGCTGCCATGAAATGGAAGAGAACGTGTTCAAGGAATACCAAAACACGATTCACTACACCAACCGTACCGGTGTGCGCGCTACCTGCCCGGATTGTCACGTGCCGAAAGAGTGGGGGCCGAAGATGATCCGCAAGATTCAGGCTTCCAACGAAGTGCTGCACAAGATTCTAGGCACGATCGATACGCCTGAGAAGTTCAATGCCAAGCGTGGCCAACTCGCCCAGAACGAGTGGAAACGCATGAAGGCGAATGACTCGCAGGAGTGCCGTAACTGCCACCGCTACGACTACATGGATTACACCGAGCAGGGCAATCGTGCAGCCCGTACCCATCCGGTAGCGTTTACCGAAGGCAAAACCTGTATCGATTGCCACAAGGGTATTGCCCACCAGTTGCCGGCAATTGATCAGCACATTGGCAAGCAAAACGACGGTGCGGTAGCGATTTCGCACGGCGAAAAACCGGCTGAGCCAGCCAAGGAAGAGGCCAAGCCAGAAGCAAAACCAGAAAGTAAGTAACACCGCGCAGTTCGGAACAACATAAACCCGGCTATACGCCGGGTTTATGTTTTCTGGGCGAGTGTTGCGGTCGACGTATGAATATTGCAAATATTCATCTCATTCCCTGTAAATAGGCGGTTCTCAGGCAACACATATTTAAAAAGTTATGCTATTTTGAGCCTGCTGCCGTGTCCACGGCCAGTTTTCTTACCACTAACAAGTAACAGGAGGCACTTAGATGAATAAATCCGAGCTGGTCGAAGTTGCTGCAAAAGAAGCTGGTATCACCAAAGCTGCTGCTGATAAGGCATTGTCTGCCATCATCGGCGCTGTCGTAAGCACTGTAGCCGCGGGCGACTCTGTCACCCTGGTTGGCTTCGGTACCTTTAAGTCCGCAGATCGCGCTGCGCGCACCGGCAAAAACCCGAAGACGGGTGCTACACTGAAGATTCCGGCAACGACAGTGCCGAAATTCACGGCGGGTACTGCCTTCAAGGCTGCCGTTGCACCAAAGAAGCCTGCAGCCAAAGCTGCCGCCAAAAAGAAGTAATCGATTCACCTATTGCGGGGCTCCCGAAATGAGGGCTCCGCATTTTAATTTCTGATGACTACACAAAACCCCGAAGATACCCTCACCCCGATTGATCCGCCTGCTGCGCCTCCCGCGCCACAGGGCCTGGATAGCCGTCGCCGTTTGCGCGAGCTCCTTTCTGTTCCTGAGCGTGATCGCTCGGATGAGCAGTGGGATGAAATAATTGAGCTCGAAATCCAGCTAGCGCCGGGAAATCGTCTTTCCGGACAGGAGATTGCTGGCGGCGGTGGTAATCCCAGTGCCGGCCAGGGCAGATCGCCTGGCCCCGGTGGTCAGCAACAGAAGAAGCACCGGCCACGGAATAACACCAACAATAATAGTAACAATCGTCGTCCGCGCTCAAATAAGCCGCCTGGCGCGCCAACCTGATTTTCTGCCACTTTTCTGGCGTGAAACGGCATAATTGCCGCCATGCAGCAATTTGACCTGATTATCGTTGGTGGCGGGCTTGCTGGAGCCAGCCTTGCGCTGGCCCTGCGCCATACGCGCTTGCGCATTGCGCTGATCGAAAGCCTGGTGCCCACTCGCCCTGATGGCTGGGATGCCCGGACTTATGCGATTAGTCCAGCCAATGCCGAGTTTCTCGACCAGATCGGTGCCTGGAAGCATCTTGACCGTGATCGCTTTGCCCCGATCCGTGGCATGCAGATTTGTGGCGATGCGGGCGGTAGGCTGGAATTTTCTGCTTTCGATACTGGTGTTTCAGAACTCGGCTGGATTGTCGAATCTTCCCTGATGGCTTGCGAATTTTGGGAAAGTGCCAAGCGCCAGAGTAATTTGACCTTGTTCTGCTCGGTTCGCCCCTTGGCGCTGACCTTTACACCAGATCGTGCACAACTTGAACTAACTGACGGGGTTATGCTTTCAGCTCCGTTACTCGTTGCTGCAGATGGACGTGACTCCTGGGTAAGGCACGCAGCGGGTTTGTCGGCAGTGAATACCCCTTACGGTGAAAAGGGGCTGGTTGCCAATTTTTCCTGCGAAAAAGCGCATCGCAATATTGCCTATCAATGGTTCCGTGAAGATGGTGTTCTGGCCTATCTGCCACTGCCGGGGAATCGTGTTTCGATTGTTTGGTCGACGCCCGATGCGAACGCAGATGAGCTTTGCCAGTTACCAGCCAGGCTTTTTTGTGAACGGGTGGCTGAAGCTGGTTCTTTTCAATTGGGCAAGCTGGAGCTACTGACCAAGCCGGCGGCTTTTCCGTTGCGTTTGATGCGTGTTCCGCAAACGGTTGCCCCACGCCTTGCGCTGGTCGGCGATGCGGCGCATGGGATTCATCCGCTTTCCGGACATGGTATCAATCTCGGTTTTCAGGATGCGCGTGTTCTTGCGGATTTGCTGGCCGGCAGGCAGCCGTGGCATGACCTTGGGGATGAACGGTTTTTGCAGCGCTATCAGCGTGCGCGGCGTGAAGAGACGGCGCTCATGCAAACAACAACGGATAATTTGCACCGCCTCTTTCGCAATGAGTTACCGGGCTTGCGTCCTTTGCGCAATCTTGGATTGAATATCACCAACCATATCCCGTTTATCAAGAATTCCCTGGTGCGTTATGCGCTGGGGGCCTATTAGGAGTATTTCCCGATGATCAAGAAGTTGTTGCCACTTGCCTTGGCGCTCGCCTTTGTTTCAACTGTTCAGGCTGATGAGGCTGAAGTACGCAAAGCGATGGAGGCAAAACTCGGGGCCAAGGTTGAGAGTGTGACCAAGTCAGGCTATTTGGGGTTGTATGAAGTTTATATGGAAGGCAACATTTTCTATACAGACGAGAAAATGACTGCCTTTATTGCTGGCGGGCAGTTGATTGACGCCAAGACGATGAAAAATACGACCGAAGAGCGCATGCGCAAACTGACGGCGATCAAGTTCAGCGAGTTGCCATTGGAGCGTGCGATCAAGCAGGTGCGTGGTAGTGGCAAACGGGTCATGGCGACCTTTGAAGATCCGAATTGCGGTTACTGCAAGCGTTTGGCCAAGGACTTGCTGAAACTCGATAACGTCACGGTCTACACCTTCCTGTTGCCGATTTTGTCTGAGGATTCGCTCAAGAAGTCACGCCAGATCTGGTGCGCCAGTGATCGCTCCAAGTCATGGAATGACTGGATGGTTGAAGGCAAGGCGCCGACTGGTAAGGACGATTGTGATACCACGGCAGTTGATAAGAACCGTGAATTTGCCAGCAAATTGAAAATCACCGGCACGCCAACGATCTTTTTTGCTGATGGCGAGCGCGTCCCTGGTGCTATGCCGCTGGACCGTATTGAGCTGAAGCTGAATACCGCCAAATAGCTTTTTTTAGCTAATTCCAGGCGGCCTAAGTGGCCGCCTTTTTTTTGTCCTGGGCTTTTGCTGGGTGGATTTTTAATCCGCATGCATGAATTAATTTGGTAGCGATTTCTCCCTAAAAAACTCGTAACAAGTCACTTTAAGAGTTGTTTTTCTGTCATTGATTATTAAGGGTAATTTAAACTACGTTTCGGCTTTGAAAGTTGTCGTAAGTCATTGTTGCATAAGAAATATTTCCCAGTTTGATTGTTGACGCGGCGGGTTTGATGCCCTAAAGTGGGGAAACGTGTTGAATTGTGGGAAAATGGGGAGCGAATCAAGGGATGTTTGAAGGGGCGGCTGCACTTAGTCTGGATGCAAAAGGTCGTCTTGCCATACCGGCAAGGCACCGTGAAGCCCTGCTCGCCGCTGCCGAGGGTTCGCTTGTCCTGACCGCACATCCGCATCGCTGTTTGCTGCTCTACCCGTCGCCGGCTTGGCAGCCGATTCGCGATCAGATTCTCAAGGCGTCGAGCCTTGATCCGCGTGCGGCTTCAATCAAGCGTGTGTTGGTTGGTAATGCACGTACTGAAGAACTGGATTCTGCGGGTCGTATCCTGGTTGCTAACGAGCTGCGCGAATACGCCAATCTTGGCAAGACAGTTTTTCTGGTCGGCATGGGCACGCATTTTGAAATTTGGAGCGAAGCCGGCTGGAAACAGCAAAATGATTTGGCCGCCGAGGCGCTCTCTGGTGAGTTGCCGCCTGGCCTCGGGGATTTGGTGCTGTGACCGCGGGTGGCACCCACGTCACGGTGCTGCTCGAAGAGGCGGTGGAATCCCTGGCAATCAAAGCTGATGGCATCTATATGGATGGCACCTTCGGGCGCGGCGGTCATAGCCGCCTGATCCTCAGCAAGCTTGGTGAAAAAGGCCGCCTGGTGGCGGTTGACCGTGACCTTCATGCCATTGCAGCGGGTGCGGCGATTAAAGATTCCCGTTTTCGGCTGGTTCATCGTGCTTTTGGCGAAATTGCCGAAGCCGCGCATGAGGCCGGTGTGCCGGCAGTGGATGGAATTTTGTTTGATATTGGCGTGTCGTCGCCGCAGATCGACGATGGGGAGCGCGGCTTTAGCTTCCGCCATGATGCACCGCTCGATATGCGGATGGATGTGACGCAGGGTGAGACGGCTGCGGAGTGGTTGGCGCGGGCTGAAATAAGAGACATCACGGAGGTTATAAGAAACTATGGCGAAGAACGGTTTGCTTTCCAGATTGCAAAGAAGGTTGTGGCTGCTCGGCTCGAACAACCAATTGTCACAACAGGTCAGTTCGCGTCCATCGTACGCTCGACCGTGCGCACCCGTGAGCCAGGGCAGGACCCGGCGACGCGCAGCTTTCAAGCTCTACGGATTCATATCAATCAAGAGCTCCGCCAGCTGGAGATAGCTTTGCCGCAAGCGCTTGAGTTGCTCAAGCCGGGGGGGCGTCTGGTGGTGATTTCATTTCATTCGCTGGAAGACCGCATCGTCAAGAACTTCATGCGCCAGCAGTCGGTGGCTGATGACTTGCCCAAGGGTTTGCCGTTGCGGGCGGATCAGTTGCCCAAGCCGAAGCTGCGTCTGGTTGGCAAGATGTTCAAGCCAACCCCTGAAGAAGTCGCTGCAAATCCGCGCGCGCGTAGTGCGGTGATGCGAGTGGCTGAAAAAATGTAATGGTTCGATTCAATATGCTTCTGCTCCTGATTGTGGTCGTTTGTGCGCTGGGTGTGGTCACCTCGCAGCATCGCGGCCGCAAATTGTTTCAGGATCTGGAGGCAGAGCAGGAGCGGGCGCGTCAGCTGGATATCGAGTTCGGTCAGTTGCAACTTGAGTTGTCCACCTGGGCGACCCATCCGCGAATTGAAAAAGTTGCCCGCGACCGTTTGCACATGGTAACGCCGGATGCTTTGGGGCGCGTTGTCGCTCCGGTCGCTAAGCCTGTTGTCAAACCTGTGGTCAAGCCGGTTGTGAAGTTGCCCG
>JBDKHF010000051.1:0-19789 GCA_039797825.1 Pseudomonadota bacterium | reverse complement strand
GCGGCAGCAATCGCGCTACCGCTCTAGCTTTGAACTTCTCTGAGTACCTGGCCATTTCCATCCTTTATTGCCGCCTATAGTTTAGATTCTATTGAGGCGACAACTATTCTGACGCGGAGGGCATCCATTAAAGGGTTATACACTTTGCGCTTGCACAATAAAAGGGGTCTGCACAATAAAAGGGGTCAGATCCCTTTGACCCTTTCATGCCATTTTGGGGTCGAGACCGAACGCATCAACGAAGCAGTAAAAAATAACCCGTAATTAAAAGGGGTCTGAATTAAAAGGGGTCTGACCCCTTTTTACTTTTTTACCTTTGTTGCACTGTTGACCGTAAAAAACCGGGAGACCAAGCATGACCAACCAGCAAAACGTAATCACAGCCGCCATTCCGGCGCGAATCATGACGATTCGTGGCCAGAAAGTAATGATCGACGCTGACCTTGCCGAACTTTACGGCGTGCCGACGAAGCGTTTTAGTGAACAGGCCGTGTGGAATAAAACAGGGTACATTGGTAACGGATGTGTTACCATAGCGCTATGAAAATCAAGATTGAAGAATATGTCAGGGAAAACGGTGCCAATCCGTACCAGACGTGGTTTAACGAGCTTGACGCGCAGGCCGCTGCGAAGATGACGGTTGCAAAGACCCGGTTGGAGCTAGGTAACACCTCAAACATCGAATGGTTCCGGGGTATTGGCGAGTACAAAATCGACTGGGGGCCGGGATATCGCATCTACCTTGCCAAAGATGGCGAATCGTTGATTATTTTGTACGGTGGCAGCACCAAAAAAGGGCAACAAAAAGCCATTGAGCAAGCGATTGCACTACACGATGAATACAAGGCAAGGAAGAAAATCCTTGCTGTAGCCAAGAAAGGGAAGAAAGCATGACGCTTACCCGTGATTTCAAGCAAACCGTTATTGCGCGTGTTGAGCGCGATCCGGATTTCGCCAAAGCGCTTCTTGATGAAGCGGCTACACTTTTTCTCAGTGGTGAGCCTGATGCAGCCCGCCTCATCCTCCGCGAACTCGTGAATGCGACGGTCGGTTTCGAGAGCTTGGCCGAGCTGACTCACAAGCCGAGTAAGAGTCTGCATCGCATGTTGTCGCCTAAAGGTAATCCCAGCATGGATAACCTGGCTGCGATCTTTGGCGCAATCAGGAATTGGCTGAAGGTGGCATTCGATGTGCGGGTTGTCGAAATCGCGTAGGCAAAAAACGGACAACACGCATAAGTTTGTCAGTGAAAGGGGGTAGCCCTTCATGCCGACGACACCAACTTCTGCCGCGCCTACAATAAAAGGTACCAATAAAAGGGGTCAGACCCCTTTATGGTGAGACCCCTTTATGGTGGCCTCTTTGTGTATTCATATTCCGCCTCGCCCAAAATCCCGTGTAACCGTGACCTGCCATTAAGGTTGTATCGTCAGCTAATATGCCTGACCAGTGCGAGGCATTTGATACGCCAAAAATGACGCTTGACCCGTTAACGAGAACGCCATGAACTCATTGCAACCCAGAGATGATTTTGCCGAATTCACGCAACTGATTGCGGCTGCCAAGCAGCGAGCAATGCAAGCAGTGAATACCACGCTGATTGACCTTTACTGGCAGATTGGCCAGCGGATCAGCCGCAAGATTGCTATGGCGGAATGGGGCGATGGCGTGGTGGCTCAATTGGCCGAGCATCTGGCAAAAACGCAACCGGGTTTGCGTGGGTTCACTCGCCCCAACCTGTTCCGTATGCGGCAGTTCTACGAGGCTTACGAGGGTAATGAAATTGTCGCGGCACTGCTGAGACAATTGCCTTGGACGCATCACCTTACCATCCTCGGCCAGGGCAAGCGTCCGGAAGAGAGGGTGTTCTACTTGCGCTTGGCAATCCAGGAGAAATGGAGCAGCCGAGAGCTGGAGCGCCAGTTCAAGACGGCATTGTTTGAGCGTGTGGTATTAAACCCTGTAAAAGTGTCGCCAGTGGTGTCGCAAACCCATCCGGAGGCGCTGAGCGTTTTCAGGGATAGCTATCTGGTCGAGTTTCTCGACTTGCCGCAAGGTCACGCTGAGGCTGATCTGCATCGTGGTCTGCTGCGCCGGCTTAAGGACTTTCTCATCGAACTGGGCCGGGATTTCTGCTTTGTTGGTAGCGAGTTCCCCTTGCAGGTGGGCAAGCGTGATTTCGCGCTGGACTTGCTCTTTTTCCATCGCGGTTTGAATTGCCTGGTGGCGATTGAACTCAAAGTGGGGCGTTTCGAGCCGGAGTACTTGGGCAAGCTGAGTTTCTACCTGGAAGCCCTCGACCGCGATGTGAGAAAACCCCATGAGCGTCCACCTATCGGCGTGTTGCTCTGTGCCAGCAAGGATGACGAGGTGGTTGAGTATGCTTTGGGTGGCAGCCATTCGCCGGCGCTAATCGCCGAATACCAAACCCAGTTGCCGGACAAGGCATTATTGCAGGCCAAGCTGCATGAGTTTTACCAGCAAGACGTGCCCTCTGATTGAGTGGAGGCAGGGTATGCGCAATATGATTCTTCGGCGGCCAGCAATTCGCTACCACCGTCGACTACCTCGGTGACGCCACCGCCCCGCCAACCCTCACCGGCAACGGCGGCGCCGATGTCATGATGGGCGGCAAAGGCAACGACACCTTCACCCTCAACGCCGACAACATCACCGCCCTCTCCAGCAACATGGGCGCCGGCGGCAACACCACCCAACTTGCTACGGTCAACGGCGGAACCGGCATCGATACGCTGCGCGTATCCGGCGGCGCCAACCTCGACCTCACCGCCATCAGCAACACCATGGAAGGCAGTTGAACAATAAAAGGGGTCAGACCCCCTTTATACCGTCCAGTCCTATTTGCCCTATCCGCGTATGCCATGTTGTGGGGCTTGGGACCAGGCTCAATAAAATGCGCTAGGATGCTACCTTCTAATTCGAGGAGTGTGATTCGTGCCTACCATCAGCATGTTCTACGGAATTTTGGTGGCGATGTATGTTCTAGACACTGATAAACATCATCATCCACATATTCATGTCAGATATAACGAGTTCAAGGTGGTGTTAAAAATTCCCGGAGGTGAAGTGCTGGAGGGTGAGCTGCCCAACCGCCAAATGAAATTGATTCAAGCTTGGGTGGAGTTGCATCAGGATGACTTGATGGCAGATTGGCATTTAGCAAGTACGGGTCAAACGCCGTTCAAGATAGATCCATTGCGTTGAGGAGGTGGCAATGACCCCGGACGTTATCAAGGTTGTACCGTCGTCAGACTATTCCATCGTTGCCGAATTCAATACAGGGGAGATGCGGCGTTTCGATATGCGCCCGTATCTCGACTTTCCGGCGTACGCCGCACTCAAGGAACCGGGGCTGTTCATGCGTGCGCATGTCGAAAACGGCACAGTGGTCTGGAGCGAAGAAATCGACCTGTCGCCCGATACGCTCTACCTGCGAGGCCAACCAGGCTGAACTGAGCGCTACTCAACTTTGCCAGATAGCAATCAAAGGGGTCAGACCCCTTTGCGCCCGGAGGGGTTGCTTTTGCCTTGCCCCCAAACCCACGCCGCTGCCAGCGCCCCCGCGCCGCCAGCGGCGTTCTCACAACCCACCGGTTTTCGCGAAGTCTCCCACCATGACCGACATCATTGCCCCCGGCGATGCATCCGCCCCAAGAATCCTGTTTATCCGTAACTCCCGAGTCATGCTCGATGCCGATCTCGCTGTCTTGTACGGGGTGCCAACCAAGGTCTTTAATCAGGCCGTCAAACGCAACCTGAACCGCTTTCCAGCCGATTTCATGTTCCAGTTGAACGACGAAGAATTTACCAACTTGAGGTCACAATTTGTGACCTCAAGAACCAAAAGGGGTCAGACCCCTTTGGTTTTGTTTTGGCTTTGCGCCTTTTGTGTTCCGGCGCGTTTCATCTCTCCAAACCCCCGCCAAGGATTTGAATAAACTCAGTATTTAAAGAGTTAACCTCCCCTTTGTTTGGGGGCGCAATCGCGTAGAATAGCCGCATGGCCACATTAACTTTCGATACCCTTAAATACACTGAGCGGTTGCGCGCAGCTGGCGTGCCTGAGTCTCAAGCAAAGGCTGAGGCCGAGGCATTGCGCGATGTGTTGGCAGAAGCAAGTGATACGGCATTGGCTACCAAGACAGATATTTCACGCCTTGAAACAAAAATTGAAACGATGGAATTGCGCCTGACAATCAAGCTGGGTGCGTTTCTCGCCATGGCCGTAGGCGTCATTATCGCCGCACTGAAGGCGTTTTGAACCATCATGCGTAGTGACAGTGCTTGGCTGTTTTGGGGTCTTGGTTTTGTCACTGCGCTTGAGTTGATGATCCCACAATAAAAGGGGTCAGACCCCTTTGGGTTTTAGGTGGCGCGGTGCATCCATGCGGTCATGCAGGATACGAACGACTGCAATCCCGTAGTTCGTTATACGAAAGTAAATTATGTGCCGCTCAACACTTTGGCGACGATAGCCTGGCCGGATGTGGTCACAGGCCGGAGCTGTCATGGGTGATTGTGCCAACTTGGTAAGGGCCTCCATCAGGAAATCGGTGTAGCGATTAGCCTGCTCTACGTCCCACTGCTGGATGGTGTGAGTCCAAATCGCTTCAAGATCGTACTCGGCAGCAGGGGTAAGGCGATATTCAGCCATGAGTGGCCAGCATTTTCTGCTTGAAAGCACCGACATCGAAGCGTTTGGGTTCTCCGCTGGCTTCGCCCTCAATCAGCGCTGTGCGGATGGCTTCTATCTCAAAGCTGCGTTCCTGTTCGCGTCGGATAAGGTCGCGTATGTATTCGCTGTCGTTGGTGTAATGCCCCGCAATAATTTGTGATTTAACCCAACTATCTTGCTGGTCAGTCAGGGTGATGGTCTTGCGCACGGTTCCCATGATGTAGCCTCCAATATTTGCACCAGTCGTATGATTATTTCACTCGATTGGTGCAATTTTGCACAAAAATGTACGTATTGCCAACTCAGCAAAACAACAGGGGACACCCATTAGCCGGCCCAAGTCAAGCGAGCGCACTAATAAAACGGGTCTAATAAAACGGGTCAATAAAACGGGTCAGACCCCTTTGCTGGTTGAAGCTGGCAAAGTCCGTGCAACTCATTCCGCCAGACTTGGTGCTACCGCATTGGGATTGAGGCTCCAAGACATGCTGGACGTGGTGATGGCGCTTACGCTAGCGGACTTTTACAAGAGTATGACCACCCATGCTGATCACACGGTATGGCAGGACGTCTACCGCCCGAGCACGCAGGCGGGCGACGTTTACCTGAAACTGACGGTCATTGATGACGTGCTGATCGTGTCCTTCAAGGAGCTATGACCATGAAATGTCCTGTTTGCGGCGCGGCTGAACTGATCCATGACACCCGCGACCTGCCCTACACTTACAAGGGCGAAACCACCACGATTCCTGCGGTGACTGCTGATTTTTGCCCGGCTTGCGATGAGTCCATCACCGATATGCCCGAAACCGAGCGTGTTATGCGCGAGATGCAAGCATTTAATAAGCAGGTTAATGCGGCCATCGTTGACCCTGGCTTCATCGTTAAGGTGCGAAAGAAACTAGACCTCGGCCAGCGCGAAGCTGCTGAAATCTTTGGCGGTGGCATCAATGCCTTCTCTCGTTACGAAAACGGCAAGACCAAGCCGCCACTGGCGTTGGTCAAACTGTTCAAACTGTTGGATCGTCACCCTGATTTGCTCAACGAAGTTAGAGCCGCCTGACGTGATGGGGCAAAGGTGAAAACAGTTGTTGGTCCCGTTCGTGACCGTGCGGCAACGCCTACGTAATCTTCGGTGGCCAGCAATTCGCCACCACCGTCGACTGACCTCGGTCAGCGGTAACAGCGGTAAAAGGTGTCAGACCCCTTTTGCGTTTCAAGCACCAGATTTTCACGCCATTTTCACCGTTGACCGTAACAAACCGGGAGACCAAGCATGACCAACCAGCAAAACGTAATTACAGCTGTCATTCCGGCGCGAATCATGACGATCCGTGGCCAGAAAGTAATGATCGACGCTGATCTTGCCGAACTTTACGGCGTGCCGACGAAGCGCCTGAATGAGCAGGTGAGGCGCAATGCTGCGCGCTTCCCGTTGGATTTCATGTTTCAACTAACGCAAGACGAGAAAACCGAGGTGGTCGCAATTTGCGACCACCTCGCCAAACTCAAATTTTCCCCAATAAAAGGGGTCAGCCCCCTTTGTCAAGACTTCGCCTTCGCCCTTGCCCCTCCAAGGATTTGATTACCCCCCGGATTCAACGATAATGGCGATCAGCAAAATTAAGAAACATAGCGAAAAAACTGAATGAATTACGTATTGACAGAACACGCACGCAAACGATGCAAGAAACGGAGAATTCTTGATGAATGGATTCTGGCAACCATCGAGCACCCGGCACGAACGGAAAACGATGCTGAGGATCCAACACTTGTGCACGCTTTGCGTGCCATACCAGACAAAGGTTTCCGTGTGCTGCGCGTGATTTACAACGAAACACGTGACCCGATGACCGTTGTAACTATCTATTTTGACGACGAAATGAGCGACTTATGAAACTTGAATTTGACCCTATAGCAGACGCCGCTTATCTCGAAATCAGCGGCTCAGATGTTGAAAAATCCACAGAGATT
The DNA here is from genome assembly GCA_039797825.1 of Pseudomonadota bacterium. GTDB lineage: Bacteria > Pseudomonadota > Gammaproteobacteria > Burkholderiales > Rhodocyclaceae > Azonexus. The sequence goes on along the minus strand of JBDKHF010000051.1, from coordinate 13,119 downwards.
CAACCCGGTATCATTGCGGATTACGACGATAAAGGACAGATCGTTGGCATTGAAATTCTTTATGTCAGCAAACGCGCCATGCCACCGCTGAAGCAAGCTGCGTAGCGTTTAGCCAAAATAGCGAGACATAGGCTCTGCGGTCAACGCCGGCAAAGCCTACGTAATCTTCGGCGGCCAGCAATTCGCCACCACCGTCGACTACCTCGGTGACGCCACCGCAGAAACCTTCGTCGCCGGCGACGGTAACGACACCCTCACCGGCAACGGCGGCGCCGATGTCATGATGGGCGGCAAAGGCAACGACACCTTCACCCTCAACGCCAGCAACATCACGGCTCTGCAAAGCGCCATGGGCGCCGGCGGCAACACCACGCAACTCGCCACGGTCGACGGCGGAACCGGCATCGATACGCTGCGCGTAACCGGCGGCGCCAACCTCGACCTAACCGCCATCAGCAACACCATGGAAGGCAGCCGCATCGAATCCGTAGAAAAATCGATCTGGCCACCGATACGGCAGGCAACACGCTCAAGATCAAAGTCTCGGACGTGCTGGACATAAAGGGGATTGCCATGACGCTAACCACCCCTGAAAGAATCAGGACACTGCAGAGGAAGCTCTACACCAAGGCCAAGCAAGAACCGGCCTATCGTTTTTATGCGCTATACGACAAAATCTGGCAGGCCGACATCCTCATGTACGCCTACCGGCTTGTAGGATCCAACCAAGGCAGTCCCGGCGTTGATGGGCTGACCTTCAAGGACATAGAGCAGAAAATAGGGATAGACACGTTCTTATCGGCCCTAACCCAAGACCTGAAAGAAAAGACCTATCGCCCCGACCCGGTGCGTCGCGTCATGATCCCCAAAGCGGACGGCAGTCAGCGTCCGCTGGGCATCCCGACGATACGTGACCGAGTGGCCCAGATGGCGGTCAAGCTCGTCATCGAACCGATCTTTGAAGCAGATTTTTGCCCGAACTCCTACGGATTTCGGCCCAAGAAATCAGCCCACCAAGCGGTCGATGAAATTGCAGAAGCCCTCCATCAAGGCCATACCCAGGTCATCGATGCCGACCTGTCAAAATACTTTGACAGCATCCCTCACGCCAAACTGCTGGCGGTGATCGCAGAACGGATAGTTGATGGTGGCATTTTGCACCTGATCAAACTCTGGCTGAAAGCACCCGTCATCGGCGAAGAAGAGGACGGCACCAGGAAAGTAGTAGGTGGCGGCAAGCGCAACAGCAAAGGCACGCCGCAAGGCGGCGTCATCTCACCGTTGCTCTCAAACTGCTACCTGCACCTACTTGACCGGATATGGGCGCGACATCAACTGCGCTGGAAACTAAAGGCGCGCATTGTGCGCTACGCTGACGACTTCGTTGTTCTCTGCGCAGGCAGCGTCGATGAATCACTGGCGTGGGTGCGGCATGTGCTGGGAAAGCTTGAGCTCACACTCAATGAGAACAAGACCCGCATCGTTGATGCACGGGAAGAAAGCTTCACCTTCCTGGGATTTGAAATCAGGGTGAGCAAGAGCAGGCGGTCGGGCAAACGCTATCCGCATGTTTGTCCGGCGGCCAAGTCACTTGCGAAAATCAAGGAAAGCCTGAAGCGGAAAACGGATCGAAGGCTGACGCCGATCCCACTGGACGATGTGGTTAGAAACCTCAACGCCAGCCTGCGTGGCTGGGTGGGGTACTTTCACTACCGGAACTCCAGCAAGGTGCTCGACAAGGTGAAAACGCATGCGGAAAATCGCCTGCGAACGCATCTGATGAAGCGGCACAAGATCCGGGACCGGGGAGAAGGATTGCAACGCTTCCCGCGACAGAAGCTGTATGCGGACTATGGGTTATACAAGGTGCCGGTAACGGCGGGCTGGAAAACGGCGCATCCCTCGGTGTGAAGAGCATCGGAAAGCCGTGTGCGTTAATAGCGCATGCACGGTTTGATGAGGGAGGGCAGGCGAAAGCCTGTTCTCTACTCTACCCTTTAATGAAGGTTTTAACGTCGCCCCTGATGTCATCAATGACGTACTGAAAATGCACTGACGGGTGCCGAGGTGCCGGCAATCAATTGTGCGATACAACGCGCACCCTCGCCTTCGCGGGAGTGATGAGTTTGCTTGCCGGGTTAATAGATCCTTTTGCATCGGCTATCTGATCGATATCCCGACGGGCATCGATCCGGCAGAATCTGCCCAAGCTGTATCCCGCCTAACTATTAAAGGGTTCAGACCACTTTGGCTTTAACAAGGCCAAACAAACCGGTCGAAAGTTTTCGATCAATTCTGGAAGCTCAAGCATTCGTCTCTTTGCCAAATTGCGCCGTTTCTTAACCAATCACAGCGATTTGCTTGGCTGTATCGCCCATCGCCTGGTCTTCCCTGCTGCCGCTCTCCCGGAACTGGCCGACATCCTCAACCGTGCTCTGGCGCAGGGTAAAACACTCATCTTGTCGCACCGCTTGCAGCGTGCCCCTCTCTCAACCTCTAGGAGCTTGTTATGAAGTCTTTTTTTGCTTGTTTGCTGATTTTTCTGGCGCTACATGTGCCGGCCCTGGCGCAGTCGACCGTGCCCGGCCAGGTGGTTTCAAATCCTGCCTCGGCAGAGAACGAGGTGGTTTTGCGCAATCTCGGGGAAGGTTATGCGGCGCTGCAAAAAAACGATTTGCTCTCCGCCGAGAAACATTTTTTGGTGGTTCGCCGCGTCGAGCCAAATAACATTTGGGGCGCTTTGAATTTGGCAGTGGTGTTGCAGCGCCAGTCACGCTTTGCCGAGGCCCGCTCAATGTACAACGAGGTGCTGGCGCTGGATAACGGAAGGGAGCGGGCTGCCCAGGCTTCTCAGACAGCTTTTGCTGCGGCAGGGCCGGCAGAGATTGCTCGGGCAAATATGGCTTTGCTTGGGGCGGAGCCGAATACCGCGACAAAAAAATGTTTACCGATAGCTCGCGGCCAATTCATGCGATTCGCTTCTGAAATTCCAGCTTCCGGCTGCCCGGGTTTGATTACTGATATCCGTTTTGGTTTTAATAAGTCCGAACCTACTCCCGAAGGGCAAGTTGTCCTGAATGCTTTGCTGGATCGCCTGAAGCAGGTGTCTTCTTTGCACATCAGGGGGTATACGGATGATCAGGGCAGTGAGGCTTTCAACCGTCCTCTGGCTGAGAGGCGTGCCACTTACGTTGCGCAATGGTTGCGCAATCACGGTATTCGCGTGACTAGCCAATCGGCCCATAGCATGTGTTGCTACTTGGCACCGCAAGCAACTTTGAGTGCCCGCCAGGCCAACCGTCGGGTTGAGATTGAATTCACGCAGGATTAATGCCCGTGCCTTCCGCGCCACTTTCGGGGCGGCACCCCCGAAAGTGCATGGCTATCGAGCCAACTCACCCCTGCCTTTATGCCACTTAACTCTGCCAATGTGCAGTGCCTTGGGGGTTTGCTTGTGATGGAGAGGTAATAGGCTACTAGCCGCAAGGCAACTGTTGTCACGGACGTTCGCCAGTCAGAATTCTCTATGGAAAATTTCCGGAGAGTTTTTGAAATGGCATCACAATTCTCGCTGTCAGTTGGCGTAATGCGATTCCTGTATGGCGTGGTGTTGTTGTTTTGCCTGACTGTTGCGGAGCCTGCTTGTGCCCAGGGTTTGATTAAGGTTTCGTCGCGCAGTGCGGCGGCGCCCTTGTTCTCGATACCGGTGCAGGATGAATGGACGGCATTTCTGGCGCGTGGCGCACAGTTGCCTGAGTCGACTAGGGTTCAACAGGTTAATGATTTCTTTAATCAGCGTATTCGCTTTGAGAGCGATGCCTTGCTTTGGGGGCAAAGTGATTATTGGGCGACGCCGCTGGAAACCTTGAGTATGGGGCGAGGTGATTGCGAAGATTTCGCGATTGCCAAATATTTTGCACTGAAGAAATTGGGTGTGCCGGCTGAGCGCTTACGCCTGGTTTATGTCAAGGCGCTGGTCAATGGTCCGTTTGGACTGCTTGATCGGGCGCATATGGTGTTGGCTTACTACCAATCTTCCGCGGCTGATCCTTGGGTGCTTGATAGTTTGCTGCATGAGATAAAGCTGGCATCTAGCCGTGAGGATCTACAGCCTATCTTCAGTTTCAATACGCGTGGCTTATGGCACGGTATAGGCAATCGCGCTTCGCAAAGTAGCTTGTCACGCTGGCAAAATCTGGTTCAACGCGCCCGCCTTGAGGGATTTGATTGATCCTGAAAAAGCTAGTTGGGTTTTCGATTGGCTGCTGGTAGGCCATTTGGCAGCAGGTATTCGAGAATCGCTGATGAGCATTCAGCTGGGCGCAGGACTTTTTCTATGCTGAGTTCGGGTACTTCAGCCAGTGCAACAATATGAGCTTCCCGGCGCGGTGTATGCGGGTCGTAGAGCAATACCGTGGGGTGCAGCAATTTGTGCTCATTGATGTCGATGACCAATGCGATGGTTCCGTTGTTTAGTGCAACCAGGCTCCCTGGGGGGTACACGCCCAGGCATTTAATGAGCGCTGTTAACAGAGCGGTATCGTAGCGATTGCTTTCCCGGCGATACATGACGGCGAGAGCTTCGGTCGGGATCAGACTTTTGGCTGGGTCCTGCGAATGGCACAGGTTGTCGTAGCGGTTGGCAATGGCGACGATGCGCGTTAGTTGGCTGATTGCCGAGCCTTGCAGGCCATCGGGGTAGCCGCTGCCATCATGATGTTCGTGATGGTGGCGGATGATTTTCTGTACTGAGGTCGGTAGGCCGAGTTCGATGGCGATCGCTTCGCCATATTCTGCATGTTGACGGACAAAGTCATGTTCATAGGCTTTGCGTTCTTCTTCGGGTTTCATCAGGACGCCTCGGCTAACCCGTGATTTTCCTATGTCATGGAGCAGTGCGCCTAAGCATAGGTCGTCAAGTTCTGGTCCGCTAAGATTTAGCGCTCGCCCAAGCAGGCGCGAGAGTATGACGACGTTGAGGGCGTGACCAGCCCCTCCTTCATCCCCCTGATTTTGGTTCATGAGGTGAAGTACGACGCCACTATCAGCTAATGGGCCGTTATCTACTGCCTTGATCCAGGCGGTTGCTTCTATTGCTGCCTGGTTGGGCGCCCAGAATAGCCTTGGCATAAGTGTCCGTGCTTCATCTGCTGTGTTGGCATAGCAACGTTCGCTGCGGGCTAGCCGATCGTGCTGGGCGCGTACTTGCTGGATTCGGATCTTTTTTTCTGCTCGCCGGATGGTTTCGGCGGGGTCGGGTGCCGAGGCCGGTGATGGGGGCTTGGGAATTCGGAGTGGATAGCTGGTGCTGCGTGCCGGGTCGTAGCGTATTGCAGGCAGGCACAGGCGTTGCAGCGCGATTACGTCTGCCTCATTGGCCAGTAAAAAGCGATTGAAGAGGAAGTTATGGTCAAACCATGGCAGGTCTAAAACGACAAACAGGCCGGGACGTAGTAGCGCAGGGTCGATGCAGGGAAGGTCTAAAGTTTTGTTGCCCACGGTTATTTGCTGCCGAAATGGCCTGCTGTTTATCTGACGAGGCGGGGGGCGATGTGGTAACGCTCGTGGCTGTGATCGTAGCCATTCCGGGTATTGCTCTGATGGAGCAGGAGTAGTTTGCTTTCGGGTAAGGCCAGCGCCGTGGGCGCGTTGCCTGATGAAAGAATGAGGTCGATTTTTTGTGGACCGGAGAGGAGGGCTTCGGGAAGAATGGCGTATTCGTTATGGTAGTTATGAATGATGCGGCCATCGGTGGCGATGTGGCTGAGGGGGGATGTGGTGTAGCTGGTGGACAGAATGCTAATCCCGGCTTCGATGCCAACGGCGTTGTCGCGTCTAATCCAGCAGACTGTTGCCAGGCGACGCAGGCCTGTGATGTCTTCGGAGAACGCGATCAAGGTGCCTGGCTGCAGGTCGAGATTAATGGTGTTCCTGATCCAGATTTTCCGACCGCTTTCGTTGCTATCCAGAGAGAGGCAGCGGCGCAGGGTCGTGCTGTGCTGGGGTGTGTCCCACGCGTGCTGTCGTTCGCTGCGGATGATGGCGGAAAAACCCCAGGCGAGCCAGCCCTGAATCAGCGTGACTTCTCGGTGAAGGCGCTCACCCGGGGGGCGCCAGCGTGTTTGTAACTGTTCGTAGAGCTGCCTGGTCGACGCTGGGAGGCCTTCGTTGGCGAGAATTGTCGCTAGTTTATCGAGAGCTTGTGCGAGGGGAATGAAGAGCTGCGCACCAGGCTTGCTGGGTGAGTGTCGGCTGATCTGGCCGCTGCTGAGTTCGATATGGGCTAAAGCAGAGGGGACGCCATTCAGTTCGCTAAATGAAAGGGAATGTAGTCGGTGACGAATGAGGTCATCGATCAGGCCAATTTGATGGCTGGTTAGGGATTCCGGGGCTGCCAAAGTCAACAGTGCCAGGCTCATGAGTTCCTGTTCGACAGAGACCCGCGCGGTTAGCAGTAGCCGCCGATAGCCTGTGATGTCGTGGGCGGCTGCTTGTTGCTCGATATGAAGGATTAGTGCGCAGATGGCACGGATAAGCATTGGGTCAGCCGAGGTGCGGCGGAGCATCGACCATTTAATATGCCAGCCGGTGGCAACGGCGGTCCGTACGAATATCTGGGTGCGCTGTGCTACGGCGGTAAGTGCTTCGCTACTGGGTTTGGGTTTGCCGGCGAGGGGGGCTGCTGTGTCCAGGTGGGCAGCTATCTGGGCATAAATTTCAAACAGATTCCGGGTGAAATTGAGTCCAAGATCAATCAGGGTTTCGCGGGCATTGGTTGGACCAGCGATAGCGGTTTGCCAGGCTTCACATAGAGCGCGGATTAAGCTGGGGGTGACGAGCGCCTCGATATTATTGGCGAGGGTCGGGTAGAGGGTTTCCGGATCAAGTTTTTTGCCGAGAAGTTGATTCAGCTTCTGAGTGGCGACCATCAGAGTCTCGGCGAAAGACTCTGTTTGAGTATTGGTATCGACTTGCAAGGGGCGGTTCATGGACGCATCACGCTAAAAGGAAAGGAGGCTTGAACTGATCAGTGATGCTCAGGTGTTGAGGCGGGAGACTCGTTTTCTTCTGGGAAGGCTAAACGGCAGTGGAGAAAGAGCTGGGCTCGCTTGTGGACGCCACAAGTCCGAAGCAGGGTGTTGACGTAATGTTTGACAGTGCCAACAGTTAATTGCATAGCCTCGGCAATTTCGCGATTGGTTTTGCCTTGGAGCAAGTGCCGAAGAATATTCCGCTGGCTGGTCGACAGATTGACTTGAACTGTAGTTGGCGGAGTTGGCGGCTTGGGCCGACGAACTTCGGGGGGCGGCTTGATTGAATAATTCTGGCGAAGGTTGAGAGTAGGAAATAGTTGCTGTGGCAAGTAGGTGCCACCTGCAAGTATGAGTTCCATGGCGGCAACAAAAACCTTGCGTGAACTGTTCTTCGGGATAAAGCTGATGGCACCCAGTTGAATGGCTTCCTGAATAAGTCGCGGATCGTCCTGGGCTGAGATGATGATGGTGGGTAGTGCTGGGTGCAGGCTGCGGAGGCGCAGTAGCGAGTCGCAACCGGTGTAGCCGGGCAGGATGAGATCAAGGATAAGGATGTCGGTGTCGGGGTTGTCGAGTAGTAGGTCGTGAGCACTTTCAAGCGTCTCTGCCTCAAAAACGATTGCACTAATGCCCGATAAGCTATTTAGTACGCTGTTGATACCGCGGCGGGTTATAGCGTGATCATCAACTACCAAAAACTTGACGATATGACCGGCTATTGCTGTTTGAAAAACCTGAGTACGAGAGTTGGCGCCAAGGATGGTTTCTGGCATTTTGACCACAGGTTGCTCATTCATCTTTGGCTGGTTTATGTTGGTTTTAGAGATTGCAAATGGTCAGCGATGAAGCGGAAATCGGCAATCCATCTTAAGGCGGGTGTGGTTTGGTGTGTGTCGTGCACTTCGGCAGGGTCTTTTGGTTCTTGCGGAGGATTTTGACTGCGGTTTAGGATACGTAAGCCTTTCCGCATGTTGATACGAAAGCAAGTCATGAAATCCGCCCCAACGTCTGGAACTGCTTCACAAACTAAAACTCGACCGCTCTTAATCGATGGTAGCGCCTTGGCTGCGTTGTGCCATGAATTGCGGCAGCCATTACATGCTTACGGTTTGTTCGCTGATGAGTTGGGTGAGTGGGTGCCAGATGCACGACCACAAGCGATGCTTGTTGAAATGAATGGCGCAGTGGCTACCCTGGAAAAAATGATCGAGGTGCTGCACGAGGCTGCTCGTATTGACGCGGATGGTGTTAAGCCAGACGTTGTGTCATTCGAGGTGGATGTTTTGCTGCAGCAGTTGCAGGCGGCCTATCCGGACAAACAGGTGCGCTTCCGGCGTTCGCGGATGTGGGTTTCCGGTGACCCGGGTTTGGTGTTTCGTATGTTGCTCCATCTGATATCGAATTTAATCCAGTACCTGCCGAAGGCTCGGGGTGTGATCGGCTGTCGGCGGCAGGGCCGCTGGGTCCGCATCGATGTGGTAAGCGATGCAGCCGGTCGCAGGCGGTTGGGGGTGTGTACCGAGAAGAAGGGGAGTGGCTCCCGGGCAATGCACGATCTGACTTTTGTGATTGTTGAGCGTCTGGCCCACCTCATGTCGATCCCGATGGAAATGAAGCAATGCAATCAGCGTTGCGACAGGATCAGCATTTATTTGCCACGAGTGCAGGGAAAATTAGTAAATCCAGTGGGTGCGACTGGTTTTCTAGCCAGGAAACAGGTGCTTGTGCTTGAGTCGGATCGAATGCTGCTTGTCCGCTTGCGAGGCCTGGTTCATTCCTGGGGCGCGACGGTTATTTCTGCATCAGGGCGAGATGCGGCGCTTGCTGAGCTGACGAAGGGAGTTGATCTGGTGTTGCTGGGCCATTGTGCCGAGGGTTCCGAGTTGGTTCTGGGCGATATCCGGCAGCTGGGTAAGGGGCTGGTGCCGGTGGTTTGGATGGCCGGAGAGGCAGGATCTCATGGATTGTCAGGGGCGGATTTGCGGGTGCTTCCCGTTCCAGTTGCACCACCACGTTTGCGACTGGCAATTGCGGGGTTGCTCAAGACGCCATAGACATGGCTTTTGGCATCTGGTTATTGTGACCTAAGGCTAATACCCTTAGACTTTTTCTAAGGTGCTGAGATGCTTCCTTCAGCAATTGCCGACATGCTCGGCGGGTTGGGTATTGCGTGCGACGGAACCGCTGCGGGCATTAGCGAAACCATGTTGCAGCAATTATCGCTAGCGCTATTTGATGCGCGGCAGGCAGAGCAGGTATCGACAGCCCTCTTTCAGGCTGCTGCGCTGGAAAATAGCATCGTCCGCTGGCGTTGGGTGCCAGGTGAGGCGTTGGTGGTGCTTGATTTGCCGCCTTCATCGCTTGGTGAAAACGGCGAAAATGGCGAATGCCGGCAAGGTGGGGGGTGGGAGTCTTTAGTCCATCCAGAGGACTTTCTCCGCTTTTCTACGTCTCTAGTCCAATGTCTTGATGCCGGCAACCCCGATTTGCGCGTTTCTGCGCGCTTTGCATTGGCTGAAGGTGGCTTGTGGCAGCGTGCGGTATGGCGAGCTTGCTTGGTGCGGCGGGATGCGTCGGGCGAGGTGCACGAGGTGATCGGGTTGTTGCAGTTGGAGGCGGAGCTTGCGAATAACCCGATGTGCGCACCTTCTGCTGAAGCAGATTATGCAAAAACCCGCTTTCTTGCCAATATGAGTCACGAAATCCGTACGCCAATGAACGGTATTCTCGGCGTGGTCGAATTGGCACTGGATATTCAGCCGAATGAGGAGCAACGGCAGTATTTGCATACCATCCGCTCATCGGCGGAGTCGTTATTGTCGATCCTCGACGATATCTTGGATTTCGCTAAAGCAGAAGCTGGCAAACTGGTATTGGAGGAGGTTCCTTTCGATCCTTGCGAGGTGGTGGAGGATGTCTTGCGTCTTTTTGCCGTGGATGCTTGTCGCAAGGGTGTCGAGTTGATGGCTGGTTGTTCTGCTACCGTGCCAGCCGTAGTGGCTGGTGATCCGGGCCGTTTGCGCCAAGTGATCGTGAATCTGGTTGGTAATGCGATCAAGTTTTGTCGGGTTGGTGAAGTGGAGGTGTTTGTCGATGCCGAACTAGCCGGTGAGGTGGTAGTGCTTAGTGTCGCCGTGCGTGATACAGGTATCGGAATTGCACCTGCGCAAACAGTCCGGATATTTGATGCCTTTAATCAGGCCGATGTTTCTACCACCCGGCAGTTCGGTGGCTCGGGTCTCGGTTTGACGATCAGCAAACACTTGGTTCAGGCGATGGGCGGGGATATGTCCGTGGACAGTGTACTTGGACAGGGTAGTACATTCAGGTTCTCGGCGCGCCTTGGTTTGGTCAGTGCCGAGCCTCGCTGGTTGGCATTTGGTCTGGCTCGTGAAATGCGTGCCTTGGTTGTGGCGGGACATCCACGGGTTGGTAGCTTGCTGGCGGGTAACTTGGAACTCCTGGGCTTCGAAACACTGGTGGTCTCAGATGGTGCCGCGGCTCTGGGGGCATTTCGGCAAGCCTGTGCTGATAATCGACCATTCGATTTGGCATTTATTGATGCTGATATGAAAGAGCCGGGTGGGATGGTGTTGCCTCAGCACTTCCGCCAGCAGGGAGTTGAAACCCTCGATCGGTTTGTGATTGTCTGTAATGCACTGAATCAAGGTGCAACTGCCGCAGCTTGCAAAGATCTGGGGGTTAGCCTGCGAGTCGCCAAGCCGGTATTTCTGGCTGCTCTTACTCGGGTCGTTGAGACGGCCCTGCATGTCTCAACGCCTGAGCCGCAGATCGAGACTTTGCCTGCTGCTGAGCCTGAAATGCAGATTGAGGTGGATAGTCAGTTGATCGAAAGTGCTCTCAGGGCCATGTCACCGACAGGAAAATATGCGCCGCTAATCCTTTTGGCGGAGGATAACCTGGTAAATCAGCAGGTCACGGCAAGCATGCTGCAACGAGCTGGTTATCGGGTCGAGGTCGCGAATGATGGTCGTGAGGCACTTGATCTTTACGAGCGCGGACGCTATGACGTGGTAATCCTTGATGTGCAGATGCCGATCGTGAGTGGTGTCGAAGTAGCTGAAGCTATCCATTTGCGGGATGCCCGTCGTTCCTGGGTCATGAGTTCCCAGTGGAGTTACACGCCGATAATCGGGTTGACCGCTGATGTTCTTGGTGGTGTGCGTCAACGTTGTCTTGATGCCGGCATGAATCTGGTGCTGGCCAAGCCGATTACCCGGCCCAAACTGTTGGCAGCGATTGCTGACGCGGTGGCTGGTAAATTAAATCCTGATCAGAGTGTCGGCAATAGCCAGGCCGGAGGTGATGCCGGGGGTGAGAAAAGTGACGAGTTGTTGTGGCCCGTACTTTCCGCGTACAGCCCCGACCCGAAAGTCCTTGACCTCCGTGAAGCGCTGTCCTGGGTCGGGAGTGATCTGATGGTTCTACGGGAGACGCTGGAGGTCTTTTTGCACGATCTCCCATCAACGCGGCTTTCGTTGAGTGACGCTGTTGCTGTTGATGACGGCCCAGGTGCGGCGGTTATTGTTCATCGCCTCAAGGCTTCTCTGGGAACCTTGCGCGCCCATCAGGCTTACAGCTGTGCAGAATATTTTGCGGCAGTGGCTGGTGCCGGTGGTGCGGCTATGTTGCGTGCGTATTTGGCCTTGGATCATATGCTTGATTCGTTGACTGGGGAGATACAGCGGGTCATTGCCGGAATTCCTGAAGCGATTTGAACCTGTCTTTATTCATCAGCCGTGAGACAGGCTTTGCCAGCACACTGATATGGAGAGAATACAAAGTAGGTTTTTTCTGGATTGATATGAAATGACACAGTTTTTCGTGGTGCATGAGTTGATGGCGGATATGGCTTCCCTTGTGAATGCCTATAAAAATGATGATATTGACCTTGAGGTGTTTGTCCGCCATTTCTCGGCTGGTATCTGCTTGATCGACTCAAGAGGTGAAGGCTTGGATACGCTGGAGGCTCCGTTTTCACGGCTGCGTTGCCTGGCGAATGTCCAGGTGGAGCAGGGAGTGGTTCTGGCGTTCGATGATGCTAATGAGGTGGCAAAAGAAATTTTGCTGATCGAGAATGTGCTTCAGCAGCACATTCAGGGAGGCGTCTCATGAAGAGATGGCGCAAGCTTGTCGCCATTCTTTTTGGTGTGGTGTTTTGCCATGCCGCATTTGCGATAGGGGTGGAAACCTTGTTGCTCTCGCCTGGTTTGTCGCTGACTACCTTGCAAGAGCGCATCGGGCGTCTGGAGTGCGAGCCTGGGCTGGATGAGGGTGTGGAAGATTGCTTTATTGCCCTTCCGTTTAACGGTGTTATTAACCCGGCTAGGCAAGGTGGCGATGTATTTGTTTTCCTGCGAGCGCGGCAAGGACGTGTTGGGCAAATGGTTATCAACGGCCCGGCTGATCGCTTAAGTAATATTTTCGGTACCTTGCTTCGCAATTATGGGGCGCCGCAGCAAGTGGCTTTGCGGGTTGCTTCTTCAATAACACCTTGTACCGATTTATCCCAGTGGCAGCGATTCGGTCATAGCGTGGTTGTGCGGGTTTGTCGGGGAAAATCTGGCAGTCCGGGAGATTTTGTAGTCAATGTATTGGCCGATTGGTATGTGACCTCACGGGTGTTACGCTAGCAGGGCTAGGCGCATGCCATTCAGCACAACTCTCCGGTTCGTCAGTAAGCGCCATTCAACTGGTTTGCAATTCGCCGGGGCATTGATCTCCTGAGCGATCAGGCAAGTCACCGACAACAGGCCACCCTTGCCATCCGGCAAATTGATTTTGCTGGCAAAAACCTGTTGCTGAACCTGCCGGGCTGCTTGTCCTTGACGCGCCGGCATCTCGAATTCAATGCCGCCCAAGGTGGCACCAGCAAGAATGGTCGTCCACAATTTGCCGTCATCCGGCAAAAAACGGTTATGTTGCGAGCGAATCAGCCAATCCGTAAGCGTCATTCTGAGGCCGTCTGGCAAATAGCGTGATAGTGAGAGAAAGTGGTGCCCGCCAAATAAAGTAGTGGGGACCATTTTGGACACAGGTGAAATTATTGCGAGGGGTCGGACGG
>JBDKHF010000050.1:0-3278 GCA_039797825.1 Pseudomonadota bacterium | reverse complement strand
CCGGCGCCGTTCGGGCCGATGATGCCGACGATGGCACCGGGAGGAATGCTGAAGCTGACGTTGTCCATCAGCAGTTTGTCGCCAAAGCACTTGGTGACGCCATTGAACTCGATGACCTTGTCGCCCAAGCGTTCGCCGACCGGAATGAAGATTTCCTGCGTTTCGTTGCGCTTCTGATATTCCTGGCTGGAGAGTTCCTCGAAGCGGGCCAGACGGGACTTGGACTTGGCCTGACGGGCCTTCGGATTGGAACGAACCCATTCCAGTTCCTGCTTCATCGCCTTCATGTGGGCGTCGATCTGCTTGTTTTCCGTTTCCAGGCGCGCTTCCTTCTGTTCCAGCCAGCTGGAGTAGTTGCCCTTGTACGGAATGCCGTGGCCACGGTCGAGTTCGAGAATCCACTCGGCAGCGTTGTCCAAGAAGTAGCGGTCGTGGGTGACGGCGACGACGGTGCCCGGGAAGCGGACAAGAAACTGCTCCAGCCATTCGACTGATTCGGCGTCGAGGTGGTTGGTCGGTTCGTCGAGCAGCAGCATGTCCGGCTTGGCCAGCAGCAGCTTGCACAGCGCAACGCGGCGTTTTTCACCGCCGGAAAGGACACCGATCACGGCATCCCAGGGCGGCAGGCGCAGGGCATCGGCGGCCAGTTCCATCTGCGCTTCGGTGTCGGAGCCGGCGGTGGCGATGATTGCTTCGAGGCGGGCTTGTTCTTCGGCCAGCTTGTCGAAATCGGCATCTTCTTCGGCGTAGGCGGCATAAACAGCTTCCAGCTTGCTCTGCGCCTGCATCACTTCGCCGAGGGCGGATTCAACCTCTTCCTTGACCGTTTTGGTTGGATCAAGCTGCGGTTCCTGCGGTAGATAACCGATAGAAACGCCGGCCAGATGCTGGACTTCGCCGTCGTATTCCTTATCCACATTGGCCATGATGCGCAGCACGGTCGACTTGCCGGAGCCGTTCAAACCGAGCAGGCCAATTTTGGCGCCAGGGAAGAAGGACAGGGAAATATCCTTGATGATCTGCCGCTTGGGCGGCACGATCTTGCTGACGCGCAGCATCGACATTACATATTGGGCCATGGCTTCTTTGTTGGAGATTGAAAGACCCCCAGTTTACCCAAGAACCGGGGTGTCGAACATTGTTTGCGGCTTTAAGCGGCGACGGTGCTTAACGTAGGCAGGCCTTCATGGCGTGGGCGAACGGCTGGGGTGCTTTCGGAGGAGAGTGCGTTGATGTCGCCACAAAGTTCACCGCCTTCGTCGATGACCAGCTTGCCATAGCGAATTTTGCCGCTGACGCGTCCGGTGGAGTGAATGATCAACTGTGTCCGAGCCGTCAAGTCGCCTTCAAAATGACCGTGAATTTCGGCGATATCAATGCTGACCTTGCCGGCAAATGAACCGTTTTCGGCAATGCGGATGACCCGGCTGTCCATCGTTGCCTCGACGCGACCTTCAACAACCAGCGTATCGCAATCCAGAATTTCGGCCCCCTTGAGTTTTACATCGGGGCCAACAATCAGCCGGGCACCGCTGACTTGTTCGTTGGTGTTTGCGACCACCGGGTTGGGCGGCGCTGGGGTTTCTGACACGGCAACTGGGGCAGGTACTGACGCAGATGCTGGCGCAGGTGCCGGACGCAGTGCCTGGTTGCTGGGTGAGAGAGCCTGGGCATTGCCCGGACTGCGCGCATCCTTGTTCGACAGGTTGTCATTACGGTTGAGTATGTTGGGTTTTGAGAACATGGTGTTTCCTTTGCCTGGGGTCAAAATGGGAACTCCAGTGCGATATCTGTGCCAGAAAATATTTATCGATTAAAAACAAATGATTAACTGTCTATTCGTCTTTGGCCTTCAATATTCTTCAGGGCATCTGTCGTGATTTGGCGACAGATTTATTTTGAATTGCATGGGGGCAAGCTGCAGGCTTGGGTAAACGCTGTCGCATAATCGCGACATATGATTCAAGCTATTGATTTATTGCGTATTTATGATTGGCTGAATTGTTTTAGCAAGAGCCAGGCTCAAGTTGTTGCGGTCTACACTGAAATTTTTGAAAAATTGATTTGATGATTCGAGTTTCCTTCCGTCAAGGCATGTTGGCTGGGTTTGCGCTGATCGTTCTGTTTTTGGGCGGTGTGGCCCTGCAGGGCTGGCTGCTGCTTGAACGTCTGGTCGAGTAGTCACGGGCGAGCAGCGAATATGCCTTGCAATTGACGGCCTCAATTCAGGCGCTGGAAGAACGCACGATTGATATTGAACGCAGTGCCCGGCAGTATCTGGTGCTTGACGATCCGGTTTTTCACCAGCGCTTTGAGGAGCATCTGGCGCAGTCACTGGCTTTGGTCGAACGCCTGAAGGGGCAGAGCGAGGGGCGATTGCAGCCCTTGCTGGGTGGTTGGCAGGTGGTGGCTGAGGCGTTGCGCAGCGGCCTTGAAAAACACGTCAGCAGCGCCGAGTTGGCGCCCTTGCTGAATCGACTGGTTGAACTCAATGACTTGTTGCGCCAGGCCATTCAGCGTTCGCTTGAAGAGCAAGGCAAACAGGTGCTTGATGAACTGGAGGCGCATCGCTTGCGCCTGGGTAGCCAATTGGCGCTGGCGCTGGCTGGCGCGTTGCTGGTTGCGCTGGGCATGGGTTGGTGGCTGGTTCGCCCGGTGCGGCAGCTTGATCAGGCGATTGCCCGGCTCGGGGCGAGTCGCTTTGACGAGCCGGTGGCGGTGGGTGGGCCGGCTGACTTGCGCCAGATCGGCCGGCGTCTCGACTGGCTGCGCCTGCGTCTGTCGGAACTGGAGACGGATCGCGAACGTGCCCTGCGCCATGTCTCGCACGAACTGAAAACTCCGCTAACCGCGCTGCGTGAAGGGGTTTCCTTGTTGCGCGAAGAAGTGCCGGGGCCGCTGGTCGCCGATCAGCGTGAGGTGGTCGAGATTCTTCAACACAACGTGATTGGTTTACAGCAGCAAATAGAAAGTTTGCTCAGCCTCAATGCTGCTGCCTTTGCCGCGCGTCGTTTGCGGCCAGCGCCGATTCATTTGAACCGCTTACTGAACGAGGCGGTGCACCGCCGCGAGTTGCAAATCCAGACCAGGCATCTAAAAGTCACGGTCGACGCGCCAGATCAACGATTTATGCTCGATGCCGAAAAAATGGCCATCGTGCTCGACAACCTGCTGTCAAACGCGGTCGATTTCAGCCCGGAAGGCGGCGAAATTCAACTGACGGCGATCCATAAAGATAAATCCCTGCATCTGGCCTGTATTGATCAGGGGCCGGGCGT
>JBDKHF010000049.1:0-9149 GCA_039797825.1 Pseudomonadota bacterium | reverse complement strand
ACGACTGACACGGTCAAATCCAGCCTGCGGCTGAAGCGTAAAAGAGCGGCCTGGGATGATGATCTGCGCATGCGGTTTCTGGGGCTTACCCCGTTATGATGTTCGAGTGCGGAGGCCCTGCCGGAGTGGCACTCTCGTTTATTACCAGACTCCCTGCTAAAGACGGAAAGTTCTTCCATTTTGCAGGATGTCTCACATTGCAACAGCATCCATAAAATCTACCTGGCCGCAATGAAGGGCATAGATCAACTAAAACGTGGTGACACCCTACTCATTTATCGAACAGCAGAAGGTGGGCCTGCCTACTATACTTCCGTCGTAACTTCATTATGCGTTGTCGAGGAACTAACCAATATCAGTCAATTTCCTACTGTTGAACAGTTTTTGGCCCACTGTGATCCATACAGCATTTTCACGGAAACTGAGTTAAGAAATCTATACCGACAACGACGGTATCCTTGGATAATACGGTTTACTTACAATCTTGCACTTCACAAACGACCTAACCGTAAGGCGCTCGTTGAGCAAGTTGGCCTAGATATCAATGGATACTGGGGTTTCTTCCAAATTTCGACACAACAACTTAAAAACATCCTTCAGCTTTCCGGTGATTATGAAAAAGCGAATTCTCTTATCTATACATCCTGAATATGCAAATGCGATCCTTGATGGGCGAAAGGGTTTTGAATTTCGACGTGTTCTATTCAAGCAAAATGTGCAGGAAATAGTGGTCTATGCAACGTCCCCTATTTCGCGTGTGATAGGAAAATTTGAAATTGAGGATATCTATGTTGATACCCCGAGCGAGCTCTGGGCCAAAACGGAGTTTCTTGCGGGTGTAACAAAAGAAAAGTTTGATACGTATTTTAAGGATCGGACAAAAGCGTTTGCCATTAAGATTTCAAAACCGATACGCTTTTCCACGTCGCAGCCTCTGTCAAACTATGTACGTTCGAATACCCCACCGCAGTCGTTCTGCTACGTTTGAAATATATGGCTACTTGTCCGCCCCCAACATATGGTCTGCTTTGCTTCGCACAGAATTCTTCTGGCTCAACAACCCAGTCTTCTGGAAATTTTTTGTTACCTGAGATTCATTTAAATATATGGGAGCAGGTATCAAACAAGAAAACCAACGCTGTTAATTCCTCATTAGACATCGGGCTAATGCTCGACGTGAATGATCAAACGACCTCAATTGTATTAATTTTCCCTGCGAAAATTGACTTAGCAACAGTGGCGGACCTATCGACGGTTGTTTCCCAACCCCAAGCGGTCCCAGCAATTTTCAATGAGAGTTGGGCCGTTACTTCAATAGGGACTCAAGGCAAAGATACCGTTGTGTACGACCCCTCTGGTCGTAGCAAGAGCTTTTCCATCGTGAGTGTAGAAGGTGCCATTTCAGAGACTACGCATACAGGTCATGATGCCCTTTCAATATCGATCCAACCGCTTATCCAACGTGGGAAAATGGTTGCCAATTCCACAGGACATCCTATTGAGCGTGTGTATATCAGATTTCGTTTACTTGAATTTAAGCAGGATTTTTACTGCGTCGGTTCTAGGCAGGATACAGAGAAGTGGTGGCAACCTTCGTGGCAAAGGACAGAGGACATTGATTTCCGCATCAATGTAAGGCGTGGCGCACCAGCTGGCCTTGAAGGCACGATAGGGCACTTCCTTGATTTTTCCAAGGTACACCTCTTCCTAATGCGATCACGAGATAAAGACATTATCTTTCATGACAAGCTATTTAAGGCTTCGCGTTCACTTGAAGACGAAGAGTTTTGGGCGAAATATTCGATTTACGGAACACAGATGACACCCGAGGCAAGTCTTAAACGCGTACAGAACAGCCTTGGCTATCACTGGAAATCGTCATGCACGGAACCTGTGAAAGAATTTGGCACGCTGGCCAGATTTAAGATTGTTGAATTTGGTGTTGGGAAGTTCGTCGCTGTGGCACTTATCGTCGGCGCGATGGGAAATATGCTCTGGGATGGTCTCAAAACCGGCCATGCTTGGCTGTTTCCATCCGCCGCTACGGAGGCGCTGTCCACAACTAATTGTGATTTTGAAGAAATTAAGGTGTCATTGCCAGCACTATCGGCCGAACAACGCAAACATGCCGGAAAGGTAGTTAATCAAGCCACGTTAAAGAGGGGAGACAAATGACTCTGCTCCTAACAAAAATTTCTCTGGAACAAAATCCTTGTCTCTTGGATGAAGCTATTAACGTCATCTATCAGGACTCCAATTTTTTACGATCTAGCTATCCGCTATTTGATCAATGGTTTACCCAGAAGGTACTTCCTGGAATTTATTCAGGGGAACGCACGTTGCTGATTGAGAAGCGTGCATCATTGGCTGTTGCATATTTAATCCTTAAACACACAAGTACAGAGAAGAAACTCTGTACGCTGCGTGTTCGACCGAATTATGAGAGCAAAGGCCTTGGCGTTCGGCTTTTTCAGACTGCATTTGAATTATTGGAAACAGAACGACCCCTGTTATCAGTATCAGAGCCAGCAGTACCGAAATTCGAACGAATTTTCAAGTACTTCGCCTTCGCACAAGAAGCAGCATACAAAGGAAGGTACATCCCAATGATCAATGAATTTGCGTACAACGGGCTGCTAGATCACCTGCCATTGGGGCCAGAGACATTTGGTTTCCCAACCCACTCCGCCCCCTTTGGCACTAGCCAAACCGCAGATATTCCCGCGCTTAACGCCTAGTTACGCCGAAAAGGGCTAGTTCGCTTTCGCTTCGCTGTTACAGAGCAAACGCTAGCCTGCTTGAACTGGGTGCGCTGAAGCAGGAGTTCTTCGCCGTTGATGCGCTGCGCCAAGTTCTCGATATCGTGCTCCGTCACCCCAACCTGCGCGAAGTGCTCTGGCCAGGTGTTCACCACATTGATGACGGTAGTCACTTCGGCTGCGGCTTCCGCTGGTAGCAGGCCGAATGCTGCGCATTGGGACATTGCGTTTTCGAGTGTCGAGTCGCGGCCTGATGCGCCGCAAATGAACTCCTGATAGCCCTGCCCTGAATTGGTTGGCAAAACGTCGTACGCTGGCGCCAATTTCAGGCGGCCATTTTCCAATGGATTGACGACCAGCAGGGCATGGTTCTTCTCGTGGTCATCGGTGTTGTCGATCAGGATGTTGAAAACCATGCGCCGGAAGAGTTCCCGGGCGTCGCGCTGGTTGAAGCCGTCTTGAGCGATGCCGACGCGGCGGAGAATCCGCGCTAGTCCCGGGTAACCCATCTCTGGTTCTGCACCCGATGCAGTAGCCGCCCGGATGGCGGTGCCGGCTGAGATGCAGTGAATCCGCCGGCCCGGTTCGCGGTCGAAGCGGCGAATGGCAATTGCGTTTTCCCCGGCGAGGTGAATGACCTGCGTTTTGGCCACCGTGATGCCGGCACGCTCGGCCAGGGTCATCGTTGCATGTTCGATCAACCAGACCTTGCGCATATAGCCGCGCAATGCCATTAGGGTCAGAGACATTTGGATTTCCAATTCACTCCACCCCCTTTGGCTCTAGCCCAACCTTCCCTAACCCAATTATCAAAATCGCAGCCATCCAGCGCTAAACGCTTAGTTGCGCCGAAAAGGGCTTGTTCGCTTCCGCTTCGCTGTTGCAGAGCGAATGCTAGTCGGGTCGAACTGGGTGCGCTGAAGCAGGAGTTGTTCGCCGTTAATGCGCTGCGCCAAGTTCTCGATATCGTGTTCCGTCACGCCAGCCTGGGCGAAGTGTTCCGGCCAGGTGTTCACCACATTGATGACGGTAGTCACTTCGGCTGCGGCTTCCGCTGGTAGCAGGCCGAATGCTGCGCATTGGGACATTGCGTTTTCGAGAGTCGAGTCTCGGCCCCATGCGCCGCAAATGAACTCCTGATAGCCCTGCCCTGAATTAGTTGGCAAAACGTCGTACGCTGGCGCCAATTTCAGGCGGCCATTTTCCAAGGGATTGACGACCAGCAGGGCATGGTTCTTCTCGTGGTCATCGGTGTTGTCGATCAGGATGTTGAAAACCATGCGACGAAAGAGTTCCCGGGCGTCGCGCTGGTTGATGCCGTCTTGAGCGATGCCGACTCGGCGGAGAATCCGCGCTAGTTCCGGGTAACCCATCTCTGGTTCTGCACCCGATGCAGTAGCCGCCCGAATGGCGGTGCCGGCTGAGATGCTGTGAATCCGTCTACCCGGTTCGCGGTCGAAGCGGCGAATGGCAATTGCGTTTTCCCCGGCGAGGTGAATGACCTGCGTTTTGGCCACCGTGATGCCGGCACGCTCGGCCAGGGTCATCGTTGCATGTTCGATGAGCGGCGTATCGACCGGCTCGCCATTGAAAAACTTGATCACCCATTGCTCGCCATCGATATTGATCAGCGCCTTGGGCTTCGCGCCACCCAGCGGGCTACCGCCACCCGCGATAATCTTTGCTTCGAGAGGGGTTATGGGTTCCGCCGCTTCAATTTTGGCTGCCACCTCAGAGAGCTGTTGTACATCATCAAGCCGAGGAAGTGGGCTTCTTTCTCGCGGGCTGTAGGTACTCGGCGATGTCGATACGCCGAGCGCACCGAAGCGGTCATCACCGGCGTAGTACAGATATTCCATGAGGGAGAGGCGCTTGGGCTGGTCCACGAAGCGGATAACCTTCTCACCCCAACGGTCCGGTCGCGCATCATCGACTGCGCCGACCGCGCGTTGCGCATCTGCCGCCAGACGGCCCGGAGGCATGTGCGCCAAATCGACTAGTGGCAGATCCTCGCTGAGCGCAAACCCGTTGTCCAGCCAGTTCCTGTCGTAGTGCAACGAGACGCCCTTGCCAGCAGCAAGCAGCTGCAATGTACCGACGTAACGGGGCGTGGCCGGGTCACCCAGATACCAGAGGTAGAGGTCGTCGAGACGCATCTCAGCGCTTCACTTGATTTTTGCGAACGCGCGCTTCGGCGGAAACCTGGGCGCGGGCGCGGCCCAGTTCAAGGGCGGCACGGACATCCATCTCGATGGCACCTCGGTCATGTTCGGGCGCCGCGAGATTTCCCAGTTCGCCATCGCGCTGTATGAGCCAGAGTGCCGTCGCGATGATGCCGATGCCAACCGACGGATCGCCAGCCTCAAGGCGCTGCAAAGTGGGCACGGAAATGCCCATGCGACTTGCCCAGGTTTTCAGGGATTCTTTGCGACGCAAGCGGGCCACAGCTAAGTCGGCACCAAG
The DNA here is from genome assembly GCA_039797825.1 of Pseudomonadota bacterium. Taxonomy (GTDB): domain Bacteria; phylum Pseudomonadota; class Gammaproteobacteria; order Burkholderiales; family Rhodocyclaceae; genus Azonexus. The sequence goes on along the minus strand of JBDKHF010000049.1, from coordinate 3,927 downwards.
TTTTTCGATGGCGGCAGCCGTCGCAGGCGGGAGTTGCAGTAGGGCACGGGCAGTTTTTGGCATGTATATAGATTATCGTTAAATACGCATTTTCGTCCATATCTATTTGTATGTCAGATACCGTTTTGGTGATTAGGCAAGGCACGACGGCTAGCAATTTTCAATGGTCGTTTGTGGCTGGCAGGGTGAGGTCGCCAACGACAGATTTGATTTCTCTGCGCACCAACCCCAAGCACCCCCGCCCCACCTGCGCCATTTCGGTGCTCTTTTATGCCAATTTCCCCCGCATAGCGCCCACAGCGCAAGGCATACGTATTGCTTAATCCCTTATAAGCTTCGTTAGAAGAAGGAATCTTTGTAACAATCGCGTGTTTTCATACGAAACAGCCAAGCCAGAAACTTCACAAGGGGATAACAAGTTGACTACCGAACGCAAAGCAACACTGAGCATTGATGGCCAGGCGCCGGTCGATTTTTCGATCATGACGCCAACGCATGGCAATGACTGTATCGATATTCGCACCCTGGGCGCCAAGACCGGCTTGTTCACTTACGACTCCGGCTTCATGTCGACGGCGAGTTGCAAGTCAAAGATCACCTTTATTGATGGCGATATCGGCCAGCTGCTTTATCGCGGTTACCCGATTGAGCAACTTGCTGAAAACTGCAATTTCCTCGAAGTCACCTATTTGCTGAAGAACGGCGAACTGCCGAACGCCAAGCAGAAGGCGGCTTTTGAGGCGGACATTACCCGTCACACGATGGTGCATGAGCAGCTTTCCAAGTTCTTCTCCGGTTTCCGCCGCGATGCTCACCCAATGGCGGTGATGACCGGGGTGGTTGGCGCGTTGTCGGCCTTCTACCATGACGCGATGGATTTTGCGGATGCGGAACACCGCGACATGAATTTCAAGCATCTGATCGCCAAGATGCCGACCATCGTCGCGATGGCTTACAAGTACAACGTCGGCATGCCGTTCATGCAGCCCGATAACGAACTCGGCTACACCGCCAACTTCATGCGCATGATGTTCGGCAATCCGTGTGAAAAATACGTGCCGAACCCGGTGCTGGTTCGTGCAATGGATACCATTTTCACGCTGCATGCTGATCACGAGCAGAACGCTTCAACCTCCACCGTTCGCTTGGCCGGCTCCTCCGGGGCCAATCCGTTTGCCTGTATCGCAGCGGGCATTGCCTGTTTGTGGGGCCCGGCGCACGGCGGCGCCAACGAGGCTTGCTTGCAGATGCTGGAAGAAATCGGCGACGTTTCGCGCGTGCCGGAATTCATCACCCGCGCCAAGGACAAGAACGATAGCTTCAAGCTAATGGGCTTTGGGCACCGCGTTTATAAGAATTTTGACCCGCGTGCCACATTGATGCGCAAGGTTTGCAACGAAGTGCTGAGCGAACTCGGCCTGCAGAATGACCGTCTGTTCAAGCTGGCGATGGAACTGGAACGTATTGCGCTGGAAGATCCGTACTTCGTCGAGAAGAAGCTTTACCCGAATGTCGATTTTTACTCGGGCATTGTGCAGAAGGCGATTGGTATTCCGACCGAGATGTTCACCTGTATCTTCGCGCTGGCCCGCACCGTGGGCTGGATGACGCAGTGGGAAGAAATGATTTCCGATCCGGAATACAAGATCGGTCGTCCGCGTCAGTTGTATGTTGGCGCTGCCAAGCGCGATGTCGTTCCGCTGGCGCAACGCGGCTAAGGCAATCTGTTGCGGTCAACCGGGAAAATCAGCTGATTTTTCCGGTTGACCGTAATCATTTCCAACCCGCCAGATCAAAGCTGGCTGAGCAATTCCATTTTTTTGTTGGTAAATTCCTGCTCGGTCAGAATTCCCTTTTGAAACAAATCAGCCAGGCGTTCGATCTTGGCAAAGACATCGCCATCCTGGGCGCTGGGTGCCTGATAGGCCGGTGCCTCGGTGAACTGCTGCGGGGCTGGCGCCATAAAGTTTTGCTGCGCTACCGGCTGGTAGCCATTGATGCTGATCACCGGCAGGCTGCTGACGTTGATTGTTCCGTACTGGCTACTGAAAGTCATCGAGTCATTGCCGCCCTGCTGCTGCGAAACGCCGCCGATCTGGTTATCGAGCGTGTCGTAGACCGTGATTTGTCCGCCAAGATCAACAACCAGACGACGCGATCCGGGGAAAACCGCATAACGCACGTTGTTCTGTCCACCAGTTGAGGACGGCGAGCCTAGATCGCTCGGCCACCACTGGCCAGCTGCTGCGGCTGAAACAAACAGGTTGACGCCCTGCCCGTTATTGGACGACTGGAATTGCGACTGGCTGACCGGCGGCTGGAAATAACCCGGCTGGTTCATCAACTGGTTGGAGATTTCGACACACAATCCATCCACCTTGGATTTCAGGCCATAGTTGAACATGTCGCCAACCATGGTCATGCCGCCCTGCATCCATTGGCCGGAGCCACCGAGTTCCGGGTGACTGAATTGCGCCATCGTGCCATTGCCGTTCATCACCGCGTAAAGCATGGTGATCGCCGCATCGCTGCTGATGCCATAGCGTTGCGCCAGATCCTGTATGAACTGTTGCCCCTGTGCTGATAATTGCTGCATGAACTACTCCAGGCGAAAGCCGATAAAAAAACATTAAGCGAAATGCACAGGGCTTTGAATGCCCTATCATGGGTTGTTACTTCGTCGACCGCCCCGACGCGGTGCGGTGTTTTGAAGGCAAAGCCTGATTAACTTGCTATAAGTCTACTTCAGAAGGAAGTTAGCGCGCTTTGCTGAGAGCAAAGCAAGGCACATACCAAGTTAAATCCAGCCTGCGGCACGCCAATTGCTAAAGATCCAGAACAGTTGCCCCCTCATCATCGGAAAACCTGCCCATGCCCAAGATTAAAAGCCTGCTGGTCGCCAACCGCAGCGAAATTGCCATTCGCGTGTTGCGCGCTGCCTCCGAACTCGGCATCCGAACGGTTGGCATTTTTTCCAGCGAAGACCGCTTCGCTCTGCACCGCTTCAAGGCCGACGAATCCTATCTGGTCGGTGCCGGCAAAAAGCCGATTCAGGCTTATCTGGATATCGACGACATCATCCGCATCGCCAAGGAAGCCAATGTCGATGCGATCCATCCCGGCTATGGTTTTCTCTCGGAAAACCCGGATTTTGCCGACGCCTGCGCCGAAGCCGGCATTGCTTTCATCGGCCCCAAGGGCGATGTCATGCGTCTGCTCGGCAACAAAGTCGCCGCACGCCAAGTCGCCATCTCCGCTGGCGTGCCGGTGGTGCCGGCAACCAGCGCCCTGCCCGATGACATTGCCGGCGCCAAACGGATGGCCGCCGAAGTCGGCTATCCGCTGATGCTCAAAGCCAGCTGGGGCGGCGGTGGGCGCGGCATGCGCGTGATTGAAACGGAAGCTGATCTGGTGCCGATGATGGAACTGGCCAAGCGCGAAGCACTGGCCGCCTTTGGCAACGATGAGGTCTATCTCGAAAAATTGATCCGCCGCGCCCGTCACGTTGAGGTGCAAATTCTCGGCGATCAGCACGGCAATCTGGTGCATCTGTTTGAGCGCGACTGCTCGGTACAACGGCGCAACCAGAAAGTCGTTGAACGCGCACCAGCACCCTACATGGACGAAGCGACGCGCCAGGAACTGTGCGCCTCGGCGCTGCGTCTGGCGCGTGCCGCCAACTACAGCCATGCCGGTACCGTCGAATATTTGTACGATGTCGATAGCGCCAAGTATTACTTTATCGAGGTCAATCCGCGCATTCAGGTCGAACATACGGTGACCGAGCAAGTGACTGGGGTCGACATTGAGCTTCCCCCGAAATTTCGTCTGCCAAGGGTGACCTAAAATTGAGTCACTTTGGGAAGGCATGAAATGAAGATACCGAAACAGGCATACACGACCGAGTTCAAGGAACTGGCGGTCAAA
>JBDKHF010000048.1:0-26168 GCA_039797825.1 Pseudomonadota bacterium | reverse complement strand
TGCGCACAAAGCGAGATAACGCAGGAATCTGATAGCACAACGATTTGCCGGTACCGGTCGGCAGGATGCCGAGACAGTGTTCGCCACGCATTGCGCTCTCGACGATGACCTGCTGCAACGGACGCCCGCTTGCCCGGTCAGTTGGTTCCGGGCGGAATTCGTAGCTGTCTCCGAACCAGTGTCTGAGCTGCCTGCTTGAGTCGTGTTGCTGGCGGCACCACGTACAGTCTGGGTCCGTGCATGGAATGTCGCGCAGTTGGCGAACGAGCCGTCCGGCCTCGGGAAACTGATAGCGGACCCACGGCGGCATCACCGAATTGCCACCGGCGACCGACAACCAGGCAAGCGCGTAGGCGAGTGGCCAGGCCAAGACATCGGCAGAGTTGATGACGCTCAAGGCTGCTGCCTGGCAAGTTTTGCCATCCAGCAGACGATTCAGCGCAGATTTGGCGTTGCTCTCGCTGGGGGTGTCCTTGCCGCGCACTGTCATGAAGAAACGATTCAGGCCGGAAATGCTGCCGTCGCGGTTGGTCAGCCAGTGCCAGGCGAGCAGCAGGTCGGGCGAGGTCTTTTGCATCGCCTCCAGGCTGGCTTTCTGGTCGGCAAAAACCTGCAGCGCGAGTTCGGCATCGAGTAGCGGGTCGTTCTTGCGCTTGGCGAGCAGTTGCCCGTCCTGATAGTGCTTGACGAGATGGTGATAGGGGTTTTTCGGGAAGGCCAGTGGATTGACGCGCAGGGTATCGAAAACCGGTTTGTCGAGCAGGCGCAGGTTGGGTTGGATGGCGCGTAGCTGCGGTAAATCGAAAGCGATCAGGTTATGGCCGAGCAGAAAAGCGGCGCCGTCGGATAGTTGGTCGAGCCTGGCGAGGGCAAGCTTCAAGTCGCCCGGCGGGTAAACACAAGTCTCCCCGCTATCGCCGCGCAGGCCGGCTAATTGGTGGAGGCGTCCGCTTTGGCGGCCGATCTCCAGATCAATCGACAGGCAATTGGCACCGCGTTTGGCCGGCGCTGCTGTAATGGCCGGTTCGGCCTGGCGCAGATCAGTTTCCAGGGGTAATCAACTCCACCGTTGGAAAATAATTTCGATAGCGCCGGGTATTCCGGGTGAGCAGCGGCAGGCGGGCAACGGCGGCGTGCGCGCCGATAAAGAAATCGGCCTGCATGTCGACCAGCAGCATCAATCGTCGCCGCGAAGCAGAACCGCGCCATCCGGGCCGACGTCGAAAAAAACCTCGCTCCCGGGCTGTAATCCAAGCGCCTGGCGTATCGTTTTGGGGATGGTTACTTGCCCCTTGCTGGTCATTGTGCTTATCTTGTTTTCTTTCGAATTACCCTGCAAATATTGTAATACCCGTGGTCCTCAGACCTTAGACTGAATTAAGCTTGCCGCTTATCAGAAGCCTCCCATCCTCGACATATTTCTCAAATGACCCCTGTAATTCTCCGCATTCACGGTCTGGTCCAGGGTGTCGGCTTTCGTCCTTACGTCTGGCGACTGGCCAATCAGCTTGGCTTAAGCGGCTGGGTGCGTAATGACGGCGCTGGGGTGACGGTTACGGTCGACGGCGAAAAGGTGGCGGAATTTTTGGCCCGTTTGCCGCGTGAATTGCCGGTTCTGGCGCGGATCGACGGGATCGCAAGCGAGTCTATCGACGCGCCCGGTTTAAGCGGGTTCGTAATTCTGGATAGCGAAGCGGGCGAGGTGAAAACCGCGATTGGCCCCGATGCCGGGATTTGCCCTGAATGCATTGCCGATATTTGCAATCCGCAAAGCCGGCGCTGGCGTTATGCCTTTACCACCTGCACCCATTGCGGCCCGCGTTATACGGTGAGTCGCGGGATTCCTTACGATAGAGCGCAGACCAGTCTGGCGCCGTTCCCGCTGTGTGCGCTGTGTTCGGTGGAGTATGGCGACCCGGCAGATCGGCGCTTTCATGCCGAGACGACTTGCTGTGTCGATTGCGGGCCGCAGCTTGGTTTGATCTGCCCCACTCACACTGGGGGCGAGGGGGGTGATCTTGACCCAATCGCTGAAACCCTGCACCTGCTGCTGGCAGGAAAAATTGTGGCGCTCAAGGGCCTCGGTGGGTTTCATCTGGCTTGCGATGCGCGCAATGCCGCCGCCGTGGCTGAGTTGCGCCGGCGCAAGCAGCGTGAGGCCAAGCCTTTCGCCATCATGGCCTTGAACAGCGCTTCGCTCGCCGCGTATGCAGAGATCGGCCCGGCGGAAGAAGCTTTGCGCGACAGTCCGGCGGCGCCCATCGTCCTCTGCCCGAAAGGCGCTCAAGAGTTGCCCGGTGTTGCCCCTGATCTGGCCTGGCTCGGCGTCATGCGCCCGGCAACGCCCCTGCATTTGCTGCTCTGGCACGAAGCCGCCGGGCGACCAGCGGGAACTGACTGGCTGGCCCAGCCGAGCGACTTGCTGCTGGTGATGACCAGCGCCAACCCGCAGGGCGAACCGCTGGTCATCGGCAACGCTGAGGCGCAACAACGGCTGGCCGGGATTGCTGATGCGTATCTGCTGCATGACCGCGAAATTGTGATTCGCTGCGACGACACGCTGGTCAAGGCCGGCGCCGCCCTGCGCCGGGCGCGCGGTTACACGCCCTTGCCGATTGCGCTGAGCAAGGCTGGCCCGAACGTGCTGGCGCTCGGTGCCTATCTGAAAAATACGGTGTGCGTCAGCAAAGGCCGCGCGGCTTATTTGTCGCAACATATCGGCGGGCTGGACAACGCGGCGGCGATAGGTTTTCTGGAAGAAAGCGTCGCCCACCTGCTGGCGATTCTCGACGTCAAGCCCGATCTGATCGCCCACGACCTGCATCCCGATTTCGCCTCCACCCACCTCGCACTGCGCCTGGCTGACGAACTGGGCGTGCCGACAATTGCGGTTGGGCATCACCACGCCCACCTCGCGGCAATCTGCGCCGAACATGGCCTGGACGAACCCGTGCTCGGCCTGGCGATTGACGGCGTTGGGCTGGGCCCGGATGGCGGTTTGTGGGGCGGCGAAATGTTGCGCATTGATGGCGCAAGCTGCGAACGCCTCGGTCATCTGCAAACCCTGGCTTTGCCGGGCGGCGAGCGCGCCGCCCGTGAGCCTTGGCGGATGGCGGTTTCTGCTCTGCACGCCGGCGGTTTGAGCGCGCAGGTGCCCGACTGGCTGGCGAGAACTTACCCGGAACGCGATGCGCGCCCCTTGCTCGCCATGCTAGCCAAAAAGCTGCGCTGCCCACCCACTTCCAGTCTTGGCCGCTGCTTCGACGCGGCTGCCGGTTTGCTTGGCCTGCGCGCCGAGTCGCACTATGAAGGGCAGGCGGCGATGGAACTGGAGGGCCTGGCTGTGCGTCATGGTGATGTGCCGCCGCGCCGTGATTTGTACGAAATCCGTGACGGCGTGCTCGATTTTTTGCCCTTGCTCAAAATCTTGCCCGATAGCGCCGAGCAAGGCGCTGCCGCCGCCTTGTTTCACGCCACGCTGGCGGCGGGGCTGGCAGAATGGCTGCTTGCTGCGGTCAACCGCGAAAAGATAGGGAAAATTGTGGTCGGTGGCGGCTGCGCAATGAATGGTTTGTTAATGCGCTTGCTGCGCCGGCATCTGGAAGCCGGCGGTGTGACGATGTTGGAAGCGCAACAGGTACCGCCCAATGATGGCGGTTTGGCACTGGGGCAGGCGTGGGTCGCCCGCCAGATGAGGAGTTGAATTTGTTGCACGAACAAAATCCGGCGGAATTGATAAAAGCGCATTTTGAGCAATTGCAGGACATGGATGCGGCAAAAAATGCGGCGTCCAATCGACGTCTGGAGTTCGAACTGATAGCTGTCGTGCGCTGCGAAGGGGACTGGCTGGCGGCGCTGATTGTCCCGTGGGCGATCAAATTGCTGCTGTTCAACGGCGGTGGGCGCTTGTGGGGCGATATTCCCGCCGGGCAACGGCGCTATATCGATTTACCCGGCGCCACCTTGGCTTTTGTTGCTGAAACCGATGCCGACATTGGCTCGTGGCAAACGGCTTCGCTGGTTGAGGCGATCAATGACGTTGCTGATATGGTTGCCGCGCGTCAGCTGGCACGCGATGGTTTGCAGATGGCGCTGGGCGTGGCGCAGACTAATCCGCCAGTGCCGGCGGTAGCGCCCAAGGCAGCGGTTTCGCGGCGTGGGTTTTTTCGTCGCTTGGCCGGCAAGCGTGATTGAAGCTTAAGGAGAACAACAATGTGTCTGGCGATTCCCGCTCAAGTCGTTGAATTGCGCGACGGCGACAACGCCGTGGTTGATCTGGCTGGCGTACGCAAGGAAATCTCGCTGGCGCTGGTCGACAACGTGGCAGTTGGTGATTACGTCATCGTCCATGTCGGCTACGCGCTGAATAAACTCGATCCGGACGAAGCGGCCAAAACGCTGGCCCTGTTTGCCGAGATCGGCCAATTGGGCGACGACGGCACGCTGCACTGATGAAATATATCGACGAATTCCGTGATGGCGATGTCGCGCGTGGGATTGCCGGGGCGATTGCCCGCGAAGCGAATCCGGCGCGCAGCTATCACTTCATGGAATTCTGCGGTGGCCATACACACGCCATTTCGCGCTACGGGATCAGCGATCTGTTGCCGGATAACGTGCGGATGATCCACGGCCCCGGTTGCCCGGTTTGCGTGCTGCCGATTGGCCGTGTCGATCAGGCCATCCGTTTGGCGCTGGAGCAAGGTGTCACGCTGTGCACCTACGGCGATTGCCTGCGCGTACCGGCCTCCGATGGCTTGTCGTTGATGAAAGCGAAAGCGCGGGGTGGCGATATCCGGATGGTTTATTCGAGTGCCGATGCCGTGGCGCTGGCGCAAAAACACCCGGAAAAGCAGGTCGTTTTCTTCGCCATTGGTTTCGAGACGACGACGCCACCGACCGCCGTGGCGATCAAGCAGGCGGCTGCGCTCGGGCTGAAGAATTTTTCCGTGCTCTGTTGCCACGTGCTGACGCCGTCGGCGATTGCCAGCATTCTCGAATCGCCGGAAGTGCGCCAGTGGGGCACCGTGCCGCTCGATGGTTTCATTGGCCCGGCCCATGTTTCGACCATTATCGGCAGTCGACCGTACGAGTTCTTCGCCGAGGAATATCGCAAGCCGGTGGTGATCGCCGGCTTTGAGCCGCTCGACGTGATGCAGGCGATTCGCATGTTGATACGTCAGGTCAACGAAGGCCGGGCTGAAGTTGAAAATGAGTTCGCGCGCGCCGTTGACCGTAACGGCAACCTCAAGGCCCAGAATCTGGTCGCCGAAGTGTTTGAGCTGCGTAAAAGCTTTGAGTGGCGCGGGTTGAATATCTTGCCCTACTCGGCCTTGCGCATTCGCGGTGTTTTCGCTGAATTTGATGCGGAACAGCGCTTTGCCCTGACTTATCAGCCGGTGGCGGATCACAAGGCTTGCGAGTGTGGGGCGATCCTGCGCGGGGTCAAAAAGCCGCAGGACTGCAAATTGTTCGGGACGGTTTGTACGCCGGAGAATGCGGTTGGTTCGTGCATGGTTTCTTCTGAGGGGGCTTGTGCGGCTTATTACTCTTATGGGCGGTATAGGGATGTGGCGCGAGATGATGGGTGCCGCCTGACGCACACTAATTTTCTCAACCAAGGGGTTTAGCTGCAAGCGGCGATTAATGTAGGTAAAGTCGGCTTGTGTTCTCTGAGCCGTAGGCGAGTTTGGTAACCAGGAGTTGTTTTTATGACAATGCGGGAAAAAGCTTTGCGCTGGCTGCGGGCCGCTATCGGAAATCCATCCGTCGCTTTTCGGGATGGCCAATGGGAGGCAATCGATCAGTTGGTTAGCCATCGTGGCCGTGTCCTCTGTGTCCAGCGGACAGGCTGGGGCAAGAGCATGGTGTATTTCGTCGCTGCCAAGCTGATGCGCGAACTGGGCGCCGGACCTACGTTGATCATCTCGCCCTTACTGGCTTTGATGCGAAATCAAGTTGATGCCGCGAATCGATTGAACCTCCATGCTGAGACAGTCAATTCGACCAATACAGACGACTGGAGAAATATCCGCCAGCGATTGCTGGATGATCAGATCGACCTCCTACTAATCTCGCCGGAACGCTTGGCAAATGACGAATTCGTTGAAGATACCTTGATGCCAATCGCTGAGCGAATTGGGCTGCTTGTGATCGATGAGGCGCACTGTATCTCGGATTGGGGGCATGATTTTCGGCCGGATTATCGGCGTATCGGGCAAATTCTTCGCCTTCTGCCAGGAAATATTGCAGTGCTGGCGACGACTGCCACGGCAAATAGCCGCGTTGAAGCCGATGTTAAACAGCAGTTGGGTGGTTCAGTCCTGATGCAACGAGGACCGTTGATCCGTGAAAGCCTATCGTTGCAGACGATTCGCTTTGGCAGTCCGGCACAGCGTCTTGCCTGGCTTGCCGACCGCATTCCCGAGATTCCGGGGAGCGGGATCATTTACACACTTACCACTCGTGATGCTGATCGAGTCGCAGAATGGTTGCGGGAAAATGGGATCGTCGCCGAGTCTTACCATGGGGGAAAGGCCAACGAGGAGCGCCTGGTTTTGGAATTAGCACTCCTGGGAAACAGTATCAAATGCCTCGTTGCGACGACCGCGCTTGGCATGGGTTACGACAAACCGGACCTCAGTTTTGTCATCCATTATCAAACGCCGGGCTCGGTAGTGTTTTACTACCAGCAGGTTGGCCGCGCCGGCCGAGGGATAGACAAGGCATTTGGTGTTCTTCTTTCTGGTGACGAAGAGGAAGACATAAATGCCTACTTCCGCGATACAGCGTTTCCTCCTGAATGGCAGATCAACCGGATACTTGACGCGCTAGAAGCCTCCGAATCAGAGAATGGAATGTCTGTAAGGGATATCGAGCACGCGGTTAACTTGCGTCAGACACAGATCGAAAAAGTGCTGAAATTGCTCGTGGTAGAAAATGCGAGCCCGGTGGTTCGAATCAATGGCAAGTGGAACCGAACGGCGCAACCTTTCCGCCTTGACAAGGAGCGGATTGAGCATTTATCCCACCAGCGCGAACTTGAGTGGGAGCAAATGAAGTCCTACCTGTCAAACAAGCAGTGTTTGATGCAATTTTTGGCTCAGGCTCTTGACGACCCCATGGCAGAGCCCTGTGGAAAATGTGCGGTTTGTCTTGGCAGCCCTGTTGTCTCAACTGCGGTATCCAAAGAAAAGCTGGTTGCCGCACAACGCTTTGTTTGCCAAAGCGAGATGGTCCTGGAGTTGAAGAAACAGTGGGATCGTTCTGCGTTACCCATATATACGAGACGCTATGGTTGGACGGCTGCCAACATTCCAATGCCCTTGCGAGGTGAGCCTGGCCGGATTCTTTCGCGCTGGGGCGAACCGGTCTGGGGCGAACTGGTTATGCAGGGCAAGGCAGCGGGGAAATTCAAAGACGAATTGGTAAAAGCATCAGTTGAGATGATTCAATCGCGCTGGAACATGAATCCGCATCCGACATGGATGACCTGTATTCCCTCCGTACGCCATCCAGAACTAGTTCCCGATTTCACGCTAAGATTAGCTGCGGCACTTGGCATCCCCTTTATTCCGGTATTAGCCAAAGTCAAACATACCGAAGAGCAGAAGGGCATGGAGAACCGTTACCACCAATGCCACAATTTGGACGGGGCTTTTGAGGTCAAGCCGGCCGAGAATGATATATCTGGCCCAGTTTTTCTCATCGATGATGTATTCGACTCTGGCTGGACGATGACTTTGGCGAGCGCACTTCTGAGACAGGCTGGCAGCGGGCCGGTATATCCATATGCCCTTGCAACTACTACAACAAAATAATGAACCAGCAATGACTGAAAACAATTCCGAGAGCCAAACCTTATCGCCTGACACTGAGGCGATTCTTCTGCTCTGCGGCCGCTTTGGAAGCGAACGCGGAGAGTATTCGCCATTGACCCAAAAAGAGTATGAAGCGCTTACTCGCTGGTTGCTGGAGCGAAAATTGCGCCCGGCTGATTTGCTTAACGCAGATGCAAGTCTTCTGGGCAAATTGGTTTTGGCCAAGCTCGATCAGGCTAAAATTGGTGCTTTGCTTCGTAGGGGGACTGCTTTGGCGCTCGCCTTGGAGAAGTGGCGCCGCAGTGGTCTTTGGGTGCTGTCACGCAGCGATGCCACCTATCCAAAACGATTGAAAAAAAAACTTGGGCAATCGGCACCACCGTTGTTGTACGGCGCAGGTGATCCAGATTTGCTGGACTTCGGTGGGGTCGCGATCGTCGGTTCTCGGGATGTCACAGAAACCGGCTTGAAATTCACCCATGATCTTGCCCAGGCGTCCGTCAGAGATGGGATGGGAATTATCTCGGGTGGCGCGAAGGGAGTCGATGCAGCAGCCATGCAGGCAGGTGGAGAGGCCGGCGGCACCGTTATTGGAATGCTTGCGGCAGATCTCCTTCGGGCAAGTGTCAATCGGCAGAATCGGCAAGCGATACAGGCCGGCAGGCTAGTGCTTGTTTCACCATTCAATCCAGAGGCTGGCTTTAACGCTGGGAATGCAATGGCGCGTAATCGCTACATCTATGCATTGGCTGATTACGCTGTGGTCGTCGACTCAGCCGAGGGTGAAGGTGGAACCTGGGCTGGTGCGATCGAAGACCTTCGGTATGAATGGACGCCACTATTTGTGCGTGACACAGTTGAAAAGCTTGGCAATCGGGCATTGATTGCGAAAGGCGCCCGTAGCTTCAGCTATTCATTTGAAGATCGGGAATCGCTAGCCGCTTTCTTTGAATCGGGAACACCTCTTTCTGAGCCAGCCCGGCTTGATTTGTATTCCAAAAACGCAGTACCTGAAATCCAAGAACAGGCAGTTATTGAAGTGCTTCAAATTCCAGTAACTCCTGATTTGGTCGAAGAGGTTGCCCCCCCTGCGGAAGTCCTGATTACAGAGAGCGCGCAAATTGGAGCCACCTCCCTCGATATGTTCCAGGCTTTCCTAGAGCGAGTTGCTGTTCTCTTGGAAACCGGAGCAAGAACAGAAGAAGAACTTCGTGTTGCACTTGGTCTGGAGAAATCTCAAAGCAAAGTCTGGCTGGCGGAAGCTGTGTCACAGGGACGAGTTGAAAAATTGAAAAAGCCTGTTTCCTACGCACTGCCACAGCAGCAATCACTTTGCTGAAAACAAAAAAGAACTCAATCTATCTGCAAATTGGCTAAGCAAGAAAAAGTAAGTTGTCCCAACAGGCGGAACCCTAAGCAAATAACCACCCATGACCCCTCCCCGCAAAACCTACATTCGCCCCCTCGACCTCAAACACGGCCTGGTCGATATGGCCCACGGCGCCGGTGGTCGGGCGATGGCGCAGTTGATTGAAGAATTGTTCGCCAAACACCTCGGCAATGAATACCTCGCCCAAGGCGATGACGGCGCGCTGTTGCCGGCTCCTGGCGTCGGCAAGCTGGTGATGGCGACCGATTGCCATGTCGTTTCCCCGCTCTTTTTCCCCGGTGGCGATATTGGCTGTCTTTCGGTGCATGGCACGATCAACGACGTGGCGATGATGGGCGCGCAACCCTTGTGGCTGGCGGCTGGGTTCATTCTTGAAGAAGGCTTCCCGCTCGCCGATCTGGCGCGCATTGTGCAAAGCATGGCGGCGGCGGCCAAAGAAGCTGGCGTGCCGATTGTGACCGGCGATACCAAGGTGGTCGAACGCGGCAAGGGTGACGGGGTGTTCATTACGACAACCGGCGTTGGCGTCGTCGCGCCAGGCATGGAACTCTCTGGTAACCGGGCGCGGCCGGGTGATGTGATTCTGGTTTCCGGCACCCTGGGCGATCACGGCATGGCGATTATGGCCGAGCGTGAAAATATGGGTTTTGAGTCGCCGATAGTTTCCGATACGGCGGCGCTGCATGGCCTGATTGCGGCGATGCGAGCAAGCGGCGCCGATCTACATGTGCTGCGCGATCCGACGCGCGGTGGTTTGGCGACGACACTCAACGAAATCGCCGGGCAGAGCGGCGTCGGCATGATGCTGCAGGAGAAAGCCTTGCCGGTGCAGCCTGCCGTCAATGCCGCCTGTGAATTCCTTGGGCTGGACCCGCTATATGTCGCCAATGAAGGCAAATTGGTGGCAATTTGCGCTGCAAACGATGCCGAAAAACTATTGGCTGCGATGCGCGCCCATCCGCTCGGGGTGAATGCGGCGATTGTCGGCGCGGTGCATGAAGATGTGCACCATTTTGTACAGATGACCACCAGTTTCGGCGGCAAGCGTATCGTGGATTGGTTGAGCGGCGAGCAATTGCCGCGCATTTGTTGAGGCTGGCTTAGTGGCGCAGGGCAATAAGCAGGGAACGGACTTCGCCAACTTCGGAGATGACCAGGGCGCGGGCATCGTCGATGTCGTCGGCGTTGCGCACATGAAAAAGGTCGCGGCTACCGTCAAGGTAACGAATGGCGGCGGTGAATTCCGGGCGTGGCACAGGTTTGGTGCGAGTGCTGCGGGCGGTAGCTGGTTTGCGTTGCGCGTGCATTTTTACATCCCCTTGGCTTTGTTGCAGTGCATCGTAAACAAACTTAAGCTTTTGAAAAATATGGCAAAGGTTATAGGTTTATGCGGCATGAAAAATCCCCGCCCGGCAAGCCTTGAGCGGCCATCGCCTACGGCAGCGGCATAACCTGTAAAAACCCGATTGGTATGCGAGGTTTTTTCATCGCACAAGGTTTCAGCAGCCTGACGCAAGGTTTGTATTGCGGATCTCTCCCCGGCCAGGCTTGCCTCGACCAGATGAAACGATCAACATATGCGTTTCGTCTGGTCAGAAAAGTCATCCTGTAAGCGCTGCTAGCGCCCTATTCATGGCTCACCACGCACGGGCTTCGATTGCACCCTTTAGATTCAAGGAAAAAAACATGGCTCATCCTCTCGCCGGCCAGGTCGCCCCAGCGGCCAGCCTGACAGACATTCCCGCCTTGCTCGCCGCCTACCGGAATTTGCCGGACGTCAATAACCCGACCCAGCGCGTTGCCTTTGGCACCAGCGGCCATCGTGGCAGCGCCCTGAACGGCAGCTTCAACGAGGCACACATTTTGGCGATAGCCCAGGCGGTGGCCGAATACCGGGCGCAGGCCGGGATCAATGGGCCACTGTTTCTCGGCAAGGACACCCACGCGCTGTCTGATCCGGCGCAGCGGACAACGCTGGAAGTGCTCGCCGCCAACGGCGTGCTGACGCATTTGCAGGCCAATGACGGCTACACGCCGACGCCGGTGATTTCGCGGGCGATTCTCACCTTCAACGCCGCCAACCCGGCCACGCCGGCCGACGGCATCGTCATCACGCCTTCGCACAACCCGCCGCAGGATGGCGGCATCAAGTACAACCCGCCACATGGCGGCCCGGCCGATACCGATGTCACCGGCTGGATCGAGCAACGCGCCAATGCGCTGATGGCTGAGGGCAATCGCGGCGTCAAGCGCCTGCCTTATGCGCAAGCCTTGAATGCACCAACCACCAAAGCGGTTGATTTGATGACGCCCTATATCGCCGAGCTCGGCAAAGTCATCGACATGGAAGCGATCCGCAAGGCAAATTTGCGGATCGGCGTCGATCCGCTCGGCGGCGCGGCGGTGGCTTACTGGCAGCCGATTGCCGAGTTCTACGGGCTGAATATCGAAATCGTCAATCCGCAGGTTGATCCCGCCTTTGGCTTCATGACGCTCGACCACGACGGCAAGATCCGCATGGATTGTTCCAGCCCCTATGCGATGGCCAGCCTGGTTGCGCTCAAGGATCGCTTTGACATCGCCTGGGGCAACGATGCCGATGTGGACCGGCACGGCATCGTTACGCCATCGCTTGGCCTGCTTAACCCGAATCACTATCTGGCGGTCGCTATTCAATACCTGCTCAGTCATCGCCCGGCCTGGCCGGTCACTGCGGCGGTTGGCAAAACGCTGGTGTCGAGCAGCCTGATCGACCGTGTGGTTGCCAGCTTGGGCTGCAACTTGCTGGAAGTCCCGGTCGGTTTCAAATGGTTCTCTGGCGGCCTGCTCGACGGCAGCATCTGCTTCGGCGGTGAAGAAAGTGCCGGCGCCAGTTTTTTGAGTCGTGATGGTACGGTGTGGACGACCGACAAGGACGGCATCATCCTCGGCCTGCTGGCGGCTGAAATCACCGCGGTCACCGGTAAAGACCCCGGCCAGCATTATCAGGAAATGGCCGCCCGCTTCGGCACGCCGCATTACATCCGGATCGATGCGCCAGCCAGTCCGGCACAAAAAGCGGCCTTCAAGCAGTTGACCGGCGACCGCGTCAGTGCCGCCATGCTGGCCGGTGAAACGATCACTGCCCGCCTGACCCGCGCCCCCGGCAACGATGCGGCAATCGGCGGGCTGAAGGTGACGACGGAAAATGGCTGGTTTGCAGCCCGGCCATCCGGCACCGAGGATATTTACAAGCTCTACGCCGAGAGTTTCAAGAGCGCCGCGCATTTGCAGCAGTTGGTTGCCGAAGCGCAGGAAATCGTCACGGCAGCGCTGGCTGTGAAGCATGAATAGCGTGGTCAACGCCGGTTCATGCTGCGAAATGCCTTGCGCTGCAGCATGGCAGACGCTGGTCTTTTGATGCACCGGGAAAAAATCACCGGCGTCATTCTGGCTGGCGGTCTTGGCCGGCGCATGGGCGGTGTCGACAAGGGTTTGCAACTGCTCAACGGCAAGCCGCTGGCCTTGCATGTGGCTGAGCGTCTGGCACCGCAGGTGGCGGAATTGCTGATTAACGCCAACCAGAACGCCGAGCGCTATGCCGCTTTCGGCCACCGCATTGTGGCCGACCAAATCCCCGATTTCGCCGGCCCGCTCGCCGGATTGCACGCAGCGCTCTCTGCGGCACAGCATCCGCTGCTTGCCACCGTGCCTTGCGACTCGCCGTTTCTGCCGGCTGATCTGATTTCTCGCCTGTTTGCGGCGTTGACCGCAGCCAATGCCGATTTCGCCGTCGCCCGCACTTTTGAGCAGGCGCATCCGGTGTTTTGCCTGTGCCGCACCAGCGTTCTGCCGCACCTGAGCAATTATTTGGCCAGCGGCGAACGCAAATTTGCCGGCTGGTATGTCAGCCTGAAAACCGTTGAAGTCGCCTTCGATGATCAAGCTGACGCCTTCGAGAACATCAACACTCGCGCCGAACTGGGACGATTTGAAACGCCATGAAATATCGCCTGCCACTCCATGTTCAGATCTCGACAATATTCCTGGCCCTGATCCTGCTGATTGGCGGAATCATTGGCGGGCTGGGTTACAAAATCAGCCGCGACATTCTCGAATCCACCGCCAGCGAACTCAATACCCGGATCAGCCGCGAAACGCTGGGCGAATTCAGCAGCCTGATCGGCCCCAGCGAGATGGCGGTCCGCTTGCTCAGTTTTGATGGCGTAGCGCGGGCCACAACGCTTGAAACACGGATGAGCAATCTGGGCTTCATGCGCGAGGCCTTGAATAGTTCGGAAGCGCTCAGCGCGATTTATATCGGCTATGGCAATGGCGACTTTTTCATGGTCCGCAGAGTCTGGAACGAGACGGATCGCACCGCTTTCAACGCGCCGGAAAAGACCGCTTTTATCGTCCAGAGCATCGAACACAAGGACGAATCAAAACGCGGCGTTTATATTTATCTGGATGCCGCACTGGCCACCCTGCGCAGCGACGAACATCCCGATTATCCGGACAACTACGATCCGCGTACCCGCGACTGGTACATGGCGGCACAAAACAGTAACGGGCAGATCAAGACTGCGCCCTATCTGTTCTTCACCAGCCAGAAAGTCGGCACGACGATTGCAAACCGGTCAAACAAAGCCGATGCCGTGGTCGGCGCCGATATTCGTCTGGAGACGCTGAATCAATCCCTGGTCAAGCAAAAACTGACACCGCGCACGCAATTGGCGCTGGTCAACGTCCAAGGAGAAATCCTCGCTTACGAGCATTTCGACCAAGTCATCCACTTGCCAACCACGGCCAATGCCAAGCCGGTTTTGCCCAAGCTTTCCGAAATCAATGTGCCGGCGCTCGCCCTGTTGGCAAGCACCGTGCAGCGTTCTGATGGCAAAACCGGACAAACCCTGACCCTGGACGCTGGCGGCGAAACCTGGCGGGCGGCGATCAGCCCGCTCAAGCTGGAAGGTAGCAATCCCTTATTCCTGCTCAGCGCCATCCCCGATGACGAACTGATGGCTGCCGCCCATGCGCTGCTGCACCGCTTGCTGATCACGTTGGTGCTGGTCATTGCGCTTGCCGTGCCGATCACCTGGTTGTTGGCGCGTAGTGTTTCCGGCCCCTTGCGCCAGTTGGCCAAAGAGGCCGAGGCGATCCGCCGCTTCGAGTTCTCGCAAGCGATCAAAGTTGATTCAATGGTGCTCGAAATCAATGATCTGACGCTGACTATGGACAGCATGAAACGCACCATTCGCCGCTTTCTCGACATCAACATGGCACTTGCCTCGGAAAAGGATTTTGACCGCCTGCTACCGCGCCTGCTCAGCGAAATGCTTTCCAGCGCCGATGCCGCCGCCGGTATTCTCTACCTGGCCGACAACGACAGGCTGTTGCCGGCTGCCGCCATTGAGGCCGACGGAACGCCCCTGATCATCGACGTCGACCACATTGACCCCAAGGCTGGCGGGCCGTTATTGATGAGTGCCTTGCAGAGCGGTAGCCCGTACGCCGCACCGCTGACCGTCAGCGACATCCAGTCGCTGGGCTTGGCCAAAACAGGGGCCGGCAGCACGCTGCACAACGCGATTGCCGTGCCGCTGCTTAATCGACAACAGAATCTGGTCGGGGCCATGATTTTGCTGCGTCACCAAGCTTCTGATGAAGCGCGCCTGCGCTTTGTTGGCGCCCTTTCCGGATCAGCCGCCGTTGCGCTCGAAAACAAGGAGTTGATCAAGGCCCAGAAAATATTGTTTGAAGCCTTCATCAAACTGATCGCCGGCGCAATTGACGCCAAGAGCCCCTACACCGGCGGCCATTGCGCCCGCGTGCCGGAACTGACCAAAATGCTGGCCCGCGCCGCTTGTGCCGAGGGCAGTGGGCCGTACAAGGATTTCGCGCTCGACGAGGACGAATGGGAGGCGCTGCACATCGCCGCCTGGCTGCACGACTGCGGCAAAGTGACCACGCCGGAATACGTCGTCGACAAGGCGACCAAACTCGAAACGCTCTACGACCGCATCCATGAAGTCCGGATGCGCTTCGAGGTGCTCAAGCGCGATGCTGAAATCGCTAGCCTGAAGGCCATCGCTGCTGGCGAACCAGAGCTGACGGTCAAGGAAAATCTCGCCGTCACACTGGCGCAGATCGATGATGACTACAACTTTATCGCCACCTGTAACGAAGGTGGCGAATTCATGGCGCCGGAAAAGCTGGAGCGCCTCAAGCACATTGCGGCACAGACCTGGACGCGCACCCTGGATGACCGGATCGGCATCTCGCACGAGGAAAAAGAACGCAAGGCGCGCACGCCAGCTGCTAGGCTGCCGGTTGCCGAAGCCTTGCTCGCTGACCGTGCCGAGCATGTTTTTGAACGCAAGGCGCAAGACCGGATGGCGCCCGATAACCCGTGGGGCTTCCGCATGCCGGTGCCTGAGTTGCTGTACAACCGGGGCGAGCTCTATAACCTGGGCGTTGCACGCGGCACGCTGGCGGAAGAAGAACGCTACAAGATCAACGAGCATATCGTCCAGACCCTGATCATGCTCAGTCAGCTCCCCTTCCCGAAACACCTGCGCAACGTGCCTGAAATCGCTGCCGGCCACCATGAAAAAATGGACGGCAGCGGCTACCCACGGCGTTTGACCCGCGACGAAATGAGCCCACTCGCCCGGATGATGGCGATTGCCGATATTTTCGAGGCGCTGACCGCCATTGATCGGCCCTACAAACCGGGCAAGAAGCTGTCTGAGGCGATCAAGATCATGTCTTTGATGAAGAAAGAGCAACATATTGACCCCGATCTTTTCGACTTATTCCTGCGCGCCGGTGTTTATCGCGAATACGCCGAGCGTTTCATGAAGCCGGAACTGATCGATGCGGTCGACATCAAGGCCTATCTTCCATAAAACAATTGATGGTGCACTGCAGCAAAATTTGGTTATACTGAAGTGGCAGGATATAAAAGACCATAAAAGGAATACAGCAAATGACCGTCAAAGTGCATTACCACATCAGTCAGGACCGTGCCGGTCTGCCCCAGGATTACTCGGGTGCCCGTCACTTCGTTCCGTGCGAAGGCCAATCGATTGAAGATTTGGCCATAACTCAGCTGGCTGCTGATTATCAGGTACCGGCAAGCGCCATCCAGATCCGCCGGGTCGAAGCCTAATTGCTCCCGTACAAGGCGGTCGGTTGCAGTGCACCAATTCTAGTGGTTCGGGAACGCACGGCAACCCGCTTTGCGCAGCGCAACATTCTGTTACGTATGCGTACGAAAGCACGACAGACTTCTTTCCAGAGGAGGCATAAAGTGCACTCATGCATTGAACCCCTCCTCTCGAAATCCCCCTTTCGAGAATTTCAGCCCCGCCACACGGCGGGGTTTTTTTTGCCTTGATTTATGCCCAAGCCGTTATAATTGCGCACTTTATTTTTAGCGCATTGAGGTAATCAGCATGGCCGAAAAGAATCCTTCCAAGGGCATCATGTGGGCAACGATCATCGTCGCCATCGTACTGATCGCCATTATTTACCCGCTAACCAGCAGAACTTACAAGTCAGCAGCTGATAGCAGCAGTGCCGGTAGCGATCAGGCTGATCTGCGCATCCAGCCGGTTGCCAAGTTTGAGCTGACCAAGGCTGCCGCACCGGCTGCCGCCGGCCCGAAAGATGGCGCAAGCATCTACAACTCGGTTTGCGGCGCCTGCCACAACACTGGCGTTGCCGGCGCACCGAAAATTGATGACAAGGCCGCCTGGGCGCCCCGCGTTGGCACCGGCAAGGAAGCGCTGTACAAGAGCGCCATCGGCGGCAAGAACGCGATGCCGGCCAAGGGCGGCGCAGCAGATCTGTCTGATGCTGAAATCAAGGCAACGGTTGATTACATGCTGGGCAAGGTCAAGTAATAAAACGAACGCAATAAAAAAGGGAGGCTACGGCCTCCCTTTTTCGTGGACTACTCCGGCCTGCCCTGAGCTTGCAGAAGGGAGTGAGCGCGGCGCTGGGCAGCGTAGGTCGGGCTTCAGCCCGACAATGTCGGGTTAAAACCCAACTCTTTGGTTTCGGCTCGTCCGGCTCAGGGTTATTTCTTGGCCGCAGCGTCCGGTGCAACTTTGGCTTCAACCGGCGTGGCAACCTTTTTGGTCTTTTTGACCTTCTTTGCAGCGGGCTTGGCGGCTTCCTTCTTTACTTCTGGCGCGGCGGCAGGTGCGGCAACGGCTGGCTTGGCTTCTGGTGTTTTGATTTCAGCTTTCGGTGCTTCAGCCTTGACGACAGCGGCAGCAGGCACAGCCGCCGGTTTGACTTCAGCGGCGGGCTTGACATCAGCAGCGTGAGCGATGCCAAAGGAAGCGGCGATAGCTAGGGCGATAATTTTCTTGATCATGGTAAATCTCCTTGAGTGGTCTTATTCGGTTTTCGTCCGGCTTTGCGAAATTGCGCTGCCTTGTGCCGAATAACGCGGGTGCTTAGCGCCCGGATGTCATCAAGAAAGTAACCCGTTGTAACGCGTTGTGACCAAGCGGTTAGGGCTTGTTGCCAGCCAGCATGGCCTTCATCTTATCGAGCCGGGCATTGCCGGTTGCTTTGTCAGGCGGCGTTGCCTGCTTGCCGCCGGAGAAACGCACATCGTCCTTGCCCATTTCAGCAATGAAGCGCGAGGGTTCGCAGGGCACAAATTCACGCGCCTGCTTGCGCCGTTCGCAGTAGGAAATATGCAGCGAGAACTGGGCGCGGGTGATGCCAACGTACATCAAGCGGCGTTCTTCCTCAATCTTGCCGGGATCGAGCGATTCGCGGTGCGGCAGGATGCCTTCTTCAACGCCAACCAGAAAAACGTGCTTGTATTCCAGCCCTTTGGCGGCGTGCAGGGTCGACAGCTGAACGGCGTCGTAATCTTCGTCGTTCTTCTTGTCGAGCATGTTGATCAGGGCAATGCTCTGGGTCAGGTCGACCAGCGTTTTGCCGTCTTCCTGGCCTTTTTTATTCAGCCAGTTGGCAAAATCGCAGACATTGGTCCACCGCGTTTGTGCAGTGCGCTCTTCTTCGTGATCGTAAAGATAGGTTTCGTAATCAATCGCCTTGAGCAGATCGGGCAGCACCAGATGCGCTGGCTCGCTGCTGGCGCGGCCCTGGGTGCGATTGATGAACTGGCAGAATTCGAGCAGCGGTTCAAGTTGGCGTGGCTGCACGCGATGTGCGAAACCTTCCTCAAACGCCGCTGCAAATAGTGAAACATGGCGTTCGCCGGCGTAGGTGCCGAGCACTTGCAGGGTTGCCGCGCCGATCCCGCGCTTGGGTGTGGTGGCGGCGCGGATGAAGGCCGGGTCGTCGTCTTCATTGGTCAGCAGGCGCAGATAGGCGGTGATGTCCTTGATTTCCGCCTTGTCGAAGAAGGATTTGCCGCCGGAGAGCAGATAGGGAATCCGGTGATCGCGCAAATATTCCTCAAAAGTCCGCGCCTGATGGTTGGAGCGGTAGAGGATGGCGTAATCCCTGAACTTGCCGCGATGCTCGAACTTATGCGCCTGCAGTTTCATGATCACGCCTTCGGCTTCGGCATCGTTGTCGCGGCAAGTCGTTACATAAACCGGATCGCCGTAGCCCAGCTCTGACCAGAGCTTCTTTTCAAACAGTTTTTCGTTGTTGGCGATGACGTTATTCGCCGCTTTCAGAATGGTTACGGTCGACCGGTAGTTTTGCTCCAATTTAATGACCTTGAGGCCAGGAAACTCGGTCGGCAGCTTCTTCAGATTCTCGATGTCGGCGCCGCGCCAGCCGTAAATTGCCTGATCGTCGTCGCCCACCGCCGTGAATTGGCCGCGCACGCCGGTCAGCAATTTCAGCACCTGATACTGGCCGGCGTTGGTGTCCTGATATTCATCAACCAGCAGATAGCGCAGGCGATTCTGCCATTTTTCCTTGATCTCGGGAAACTCGCTGAACAGTTTGACCGGCAGGCCGATCAGATCGTCGAAATCCATCGCCTGATAGGCTTTCAGCGTTGCCTCATAGGACAAAAAAGCATGGGCGGCGAGTACCTCGTGATCGTTACTGGCCAGATGGCGCGCTGCTTCCGGCGAGATCAGCGCGTTTTTCCAGTTGGAAATGATCGACTGCAAATGGCGCAACGTGGCTTTGTCCACGGTCTTGGCGACGTCGCTGATGATGCCGGCGCAATCTGCCGAATCGAAAATCGAGAAACGCGGCTTGTAACCGAGCGCCTTGGCCTCTTCGCGCATGATGCGCACGCCGAGCGAGTGGAAGGTGGAAATCTGCAACTGATCAGCCAGCCCTTTCGGCATCAGCTTGCCGATGCGCTCCTGCATCTCCTTCGCCGCCTTGTTGGTGAAGGTGATGGCCGCCACATTGCGCGGCTGAAAACCGCAATCCTCAACCAGATAGGCGATTTTCTGTGTGATCACCCGCGTCTTGCCCGAACGGGCCCCGGCCAGCACCAGCAAGGGGCCGTCGAGGTAATGGATTGCTTCGCGTTGCTGGGGATTGAGGCCGGACATGGATTTTAGGGGTCTGAAAATGCAGCGCCCCGGATGGGCCGGGGCGGGGTTGGGGTGGGTTTGATTTTAACCTACTCGGTATAAGGAGTAGATGGACGTCTGCCAAATGTCGGCTGCGGGTTGATGCTCAATAGGGTTGGGTGGGATGGTGAGTGCTGTCGGCCACTATGCACAGTTTGAAACTATGCGCAGGTGGCATCACCAGAAAGTCGGCGAGGCAGTCATGGCAAGGCTCTCTGCGAAGTAGGTCGGCATAGATCTGGACATAGTATTTGCGGCAGAGTGCAGTGGTGGCTCCACTTCAGGAGACCATCATGGGAAACACCCAATCATCACGATCCAACCGTATCGACTGGCTTGCCAAGGATCCTTTCGCGCCTCACATTGAAGCGTACAAGCAGTACCTGACTGACCGTGGCTACGCAGCGAGCACGTTCAGCAATTGCATGCGCAGCATTGCTCACTTCGCCCAATGGACGCGTAAGCAACGTCTGCTGCTCTGGCGCATTGACGAATCCGTCGTTGCGGAATTTCTTGACAGGCATCTTCCTGAATGCCAATGCACCGGCTCGTTTTGCCGTGATCGTCGCAGCTTGAGTGCCGCGCTGGGACACCTTCTGGTCGTGCTGCGTGCTCGTGGCATCGTGGCGCCACCCGCAGTGAAGTCGACGCCAGTTGATGATGAACTGCTGCGCTACAACACATACATGGATCACGTGCGCGGCCTGGCACCCAAGACCCGGAGCACAGCCATGCGCATCGTAGGCAGGTTGCTGCTCTCCTGCTTCGGCGACGGCCCCATCGACATTACCGCGATCGAGCCCGGCTATGTTCGTCGTTTCTTCACACAACAGGCCAAGCTTTACAGCAAGCCGGCAACGGCCGGCACGGTAGTGTCGGCATTGCACGGGTACTTCCGCTACCGCACATCGCTTGGAAATAAAGTGCATGGACTGATCGGCGTACTTTCGTTTCCCGCCAACTGGCAGCTATCCTCATTACCCAAGACCCTGACGGCCGAGGAAGTCGAGCAGCTAATTGGCGCACTGGGTCAGTCCGGCCGCTCTATGCGGCGTGCTGACGCCATTGTGCGTTGCGCGCTCGATCTTGGACTACGCAGCGGCGAGGTTGCACGAATCGGCCTCGATGATATTAACTGGCGCGCCGGCACGATCAGGCTGCGACAGACCAAGGGCCGCCGAGAGGACTTGCTGCCGCTGCCTGTGACCACCGGCAAAGCCATCGCAGACTACCTACAGCACGAACGGCCCAAGACCAGTAACCGCGCCGTCTTCGTGCGCCATGTGGCACCACGCGATGTACCCGTTGGACCCGATCTCGTTCGCAAGACGATCCGCCAAGCCTTCGCCCGTGCTGGACTTCCCTATACGCGCTCTCACCTGCTACGCCACACGATGGCGAATCGCCTCTTGGCCGGAGGATCTTCCCTCAAAGAGGTGGCCGACGTCCTACGCCACCGTTCCATGAACACCACCATGATCTACGCCAAACTCGACAGTCGCAAACTCATTGAGGTCGCACTACCATGGCCGGGGAGCGCATTATGAGCACTGTCTCCCTACGCCAGCGTGTGGATGACTATTTGGCCGAGCGTCACCGCCTGGGTTTCTCTGTGCGTACTCAGGCATATGCCCTGCGCAGCTTCGCGAAATATGTTCAGGCGGTCCGTTATGGTGGGCCGCTGACCATGGAGGTCATGGCCGACTGGGCACGGCGCGATAGTCACGGAAGCACGGACCCGCTCACCTGGGCCCGCCGACTGAAGCTACTGCGTTCCTTTATGCGTTGGTTACAGCAATTTCAACCGCACACCGAAGTGCCTGATGACGCGATCTTCGGATCGCTGCCAGAACGACTGGCCCCGCATATCTACAGTGAGCAGGAGGTCGTCGATCTGCTGGCTGCTGCCCGGCGGCTTGGGCCTGCGCAGGGACTGCGGTGCGTCGTGTATGAATCGCTGTTTGGTTTGATCGCCTGTACCGGAATGAGAATTTCCGAAGCACTGGCACTGCGCAACGAAGACCTCAATTTGAAGTACGGCATGCTCACTATCCATCAAACAAAGTTTGGCAAGTCGCGGCAAGTACCACTACACCCCACTACAGTGGAAGCGTTGCGCCGCTATCTCTGGATGCGCAGTCTGGTCGGAAACTTTGAACAGAACGAAGCGCCAATCTTCATCGGTACTCGTGGCCGACTACTCGGACGGCCTTTGGATAGCCGACAGGTGCATCGCGTCTTTATCGCCATACGTGAGCAGTTGGGCTGGCGCAACCGTGGAGCGCATCATGCTCCTCGCATCCACGATCTGAGACATACCTTCGTCGTGCGCCGCATCTTGCTGTGGATGGCACACGGAGTGGATATCGATCAGGCAATGCTGTCGTTATCGACGTACGTCGGCCATGCGCATGTAACCAACACCTACTGGTATCTCTCGGCGGTACCGGAGTTGATGGCGCTCGCAGCAGGACGATTCGAGTCCTACATGCGTCAGCCGGAGGTGCCCGATGCGTAAAGCCATTGCACCGAGGCCGCCATCGTTTGCCTCCCTGGTTCAGCAGTTTTTCACCGAGTATCTGGTCACACAACGCGCAGTCAGTCCGCGTACGGTGGCCTGTTATCGCGATGCGCTCATGCTGTTTCTGGACTTCTCCAGTCAGCGGCTGAAGAAGACGGCGACGAGCCTGAAACTCAATGACATTCAGCCGGATCTCATCCTGGCGTTTCTGGATCATCTGGAACGCGAGCGACATAATGCCGTGCGCAGCCGGAATCTGCGACTCACGGCGCTACGGGCATTTCTAAAATTCGCTGGCCGTCGTGACGTGGCTTCGCTGCATGTGATCGAGCAAGCGCTCGCCATTCCGATGAAGCGGTTCGAGCAACCCATGCTCGGTTTCCTCACGCGTGAGGAGATGCTCGCGGTCTTGGGGCAACCCGGGGAAACCTGGACCACGCAGCGTGACCACCTGCTATTGGCCATGCTCTACAACACCGGTGCTCGGGTCTCCGAGATCATTGGCATACGTGTTGCGGACGTCGTTCTTAACGGTGGCGCATGCGTGCATCTGCATGGCAAAGGGCGCAAACAGCGATCGGTTCCACTCTGGCACACTTCGGTCGCAGAGGTTCATGCCTGGCTTCGACTGAACCCGGGGTTGCGTGACGAGGCGCCATTGCTACCGAACCGCAAAGGACAAGCGATGTCGCGATCAAATGTTGTTCAGCGCCTTGAGCTTGCCGTCGCACGTGCGGCCAATCAAGTGCCAAGCCTCCTGAAGAAGCGGGTTTCGCCGCACACGCTTCGACACACGACCGCCATGCACCTGTTGCAATCAGGCGTGCCGTTCAATGTGATTGCCCTGTGGCTGGGACACGAAAGCACCACTACGACACACCGTTATGTCGAGGCCGATCTGGCAATGAAGGAGAAAGCGCTCGCCAGGCTGGAGGCGCCTGACACGACAATCCATCGTTACAAGGCGACTGACCAGCTTATGCAATTCCTCCAGTCGCTATAACTATGAAGACCAGCGCCGGCTTCAACAGCGGCCGGCGTTGCGAATCCAAGGATAACTGAACATAGTTTAAAACTGTGCATAGTGGCCGTTTTCTGACCCAGCGCCTCCTTATGTCAGCAGGCGATTCCCATAAAATCGGCATGACGCAGTGTCAGTTACCGATTTTCGCGCGTGTGCCAGATTCTCAATAGGTAGACCTTGCTTTCCTGAAGTTCATATCGTATCTCGTAGTGCCCCACCAATAGGCGGCGAACTTCCCGGGGTTCGAACTCTTCGAGTTTTTCCCCAAGGCGTGGGTTATCCAGTAGCTTGGTTGGGGCGACGGTCAGCGATTGAACCGTCCGGGCTGCAGCTGATCGATTTGCCGGCGCCAGAAATTCATAAAGTCGCGCCAAGTCTGCCAGGGCTTTACCAGTCCACTGCAACTGCATCAGCGAGGCACCGGTAACGGGGAATCAGTCTCCAAACTATTGGCCCATGCTTGCACGACTTGATGGTCGATGATGTTTCCCGCCTCCACGTCAGCCATAGCCTCGCGCGTCAGACGGCTACGTTCTTCTTCCTGATCGATCCAGGCAGAAAGGGCCTGTTTCATGATCCAGCCTCGGGAGCGCTCAAGACGAGTGGCCATTTGATCGATTTTGTCGGCGAGTGGCAATGGCACGTGTGCGGTAAGAACTTTGGTTGCTGCCTGCGTCATGTCTTACTCCTTAAGCGTCAAGTCAACATAAATCATAGTGATTAATAATGATTTGATCAATCGGCGATGTTTTCAGGAGCTAACTAAAGAGCCGGAAAGCCGGCAATCGCCCTTGCCTCCGCGCCAATAACCTCCAGCACCTTGCGCCGCGAGGTCTGGCCGCTTTTCAGGGTGACCGCAGACTTCGGCAATTTCAGTGTTTCAGCGACGAACTTGATCAAGGCTTCGTTGGCTTTGCCATCGACCGGCGGGGCGGCGAGGCGGATTTTCAGGGCGTCGCCGTGCAGCCCGGCAAACTCGGTTTTCTTGGCGCCGGGCTGGATGTGCAGGGTCAGGGTAATGCGGCCATCCGCCGCAACGCGCAACCACTCGTTCAAAACGGCCTCAGAGGAAACTCAGGAGCAGTTGCAGTAACAGGATGGCGACCAGCGGCGAGAGGTCGATGCCGGAAATCAGCGGAATGATGCGCCGGATCGGATCGAGCATTGGCCGCGTCAATTGCTGCGCGGGCGCCGAAAGCGGCGAGTAGGGATTGACCCAGGAAAGAACGGCCTGCAGGATCAGCGCGGCAATGAAAATATAGACCACCGTGCGAATCAAGCCACGCACGGCAAACCAGAGAATCATCGGCGCCAGGCTGGCCGCATCGACCTCGCCCAAATGGGTTGAAGCACCAATAACGATGCCGGCAAACAGTAATTGCAGGGCAAAGGCAACAAACACGCTGGACCAATCAAGGCCGCCAATGCCGGGAATGACGCGGCGCAACGGTTTGACCGCCCAGTTGGTGAGGGCGACGACGAAATTACCCAATTGGCCGGCGAAGGAAACGCGCATCGCCTGCATCATGAAACGCAGCAGGAAGAGCGAGCAGAAGAAGCTGACGATGGCATCGAGCAGAAAAATGATCGCCTGCATCATCCCGCTCCCAACAGTTTGCCGAGTTCCTGGCCGCGTGCCTGGGCGGCTTTGACGCCGGCGACGATGCCCTCTTTGACGCCCATTTCAGCCATTTTATTGAGTGCAGCTTCGGTCGTGCCGCCTTTTGAGGTGACGCGTTCACGCAATAGCGAGGCCGGTTCGCTCGACTGGGCGGCGAGGGCGGCGGCGCCCTGAACCGTTTCAATCGCCAGTTGGCGGCCCTGCTCCGGCGTAAAGCCGAGGTCGGCGGCGGCTTGTTGCATGGCTTCGATAAACAGGAAAACGTAAGCCGGGCCGCTGCCGGAAAGCGCGGTCACGCCATCCATTTGCGCCTCCTCGGCAATCCAGACGGTGCTGCCGACGGCACGCAGCACGCGGTCTGCCGCTTCACGTTCGCTGGCGCTGACTTCCGGCAGGGCGCAGAGGCCGGTAATGCCGGCGCCGATCAGGGCCGGCGTATTGGGCATGCAGCGGACGATTTTGCGGTGGCCGCCCAGCCAGCGTGAGAGCGCAGCCATGTCGAGGCCGGCAGCAATGCTGACGACGACGGCGTTACCCAGTCGGCCAACGAGCGGCGCGACGGCATCCTTCATTTGCTGCGGTTTGACGGCGAGCAGCAGCACATCCGGGGCGGCGGGGGCATCGGCGGCGCTGGCGTAACAGTTAACCGCGTAAGTTTCAGTCAGCTTGGCACGAGCTTCGCTGCCAGGGTCAATGACGTGAATGTCAGCCGCGACAAAGCCTTGTTTGAGCATGCCGCCAATGAGGGCGTTGGCCATATTGCCACCGCCGAGAAAAGTGATCTTCATGGGTAATTTCTCTCGCCAAATATTGCCGTGCCGACGCGGACGATGGTCGCACCTTCGGCAATGGCTGCTTCAAGATCATGGGACATGCCCATGGAAAGTGTGTCGAGCGGCACACCGGCCACCCGGATGGAATCGGCGATTTCGCGCAACTGGCGAAACGGCGCACGTTGTGCGGCGGGGTCGTCGCTAGCTTCCGGGATCGCCATCAGGCCGCGCAGGCAAAGTCCGGGGAGCTGGCTGATCGCCTGACAAAGCGCCAGCGCTTGGTCAGGAGCGCAACCACTCTTGCTGGCTTCGCCGGAAACGTTCACCTGTACGCAGACTTGCAGCGGCGGCAGTTGCGGCGGGCGCTGGGCCGATAGTCGCTCGGCAATTTTCAGGCGCTCGATGGAATGCACCCAGTCATAGTGTTCGGCGACCAGGCGCGTTTTGTTGCTTTGCAGCGGGCCAATGAAATGCCAGCTTAAATTGGCGTTGACCGCGA
>JBDKHF010000047.1:0-56968 GCA_039797825.1 Pseudomonadota bacterium | reverse complement strand
GCGGACGATTACGAACAACTCTTGCCTTGGCTCCTCCCCTTGGGCGATTGAGCCCTACCTGATTAGTTCGTTACACCAATTCGTCTGCTGATGGGATGACGCGGTTTATTGACCGCTTACGCAATATTGTCTGCTTTTGGGCGGGCACTGTGATTGGCCGCTTTTGGCCGCATCTCTGCCTGATGACAATTGCTGTAGTTGATATGCGATCTGAGCCGCCGCCGGCAAAGATATGTTTCAATCGGTTGGCCTTGGCAAAGTTATCGTTCTAGAAATTAACTTCTGGAACTAGTTCGAGCGCCAAGCAGTGATGTCGTGGCAAGAATATGATTCAAGGCGGAAAAATTATGCGTCTCGGGACATTGTTGCCCACAATTTATTCCGACTATCTGAATACCTATGAGCTTTGTCAGAATGGCTTCGATCTCATCAGGTGTTGTCAACGAGCTGAGGCTGACTCGGAGCGTACCGTTAGCGGTCTGATAATCAACGCCCATCGCGAGAAGTGTTTTCGAAGGTTTGGTTGCGCCAGAAGAGCATGCCGACCCGGTTCCGACAATAATTCCAGCGCCAGCCAAGTCTTGGGCCATATCTTCGCCCAAGACACCGTTAATCGAGAAGCAACTTGTGTTTGAAAGTCG
Source organism: Pseudomonadota bacterium (assembly GCA_039797825.1). GTDB lineage: Bacteria > Pseudomonadota > Gammaproteobacteria > Burkholderiales > Rhodocyclaceae > Azonexus. The sequence goes on along the minus strand of JBDKHF010000047.1, from coordinate 56,327 downwards.
GGGCACCGCAGCAGAATGGATAGTGACTGGCAGCGCCATCGTCAAGTGCTCTTCGAAGCAGTCGCGCAGAGCAGCAATTCGGTTTGTTGCGAGCAGATCAACGCTACGGGCGGCAGCTGTCAATCCAGCAAGTCCTGGCGTGTTCGTCGTTCCTGAGCGCAAGCCTCGTTCCTGCCCCCCTCCCAATAGAAGCGGACTAAGTTCAATGCCTGGTCGAACATAGAGGCCCCCCACACCTTTGGGTCCGTGGAACTTATGGGCTGAGAATGAGAGCAAGTCGACGTCGCCCCAGGTTTCCTGAAGGTCAATTGAAAACTTGCCAACAGCTTGTGTGGCATCGGTGTGAAATATTGCCGCTGGGCTGAACTTGCGGACCATCTGACCGATCTCCTTAATCGGTTGACGTGCGCCTGTTTCGTTGTTTGCGGCCATAATCGAAACGAGTTGGGTGTCCGCAGTCAACATGTCCGCCAAGTCCTCGAGGCGAACGACGCCCTGATCATCAACTGGCGCCTCCATTACGTCAAAACCATACGAGGCAATCTCGAATGCAGGTTCGGAAACGGATGGATGCTCTATCGCACTCACAATTATCCGGCCGCGTTGTGAGGCTTTCGTAAGCGAGGCAAATATCCAGTTGTTAGATTCAGTCGCCCCAGAAGTGAATATGAAACAGGCGGGATCTTCAGCGTTTAACAGGGCGGCCATCGCCATCGCCGCCTCTTCACGTGGCCTATCCGCGCCAGTGAATGCGGCAGTTGACGTGGATGCATTAAAGTAACAGTCGTTGAAATACCTGTACATCGCATCTAATGCTGCCTGAACAGGTTTTGTTGTGGCGTTATTGTCCAGGTAAATCATGGATTCTGAGCACTAAAGTCTTTGTGTCGGCGCTGAATGATTGCGACGATTTCTGGGACAACAGTCTCAATATCAATGAATGGCACTTGAACATAAATCGACTCTGGCTGCCCGATACGAACCAACATATGGCCATGTCCGAGCAAACGTTCGGCTCCACCATTCTTGATGCCCATCGAAATTTCGGAGGTCGCCTCGTTATCTACTTTCAATGTCAATCTATTGCCGAGTTGGGATCGCAACTGCATTGGCATTGCATCTTTATCTGGGCGTTGTGCAGCAAAAATTAGAAAAATTCCCGCCGCGCGTGCTTTCACACTTAGGCGACTGACCACGTCCGGCACGGCCTTTCGGTAATCCTCAATCATCATCCAGTCGGTAAATTCGTCATGGATGACCCACAGTGTAGGCATTTTCTTACCGGTTGCGCGGCGATAAGCGCGAATATTCGGTACGCCTGATTCTTTGAATAACCGATAGCGATCATCCATTTCGATGACAAGATTCTTTAGCATTTCAATGGCCCGTTGCGGATCATCAATGATGCAACCGGAGCCAGCCTTAAGGTGTGGAAGATCTTCTAGGGGGCGGTAGTCCAGGCCGAATTTTGGGTCGATAAGATAAATCAGTGCTTCATCAGGGGAGCGCGAAGCAGCGATTGTCAGCAAAATATTCTGGATTAATATCGACTTGCCACTGCCAGTCATCCCTGCCACTAACGTATGTGGTTGTAATAGAGGATCAAGCAAGACTTGTTTGCCATTTTCTTCGGCGATACCGACACAAATTTTTTCGCCGTCAGTATTCGGGTCGTAGCATTTCAAGTAATCGAGCAACACCTTTTCAGTATGGAGGATCTCGCGGATAGGCCGCTTTACGGCAATAGAAATTCGACCTGACTCCGGCGTCGTGCTGAGAATTTGTATCCCGTCCGAAGTGAAAATTTCACTTGCGCGCGACTCTACTGCTTGGACAGTTAGTTCTTTTGTGCCCTGCAATTTAATAATGCCTGCATTTGGAGTCAACGTCGGTGCGAGCCCCTCGCTGGGCTTCGCCGTTAGGCCTCGGCTGATAAGCGCTTGGCGAACTTGGTTTGTAACACCATCAAGCCATGCAAGCCCTTCTGCCTTGGATGATTCGAACTGCGACGACTTCAGCTCAAGAAATTTTATTAACTCGTCATCCCGGCTAGGCATTGTCGAATCGCTGAAGGTCAAGGAAGTCTTGACGGGCGCGTGTATAACAGTCTGGTCCTGACTTACATCGGTTGGCGTGGTGGACTGGTCACTACACGTTGCTTCATGATCCGCGATCTGAACTGGATTCTCGCGTATGGTTTCAAATGAATTGCTTGCTGATTCAAGTTCTGCATGGCTGGGCTTGGGCGTTAGTACGATGCGTTTGGACAGTCCAAACGCGGGATGACCGTTGCGAATCCGCATTTCCGTTGTGGCCTTGTGATCTTCCGCACGGTATTGAAGGAAGAGTTCACGGATCTGCCCTGGGCCGAAGATCTCTTGAAGGGCATCCAGGTCACCTCTGGTCTTCGCATTCTGGATCCCCTTGACGGAGGTGACGTGGGCGGTAAAGTCCTGCGGAGCGTAGACGAAAACATGCGAATAACCCCAAATTCGAAATGAACACTCACGTCCACGTATGGCTCGCCTCCATGCAGCAGTATCGAGCGCGGGCTTACCAGGTACTGCAACAGTCTGTAAGACGAGCAAATCGGAAAGACGTGCCAGCCAAATATCTTGGTCAATCGTTTGTGTCACTTCATCGAGCGCTTCGGTGAGCTGCGAGAGTGTGTCGACCAGCTGCTTCGCAGACTGGTTGCAGGCGCCGCCCAGAGCGTCGTGAATGACGAATTTTGCTTCAGTGACTATAACGTCCAAATGCAGCGAGCCATCTTCATTGCTGGTAGGCGCGAGAATTAGCAAATCTGCAATGCTGGCACCTTCCTTCTTGCCAAGCCACTGACTATAGTCATCTAGGAAGCACCAAGCGATTGTTCGGTCAATTCCTAGTTCGGATAGAACTAGATAGCGAGAGAGCACCATCCCGAGCAATTCGTTGGTGTTGTTTGCACGGCGCGCCGCCTTCAAGACCAAGCCGCCGGATATCCGGTTTGCGTCTTCCATAAAACGTTTGCCGAGATCCGTTATTACCTGGTCATCTGTTCCGAATGGAAGGATCGCTCGGAGTTTTTCTTTTAGTGTATTTACGAGCAGGGTGTCACGGGCATCCGACGAGATGATCAAATTCCGACCATGCGTCGACGACTGTATATAGCGAATTACTTTGACGTGACATGCCTCAAGAAGTTTTCTGTCGAGAAGCTCATCCTGATTCACCACCCACGTGGCTAACGCATGGGTTTCCTTAAATATACGTTCTACTTTCTGATCGTCGAAGTCGAGGTTGCGCATAAGCACCGGACATTCGCCAACTTTCCATGCTTTATCTGCACCATTGGCGCACAGTTCCGATATTGCGTACAGATAGGCCCACCCCGCCTCCGTCTGCGCCGGACAAACTAGCTGAAGCCGAACCCTACGATCGCCTGTGGTTACGGGTAGTCTGCGACTCCATTGATGGGGCTGAAATTTATCAGGGCTAATCGTCTCCCGTGGCACCCACTCCCATACAACCTTAGCCTCCTTAGAAATGAGGTCTCGGCAATAAGCAATGTCCACCGGTTGGGAGCGCCCTTGCCGGCGAAGTCGGTTTACTGCCGTAATATTCACTCGCACTTTTGCAAGGAACTCACCAGTAGCTTCTGTTGAGTCAACGTCATCGTCGACGCCGCGAGCCACTAGGTCCCGGTAAATCTGTCGAAGATGATTTTCATCACGATGCATGAGCAACACTTGGCACGTGATTTTGTCACCATCCCTTTTCGCGTTGATTCGATTGATACTCTTAACAACTGCGATGGGCAGATCCGGCGAGTCACAGTTGTAAAGGAGTACCGACAAATTGTCTCGTTCGTGTGGCTGAAGTCTGAGGTACTCAGTTACCTCATGCTCGATGGTCACAGAGGCCGCCTGCGATCCTTCGTCAAAGGTAGCCATTTCCAGCTCTTCGGAGTGCCTTGCCGGTTGATGCAAGGTGTAGCCACCAAATGCCTGAGTGACGATACGTTCAGAAGGTTCGGCCTGCTCCCAGATCAATGCCATTTCCGGATAAAGAGGGTGAGTCAATAATTGCTCAATCTCGTTAAAGAAGAGAGCACCACTTATGCCATCAGAGAATGGCGGACGATTTTTTCCTAATAACTGATTCAAAAAACCAAGAAGTTGATGCTGTCGTGCCGCCATGGACTCCATGCGAAGTGGGTGCCACGGGCAGACAATCGCGACTGGAGCGCGTCGACCTGAGCGCCGCACTTGTGCCAAGCCTACTGAAAGAATTGTTCGGAGTAAGCGTCGGCGACCATCTTGGTGCAAAATTTGATTGATTTCGAGCAACAGCGAGCGATAGGCCGAGGCTATCGCTGAAGTCTTTTCGTGTGCCATTGCATCTTTTCGAAGCGCCATGACCCCGGCATTGTAGGTTTCTTCAAACAACCTAAAATGCGTATGAAGCCTTGAAGCAACGTCTGGGAGAAGCCACTTGACTGCCTCTCCCTGGGCTATGGTGTCTCTCCAGTCCGAGGCAAGGGACTTTATCCGATCTTGGGCTGGTACGAATGCACCACGCCCACCCCCGCGAACTTTGTCCGCGAATCCCTCTGTGTTGTCCAATGCGAGCGACAGTGGCAAACCTTTGCGGCCAACACCCTCATACTCCGCGTAACAATGGACGAGAGCGGTCTTTTTCTGAACGTAATATCGACAGATTGCGTCGAAATCCGGGGTTTCTTGAGCCAAAACTGAGTTGTAAGAGAATTTCCAAGTAAGTGATAGCGTAGCGATCTTCCGTTCTGTGCCACCGTGTTGTATTTGGAAAACGGAGGCGCGAAACTCTAAAGCAGTAGCTTGGGTAGTTTTCTTGGTCCCTTTAAACTTTGGCTTATCCTGCAGGTTGGGTAACACATCCGTTGAGTATTTAAGCGCCAGCGTATCTCTGAATCGAATCCGGCGATTCGTTCGAGCTTCGAGTGAGCGGTATGACCTTTCAAAAAATTCGCACGCACGTTGGTTGCGTTCAATGAAACTGTTCGGCTTGTTCTGGGACTTTCCTTCAAGTTCGACATACGCCAACTCGTGCAACGTCAGTCCACGAATTGTCCGTTGAAGACATTCAAAAATCCCCTGGAGAAGATCGGTGCACTCGATTTTCTTCCCATGCACATAGTCTTCCCATTCGATGAAAAGTCTTGCGTCTTTTTCCAATGCATCAGATCTTCGTTCAAAAAATTCACGGAACTCTGTAGGAGCAGAACCTGACTTTCGGGAGACTTTTCCCAGAGCTTGAATGACAAGTTCGTCATCGGAAGTTGGGTGGAGCGCTTCATCTTCTAGTGCCTTGCGCGTACGCTCAGAGAAATCCTTCGATGAGCTTCGTTTCGATTTGTCAAAGCAGTGGCGCGTAGAACTCCAGTCGAAGTTAAAAAGGAGATTTTCAGTAGCGGTGTTGCGCTTGCCCTCTGATTCAATGTAGGAGCTAAATGCATCTAGGATGTCTTCTTGAATTGGCGGTTGTTGCTCATCAGTTCGAAGCCGAAGAAGCGTATTCCGTAACTTTTCAGCGTCTAACAACTCCTGCGACAACCCTCGTTTGTCGAGATAGCATTCCAGCGCGTAGTGAGTTTTAAATTTTTCCGACCATTGCGATGCTTGATGCAACTTTCCATCGTTCAACGAGCTAAAGCAGTCGTCGAAACGCGGCAAGCCAATTATTGGGAGCGACTTTCCGGCGGCGCGTTTTAGCGGTTCTGTTTTGAATGCTTCAAGAACTGCCTGGAGATATTCACCTACCTTCGATGTGGGGCAACGGCCAGTATCAAAGAGTCCCTTGAGAAGAGCTTCCACCATCGGCGCTTCTTCTGGCAATAGCGTGCGTTTAACGCTCTTTGAGACAAACTCGACCCAGATGTGGGCGATATCTTTGTCCTTCAGATCTGATGCGTCAGTCCTATCACTGTCAGCCAACGATGCCCCTGCATCATCTTCCACTTCTGCGGTTAAAACGATCAATCCATTACCGCGTGTCTGGTTGCGAACACCTACCGCGGATTTGTCCGTCAGGAACGCCGAGCTGACACCATAAGTGGCGAGGGTGACAGATGGAAACTGCAAGTGAAGTTGCGTGGTCCTATGGCCCCCTGCAACCTTTGCTTGGATAAATCCAACCAACTGTTCGGGAGAAAATCCTGACAACACATGAAATGCTCCTCGAAAATCGTCGTCTTCAGCTTGGGGCTTGAACTTTAGTAAAACATGTTCAAGAGCAATAGCGCCTACTAGCGCGTCGGGAACAGTAATTTCTTGGTAACTCACCTGCGGTTATCCATTGGGTTAAGTATGTAGGTGCAAGCATCGCTCATTCGTTGAGCCAAACCCATGCCAATCAGATGTTGTGCGAGCCTGTCTCGGTTCCTTTTGAAATCCGATTCATCAAACAGGGTAGGTCGCACCACCGACTTTGCTTCAACAGGGCCGATGACAATGCTGTATCGCTGATAAAGAAGGCGCAAAAATGCGCTCTCTTCGATCGGTGATGTGACATTTGCGAAGACCAGTGCGCGCAATAACTCATCGGTGGGTGCGTAGCGATATCGATTGGTTCCCCGTCGAGACACAAGACCACATCCGGTACCAAGGCCGGTGAAACCATCAGCCGCATTTCCGCGATAATACTGATCAGCAAAACTATAAAATCTCTGAATTAATGTCTTTGAATCAGGCGCGTTAAAATCTACTCGTTTGCTGAGGGAGCATGTCTTCCGCAAATGTTCGAGGAGAAAATCTCTCTTAGACTGTTCGTCGAAGTCATCGCTGGCAAGCATCTCATCTAGCGACGGATCGGAAAACGCGGCTCTATCTATGAATTTGCGAACAGCCTGACTGCCTAGACCATCGTTATCGAGGTACGACGCGATGGCCGCCTTGCGGACGAGGTCACTCTTAGGAGCGAGGATTTCACAAATCATTGGTGGCAGATTTGTATCTCCAACCCAATGGTTCGCCGTCTCGATACCATACATGTAAATGTGAAATCCGAGCAACGGCTGTATGTACTGAAAGGCATCCTGGTCGGGAAGGCCAAGGTCGAGAATTGCCGCAACATCTTCGGCCATTCGGTCGAATGCCGGGTGGGACCTGTAAGGAAGGTAGGTTCCACCTTTTTCTTTTCCTTGATCCGGCTCTGTAGTGGACAATAGGCGCAAGATGAGTTTGTTACGCGCTAGTTCTGGGTCAAGAGACGGTGCCAGTCCGGTTTTGATTCTGTTTCTGAGCACCTCAGATGCGCGGGTTAGCATAAGGTATGCAAACTCGCCTGTTCTAGTGAATACTCGTCGAGTAGTTTCAAAACCATCCTCCGTCTCGAGAAGGACCTCGTAGAGTGCGGCCGGTCCGACAGGAAAAATGAACTGCGTGGTCCACCGTCGCTCGCTACCCGGATCAATCGTGATGTTCCGCAATAATCTTACGACGTTGACCAGTTCGTTGAACGTATCGAAATGACTTCGAAGGTATGCAAAATCTGTGCTGCGATTCTTTCCCATGGAAGCATTCGCTTTCATGGCAGCTAGCCATTGTGTCCACGCTGTTTCATCGTCTCCCTGTGTATCGCGCAGGATTTCTTCCATTTGCGGATTGTTAAAGAGAATATTTCGCAACTGGAGGCATTGGTTGGCGCAGTAGAGCGGATTGTCGGCTGGGCCAGTGTGTGCGAGTAAGGTACCTTTACGGTGCATTCCTTCGGCCATCCCCAGAAACTCAAGCATCAGGGCGGAAAATGGCTGGCGCTCGATACGGTGGCCCCATATTGCTTCAACTATCCACGAATCATTGCCGCTCTTCGATGGCGAGTAATCGTCCGTATTTTCTGGTTCAATCATTGTTCTGTGAGATGAATGGGACGTTTGTGGATGATTCCCGTTTCGCGAACCTCTATCAGATTTAACGTCCGGGTGCCGGCCTTGAAGCCAAGGTCGCGCAAGCACCGTTGCTTCAATGACATGAAATCGGATGAGGACTCACGGGAAAAGCTTGATGGCATTGCGCCATCGGCCACTCGGCAAAGGAATTCAAAGCGCGGCAGATTCAATTTGAAAGCGAATGATTTGCCGTTTGCCCGAAGTACCAGGTCGGGAACCGGACTGATCTCACTGCAAACGACTTCGAGACCCGGTGGTTCTGCGTCGACGTCTATTTGTGCAAGAAAAATATCGCTCACCGGTGAAGTGGTCAGGTCCAAACCAGTCGCAAAATAGATTTCAGTGGCATTATCGGCCAACATTAAACCTGTCCAGGCCCGATTTAGCCCAGCTGCAATTTTTCGCAAATGCAGGCGTCCCGGACATTTTCCTCTACTGACGGGGTCGAGGATTTCTTTGAGGTATTCCCCTGCATGGTGAAACACGGTGGCTTGCCATAAGTGATGCTTTTCTAACTGCTCACCGGATGCCTTTAGAAAAATTCTTCGTCGTTCGGCAGCAAGTTCCGCCAGGAACCGCTGAGTTGCTTCTTCATTAGGGAGATCCCCTCGAATATAAGCGTTCAACATCTCATCGAATTCGCGATTGCGTTGGCCGAATTCGTCAGGTGCAATAAGTTCGCTATAAACCTCGTTCAATTCGGTATCCCGTGTACCGAATACGAAGAGCTCATCAAGATCGTTTGTTGTTTCCTCGCCGATGTGCAACATTGAAAGAAATCGGTAAACGCCCCTTTTATTGCGGGCGCTCGCACTGAGGTTCTCTCCGAATAGAGTACGGTGGAATGCTGCTTTGTACGGGGTCGCCTCTTTGAGGAGCTGGGCAGCCTCTATTCCCGGTCGAATGACGCCATCTTTTGCGTTAGGATGGCCCAAAAGACCGTTGGTAAGTAAGCACAAAATACCGCGTACCGGAAGATGGTGCCCGGTCACGTCGGCAATTTTGGCGAGCATCAGTAGTTTATTTCGAAGCTCTGGGGTGTTGAGTACCATAAAGTTCTGGCGGAGCGAAGATGCCTCCGCAAAGAGCGGATCTTCCGGTTCCTCAACAAAGCAATTCCATTCCTCTCGGGCCAATAAGGCATCGAGGCAAAGCGACATAATCTCTTCACTTCGGACGAGACTAAGGTTAATTAATCTGAGCTTCTCGTTAAGATCTTGAAGGCCGCGCGCGTGAAGCTTTATCAGATCTTTCTCAAGTCGGCGAATTTCCTCACTAGCATTGGTAGGCAGTGCACGAAACAATTCGTGCATTTGACCATCGTTGACGGCGAGGACAAACACCTTGTCGGATTTCCCATAAACCGATGCAGCCATTTCTGATAAGACTGCAACATCTTCAGGGCGCAACAGCCCCTTCTCTTTCTTTCTCCAGGCGGTGACATCATAGATCAACGTAATATGCCGTAATCCATTATCCGTCGCTACCTCGATGGTAGCTATTCCATTGTCACCCAGTCCCGGTTGCCCAGTCAGTTCTCGGACAAGGTCAATGCAAAGCGACGTTTTTCCATCGCCAGCAGTACCCGTCAACACCACATTTCTAAAAATGCCGGTTTCTCTTGGAAAACAATCAAGCAGCCCCTGCTGCGCCGGGTGAGGAAACGAAAGCTTCGGAATGCCATAGTAATTAGCTAGTTTATCGACGTGCTCTGCTTGCATAGCTTCGTTGTCCCCGACCGGACCATAGCTCCTAAGTAGCCTTATCCACTTCTCTCCTTTTTTTGATGCGCTCATGGTGTGTCGATCAATACTTAAAGTTGGCAAATCAGGCAGCCATCCCGGCGCCGGGGTTCAATTGAAAGGCCCCCAAGAGTCTGAGCAAGCGAGAGGTTCGACTGTTTCTTTGCCAGTCGTTCCTGCGTCTTCGTCCAGTTCTCCTCAATCTGAGCCATGCGCTCCGGCCTTTCAAGTTCGCTTAGAGACTCAGTCCCGCACCAATAAAAGACGTTACCGTTGACATTGTTGGGTTTTTCATAGGATTTTGCTTCCTCGTAGAGCTCTGGATAACGCCTTCTGAGGTGAACCCATTCGATTTTTTGCTGATAGAAGCAGAAGAAGCAACCACTGCGGGTACGACCCCATTCCGTATAAGGTGGCATGCCAAGTCCTGAGTCCTCGAGAATGCGCTGAACACCCTCATAAGCAACCCCGTCTTCGCGAAATGGAAATACGGCGCGAATATTTGGTTTGTGGCTGATGTAACCAACTCGGTCCTCATCCGCACGAATACCCACATAGTTGATGCAGAAGTCATCGCCAATATAATTCTCAAACGGTTTGAGCTTCATTAGATCGGTGCACCACCGTCGATGGGTTGACGGCAGCATCCCACCCTTGATTCTAAGGATATTGTCGAAGGTTGTCCCAAAGGTCGTCCGGACAATTTTTTGACCTAGATAGCCTTCCAAACGCTCAAGGTACTCGTAGGTATCTGGAAGTTCTTTTCCCGTATCGTGAAAAATATATTCGATGTCCTCGACGCGGTCGCGAAGGTAGACGGCAAGCGCGGCGCTGTCTTTACCTCCAGACAGGCTGAGAATATGGCGAACCAGCGTCGGATCTTCTGGCCAAGCGACGGTCGACGCAGTGGTTTTTTCAGTCATGGTTTTCTTGCACTTTATTGCTTTCGTTTTCAAGACGCTGCCAAATAGCTCGCATCGCGGCCGCCATCCCATAGTGGCCATGTTGTGTGAGGATACCTTGAATCGCCATTTCTGCTATTTTTATGCGATCGTCGTCCATCCCGTCCCAGTTGATTAATTCCCCCATTTCAGTGCCGTCACTCTTGGTGATCGCTAACCGACAGGCATGTCCATTCAACTTTTTCGTTGTCCCGATAAGCGCCATTTCTGTGCGCAGGAACTTAGCAGCTGATAGTTCCAACTGATGGTTAAATTCGCTCTCGTCCTTATCGGTCCAACGTTCTGGCGATTTTCGGGCGAGCAAATTTGCAATGGACTCTATCCAGCTTCGGTGATCGAGAACCTTATCTGACAGACGTAAAGCGAAAGCTTTCAGCGTGGGTTCGGTCACAGCTGCGCCCAGTTGGGCGGCTCGATCGATGATATTTTCGCGGGCCTTCGGGCCAATAATGTCAATTTTGAAGGCAGCCGTCAGCGAAGCGCTCAGACGCTGGATGAGATTTGGATAGGCAGTGCGAATTTCATGCAGCGCGGTTTTCAGGCCAGCGGCAAACACTTCCGGATTCTGTAGCCCCGCCTTACCGACTGGCGGAAGACCGCATGCCTCGGGGAGTGTTGTGAATACTAGCTTGACGGGTTCTCGTGCATCTAGAAGCGCTGTTCGTACCGAGGATGCTGTAGCCGAAAGCGTTCTTGTTTTACGCGCGTAGTCGGGTATCTCCCGGCTGATAAAGATGGCTAGCGGTCGAATCAGATCGAGAAGATCTGTTTTTGAGGTGTCTCGGGGATTTATCTGCAGTTGTACTAGCAAGCTATTTAAAACGTCCGTCCGGACGGTATCAAGCTCGCAGTATTGCAAATGGAAGTATTGCGGCTCCTTCATCAGTCTGAGAAATGCTTCACCACCAACCTCATGTAGATAAGTGCCATCCTCATAGAGGGCTACGCGTTGGTGATGGGTTGCCAGATAAATGGCGACAATGAATGGTTGCAGGCCCTCACGGATACCAAATGGCGGCAGTGATAGCGCATCAAAAACATCAAGGACGGGAATAAGTACATCGCCCCCCTTTTTTCGAAGCGTTCTGCTGATGAGATCGAGCGCAGGCAGAAGGCGGCAATGATCTTCTTCTTCTTTCGGTACGCGAAACAACCAGCCGGATTCGGTTGCACCATGGAAGCCGCCGTGCTGGATTATTGACAAATAAAGTGCCATTTCTGGCGGGCGCTTGTTGATGTCGAGCCCAAGGTTCGGCTTGTCCGGCGAAGTGGCCATCGCTTCGACCAGCTTGGTTCTGGCGGCTACAGCAGCGCTACTAGGGGACCTACGGTTTATAAGTTCATTAAGAATCTTCGGGGTTGCGGAGTAGATGCGCTTACATTCCACGCCAAGAAAAGTAAGCAATTCCCGTCCCGTCGCGAGGCTTACCGGTGAATCTGCTTCGCAATAGTGCAAAGTCAGTCGCTTGCCGTTTGAGACGGCAAGATTGTCAATTCCACCGAGTTTGTCGCGGACATTCTTCTCCGATATTTTAATTTGACGTGTAACTTCTTCGCGTGCGTAGCGATCACCAGAAAGCTGTGGAACGTTATCGCGCACCCATTTCCAAGCAACAAGGTCTCCCATTGCTTTGACGGCGGCGCTTTGCGGCCAGCCCAAGCTAATATAAGTGCCGTCCGGCAGTTCGTCAGCTTTTGAAGCGAGAACTTCTTGGGTCTTGTTGTGCTGACTTGTATCGAGAGGCAGCGCAAGGTAGACATTGAGGTCCGCACTTTTTCCATCGAGTACCGGAAGGCTGGCGAGAAGGGCGTCTAGCTCGGCTGCTGGGAATATATGGACGTTTGCGTACCTTAGCGTGCCGGTATCCGTATAGTAGGCGCGAGGAACAAGCGATTCAGATTGGATGTGATCGCATAGCCCACGGATACCATCGCCACGGTTCGATGTAACGTTCAGGGCGTGGGCGAAAATCTCATCAAGATTTACGCTGGTGTGAGGCCACAAGCACAAACCTCGAACAGTTCCTCGTTCGTAGATGACTCCTTTAGCGCGAAGTCTTTCGATAGCCTTCGTGGCGCCTCCACCATTGCTTCCAACTGCGAGCGTTACGGCTTCCTCGGTAGATGGAAGGTCCGGTGCATCGAGCAAGCTGAGCATCGCGATGGTCTTGAGAACGGAATCTTCCTCAGGAGTCTCTAGCGACGTTGATGCGAGAACGGCCTCAATAACTCCCCAATGTGTAAAAGCGCTTCCCGAAGCAATTGTGGGAAGCAAATTCGATCGGACATAATCGAAAAGGTTTGAAATGCGGTAATGACCAGCGTCAGCGAGTTTTCGCGACGCATGGTTCTGCAATCCCATGGGCTCGCCCGACGAAATGAAGCTAAAAAGCGAGCGTTCGTTTTGACCGAATTTACGCATTGTCCGAATGAGCACGGGAAGGACGGTCGGGTGAAGCGGAAAGATTCTAGCGCTGAGATCAAGCAGCGATTCGGCGGCAACAGACCCGTAAAGTCCGGCAGCTAGCGCTGCCCGCATAGCGGCCTGGGATTCCTGCTGTATCGCCAGGGGAAGTTGGTCAACTCGAACATTCAAAGTCGCAGCTACTAGCGTCGCTGATTGCTCGGTAGGCTGTGCGTAGACAATTTCTTCGAAGCGCCCAGCTACCTTATCCCACTCTCGCCTGGAGGCAGAATCAAGTCCTGTAGCGTATGCGGCAACACCTTGGTGAAGCATTGCGACGACAATGAAGATGTTTTCACCGCTACGGCTTGCCTCTTCGGCCAGTCTTTGAAGTAGAAAGATGTCGTCGTAGTCAGGATTTCTGGCAGCGTATTCAAGATTCTTGCCGAGTTCGTCAAGGATAAGAATAATCCCGCCGTGTTGCCGCTGCTGCGCATCGGTTACGGCTGAGCGAATAGCTGCGAGGATTTCCTCAGTCGATGGGTGCTCCTCTAAGTTCCAAGGAACGTCAAGTGCGCGAAGAATAGTGCGTCCAAGCGGTTCGCTATCGCCAGTTGCCATGGCCGGTAAGAGGGTAGTGCTGCCAATAAATTGGTCTAGGTCGCGTGCCAATTCGTTCTTGGCGCCCTTGGCTACTCGAGCGAGCGCGAGCGCAAAATCGGTCTTCCCTGATCCGTAATCACCAGCTATACGCCAGGCACGTTGCGTGGAATTCGAGCGAAAGCTTGCAGTAATACGCTCCAGCGCTTGGCGGGCAACTGGGGTCAGGATATATGCCTGCGATGACCGTGGATCCTGAATATCTCGCTCCAAATGGACCGAACGCATGAACCGAGGATGGATCTGCAAGAGCGACGAAATTTGGGTTTCCACTGTATTGGCGGATTGTCGTATGGTAGGCATTGGTCAGATAAAAATAGGGTTCTTGTAGGCAGCCACCAGATCTTCTTGTCCATTCTGTGCCGTGAGGCGCTGAAGAAGTCTCACGTTTGCTGACTCGGTGAGTTGGAAAACTTGCGGCTGGATCCGCCCAAGATTTTCTACGCGCAGAAGTATCTCTTTTTCCTGCATTTTGAGCAGGCGGCCGGGGCTATGCTCTCCAGAAACAATCTGACGTAAAGAAACCGTCTTCTCGGCTGGGAATTTCCGGTTCCACCAGTCATGAATGAAAAATGCGAAGAGCTGCTGTGGGATGCTTGTCTTCTGGCCAATATCGAAAGTATAAAGCGACTCCCACTTTCCCTGTGCATTCTGTCGTTCACCAATCTCGCGGATTAAGCCGAGCACAGAAAGAGCGCTGTCCAGGTGATCCTCACCCTTTCCGCCGCGAGGCGGTCGGTAGCTATGAAGCAAGACTTCCCAGTGCTGCTTCAGCGTGACAATTGATGCTTCTTTATTGTTTTGTCCAGATTCGCGACGGAAGGCTTCCATAACATCTGAAGCACTAAATTCAGTAGTCGGCCAGCGATTGAATAGGCATTCCCAAGCAAAAAGCGAGTACTGGGTGTTGCTGCAAATTAGCCAATGAAGAAGCCAGTTTGACGAATGGTCTTCGAGGTAAGGATCTTGCCCGGTTCTAGGTGAAAATATCAGACCACCAATTGGAGTGAGTTTCCAACCAGATTCTTCTTTCGATGCCACTTGAAATGCTTCTATCCAGCATCTAAGCGACTCCACCATGTTCTTCCCAAGGCCCATTGACGTAATACCGCGGTCAATATCAGTAAGAGGGTCATGTCCTTCTGATATCTCCCGGATCACTTTTGGTAGCCATGAGATCCGTAACGAAAACGACTGATGACCTGAAAAGCGAAATCGGACAACCTTCTCTGGAGCTTGGGCGTCCGTTGGGCGCGAGTTTGTGTGAGTTCTTGACACTGAATTTACCAGCGGGATCGATTGAGCCGGGATTGGGGGGGCACTGGCTTCAAACCCGACAAGAGCGTTTTTCGAGGTCATTTCCGACGCAATTTGCTTCATATTGATAGTCCACACGATCCAGGGTAACTGGAGCCACCAGTGAGAAAGCTAGTCAACTTGGGCTCTCTCAGTGCTCTCAGCTTTGATTTCTCTACATGATACGCAGTTCACTTCCGTGAGCGTCTGTCGGGCTATTCAGATACCTCAAGTTGCAGCGCTCTCGCCAATATTTGCCCCGCCAACTGATTCACGCTAACTCTTTCGCCGCGCTTTTGCTGCTCGACCCCTGCAGCCACGACCAATGCTGTGTGCAGCTCAGGCGGAAGGCGCAGGAATACGGTTTTGGCCGAAGCAATGTCGGTTCCGATCTTTAGAGGAGGAGATTTCATTCGGCGCACAGGTATTGAATGGTTTCGAATGCTAGCATATATAGCGTACAAATCAAAGATATTGATGCTAGCATTGATTTCTTAAAATTTAAGCGCGTGTGCGCCTAGACTAGGTCTTTATCCGGCACATTTCTGACTGATAAAGTTTAGCGAGTCAATCAAGCGGTCTCTACGACCGCTGACCTGCGTATTGCCGCCGTTGGTGGCGCCGCACCTCACTGACCGCACTGGCCGATCAACAAACTTAAGAGCGGGGGAATGTTAAACGAAGGTGGTAGGCTCTGAGCTTATTGTTCAGCACATGGAGGGGAAATTGGCTAAAAAGCACGTTAATCGCGCCCAAGCTGAGGCAGACCTTTTGCGATTGGTTGAGAAAGTAATTCAGGAATCTGGAGACGCCGAGAGTTTCAACCCGAATGCTTGGCTAAAAAGATGGTTGGCTGCGCCAAACCCCGCATTGAACTCCGCTACCCCGAATAGCTATATGGGCACCAAAGAAGGCAGAAGCATGGTTGCTGGCCTACTTGAGAAAATACAGTCAGGGGCATTTGCATAGCCGGTGTTAATGCTGATTTGCTCAACCTGCACTTTTACGGATGTCCGCAGCGAATTTGTAGCTGACTGAATCAGTTCAAGCATTGCATTCCCTGCACTTTGAACAGCAACAACCTGTAGCTCTCGGCTGTGAGCAGTTTGGGTGCAAGAAGCCTTTAAAGCGCTGGACTGACGAGATTTTGCTTCGCGAGGGAAATGATGCGCAATCTAAACTCGCGAAAGCCAACATCGCTGTAAATAACGCTCTTGATGTGGAGTATTACAAATCGTATGCCTATCGTCCGAAACAGACTGTTGCTTGGCTGGTAGAACAAACGCATTTCGAATCGATTGGACACGGCTATCACATCGCATATGGACTGCTACTCGGTCTGCTGTCGGCAGCGGTGGACTCGGACTTTCTTGTGCTTCCAAACCCAACCAATTGGGATAATGAATTCGCTCGGCTCAATCGGGAGAGGCATGAGGGGTTTTACTACGGCTCACCTGTATGCGTTCCACCTGTAGGGCTCCACTCAATTTACGAAGGTCAGGCACGCTTTGTTCAACTGCAATTCCTAAACGCTACTCGTGCAAAGACCCCTTCATGTCAGGAATGGCGCGAAATGGGTTATCTCAGTGGAATATACGTCGAGGCTTTCGAGCAGTTTCTCGCGCTGTCCAAGTCCACTTGGCCGGAGGACATGAATGATCCGATCATCGGCCTGTTCCTTCTTATTTGCGATCTGGCAATCAATCCAACGCGTGGTTTTCCACTAAACATTGAGAGCTTCGAGGACTTCATTACCGATGCTGACGTTGGCGTTCGCTTTACTCAATTAAGCTTCGCCGTTGCAGACCTTCCACATTTGAGAACTGCAATTCACTCGCATAGCCGGGAGGAGTAGGTAGCGGTATCGAATCAGTTAACAATTGAGATAGGCTATGACGACCCCCTTGCTGCCTTGGAAGAAGTTGTCCGCTGGGTTGATCAATTGCCGGGACTCGCCCATCTTATGTCGGAGCACAAGACATTTGAGTTTGGGCTGACGAATTTGCCGATAAGAGTATTTTTTTCGCACTTCGTGTCATTTGCCCGCGACAAGCTTGCGCGTCCAGAGTTCTTTTGCTGGCCGGGGGTCTGGATGGTTGGATCCGATGTTGATGATAAGACGATGGCGTTATGGTTGCGCCATCTGTCGCTCTTTAGCGACCGGGGCGACAAACCTGGAGTCTATCCACGAAAATGGCCCGATCGCGATGAAAAGACGGTCAAGGTCACGTTCGAGCACTTCTATGGAACGATGGCGCTTTATGACCTTACTCGTCAATGGATTCTGAAAGAAGGGCCATTCGTCTGCGACTTTGAGTGGCTGTTGGAAAACTATTCCCAAGAACATGCCGATGCCTGGGCCAACGATAGTTTCAGGCAGGTGTTTGGGTTACCCTTGAGGACTTTGAGATTCTGGCCTGACCGTGAAAATGGCTTGTGCTCACTCCCGATACAAACGGCGAGCATGGAGTGATGAGCTGGCGCTCGAAACAAAGGCTATACCTGGCCCCGACGGACTATATTCCAGAGCAGATGATCGCATTGACATATTTTGGGTGGTCCGACAGACTTTGCTCGCCTTTCACTAATTTTTCATGGCACGGAAATAAGGGCTTCCCGAGGGGTGGTTCCGACGGACTTTATTTATTGCGATCAATTGAAAAAATAAGTATTTTCAGTTTTGCGTTGGGTTTTTAAAAAACAAGCCGGGTTAATCGCCTGGCTTGTTCTTTTTGAAGGGTGAAATGAAATATTTTCTTTGTGATCGCTCGCGCACTGAATTCCCAAAGCATTCAGCGCACAGGCTCTAAAAGATATCCGCCATCGTTGCGCACGTCATCGAACTTAATTTGATTGCGCCCTGCCTCTTTGGCTTGGTACATCGCTTTGTCAGCCCACTTGAGAATGTCGTCCTGGCTTGCTTCGTGATGGATGAACAGCGCGACGCCGATGCTTGCCGTGCAATGATGTTCGACGGTGGTCTCGGTATCACTTTCGCGCGCGAATGTTAAAGAATAAGGCTGTGCTAGCGAACTACGAATTTTCTCCGCAATATGTTTTGCCTGAGCTTGAGCGTCGGTTCTCTCCGCCGTCAGCTCGCCGATTAGCACGACAAACTCATCGCCACCGAAGCGAGCCACCGTGTCAGTCTCGCGTACACAATTTTTCAATCGATTTGCGACCTCCAGCAACAGCATGTCACCGACCACATGCCCATACTTGTCGTTGAGCGGCTTGAAGTTGTCGAGATCAAGGAACATCAGTGCGCCATAGCAAGCACTGCGCTTGCTGACCGCCATCGTCTGACTGAGGCGGTCATTGAGCAGGCGGCGATTGGGCAGCTTGGTGAGGGCGTCATAAAAAGCCAACTGACGCACTTGATCTTCCATCTGTTTGCGCTCTGTAATGTTGCGTGTCACGCCGAGAATACCAATAAACTCACCGGCTGCGTTTTTCATGCCGCTGGTGGTCACTTCGGTCCAGACGGTTGATCCGTCTTTGCAAGGCTGTTCAAGTTCGCCGCGAAACTCAACAAAAGCCTGGCCCGCCGCCATTGCAGCGATGGACTCACCCAGTGCTTTTTCGGCAATCGGTATTGACGTCGCAGTTAACGCTTCCGCCAGTGACTGCTGCATGACCTCGTCACTGGTGTAGCCCCTGAGTTTCTCAACTGACGGGCTGACATAGGTGAATCGGCCTTCGAGATTCATCATCCAAATAACATCGGTTGCGTTATCAGCCAAAAGCCGATGCCGTTCCTCGCTGACCCGCAGCAGCTCGTGATCCTTTTTGCTCGTGACCAGCGCCTGGCTGAGGCGCCGGTTGATCCGGTGAATGTAGAAGGTCACGCCGCTTACGATGGCGAGCAACAGGCAGGCGATGTAGAGCCAGGTCAAATCACGCTCTACTTTTACATTGTAGATAAATCCGTCGAGCGAAAAGTCTTTCGCCAGCAAGCCGAGATCCGCGTAAGTGTCGGCAATATGGCGCCAGCGGCCTGGGCTCATGTAACCAATTTCGATTAAATCGGTACGAAAAAGAGCGGCCATGCGCTTAGCTTCAAACAAATAAAACTCGCGCTCATGCTGCTGCGAGTATTTGGCCACAATCAGATCGGCAATTTCTTCTGGGTGCGCCATCGCGTATTGCCAGCCGCGCAAGCTAGCGACACGCAAAGCCTCAACGCGCGCCGGATTATTCCGTAATTCTTGTTCGGTGGTGAATAGGTTGTCACCGTAAAAATCGATACCGACAGAACGCGGCGTGTAGGTGTGATAAGCGATGCCCGCACGATCCAGAAAATAGGGTTCATTAGTCACGTAGGCGGAGATGGCATCTACCTTGCCGTCGATCAGGTCCTGCGGCTTGAAGCTATGCTCGATATGGGCGATGCTTGCCAGCGGTATGCCCTCTTGCTTGAGATAGGCCAACAACTCGTCAGATTGCGGTTCGATCATCAGGCGTTTGCCGACCAGATCGTGGATTGCTTGGACAGGCCCTTGTCGGCGAGTAATCAGGACGACCGGCGAATGCTGGAAAATCGCCGCCAAAACTACCACGGGGTGGCCGGAATTACGCGCCAAGAGCAAGCTGCTGTTACCTACGCCGTACTGCGCTTTGCCGCCAAGTACCATTTTTATCGGGTCATCGCCCGGAGAGGCTTCCTGTATTGCGACATCCAGCCCTGCTTCGCGGTAGTAACCCTTTTCTTTTGCTGCGTAGTAGCCGGCAAACTGGAAGGCATGGCTCCATTTGAGTTGCAGCGTTACCGCATCCAGCGCATGTGCAAGCGGATGCCAGCCGCCCGACAAAATCAGGATTGCAGCTATGACGAACCGAAGGAAGGGGCGGAATTGAGTGGGCGAAAAAACCATGATTTGATTTTAACCGTGTTGATCAAACGTCATCAAAAGCGCCTGAAAACTGCATTTGTCGCGACGCGGCTTTCACCGTAAAAAGGAGCCAGGGAAAGCCAACGAGCGGACTTCAAGCGCAAGGGCTTTAGCGTGTGTCAAAGTTCCTGTGTGGCTTATCCAGATTTCGCTGATCGTTTGAACGATATCTATGTGGGCTATCGCACTATATTACCCAAGTCTCTTGCCTAGACTCTCTAAAGCTTTCCTGCACCGGTAGGTTTGGACTTTAATTGCTTGGAGGCAATGATGGCCGGACGAAACTTTTTCTGCTGTTAGCACTCAGAGGCGGCGAGTGCTAAAATTAAATTATCCCTTTAAGGAGATCGATACGCTATGTCCCATGTTATGTCCCTTCCCATTCCCTCTGCGCTTGGTAACATCGATGCCTATATTCAGGCTTCGAACCGCTACCCGATGCTCTCCGGGGCTGAAGAGACCCTGCTGGCTGAGCGTTTCCACAAAGATGGTGATGTGGAGGCGGCGCGTCAGCTCGTTCTTTCGCACCTCCGTCTGGTGATTTCAATTGCCCGGGGTTATCTCGGCTATGGCTTGCCGCACTCCGATCTGATTCAGGAGGGCAATATTGGCCTGATGAAAGCCGTCAAGCGCTTCGACCCGGCGCGCGGTGTACGTCTGGTGTCGTTTGCCATGCACTGGATCAAGGCCGAAATTCACGAATACATTTTGAAGAACTGGCGTCAGGTCAAGCTGGCGACGACCAAGGCGCAGCGCAAGCTGTTCTTCAACCTGCGTAGCATGAAGAGCGATTACGAAGGGGTTGATACGCTTTCCGGCACGCAAGCGACTGAAATTGCCCAGCGGCTTGGCGTTAAGCAGGAAGAAGTCATCGAGATGGAAACCCGTCTTTCTGGCCGCGATATGGCGCTGGAAGGTTCGCCCGATGATAGCGATGACGCGTTTGCGCCAATTGATTATTTGGCAGATTCCCGCTACGAACCGACGCGGGTGCTCGAAAACAAGGCTATCGCCCGTCTTGAAAATGAAGGCTTGCAGGAGGCGCTGGCGATTCTCGATCCACGCAGTCGTCGGATCGTTGAGGCGCGCTGGTTGCATGATGGCGAGGGTGCAACCTTGCATGATCTGGCTGCTGAATTTGCTGTCTCTGCCGAGCGGATTCGCCAGATTGAAGTCAAGGCCTTGCAAAAAATGCGCGGTGCGCTGACGCCGGACTGAGTCGCAACCGCCGCCAATAAAAAGGGAGCCGCCGGCTCCCTTTTTTGTTCACGGTGTTCGTTTCAGTTCTTTTTCTTGCTCGCCGGCTTGGCGGCAACGATATCACCCTTGAAATCATTTTCGACCAACGGTGGTGCATCAACCTGCGGCACATGGCATTGCGTGCAGTTGTGGCGCAGCGCGGAGGTGGTTGGCAGGATCTTGCCGTCGCGGTCACGGAAGTGGCTGTCGCCGATTTTTGGCGCTTTTTTCTTCTTGTAGTTATCCTCACTGTGGCAAGTCAGGCACTGGTTTTCTTCGAGGGTAATTTCATCGAAGTTTTCAACCGCGTGCGGAATCACTGGCGGTTGGTCACGATAGGTTCGCGCCACCTTTTCTTGCCCACCCGGTTTCCCCCCTAAATATTTTTTAGCCTCGGGGGCTTGGTCGACCGTGTTAACGTCGGCTCCACGCATCGGTTTGGGTGCTTCCTGGGCCTGCGCGAGCGGAGCGGAAAGTGCCCAGCATGCGGCCGCTGCCAGAATGGCAAATCTCATTTTCAGTGTGCTTTTCATGATCGGCGCTCCTCCTCTTGAACTCAAAAATTACTTGGTTTCCGTCTGCGCCACCGCAGGCTGGGCAGTGGAAACCGGGTTATTGAACCGCAACCCGAAGGTGAATACATCCTTCGAGCAAACATCAATGCAACGACCGCAATTGGTGCAGTTCGGTCCGAGAATGACCGGGCCAATGCCCTTGCCTTCGCCTTTGAGGGCCGGGCGGATGACATGCGGTTCGGGGCAGACTTCAAAGCAATCCATGCAGTCATTGCAGGCGCTACGTTTGGGTGCCGAAATGCGCACCGGACTCCAGCGACCAATCAGGCTATAAAAAGCACCGACCGGGCAGAGTCGACCGCACCAGCCACGACTCATGACGAAGAGATCGAAGAGGAAAATCGAAAGTATTACGGTCCACGCCGTTCCGAGGCCAAAAATCAGTCCACGATGCAGCATCGAAACCGGATTGATCAATTCCCACAGCACGACGCCGGTGATTGCCGAGCCGACGAAGGTCATGCCGAGTATCCAATAGCGCGTATTGCGGCCAAGATGGGCGCTGCCCTTGATGCCGAGACGGTCGCGCAGCCAGCCGGCGGCATCGGTGACGATGTTGACCGGGCAGACCCAGCTGCAATAAACGCGTCCGCCGACCAGTAAATAGAAGGCCAGGACGATAGCCATGCCGACCAAGCCCAGTGTTTCCGGCAGATGACCGGTGGCCATCGATTGCAGGGCAACGTAAGGGTCAGTAAGCGGTAGAACGCCGAGGGTGTAGCTGTAAGCCAGATTGCCTTTGACGATCCACAGGCCAAACCAGGGGCCGGCAAGGAATAGCGCCAAAATTGAAAACTGCGAAATGCGGCGCAGGATCAACCATTTGTGCGCGCCCAGCCAGCCTTTTTCAGCAACCGCTTCGGCGCCGATCCGTTTGTTTTGGGCGGCACTCATGGCTTGCCTCCCAGTCCGGGGGGCTGACTTGGAATGGCGCCAGCCTCACTGCCCGGCATGCCACGCATTGATTCGGTTTTGCCGGATGCCGGGTCGTAGTGACCGGGTAGAACCGCACCTTCGGGCAGGCGATCTGGGAGATCCTGCATTTTTGATTCGTCGATCAGCGAATGGCCCGCCTTCGACTTCTCATCCCAGCCGATGCGGTAATGTTTGCCGAGCGCGCCTTGCGCCAGTTTGGGCGGTAAAACACGGATCGCGGCTTCTTCCAGCACGCAGGATTTTTCGCATTTGCCGCAGCCGGTGCAGTGTTCCGAATGCACGGTGGGCAGGAACATCGCGTGGCGGCCAGTGCGCGTGTTGGGCACCATGTCGAGGGTGATGGCTTTGTCGATCACCGGGCAGACGCGATAACAAACGTCGCAGCGCAGGCCGAGGAAATTGAGGCAGGTTTCGTGGTCGATCAGAACCGCGATGCCCATCTTGGCCTTGTTGATGTCGGTCAGGCTGTGATCAAGTGCCTTGGTCGGACAAGCCTTGATGCACGGAATGTCCTCGCACATTTCACAGGGAATGTTGCGCCCGGTGAAATAAGGTGTACCGGTGGCGACCGGCGTTTCCGGTTTGGCCAATTCCAGCGTGTTGTAGGGGCAATCGCGCACGCACATGCCGCAACGAATGCAGGCGCCGAGGAAGTCATCTTCCGGCAAGGCGCCGGGTGGGCGCAGGGCGAGCGCCGGCAGGGCTTTCGATTGCTTGGCGTAGAGTCCCAGCCCAAGGCCGAGCATGCCCACGCCACAAACCATCTTGGCTGAGTCAAAAATAAATTGGCGACGAGCGGCGCCAGTTTTTGGGGTGTTTGGTTTCATTACTTTCACTATTAAAAAGGTTCAGCCGTCACGGGTGGGCCCCCTGGTTACCCTTATTCCCACCCGCTTCGGCACTCCCTGATTTGTTTGGTTGGTCAGTGCTGCCTCAAGCCTTGACCACCTTACACGCACACTTCTTGTAGTCGGTTTCTTTTGAAATCGGACAGGTTGCATCCAGCGTCAGTTTATTGACCAGACGATGTTCGTCGAAAAATGGCACGAAGACCAAACCCAGCGGTGTTTTGTTGCGGCCCTTGGTTTCGACACGCAACTGGATTTCGCCACGCCGGGTCGATAGTTTGACCACATCATTGCGTGCCAGGCTGCGCTTCTTGGCATCTTCCGGGTGCATGTACATGACGGCATCCGGCATCGCCTTGTACAACTCAGGGACACGCCGCGTCATCGAACCGGTGTGCCAGTGTTCCAGTACGCGACCGGTGCATAGCCAGAGGTCGTATTCGGCATCCGGCATTTCAGCCGCCGGCTGGTAAGGCAGCGCGAAGGCGATTGCCTTGCCGTCCGGGTAGCCGTAGAAACGAACGTTCTCGCCCTTTGGCACATAGCTGTCGTAGCCTTCGCGGAAGCGCCACAGCGTTTCCTTGCCATCGACCACCGGCCAGCGCAGGCCGCGCGCCTTGTGATAGACGTCGAAATTGGCCAGATCGTGCGCCTTGCCACGGCCGAACGAGGCGTATTCCTCGAACAGGCCTTTCTGCACGTAGAAGCCGAAAGCCTTGGACTCATCGTTCATGTAGTCCTTGATGCCGTGGGCGTTAACCTTGGCGACCTCATCGAGGCCGAACTTGTTGACCTGGCCGTTGGCGAACAGCACGTCGTACAGCGTCTTGCCCTTGTACTCCGGGTTCTTGTCGAGCAACTCGGCCGGCCAGACTTCTTCAATTTTGAAGCGCTTGGAGAACTCCAGATACTGCCAGAGATCAGACTTGCCTTCGCCCGGCGCCTTGACCTGCTGGCGCCACATCTGGCCACGGCGTTCGGCATTGCCGTACATGCCTTCCTTTTCCATCCACATCGCGCAAGGCAGGATCAGGTCGGAGGCCATCGCCGATACAGTCGGGTAGACATCGGAAACCACCACGAAGGCTTTTGGATTGCGCCAGCCCGGGTAAATTTCTTCGTTGACGTTCGGCCCGGCCTGCATATTGTTCGTGGTCGACGTCCAATAGAAGCCTAATTTTCCATCCTTCAGGGCGCGGCTTTGGGCCACGGCGTGCAGGCCGATCCACTCCGGAATCGTCCCGGCCGGCAGCTTCCACAGCTTTTCCGAGAGCTCACGGTGCTTCGGATTCATCACCACCATGTCGGCTGGCAGGCGATGGGCAAAAGTGCCGACTTCGCGCGCCGTGCCGCAGGCAGAAGGTTGCCCGGTCAGCGAGAACGGCCCGTTGCCTGGCTCGGAAATCTTGCCGACCAGCAGGTGCACGTTGTAGATCATGTTGTTCACCCAGGTGCCGCGGGTGTGCTGGTTGAAGCCCATGGTCCAGTAGGAAACGACCTTGACCTTCGGGTCGGCGTAGGCCTTGGCCAGCGCTTCCAGATTCTCTTTTGGCACGCCAGAAATCTCGTGCGCCTTGTCCAGCGTGTATTCGGAGACGAAGGCGGCGAACTCGTCGAAAGTCATCGGCGTCGAATTGTTCGGGTTGCCCTTCGGCTTGCCCTCTTCGCCCGGGTAGCCGTTGTTCATGGCCACCTTTTCGAGCGGGTGGTTCGGACGCAGGCCATAGCCGATGTCGGTCACGCCCTTGGCGAACTTGACGTGTTTTGCCACGAAATCCTTGTTGACCGCGCCAGTCTGGATGATGTGGTTGCAGATGTAGTTGAGGATGGCCAGATCGGACTGTGGCTTGAAGATCAGCGTATTGTCGGCCAGTTCGCAGGAGCGATGGCTGAAGGTGGACAGCACATGGACCTTGACGTGCTTGGCACTGAGCCGGCGGTCGGTGATGCGCGACCAGAGGATCGGGTGCATCTCGGCCATGTTCGAGCCCCACAGCGCGAAAACGTCGGCGTGCTCGGCATCGTCATAGCAGCCCATCGGCTCGTCGATACCGAAGGTGCGCATGAAGCCGGCCACCGCCGAGGCCATGCAGTGGCGGGCATTGGGATCGAGGTTGTTGGTCCGGAAGCCGGCCTTCATCAATTTGGCGGCGGCGTAGCCTTCCCACACCGTCCATTGCCCGGAACCGAACATGGCGATATTGCGTGGCCCGCCTTCCTTGAGCGCAGCCTTGCACTTCTCTTCCATGATGTCGAGCGCCTGGGTCCAGGTGATCGGCTTGAAGTCACCATTCTTGTCGTACTTGCCGTCCTTCATGCGCAACATCGGCGACATCAGGCGGTCTTTGCCGTATTGAATCTTCGAGAGGAAATAGCCCTTGATGCAGTTGAGGCCGCGATTGACCGGCGCATCCGGGTCGCCCTGGGTGGCCACAATGCGGCCTTCCTTGACGCCAACCAGGACGCCGCAGCCGGTGCCGCAATAACGACAAACGCCTTTATCCCAGCGCACGCCATCATCCTTGCCTTTTTGCTGCGCCATGACGGCATTCGGCACGCTGATGCCGGCGACGGTTGCGGCCGCCGCGACTGCGTTGCTCTTGATGAAATCCCGCCGGGTAAGTTTTACATCGGTCATCTCAGGCCTCCTCATCTGGATCAGATTCATACTGGTGATACACCAGCGCAGCCGAAATCACTCCCGGCAACTGGCGGATCATCTCAAAGGTATTGCTGGTGTTATCTTCGTCGCCGGATTCGATCGTGACGATCATCCGGCCATCTTCGGCAATGGCGTGCACTTCGACGCCGTCGATGGCTTTCAATAGTGCGCTGACATCCGCTGCATCGTTCGGCGCAACGCCAAGAATGATGCTGGTGATATTGAGTCCGCTGGAAGTCGGCATACTTGAATAGCCTTGGTTGGTTAAATGTCAGCCCGAGCAATCTACGCCGGGCATACGACTAAAGTTTTAACTCAAGTCAAAAACGGGGCATTAACCCTGTAAGTTTTGATGTTATGTTGATTCAAATCAAAAAATGGCGCGCCAGCCATCAATTTTGGTTAAAGTGGCGCCATATCCATCTGAGCCGCATCGTGAAACAGCTTAAGCTGGTTTTTTACCTCCTCCCTCTGCTTTGCCTTATTGGTTGGGTGTTCTGGAGTTTTTTCAAGCCACCCGTTGAAGACCTTCGTAGTGGCTTGCTGCCACAGTCATCGACCTTGTTTGAAAACCATGCAGCGCACGCGCTGGAGCCGATTCGGGCGATCGCTGAGGTGGCGGGCCTTGATCCGGAAAAGGTGGCGCTTGGCAAAATATTGTTTCACGACTCGCGCCTTTCGGCAGACAACACGCTTTCGTGTGCCAGTTGTCACCCGCTTGATCGTGGCGGGGCGGATGGTTTGCCGGTTTCGATCGGGGTTGGCGGTGCGGTTGGCGGCATCAACGCGCCCAGCATCCTGACTGCCGCCTACAATTTTCGTCAATTTTGGGACGGACGCGCCGGATCGCTCGAAGAGCAGGCGGGGGGGCCGGTCGTCAATCCGATTGAAATGGCGTCAAGCTGGCCGCAGGTTCTTGAAAAGCTGGGTGCTGACCCGGAAATAAAACAGCGGTTTTCTCGCGTTTACCGTAACGGTTTAAGCGCTGAAAACATTCGCGATGCGCTGGCCGAATTCGAGCGCTCACTGGCGCGTCCGGCGCGGTTTGACCGCTGGTTGAATGGCGATACCAATGCGCTGAGCAATGATGAGGTAATCGGTTATCAGTTGTTCCGCAAGCATGGCTGTACGGGCTGCCATCAAGGGATCAATGTTGGCGGCAATCTCTACCAACGTTTCGGGACTATGGCTCCCTATTTTTCACCGGGGACCAGTACCAAGGCCGATATGGGGCGTTTCAACATTACCGGTCGCGAAGAAGACCGGCATTACTTCAAAGTGCCCAGTTTGCGCAATGTCGCGTTAACCGCCCCTTATTTTCATAACGCGGCAGCAACGACACTGGAGGAAGCAGTTCGAGTGATGGGTAAATACCAGCTTGGACTGGAATTGCCGGCGCATGATGTCGAACATATCGTCAAGTTTCTGGGTTCCCTGAACAGCGAGTCGGCACCATGAAAAGACCTGTGCGCCGTTTGAGTTTGCGCTCGCTATGGGCGCTCGGCGGTATCGCCTTGCTGATCCTCGCCACGCTGTTCCATTTTGGTAACGAAGTGGATAGTCGTGGCCGGGCACGCGTTGAATTAATCGTCAATGAACTTGCTGCGCTTGATCTCTCGATCAATCTGGAAACGCTCAAATTACGCCAGGGACAGCGCCTTGACTACGATGGGCTGGTCAATGCCAGCCACAGTATTGACCAACGCCTGAGCACCCTGCAGGATGAATTTGGCAAGCTGGCACTCAAGTCCGAGCTGGTGCTGGTCTATAGCCGCTGGCTTGAGAAACAGAACGCGCTCGATCGTTTCAAGCGCTTCCATGCGGTTTTCAACACCTCGCAAACTCATTTCATGAATCTGGCTGAAGCGCTCAGCAAAAAGCAGTCCTCCCCACGCCTGATTCTGACTTCGCAGCGGCTGATGGCCTTCCTGATCAAGGGGGGAAACAATGATTTGCCACTCCTCGTCAGTGCCCTTTATCAACTCGACCAGGATATTGCGGATTGGCCAATCGCCGATCAGGTGCAGGGCAAACTGCTGGTAATGCACGCCTCAACCATTCTGGCCAACTTCCGTGATCTGCAAAGCGTCTCACAACAACTGCTGGATTCCCCCTTTGCCAGTGATGTCAATGTCGCTTATCGCCAATACGCCGGGGCGCATGCCGCAGCCATCCGGGTTGCTGCCACCTATCGCTGGGGGCTGGCGGTCTTCGCCTTATTCCTTGTCGGGCTGGTGATCGTGACCTTGGCCCGCTTGCGCAGTACCTTGTCCGCTTTGGGGCACAGCCATGATCTGCTCGACAACATTGCCGACAATCTCGGCGAAGGTATTGTCGCTTTCGATGGCAAAGCGCGCCTAGTGTTTATGAACAAACGTGCCGAAGGCTTGATCGGGCGTCTGGAGGCTGATTTGCGCGGTCAACCGCTTTCTGAGGTACTTTTTGCCGGGGCGGCGAGCAACACCAATCGTGATCTTCTGAGCGCTATCGATGCCGGTGAGCGCTTTAACGGCGAAGGCTGGCTGGATAGCAAACATGGTCGCCTGCCAGTGGCATTTCTGGGTGGCCCGCTGCCGGATGTTGAAACAGATTCGGCGGGTGGCTACGTGTTATCGCTGCGCGATCTCTCGGAAAATCGCCGTACCGAGGCGCGCCTGCATCTGGCGGCACACGTTTTCGACAGCCTTGCCGAGGCGATGGTAATTACCGACGAACGTGGGCTGATCCAGTCGGTCAACCCCGCTTTTAGCAGCATTACCGGCTTCCGTGAAAGCGAAGCGCTCGGCCATAGTCCGGGCCAATTGCTGCAATCCGGGCAACACAAGCCAGAGTTTTACACCGCAATGTGGCAGTCCTTGCGTGACCGTGGCAACTGGCAGGGCGAGGTGATCAATCGACGCAAGAATGGCGAGCTATATACCGAATGGCTGTCAATTTCGGCGTTGCGTGACAGCGACGGCGGCGCCAAACAGTATGTCGGCCTGTTCAGTGATGTCTCGGCGCGCAAGGAGGCTGAAGCCTTCATTCATCATCTCGCCTACCATGACCCGCTGACCGGGCTGGCCAATCGCCGGCTCTTCTGCGACCGGCTTGATACCGCCTTGCGCCAGGCGCAGCGCAGCAATCGTCCGCTCGCCGTCCTGATGCTTGATCTTGACCGCTTCAAAGTGGTCAACGACACGCTGGGCCACATGGCCGGCGACCTGCTGCTCAAGGAAGTTGGCCTTCGTCTGCAGTCCAGTGTGCGCGATTGCGATACGCTGGCGCGCTTCGGTGGCGATGAGTTTGCCATCCTGGTGCCGGAGATCAGTTGCCCGGATGATGCCCTGTTGATCGGGCGAAAATTGCTGCTCGCCTTGAAAGCATCACTGGCGATTGCTGGCCGCGAATTATTCGCCAGCACCAGTATCGGCATCGCAATTTATCCCGAGCATGGCAGCAGCGGCGAGGATTTGCTGCGTAATGCCGACGTTGCGCTATATGCCGCCAAGCACGCAGGTCGCAATACCCTGAGCGTTTTTGATCCGCAGGCGGAAGACAAGAATGATGACCTCGATATCGAAATGGGGCTGCGTCATGCCGTCGAGCGCAATGAACTGGTGCTCTATTACCAGCCGCAGATCGATGGTGAAAGCGGCTTGGTCAGTGGGGTCGAGGCGCTGGTTCGCTGGCAGAACCCGACGCTGGGCCTGGTTTCGCCGGGGCGCTTTATTCCGCTTGCCGAGCAGAGCAGTCTGATCGATGAAATCGGCGCCTGGTGTCTGCATGAAGCCTGTCGTCAGCTCTTGCTGTGGCAGGCGGAAGGAGTGGCGATTCCACGGGTGGCGGTCAATGTCTCGGCACGCCAGTTGCGCGGCGAGGGGTTTGCCGAATGGGTGATGGAAACCATCGCAAGCTACGGCATCAACCCGCAGCAACTCGAACTTGAACTGACGGAAAGCTTGCTCACCGAAGATACGGAACACACCTTTGGCATCTTCAAGGAATTGCGTGCGCAAGGCATCCGGATTGCCATCGACGACTTTGGCACCGGCTATTCCTCACTCAAATACCTGGCTGATTTTCCGGTCGATGTGCTCAAAATTGACCAAAGTTTTGTCGCCCGCCTGCACGAACAGTCGGAAAGTCTCTATGTCGTTCAGGCGATGGTCATGCTGGCCGATGGCTTGAATATTGAAACGGTTGCCGAGGGCGTTGAGACCGAGGATCAACGCGCTCAATTGTTGGCGCTCGGCACCAATCATCTGCAGGGTTATTTGCTGGCGCGTCCGCAGCCGGCGGCGGAATTGGCTGAAATAGTTGAGCGTTTTACGGCCGCAGCCGAGGGAAAACGGTCTCGGCATTTGCAGTCGTCGCCGCGCTGATTTCAGCCAACGACAAGCCGCGTAATTCGGCGAGCTGCGTGGCGATGCGCGGCAATTCAGCCGGGCTGTTGCGCCCCCGGTTGAGCCAGGCGGGCGGAATATCCGGGGCGTCGGTTTCCAGCACAAGGGATTCGAGCGGCAAACTTGCTGCCAGTTGGCGAATCCGGGACGAACCGGGGTAAGTCATTGCCCCGCCAAAACCGAGTTTGAAACCGAGCTTGATCAATTCATCGGCCTGTTGCCGGCTGCCGTTAAAGGCATGGGCGATGCCGCCCTTTAACTTGAAACGGCGCAGTTGCTTCAGAATCGGGTCGATGGCGCGTCGGACATGAAGAATGACCGGCAAGTCGAACTCCTTGGCCAGCTTCAATTGTTCGATGAAAAACCATTCCTGGCGGGCGTGATCGACATCGCCGACAAAATGATCAAGGCCGATTTCGCCGACGGCAATCGGGTTTTCCGTCGCCAGCCAGTGGGCGAGCGTGGCGATGTCGCTTTCCTTTGCCGACATGACGAAAAGCGGGTGGATGCCGTAAGCAGCAAAGCAACCGGGGTAGCGGTCGACACAGGTTTTTAGCCGATTTAAGCCGTCGACCGTAACCGCCGGGATGACGATTCGTTTTACCCCTGCGGTGAGTGCTGCGGCATGAACTGCATCGCGATCAGCGTCAAATTCGGCCGCGTCGAGATGGCAGTGGGTGTCGATCAGCATCCAGAAAAAGGAAAATCCGGTTCCGGGCGTTGGCCGCTGATCAGGTCGGCGAGTGCCGCGCCCGAGCCGCAGGACATTGTCCAGCCGAGCGTGCCGTGGCCGGTGTTGAGCCAGAGGTTGTTGTAACGCGTGCGGCCAATGTAGGGCAGGTTGGATGGCGTGGCGGGACGCAGGCCGGCCCAGAATTGGGGTTCGCCGGTGGTTTGCAGGACTGGAAATAGTTCGCGGGTACGCTGCATCAGCGCCTGACAACGCACCGGGTTGATCTCCGTGTTGTAACCGTTGAACTCAGCGGTGCCGGCGATGCGCAGGCGATTGCCGAGGCGCGAGAAAACGATTTTGCGCCCGTCATCAGTCAGGCTGACGCTGGGGGCGTGGCTTTCATCAGCCAGCGTTAGCGTTGCCGAATAGCCTTTGGCCGGGTAAACCGGCAGGCTGATGCCCAGCGGCTTGAGCAACAAGGGCGAATAGCTGCCGAGGGCGACAACGTAAGCATCGGCGGTCAGCTGTTCAGGGCCATCGCTGCCATGCACTTCGACGCCGCTAATCTGGTTGCTAGCGTGAGTGATGCGGTCAACCGTCAAATTCAGTCGAAAATTGACTCCGGCCTGGCTGGCGTGGGCGGCCAGCGCCTGGGTAAATTTATGGGCATCGCCGGACTCATCCGAGCGCGTGTAGTCGCCACCGATCAGCAAATGTTGGGCGCCGCTGAGGGCCGGTTCAATTTTTAGGCATTGTTCGACGTCGACCGTCGTCCGCTCCAGGCCAAATTCGCGCATGAGCTTGGCGGCGGAAGTTGCCTGCGCAAAATCGTCTTTATCGGTATAAATGTGCAGAATGCCGCGCTCAAGATGGTCGTACTGCAAATCGAGTTCCTGCCGCAAGGCCTGCAGGCGCTGGCGGCTATACAAGGCGAGCGCAACGGTGGCGGCGATGTTGTGGCGGGTACGACCGGGCAGGCATTCGGCAAGAAAGCGCAAACCCCAGCTCAATTGCGCCGGGTCAGCACGCCAGCGCCAGAGCAAGGGCGCATCTTCACGGCCCAGCCATTTCAGGACACGCGGCAGAACGTGCGGATTGGCCCAGGGTTCGGCATGCGAAACGGAAATCTGGCCGCCATTGGCGAAACTGGTTTCATTGCCAGCGATAGGCTGGCGGTCGACGACGGTGACTTGATGGCCGGCACGCGCCAAATACCAGGCACTGGTTGTGCCGACGACCCCGGCACCCAGCACGAGAACTTTCACACCTCGCCTCCGCGTTCCCGCACGATGCGGGTGACTTCCGGAATGTGGCGCATGCCGCGCATGACGGCGGCCAGATGGTTGCGGTGAGAAACCTGAATCGTGAAGCGGAGCAGGGTGAACAGGCGTTCCGGATCAGCATCCATCGCCACATGCTCGATATTCGAGCCGGCTTCGGCAATCGCCGAGGCGACCTGGGCCAGCACGCCACGCGTGTTCTTGACTTCAACCTTGATCCGGATGTCGAACAGTTTGCCTTCTTCCGGCTCCCATTCGACATCGATCCACTTTTGCGGCTCGGACGAGCGTGATTTGCGGATCGTCGGGCAGTCGTGGGTGTGGATGACCAGACCGCTGCCTTTCTTGATCGAGCCGATGATCGGATCGCCGGGAATCGGCTGGCAGCAACGCGCCAACTGAATCGCCATGCCTTCGGTGCCGTGAATCGCCAAAGTCATGTTGCTCGGCGTATCCGCCGACATGTCTTCACGCGCCAGCAGACGGCGGG
The DNA here is from genome assembly GCA_039797825.1 of Pseudomonadota bacterium. Taxonomy (GTDB): domain Bacteria; phylum Pseudomonadota; class Gammaproteobacteria; order Burkholderiales; family Rhodocyclaceae; genus Azonexus. Next base: position 23,374 of record JBDKHF010000047.1, on the reverse strand, counting down.
CGACGACGGAAGGCAGGCGTTTGCCGAGGCCGATGTCGGTGTACAACTCTTCAATCGTTTTCTGTCCACCGGCCTTGACCAGCTGATCCCAGGCGTCAGCCGGAATCGAAATCGGCACGACGCCCAGCGTCAGCAATTCCTGGCGCAACAGGCGTTCGCCGAGGCGGGCCGATTCTTCGTGCTGCATGGTGCGCAGGAAATGGCGAATTTTGCTGCGCGCCCGGCCGGTTTTTACGTACGTCAGCCAGATCGGATTCGGGCTGGCTTTCGGCGAGGTAATGATTTCAACCATGTCGCCATTGCGCAATTCGGTGCGCAGTGGCGCCAGTTCGTGATTGATGCGGGCAGCCGAACAATGATGACCGACATCGGTATGCACGGCGTAGGCAAAATCGACCACGGTCGTGCCGCGCGGCTGAGCCATGATTTTGCCCTTGGGCGTAAAGACATAAACCTCATCCGGGAAGAGGTCGATCTTGACGTTTTCAAAGAACTCGGACGAATCGCTGCTCTGCATTTCGAGCAAGGATTGCAGCCATTTATGCGTACGAATCTGCAGATCGGCGCCCGTCTCTTCAATATCCTTGTAGAGCCAATGGGCTGCAACGCCGTCCTGCGCCACATGGTGCATTTCTTCGGTACGAATCTGCACTTCAACCGGCGTGCCGTAAGGGCCAATCAGCGTCGTGTGCAGCGACTGATAACCGTTGGCTTTGGGAATCGCGATGTAATCCTTGAACTTGCCGGGCACCGGCTTGAACAGGCTGTGCAAGGAGCCAAGCGCCAGATAACAGGCCGGCACGTTATCGACAACGACGCGGAAGCCATAAATGTCGAGCACCTGCGAGAAGGAAAGCTGCTTGTCCTTCATCTTGCGGTAAATCGAATAGAGACTCTTCTCGCGCCCGAACACGTGGGCCTTTAAACCCGCGGTGCTCAGCTTGGTTTTGATCCCTTCCAGTATTTTGGACAGCAACTCGTTGCGGTTGCCACGGGCCGACTTCATCGCCTTGACCAGCACTTCGGCACGTTTCGGATGAATCAGGCGGAAGGAAATGTCCTGCAATTCACGATAAAGCTTGTTCAAGCCCAGGCGCAGTGCAATCGGCGCGTAGATGTCCAAGGTTTCGGTAGCGATGCGGCGCTGTTTGTCCGGGCGCATCGCCGACATGGTTTGCAGATTGTGCTGGCGGTCGGCCAGTTTGATCAGCACGACGCGCAAATCACGCGCCATCGCCATCAACATCTTGCGGAAGTTTTCGGCCTGCGCTTCCTGGTAGGAGGCAAATTCCAGCTTGTCGAGCTTGGACAGGCCATCGACCAGTTCAGCCACTTCGCGGCCAAATTTGTCGCTTAACTCGCGCTTGCTGGTGCCGGTGTCTTCCAGTACGTCATGGAGTAGGGCGGCGATGATCGCGTCGGCATCCATGCGCCATTCAACCACTGCGCCGGCCACGGCCAGCGGATGGGTGATATAGGCTTCGCCCGACATGCGTTTCTGATTCGCATGCTTTTCCGCCGAGTAGACGTAAGCCTCCTCGATGCGAGTCTTTTCTTCTGGTGTTAGATAGTCGAGACTATCAAGGAAAACCCGGTAAGCGGGTTCCTCAGTGGCTGGCGGCGGAGATGACGGCGCAGAACCCATAAGATTTCACGCCGCCCCGGCCTCAGCCCAAACTTTTGGCGAGAACTTCAACGCCAATCTTGCCAAGCGCCATTTCGCGCAGGGCGACAACAGTCGGCTTGTGCTTTTCAGCATCAACCAGCGGCGTTGCGCCGTTGGCCAGCTGACGCGCACGGTGAGCCGCTGCCAGAGTCATCTGGAAGCGATTAGGAATTCTTTTCAGGCAATCATCAACGGTAACGCGAGCCATACAAACCTCAAGACTTTCAATTAGATCAAACGCGAGAACAGGGCAGCGTGGCGTACTCGTTGAACACCGCAACGCAGGCCGGAAGCCTTTATCACGGAGCGCAAATCGGTTAGCGCCTGTTCCAGACAGTCGTTAATAATAACATAGTCGAATTCGCCGACATGGCGCATCTCGGCTTGGGCGGCAGCCAGCCGGCGGCTGATGACGTCGTGGCTGTCGGTGCCGCGCCCGGTTAAGCGGCGTTCCAGTTCTTCCAGCGAGGGCGGCAAAATGAAAATACCGAGCGCGCCGGGAAAAATCGCACGTACTTGCTGGGCGCCCTGCCAGTCGATTTCAAGCAAGACATCGGCGCCGCTGGCCAATTGGTCGGCAATCCATTTCTTCGAGGTGCCGTAGAAATTGCCGTGAACTTCGGCCCATTCGAGGAATTCCCCGCGCTCAATTTTGGCCCGAAAATCAGCAACGCTGACGAAGTGATATTCGCGCCCATCCACTTCGCCTGGTCGCGGGTCGCGGGTGGTGGTTGAAATCGAGAGATGGACGCCGCGCTCTTCTGCGAGCAGCAAGCGGACCAGCGTCGTTTTACCCGCACCGGAAGGGGCGGCAACGACGTAAAGGGTTCCGGACATCAGGGGTTCTCCGTTGTTTTAGGGGCGGGTAGCCACTTGAGCAAGGTGTTGAAAAGCTGGTCTGGATTGACCGGCTTGGGAACGTAATCGTTCATGCCGACGGCGTCGCAAGCGGCGCGATCCTCGGCAAAGGCATTGGCGCTCATCGCAATGATCGGCGTCTCTGCGTAGCCGGGCAAGGCGCGAATTTCACTGGCAGCGGTCAAACCATTCATCTCCGGCATCAGGAGATCCAGCAGGATCAGATCAAATTTCTCTGCTTTGGCGAGGTTGACCGCAACCAGCCCGTTCTCCGCCAGCGTCAGATTCAGTCCGGCGACTTCATGGAGTATTTCGAGTGCAATTTCCTGGTTCAGAAGATTGTCTTCGGCGAGCAGGATGCGCAGCCCGGCATAGTGGGGGGTGCGCAACTGTGCTTCCAGTGCTACGCCGGCAGGAGTCAAGGTTGGTGTGTTCAGCAGGAGTGAGTCGGGGGTGGCGCGGGTGAAACGTGCCGTCATCCAGAAGGTGCTACCGCTACCGGGCTGGCTTTCAACGCCGACTTCACCGCCCATTAATTCGGCCAGGCGGCGGGTGATGGCGAGGCCGAGCCCGGTGCCACCATATTTGCGGGTGGTTGAGTTGTCGGCTTGTTCAAAGGACTTGAATAGTCGCGAAGCGGTTTCTTGGTCAATGCCGATACCGCTGTCCTTGACCTCGAAACGCGCCAGCAAACCGCTTTTATCTTCGGCAATAATCGAAGCACGCAGGGTAATGCTGCCCTGTTCGGTGAACTTGATCGCATTGCTCAGGTAATTGAGCAGCGCTTGACTGAGGCGCAGGCGATCACCGATCAGCAGTGGCGGCAGTTCGCTGAACTGGGTGCGGAAACTCAGCCCCTTGGCTTCGGCGCGTTCGGCATTCAGGCTGATCAGGTGTTCGACGAGATCGACGACACGGAAGGGGGCATTTTCAAGCGTCAGTTTGCCGGATTCGATTTTTGAAATATCGAGGATGTCGTTGAGAATCGATAGCAAATGGTCGGCGGCGCCGGCAATCTTGCCCATTCTGTCGGCCTGTTGCGGGGTCAGCTGGTCGCGTCTGAGCAAATGGGTGAGGCCGATGATGGCATTCATCGGGGTGCGAATTTCGTGACTCATATTGGCCAGGAAAGTGCTCTTGGCGCGGCTTGCCCCTTCCGCCCTTTCCTTGGCGATGAGCAGTTCGGCAGTCCGTTCGTGGACCAATTCTTCAAGGTGGTTGCGGTAGAGTTCAACTTCAGTCAGCGCTATTTTTTGCTCACTGACATCAGCAATCAGGCCCACTAGTCCAATGAATTGGTTACGTTCGTCACGCAATTGCCGGCCACACAGAAAGCCCCAGAAAACGCTGCCATCCTTGCGCAGGTATTCCCGTTGATTGCGGACGAAGGGGAGTTCGCTGTCGATCAGTTTATTCATACGCTGACGGCTTATTTCCCGCTCGTCAGGGTGAACCAGCATGACGTATTCGGCACCTATCAGTTCAGCGAGTGGATAGCCCCACATCGCCGCCATGCGTTCATTGGCGTGGGTGATGCGCCCGCTTGGATCGACGAAGAAAATGGCACCATCCGAGGTGTCAAAGATGGTGCGTAGAAAGCGTTCGCGGTCAGCCAGACGGCTGGCGTAACGATGGATCTGGAACAGGGCGAGGGCACTCAGCGCAAGTAGAGTCAGCAAAACCAGCAAGGCGATCTGCAACTGGCTTGCCCAGCCGGCAAGATATTCCTCACGCGCGACGCCGACGTTGATGAAGAAATGGAAGTCCGGGTTATAGCGGTAGGCATGCAGGCGTTGAATGCCGTCGATGCTGGTTACGCCGGACACATACGCGCCGCGCATGCGATCCGCTGCGAGTGCCAGCTGAAAATCATCGGAAAGTTTTGTGGCTCCGTAATCGGCAACATCCTTGACCATGGGATGGCGAGTGATCAGCGCCATGTTGTCGCCCCGGATGGCGATTGAGCCATTGGCGCCAAGCTTCAGTGCGGCAAATTTGTTCTCGAAATTTTCCAGCGCCAGGCTGGCCAGAATTACGCCGGCAAAGCTGCCGTCCGGGTTATTGACCCGGCGCGCCAGGATCATCACCCATTTGCCGGTGACCCGCCCGAGGAGCGGCTTGGTGATTACCAGGCCTGCCGCCGGGTTGTCACGCAGAGCAACGAAGTAGTCACGGTCGCGGTTGCTGGTTTCCGGGCCTGATTTGCCTTGGGCACCGAATTTCGTATTGCCGTCGGCGCCATAAAAAACCAGGACGGTGATCAGTTTCTGTCTGGCGCGTTGGCGCTCAAGAAAATTCTCAATCGCCGCATCATCAAGCGCACCCAAGGCCAGTTGGCGATGGAATTCATCAACTGAAACTTGCAGCAGGGTGTCGACCTTTTCGAGCGAGGCGGCGATGTCGGCCTCAAGCACCTCAACCAGCGCTTCGCTGTTTTGGCGTGCCTTGTCCTCAAAATGGCGCTGGCTGCCGATCAAATAGGCCGTAATCAGCAGGCCAAAACATAGATTGAGCAAAAGCCAGCCGAAAAACAGCTGCCAGCCGAAAGCGCGCGGCGAAATACTTTTCGCCGGAACACCATGCAGCAGATTTTCGGCCATGTTCGCTTATTCCAGGTTTTGAACCTGCTCGCGGATTTGCTCAATCAACAATTTGAGATCCATGGCCGCTTGCGAGACTTCGGTAATGGCTGACTTGGAACCCAGCGTATTGGCTTCGCGATTGAGTTCCTGCATCAGGAAATCGAGGCGTTTGCCGCAGGCGCCGCCTTTTTTGACGACGCGCTCGACTTCATCAAGGTGCGCGTTGAGGCGCGTGAGTTCTTCGGCAACGTCGATGCGCGTTGCGAAGACCGCCACTTCCTGAAGAATGCGGTCGTCGCTGGCGTTGGTGCCCAGCGCATCCTGCAGGCGCTGGCGCAATTTGTCGGTGAACAGGGCTTGCGCTTCAGGGATGCGTGGCGCGACCTTGCGGACGATCTCGCGAATCGCATTGACGCGGTCAACGATCATTTCGCCCAGTTTTTCACCTTCGCGACTGCGCGAGGCAGAGAACTCTTCAAGGACTTCGCGGGCCAGCGCCAGCACTTGCGGGCCAACCGCCGAGAAATCGATCCCTTGTTCGCCAAACATGCCTGGCCAGCGCAGGACGTCGCTCACCGACAGTGTTCTGGCTTCCGGCATTTGAGCGCGCACGCTGTCGTTCAGTGATTTGAGGGTGCCGAATAATTCCTGATTAAGTTGCAACTGGTCGGCGCGGGCCGCCGCTGAGTTGAAGCCGAGACGGCATTCGATCTTGCCGCGCGACAGGCGGCTGGAAAGTAATTCGCGCAACGGGATTTCCATTGAGCGGAGGTCTTCGGCGATGCGGAAATGGAAATCAAGGTAGCGGGAATTGACACTTTTGAACTCAAGTTGCAGCGTTCCACACTCGATATCAAGGGTCTTAACGGCGTATCCGGTCATGCTGAAAATCATGCTTATTGCCTCTCTCGCTTTACAGGCCGGGCGCTACGCCTGAGAATGCCCAAATTCGGATGATAACCGCGACCTCAATGGCGCAACAAGCAAACCAAGCCCTTCCTAACGGACACCCGCTCGAAGAGTACATAATCGATCACCAGCTTTCGCTCGGTGGGTTTTCGATCGTCTATCTGGCCAAGGGGCCGGACGGCTGCCAGGTGGCGATCAAGGAATATTTGCCGAATAGTTTGGCGCTACGCACCGACGGTCAGGTCATGCCGATTATTTCGGCGGAGCATCTCGGCGCCTTTCGTTATGGCATGAAGTGTTTTTTTGAGGAAGGCCGCGCCTTGGCCAGGCTTTCGCACCCCAATGTGATCCGCGTGCTGAATTTTTTCCGCGCCAATGAAACGGTCTACATGGTGATGGAGTACGAGCATGGCCGCACCTTGCAAGAGTTCATCCAGAAGCATCAGGGACATATTTCGGAGCGTTTTATCCGCGGTGTTTTCACGCGCATGCTCAACGGTTTGCGCGAGGTGCATTCGCACAAGTTGCTGCACCTTGATCTCAAGCCCTCCAATATCTATTTGCGGGCTGACAATACGCCGGTGTTGATCGACTTTGGCGCCGCAAGGCAAACCTTGTCGAGCGAGCAGCCGATGTTGAAACCGATGTACACGCCGGGTTTTGCCTCGCCCGAACATTATGGCTCGCGCAAGGATCTTGGCCCGTGGAGCGATATTTACAGTGTTGGCGCCTCGATGTACGCCTGCCTGGCCGGCACCGCGCCGCAAGCGGCGGATGAGCGCTTGAAGAAAGATACGCTGACGCCGGCGATGGTGCGCTGGGATGGGCAGTTTTCAGATCGTTTGCTGGAGATTATTGATTGGTGCTTGAATCTCAATCATCTCTACCGGCCACAAAGCGTTTTCGCGCTACAAAAGGCCTTGGTCGAGACGGTGACGCCGCCCAAGCCTAAAACCAATCCGCACTGGATTAACCGATTCGTTGATAAATTCAAGAAAGCTGACAAGTGAGATTCACCATTTATCAGGAAAGCCGCCAGGGTGGGCGCGCTAATAATGAGGACCGTACCAGTTACTGCTATTCACGCGATGCGCTGCTGATGGTGATTGCTGACGGGATGGGCGGCCACCATCATGGCGAAATTGCGGCACAGATTGCGGTGCAAACGCTGGCCGACAGTTTTCAGCGCGAAGCCAAGCCGAAAGTTGCCGACCCGTTCCGCTTCCTGCAAAAAGGGATGACCAACGCGCATCACGCCATTCTCGATTACTCGGCACGCCATCGCATGCAGGATTCGCCACGGACAACCTGCGTTGCCTGTCTGGTGCAGGACAGCGTTGCCTATTGGGCGCATGCGGGCGATTCACGGCTGTATTTGATGCGTAATGGTCGGGTCAGCGCGCATACCAAGGATCATTCGCGGGTCCGCTTGCTGGTTGAGGAGGGCATGATCAACGAGGCGCAGGCGGCGGTTCATCCTGATCGCAACAAGATTTACAGTTGCCTGGGCAGCCCTTCGGCACCGGAAATCGAGTTTTCACGTAAAACCCCGCTTGAACATGGCGATATTTTGCTGCTGTGCACGGACGGCTTGTGGGGGATGACCTCGGGTGATTTGATGGCTTTGGCGCTGAAGGGGACCAACCTGCTTCAGGCGATTCCGATGCTGCTTTCACAAGCAGAAACCAAAGGCGGCGCGCGTGGCGACAACCTTTCAGCGGTTGCCGTGCGCTGGGAAGAAAACTACGTCGATGAGGCCAGTAGTGCCATCTCGACCCAAACCATGGCCCTCAATGAAGTGACTACCCGCCTCGAAGAGTTTGGCCGTAATCCGGCCTACAAGAGCGACCTGAGCGATGAAGAAATCGAAAAGGCGATTGAGGAAATTCGCAGCACCATCGACAAATACACCCCCAATAAATAAGGATTCACGATGCGCCCCAGCCAACGCCAAGCCGACCAACTCCGTCCGGTCGTCCTGACCCGTAATTTCACCCGCCATGCCGAAGGTTCGGTATTGATCGAAATGGGTGACACCCGCGTGCTGTGCACGGCCAGCGTCGAAGAAAAAGTGCCGCCCTTTTTGCGCGGCAAGGGCGAGGGTTGGGTGACTGCCGAATACGGCATGCTGCCGCGTTCAACCCATACCCGTTCGGCGCGCGAAGCCGCCAAGGGCAAGCAATCCGGCCGCACCCAGGAAATCCAGCGCCTGATCGGGCGTAGCCTGCGCGCAGTCGTTGATCTGAAGGCGCTCGGTGAACGCCAGATCACGCTCGATTGTGATGTTTTGCAGGCTGATGGCGGCACCCGTTGCGCCTCGATTACCGGTGCCTGGGTGGCGCTTTACGAAGCCTGCGAAAAACTGGTGACGGCGGGCAAGTTGCCAGCCAATCCGGTGCGCGATCACATTGCGGCGGTTTCCGTCGGCATCTACAAAGGTGCGCCGGTGCTTGACCTTGATTACCCGGAAGATTCCGACTGCGATACCGACATGAATGTGGTGATGACCGGCGCCGGCGGGATTGTCGAAATTCAGGGGACGGCAGAAGGCGAGCCGTTTTCCCGCCAGCAAATGAATGTTTTGGCTGATCTGGCTGAAATGGGGATTCGTCAGTTGATCGCGGCGCAAAAAACCGCATTGGCCTCATGAAAAAGCTCGTTCTCGCCTCGAATAACGCCAAGAAGATGAAGGAACTCAACGCGTTGCTGGCGCCGTTGGGTTTTGAGGTTATCCCGCAGGGCCAGTTAGGCATTCCGGAGGCGGAAGAGCCGCATTGCACTTTTATCGAAAATGCGCTGGCCAAGGCGCGCCATGCTGCCCGGATTTCCGGCTTGCCAGCACTGGCCGACGATTCCGGGCTTTGCGTTGCCGCCTTGGGGGGAGCGCCCGGCGTGTATTCGGCACGCTATGCCGGTGAGCCGAAATCGGATGCGCGCAACAATGAAAAGCTGTTTGCCGACTTGGCGGGTAAGCCTGACCGGCACGCCCATTTTGTCTCGGTGCTTGTGCTGGTGCGCCATGCCGACGACCCGCAGCCGCTGATCGCCGAAGGCGAATGGCATGGCGAAATCCTGCCGGCGCAGCGCGGTGAAGGTGGCTTCGGTTACGACCCGTTGTTCTTCGTGCCGGAATTCGGCATGACGGCGGCGGAGCTGGATGCGCAAACCAAGAATCGTGTGTCGCATCGCGGGCTGGCCATGCAGCAATTGATCGCCCGCCTGCCGGCGCTGTAATTTCGTGGCGCGGACCATCCCGATTTTTGCGGCAAAAATGCCGTCGACCGCAAGCTCTCTGGAATTTCGCGTTTCACCGCCCTTGGCGCTCTACGTGCATGTGCCGTGGTGCGTGCAGAAGTGCCCCTATTGCGATTTCAACTCGCACGAGGCGGATGGCGAGATTCCCGAGCGCGAATATGTCGATGCGCTGATTGCCGACCTGCAATCAGCCCTGCCGCTGATCTGGGGGCGGCCGGTGGTCAGTGTTTTCTTCGGCGGCGGGACGCCCAGCCTGCTTTCGCCGGCAGCGATTGATGAATTGCTGGCCGCCTTCCGGGCGCTGGCCATGCTTTCGCCGGAAGCGGAAATTACGCTCGAAGCCAATCCCGGAACGGTCGAGGCGGCCAAGTTTGCCGGCTTCAGCCAGGCCGGGGTGAATCGGGTTTCACTCGGCATCCAGAGCTTCAACGACGATCACCTCAAGGCGCTCGGCCGCATCCACGGGGCTGACGAAGCGCGGCGTGCCGCGCAACTGGCGGCGGAGCATTTTGCCTCATTCAATCTCGATCTGATGTACGGCCTGCCGGGGCAAACGCTGGGTCAAGCGCTCAGCGATGTTGAAACCGCGCTGAGTTTCAAACCGCCGCATTTGTCGTGCTACCAGCTAACCTTGGAGCCGAATACCCGTTTTGCTGCCTTCCCGCCTGAATTACCGGAAGGCGATACCTGCGCCGATATGCAGGAAGCGATTGAGGCGCGTCTGGCGGATGCCGGGTTTGCCAATTACGAAACCTCCGCCTTTGCCCAGACCGGCAAGCAATGTCGTCACAACCTGAATTACTGGCACTTTGGCGATTACCTCGGGATCGGCGCAGGGGCGCATTCCAAGCTGACCCTGCATGATCGCGTCCTGCGCCAGATGCGCTGGAAACATCCGAATGCTTACCTGCAGAATATCCGTGCCGGCACGCCGGTCCAGGAAGAAACCCGGATTGACGCGCCCAGCCTGCCTTTTGAATTTTTGATGAATAGCTTGCGCCTGGCCGATGGTTTTCCACCGGCTTTGTACGAATCGCGCACCGCACAATCAATCAACGGTATTTTGCCGCGTTTGTTGGCGGCGCAAGCTGACGGCCTGCTCGCGGTCAGCCCGGAGCGGATCGCGCCAACCCTGCGCGGGCGGCGCTTCCTCAATGTGTTGCTCGAACGTTTTCTGGATGAGGCTTGATCAGGCGAAAAACTTGCCCTTGAGCATTTCCATGCCTTGCGACATCAGGTCACCGCCTTGTGGCACTTCACCGTTCGGGGTCAGGCTGTCGATCAGTTGCGGCAGCATGGAAGCGAGGCTGCCGGAGGCTTGTTCAGTATTCAAACCGAGTTGGGCGGCGATGTTGCCAAGTGATGAATTACCCAGCACGCTTTGAATCTGCTCGGCAGAAATCGGCAGATTCTGCCCGGTGGAAACCCAGGAGTTAACGATGTCGCCGAGGCCGCCTTGCTGGAAAGATTGAATCAGTCCCTGCAAACCCCCATTTTGTGGGTCGCTGATCATTTTCATGACGGTTTCGAGGAGCGCGTTGTTGCCGCCAGACTGGCCGCTGGCCATTGCGCCGATTACTTGATCGAAAAGACCCATGTTGCTTCTCCGTTGGGGTTGGGGGAGGGGGATCGTAGCTGATTGATGCTGCAGCAATGTGAAGATTTGCTAAACCGGGTATTCCAGACTGAGCGGTTCAATACGCAGCCAGACAATAAAACGTAAATTACTGAATTTGCGTAATTCGCGTAGGTCTCCGGTCAAGAGCTGGGTCAAAGAAAACAAGCGGCTATTTGGGCAATCTGCTTGCCGCTTTGCCGGCAGAATAAACCTGCTCCAAAGCGTATGTTCGCTATAGTCGATACCCAGCGCCGAGCTTGGCCAGGAAATAACGGAAAGGCAGACCATGCAGCGTCTCAATATCAGCCATGTCACCGAGTACCGGTTTGCGGCGCCGGTTTCCCTGCAACCGCATCGCTTGCTGCTGCATCCCAGGGAAAGCCACCAGATCCGGATCGAATCCTCGCTCCTCGACATCTATCCCGCCCACACCGTGCAATGGAAACGCGATGTACTCGACAACTCGGTCGCGGTTGTCCGTTTCAGTGAAATGACCGAGCGCCTGCTGATTACCAGCAACGTCGTCATCCAGCATTACGACGACAACCCGTTTGATTTCCTGATCGACGATTACGCGGTCAACCACCCGTTTGCCTACGAAAGCGCAGAGCAGGCCGAACTGGCCCCTTTCCGGCAGCCGGTCTATCCCGCCGACCAATTAGCGGTGAAGATCTGGCTGGATAGCCTGGGGCTGGTCAGGCCGATACAAACCTTCAGCTTGCTGGATCAGATCAACCGCTCGATCACCAGCCAATTTAGCTACCAAATGCGCGAAGAGCCCGGCGTCCAGACCCCGGCGTTCACCCTGGCCTGCAAAAGCGGTTCCTGCCGTGATTTCGCCGCCCTGTTCATTGAAGCCTGCCGTTACCTCGGCCTTGCCAGTCGCTTTGTCAGCGGTTACCTCAATACACCGCTCAATCCTGGCAGTAATGGTTCAACCCACGCCTGGGCTGAAGTCTACCTGCCCGGTGCCGGCTGGAAAGGCTTCGACCCAACCAGCGGCGAAGTCACCGGCAACCGGCACATCGCCAGCGCCGTCGCGCGTCATCCGGAAGCCGTACCGCCGGTTGCTGGAAGCTTTTTGGGGCCAGCCAACCTGAGCCCGATCTTGAGCGTGGCGGTGAACGTTAGTGCGCTTGCTGGGTGAGTTGTTGGCTTGTAACACTTTTGTGCTACATCAAATTCTTGTCAAACGTGGAAGGGCTTGTATGTCTACAACAACCATACGTATGCCGGAAAGCCTGAAAGAGCAAGTTGCCGCTGCGGCCAAAAGTTCCGGCACCACTGCGCACGGATTCATTCTCGAAGCGATTGCCGAGAAGGCTGTGCAGGAGGAGCTTTGTGCTGATTTCGATGTGCTGGCTGAGGCCCGTTTTGCCAAGCTTGTAGCGACTGGCAAAACTGTTCCGTGGCAGGAAATGCGGGATTATCTGGAGGCGCGAGTCGCCGGTAAAGTGGCGAAACTTCCACTGGCCAGCTGAAATGTCAGCGATTGAGTTGGCGGCGGACGTTGGCGAGGATTTTGATCGCATCCTGAATCATCTTGCCGAATATCAGGTTGAAAATGCTGCGCTACGGATACGCGAGATGATCGCGGCGATTGATGTGCTGGAGCACAATCCCTTCATCGGTCGTCCGGTGAATAACGACAAGCGTGAATTGGTGATCGGTCGGCAGGCGCAGTGCTATGTCGCCTTGTATCGCTATGTTGTTGAGCTTGATACAGTTTTTGTCCTCGCTCGGCGTAGCCAGCGTGAGGCCGGCTACGCCGAGCGAGGGCTTTAGGTGCCGCGCAATTTGTGCGCTGCCGCCGCTTCTTCCCGTACCCGCTTGGCTTCATCCAGCAAGTAACGCTGGTAATCCTCCAGATCACCCTCGAACGGCTCAATGTTCAGTTTTGTAACCCATTGTCTTTATGCGTTAAAAGCTGTTTTTTGAGAGACTGTCGAAGCTCTTGAAAGCCCTTCGACAAGCTCAGGGCGAACGGAATAAATCAGCGTTTCCCAAGGGGGGATCTGGCAAATCCGATGCTTAAGCAAGCAGCCCACGCTGAAGAAGATACACGCCAGCGCCCGCAAAATAGCCCACCAACGCGAGCCCGCTAATCTTCTTCACGTACCAGAAAAAATGGATTTTTTCGAGGCCCATCGCAGCAACACCGGCGGCGGAGCCGATGATGAGAATGGAACCTCCCGTACCGGCACAGTAAGCCATGAACTGCCACAGGAAATGGTCGGGCGGGAAATCAGTCAGGCTGTACATGCCCATCGAGGCGGCAACCAAAGGGACGTTATCGACAATCGCACTGACCATGCCGATGATCAAAACGATGATTTCCTGCCGTCCAACAGTCTGATCCAGCCATTTGGCTAGCGATGTCAGGATATGTGTATGTTCCAGGGTGGCGACTGAAAGCAATATGCCGATGAAAAACACCAGCGAACTCATGTCAATCTTGCTCAGGGCATGGGCTAGGGTGAAATGGACCTTGTACTCATCTTCCTTGTGCCGATGAACCAGATCACCAACCATCCAAAGGATGCCCAAACCGAACAAAATGCCCATGAAGGGTGGCAGGTGCGTAATTGTCTTGAAGGCGGGAACAGCAACCAGAATACCGAGCCCCATGAAGAACATCAGGTTACGTTCAAACTCTGTCGTACCTATGCCATGGTCACTGTCGACAAGTTCAGGGCTCACCACCTCGCGTCCGCGCAATACGTAAGCGGTAATCCCTAACGGAACAAGCATGCTGATCAAGGCTGGCAACAGCACCGCCTGGATAATGGCGAGCGAGGTAATCTGGCCGCCAATCCAGAGCATTGTCGTCGTCACGTCGCCAATGGGCGACCAGGCGCCACCTGAATTGGCCGCGATAACGATGATCCCGGCAAAGAACAGCCGATCATCGTGCTTTGCCAGCAACTTGCGCATGAGCGATATCATGACGATGGTTGTCGTCAAGTTGTCGAGAATCGCGCTCATAAAGAAGGTGACGAAACCGACCAGCCACATCAATGATGACAATTTGGTCGTTCTAATTCGTTTGGTGATGACCTCGAAGCCATTGTGCGCATCGACGACCTCGACGATGGTCATGGCGCCCATCAGGAAAAATACAATCTGCGCCGTCGCCGTCAGCGACTCGCCCAATTGTTCGGTCAGCAAATGTGTATCGCCCAGCGACAGCGCATAGACGGTCCATAGCAAGCCTGCACCGATCAATGCCGAGGCCGATTTGTTGACTTTGAGCGGATGTTCCAACGCTATTGCGGCGTAGGCGATGACAAAAATAACGATGATAGTGGCAAGCATTCAAAACCTCGGCTGGATTGGACACTGGAGTGAGAACTCCGTGCTTTCATGACTTTCTTGTTGTGACGATCAATGGTTTTCAACGACGCATCTAGTTGGAATTGGCGTGCCCAATTACTTTCCAGACCTGTTCCAGCGTGGCAAGCATTGCTGCCGTGTTGTCGCCGGGGCGGGTGGCGAACAAGGCGATTACCAGGCGTTGATCAAAATCGACAAACAGGCTGGTGCCTTGGGCTCCGATCAAGGCAACCCGATTGGCTGAGCCACCCAGGTGCACAAAGCCGTAGCGTAGTTCGCTACCCTTTGTCAGCCCCTTTATTTCGGCCGGACGCATTCCGGAAGAGGCGGTCAGGGTCTCAATGAACCACGCTGGAATCTTTCCGCGATTGCGGCCAGTCCGTGCTTCGACAAGGGTCTGGCCCAGTTTTGCAAAATCCCGCAGGCTCATGGCCAAGCCGGAAGCCAATTCAAACCCTTGTGAGTCACTCAACCAAAGCACGGGATGTTCCGGTCGTACCCGAGCCAGCAACTGCTGGCAGAATAATTGTGAAAGCGGCATGGCGTTGCTCTCGGCTAATGTCCAGGCCAGAAGATCATCCTCCGGTGTCGCGGCAAACAAGGGGCCGCCCGTTTCGAGCAGGGCTCTATCCCAACGGCCAGTTTGCGCCAACCAGTTGCGGACATCGCTACCGGATACTTCTGTTGTCCAGCCCGCTGCCTGCTGCCAGCGTTCAATTTCACCGGGCGTCCAGGCGGGCTGCTCCTTGTCTTCGAGCAAGCGTTGTACGGACATTTTTCGTAAACCACTGGACGCTGTCAGGCCGGGAAGAAAACGCACAATTGATTTGTCGTTACTCAATTTGCCCTGGTTGATACTGATCGCGCCAAGCAGGTTCAACCAGGGACGGGTGGTCTCGAGCAAGAGACGCGGCTTGTCAGGCGCCAGACCGTTGCGGTAGCGCTCGGCAACAAGCTGGCCATTGCGCAGGACGACCAGGCCGTCGGCATAAAGACGAGTATCAAGCAGGAATCCGAGGTCGCGCCGGCTGCCGTCGAGCGGGTCGGTACTTGGCAGGGTGTCGATTTGCCGTTGTTTGGCGGCGACTTTTGTCTCATTGCCGCTTGCCGGCAAACGCCAGGCAGGCATGAAGATTTCACCGGCCTGCAAACTCAAGCGCTGGTTTTCAATGGCCAGCCAGTTGCTCTTGTCGATCCATCGCCCCAGCTTTTGCGCGCCGACCGGCAACTGCTCAAATTGACAGGTCGTGTTCGCCGCCCATGAGCCCGTGGCGATGAACAGTGACAACAAGGCTGCAGGCAAGCGGCGAATCATTTTGTTTGCTCCTGGATTGGATTGTTTTTGGCGATCAGTCGTTCGCTGGCCTCGCGCACCACATCGTTCAAATTGCCATGCTGTTTTTCCCTGGCCCGCAACCAGGCGGCATCGCCGGTATTGCTGGCGACCGCCTGCTTGAGCGGGCTCAGCCAGTGGGCGCAGCCCAGTTCGCGGGCGTCCTCCGAGACGGCTTCGAGCAAGTCGGCGAGCGTCTGCTTCAATGGCGTCTGACATAAGTTCACCGGATCGGAAATCATCGCGTCGAGGCCGTAGCGACAGGCCTGGAATTTGTTGTAACGGGCAACGTGGGCCTGTTTGGCGGTATGCAGCGGCGGACGGGTGCGCAATAACCAGCGCGACAGTGATTGGGCCAGAGCCGCCAGCGAGGTCGCCTGTTCGATGCTCAGCGGCGTATCGCAGACGCGGATTTCAACGGTGCCGAATTCCGGTTTCGGGCGGACATCCCAGTACAGGTCCTTGATCCCCTGGGCAATGCCGCAGGCTTGCAGGAAGGCAAAGTGTTCGCTGAATTCATGCCAACTGCCGAGCGGCGGGCACTGTCCACTCAGCGGAAAGGCTGAAACGGCGTTGAGACGGGCCGACTGGTAGAAGCTGTCCTCCCCGTCGACAAAGGGCGAGGAAGCGGACAAGGCGATGAAGGCCGGCACGTAGACGCCGAGCGCCTGGGTCAGCCAGATCGCGTCGTCAGCCGAGGTGCAGCCGACATGGACGTGCTGGCCAAAAACGGTAAATTGCTTGGCCAGATAACCGTAGCGCTGGTAAATCTCATTAAAACGGTCGCCGGGACAAATGCGCCGCTCCGGCCAACGATGGAACGGGTGCGTGCCGCCACCGCAGATGCCGATATTGTTGCGTTCGCAATGCTGGCGCAGGGTGTCGCGCAGGCCGCCGAGGTCGCCGGCAATGCCATCTACGGTCAACTGCGGCTGGGTGCTGATTTCGATCATGCTTTCGGTGATTTCCAGCTTGATCTCGCCGAAACGTTCGTCGTAATCGAGGCTGCCGAGCAGGTCGGTGGCGCCCCGCGTCAGGTCGAAATCGCGCTTGGAGACCAGTTGCAGTTCGAGTTCGACGCCGAGGGAAAAAGCGGCGCTGTCCTTGAAGTTGCCCAAGGCTTTGGTCGTCATGCGATACCTCCTCGATTGCGCTCGCCGCTCTCACATTCGCCCGATTTGTGCAGTGCCAGTCGGCACAGGGCGGGGCCGACCAGTTCCATCATGGCGGCGGCGAAGAGGGGCAAGGTCAGGGCCGAACGCCCGACTTCCGGATACAAACCGGCGATTTCGTAAGCCATGAAAACCGCCGTAGCCGATAGTGGCTGGATGCCCATACCGACCAGCAGGCGTTTGGGCAAGGGCAAGCTGCCGCCCGACCAGGCCAGCGCACCGGCTTTGGCTGCCGCGCGCACCAGCAGCAGGCCGAGTGCCTGCACGCCGGCCAGCCAGGTAAAGTCCTGCCAGGGCAAGGATGCGCCGACAATGACAAAAAGCACGATGGCGAGTAGCCAATGCCCTTCGGGCAACGTGGTGTAACGCAAGGTTTGTTGCTGGTCACGCGAAGCGAGCAGAACGCCCATCAGAAAGAGCGTTAAAAAGACCGGGACGGCGAGCATGCGCGCGATGCCGACGGCTAGCAGGGCGCAGGCGATCAGCACAAAAACCTGGGCCAGCGAGCCTTTGGGCAAGGTTTTGGCAATGCGCAGTGCCAGCCAGGTACCGATGCCGCCGACCAGCAAAGCGCCGACGACCACCCACAGCGGATGGACAAGGGCATTTAGCCAGTCTTCGCTCAGTTCGGCGTGAACTATGCCGAGCACGACGGCGAAGGCGACAAAGGAGGCGGCAGAACTGATCGCCGTGTGCAGGATGATGCGCTCGGTGACCTGCCCCTGGGCTCTGGCTTCCTCTATGGTGAGCAGGACGACAGCCGGGGCCGAGGCCATGGTCACGGCGGCCGTGGCAGCGGCCCAGGCGGGTGTCAGACCGACCAGCCAGAGCGCAAATATGAAGATCAGGGCAAACGAAAGGGTGATGTCAGCCAGGGTGCTGCGCAACAATTCCGGGTTGCGGTGCAGCCAACTCAGGTCCAGGCGCCGGCCAACTTCCATCATCAGCAAACCAAGCGCCGCGTCGGCAATCGGCCGCGCCTGAGCCAGGGCCTCAATGCTGATCCAGCCCAGTGCAGAGGGGCCGAACAGGATGCCGGCTAGTACATAGCCGATGACTTTTGGCCACTTGAAATGGGCGTGCAATGACTCGCCGATGAGCAGGCCGACGACCAGCAGCAGGCTGAACAGGGCCAGCGAGTCAATATTCTCGGGAAAAGGCGGCAGGAAAATAAGGCGTTCGAGCAGGCTTTCCCAAATGGCGCGCAATGGCGAAATGATCGTCTCGATCATGCCCGGCCCTTGGCTACGGTCAACGGCAAAAAATGATCAAAAATCACCAACGCCGACCTCGTGCTGCAGTCAGGAATTCATCAAGAATCGGATTGCAGTTCAGCAAATCCGGGTCGCCCGGCGGGTGAAACTCGGGGTGCCACTGCAGGCCGAGAACATAGGGTTTGCCTTCGAGACGAATCGCTTCGATCAAGCCATCTTCGGCGCTGCGCGCCTCGACGCGCAGCCCTTTGCCCAAGGCCTTGATGGCCTGGTGATGAATCGAGATCACCTTGCTGCTGCCCGGTTCGGGATACAACTTGCCCAGGCCGCTGCCGGCTTCCCAGGTGATGTTGTGGGCGTGCTTGTCGTAGTCCTCGTGCACATGGATTTCCGGATCCTGGTATTGCGTCGCGATGTCCTGGTACAAAGTGCCGCCCAGTGCGACATTGATCAGTTGTGCGCCCCGGCAAATGCCGAGCACCGGCCTGCCGGCTTCCATGAATTCGTGGAGCAGTTCCATTTCGTAGGCATCACGCAGACGGTCGCCCGCCCACTCGGCTTGCAGCGGTTGTTCGCCATAGGATTGCGGGCTGATGTCGGCGCCGCCTTGCAAAACCAGCCCATCAAGATATTGCGGATAGTCGGAAAGGCGAATGCTGCTGCGGTGCACGATGCCGTCGCCGCTCACCGAGGGGATCATGAAAACCATCACCTCGCGCGACATCACCCAATGCGCCACCGATTGCTCCAGATATTGCAGGGACTTGGACTGGAGCCCGGTGGCACCGGGCTGCGGATGGTAAATCCGGGCCGAAAGCCCGATCCGTAAAGGGCGTCTGCTCATGAGCTGCCTCCATTGTTCTCTGCTGGTAGCCGGTTGTTGGCCGAGGTCGGAAGTCGAGTTGCTTCGCCGAAGCCCTTGATTGCCGTTTGAGTCGCCAGCGGACCAAATAATTGCATCAGCAGGATCGTTGCCATCAGCATGCCAACCAGCCCGGCATCCATGCCGCTATAGAGCGTCTGGGTGTTGACCAGAAGGACCAGGGCGATGCTCGACATCGGTTGCAGTCCGATGCCCAGAAAAACGCTCTCACGTACCGTCAGGCCAATGCTTTTGCGCGAAATCAGGATGGCCAGCAGCTGCCCGGCCAGTCGCGCCAGGGCAATCAGAATAGCCTCCAGCCAATAGTCGCGCAGGTAGGCAATGTCGAGCGCGGCCCCGGCGAGGACAAATGTGATAACCAGAAAAACGCGGGCGTCACTGGCAATGCGGATGGCGATGACCTTGTGCTCACGGTCAATCGTGCTGACCAGAATGCCAAAGATCAACATCGGCAGAAAAACGGAGATATCAAGATAGATCGCCGTGCCGACACCAAGCACGATGGTGCCGAGAATCAGCAAATGCTGGTGTTCGGCTTGCTTTTCCAGTCGATCAGCACCAAGCAGAACCAAGCCGGCACAGGCTCCGCCCAGGACGATGGAGCCGATGATGCTGCCCAGCGCATTGCTGATTCGGGCAAAGCCACTCAGCGGCTCGCTGTCGATCAGGAACGGAACAAGCAGGACCACCGCCGCAAAAGCAATCGCCCCGTTGATCGCTACCATGGTGTACAGCAGGCCGGTGCGCTCGCCTTTGGCGCCGACGTCACTACAGGTCGCAATGGTGATCGCTGGTGAAGTGGCAACGCAAAGCGCCGCCGCAAACAAGGCGGAACCTGGCGCAAAACCCCAGTAGATAAACAATAGCAACACCAGCAAACCAGCCGTCAGCGAAATTACCGAGCCTGCCAGCAAGCGGTTGCGTCCTGCTTCAGGCGTGCTGCGCGGAACCAGGTAGCCGAGTTCAAAGAGAATCAGCCCAAGCGCCAGATCAATGAAAAGCTGTGCCGACTCGATGTGAAATGGCGTTACCCAATTCAGCCCGCTCTGACCGACCAGTAAGCCGAACAAAACATAGCCCGTCGTTCTTGGTAAGGCGAAAAGCCTTCTCGATACCTCGCCGGCGGCTAATCCACCGAGCAATACCAGACCGAAGAGTTGAATCGAGTTGAACATAAAAAAGGGGGCGAGCCCCCGAAAACCTTTGTCGATAAAGATTGTTGTAACTGCATCGCAAACTACATTGCTTAGCAATATAATTTGAGCCCCAATTTAGTGCAACTGATCATTTCAATGAATGACACTACCAGCCCGTTGTCGCTTGAGGTTCTGCAGCAGTTCCGGGTGATCTATGGAACCATGCGCCAG
The DNA here is from genome assembly GCA_039797825.1 of Pseudomonadota bacterium. Classification (GTDB taxonomy): domain Bacteria; phylum Pseudomonadota; class Gammaproteobacteria; order Burkholderiales; family Rhodocyclaceae; genus Azonexus. The sequence goes on along the minus strand of JBDKHF010000047.1, from coordinate 3,184 downwards.
TATTTTCGCGAGCTTGAAGAGTCCTGCGGTCTGCCTGGTTCCCAAATGTGGGTTCTTCAGGAAGTTGAGCGTTCCCCGGAAATCGGTATCACTGAGTTGGCAGGACGGCTGGGTATTCATCAATCGACGTGCAGTCAGCTGGTTGATAAGCTGGTGGCGAAAGATTGTCTGGTCAAAAGAAAGCAAAGTACGGATCAGCGGCGCATCGGGCTTTCTCTGGCCGTCAATGGGGAAAAAGCCATTGCTGCGCTACCCGGGCCCGCCGAAGGAGTCCTGCCGGAAGCTCTCGCGGCGATACCAAATGTTGCGCTAAAAACATTGAATATCAATCTAGCTGAATTGATTGATCATCTGCACGGTAAAGATGAGACGTTCGCAGCCATGCCTCTAGCGGAACTACTGAATGGCTAAGGCGCATGCCTCCCGGGGGCTGAGTGTCAGCATGCGAGGACTGCTCCTGTCTATTTTTCTTATGGCTGGATGTGGCTCAATCCCTCAATCCGAACGACCCACACCGCTGGCAAGCGTGCCGCAACAGCTTGCTGAGAGCGAGTCAGAGGCCGCACATTTAAAAACGACGCTTGTGACCGAGCAAAATGCAATTGCCGCAATCGATGAACGGATCAGCATTTTCTTTGTGCTGGGTTCGAGCACCATCAATCAGCGGGAAAGAGGCAAGCTGCGAAATATCGCCACGATTTTGAAGAGCAACAAGTCGCTGTACGTCACGCTGATTGGACATGCCAACGACAATGGAAGTCGCTCTTTCAATCTCGCGGTGGCCGATGCACGGGTAGAGTCGGTAGGAGCTGCCTTAAAGAAAATCGGCGTTAGTCCTCGGCAGATAAAGAAAAACGTCATTGGTGGCGAGCAATTTCCGAGGGCATGCCAATCGACAGAGTGTCGGCGAAAGATGCGCCGCGTTGAACTCATCGTTTCATCCTAAGCCCTTCGTGCCGAAGCCAAAGATGGCCAAGTGATGCACTGGTTTTCTCCATCGCCCTCTTGCACCCCAACGGTACTTCCTGCGGGGCGTGGGAGAGCAATTGCTGAGAAGGCCCGTAGCTAGCGCGAGGCTGGCTACGGGGCGCGAGTGGTTCAGGTGCCGCGCAACTTGTGCGCCGCCGCCGCCTCTTCCCGTACCCGCTTGGCCTCATCCAGCAAGTAACGCTGGTAATCCTCCAGATCGCCCTCGAACGGCTCGATGCCGCCTTTTGAGACCAGCCAGAATTCGTCGCACACGGCACGCAGCAAGGCGCGGTCGTGGCTGACCAGCATCACGGTACCCTCAAACTCGTTGAGTGCCATACCGAGCGCTTCGCGGGTTGAGAGATCAAGGTGGTTGGTTGGTTCATCGAGCAGCAGCAGGTTGGGGCGTTGCCAGACGATCATGCACAACACCAGGCGCGCTTTTTCGCCGCCGCTCATGGTGCCGACGGCCTGCTTGACCATTTCGCCGCCGAAGTTGAAGGTGCCGAGGAAGTTGCGCAGCTCCTGCTCGCGGCCCGGTACATTGCTGCGCCCGGCGGCGATCGCCTCCTTGGCGAGGCGCACCATGTGTTCGAGCGGGTTGTCCTGCGGGCGCAGCACGTCGAGTTCCTGCTGCGCGAAGTAGCCGATACTGAGGCCTTTGCCTTCGGTGACTTCACCGGCAACGATGCCGAGATCGCGGGCGATGGTCTTGACCAAGGTTGATTTGCCCTGGCCGTTGGCGCCGAGAATGCCGATGCGCTGACCGGCCATGACCGAACGGTTGATGCCGCTGACGATGACGGTCGGCGGCGTGCCGGCCGGTGCATCTGCGGGTGCCGGGTAGCCGACGCTGGCATTGACCAGCGAGAGCATTGGGTTGGGCAGGTTGACGGGTTCCTTGAATTCGAAGGTGAATTCGGCATCGGCCAGCACTGGCGCGATTTTTTCCATGCGATCCAGCGCCTTGACCCGGCTCTGTGCCTGTTTGGCCTTGCTGGCCTTGGCCTTGAAGCGGGCGATGAAGGATTGCAGGTGGGCGATTTTCTCGGCCTGCTTGGCAACCGTGGCTTGTTGCAGCAGCATCTGTTCGGCGCGCATGTCTTCGAACTTGCTGTAATTGCCGCCGTAACGAACGAGTTTGGCGTTGTCGATGTGCAGCGTGACGCCGGTGATGGCGTCGAGGAATTCGCGGTCGTGGCTGATCATGATCAGCGTGCCCGGATAGCGCTTGAGCCAGGCTTCGAGCCAGACGAGCGCGTCAAGGTCAAGGTGGTTGGTCGGTTCGTCGAGGAGCAGGATGTCGGACGGGCACATCAGGGCGCGCGCCAGTTGCAGGCGCATCCGCCAGCCGCCGGAGAAGCTGTCGACCGGGTTGTTCAGTTCGGAAACCTTGAAGCCGAGGCCGAGGATCAGCGACTGGGCGCGCGCTTCGGCGTCGTGTTCACCGGCGTCGTTGAGCGCCATGTAGGCTTCGGCCATGCGCATACCGTCATCGCTGGCTTCGGCGTCATGCACCTCGTTGCGGGCAGCAAGCAGCTTGGTGTCGCCATCGATGACGAAGTCGGTCGCGCTCTGCTCGGTTTCCGGCATGTCCTGCGCCACCTGGCCCATCTGCCATTGCTTGGGAATCGAATAATCGCCGCCATCCTCATGCAGCGTGCCGTTGAGCAGCGCGAACAGCGTCGATTTTCCGGCACCGTTGCGGCCGACCAGGCCGACCTTCTCACCGGGGTTGATGGTGACGGAGGCCTTGTCGAGCAGCACTTTCGAGCTGCGGCGCAGGGTGACGTTCTTGAGGATGATCATGGGGTGTTCGTTTTCTTCAGAGGGAGGGCGCGAGCGCCCGTTCAGGCAATGATGTCGCCGTCGACGTAGAACCAGCGGCCGTCTTCGCGAACGAAGCGGCTGATTTCGTGCAGGCGGTGGCCGCGTCCGTCAATACGGTAGCGGGCGACGAATTCGACGGTGGCGTGATTTTCATCCTGCGGCTGGTGGCGTTTGACCTCAAGGCCGAGCCACTTGGTGCCATCGTCCTCGGCCAGATCGAGATTGACCGGCCGGGTCGATGAATGCCAACTGGCCTGCAGGTAATCGTCAAGTTTCAACACATAGGCACTGTAGCGCGAACGCATCAGGGCCTCGGCCGTCCGGGCCAGTTCAGTCCCGGCGTGCAGTCGACCGCAGCAATCGGCGTAACGCCTGCCTCTGCCAC
>JBDKHF010000046.1:0-9869 GCA_039797825.1 Pseudomonadota bacterium | reverse complement strand
ACCTCTCAAGGGGCCCAAAGGCGTCCGTGACCAACTTAGGGAAGGCTTTTTTTGGGCTTTTTCGCCGGTTGACCGCAACAAATCATCTTGGTGATACAAGTTCAGCCACTCCGCCTTTCGGCCCCCGTGGAAGGCGCTGAGCAACGCAGGCGGGCCGGGGGATTTCGGTTTGCCATGTCTGAGCCGCAGGCGAGTTCTGGCAAACCGCCCGGCCTGCCGAGTAGCGCAAGGGACCGGGCAACGCCCGGCGCCGACCTCGGGGTCGCCTTTTCTTTGGCTACTTTCTTTTGGCGAAGCAAAAGAAAGCAGCCCGCCCGCCAGGCGGAACCCCAAGCTAAACGAGGCATACAGCCATCCGTGATTACCTGCAGAAAATCACTTCAGCTCTATCAAAACCCCCTGCACCGGGTAAAAAATCGCCAGTCGCAACGGCAACCCGGCATCAGCAAACAAACTCGCATAGCGGGCGAGTTGTGGCCGATAGCTCTCAGCGCGTTGCGCAAGGAAATCCGCCGGGGCATGCGCGGGTTCTTGCACAGTCTTGTAATCGACAATCCAGCGCTCGCCCTCGGCAACAAAAATCCGGTCAATAACGTGGTTGACCGCAACGTTCTCACCCAGACTGGACCACGCTGCTTCCGCCGCCGCTTCCTGTTGCTGACCGAGCACCCAGCGCCCGGCAGCTGAATTCAGGGTACAAGCAAGCGCGGCCACAACCTGCTGCGCGCCATTCGCGGCCTCGGCCAACGACTGGCCTTGTTGTTGCAGCCAGCGTTGATAGGCCGCTTGCAAACCGCTGATGCGCTCAATCGGCCAGGCCGCCAGCCCGTCGCGGGCAATCAGTTCGAGGGCGCGGTGCACCAGGGTGCCGACGGCTGCCTCAATCCGGCTTTCGCTTTCTTCGGGCAGATTTTCGTTGCGGTCGACAGGTAGCTTGGTCTCGCCAGCGATGAAAGCATCAGGCAATCGTGGCGCTCGCAAACGCAGTAAGTCGGGCACAAAACTGGCCGCGTCAAAATCATTCACAGTCGCCACAGCCAGCGCCCCGGCGTCAAGTGCTGAACGAAAAGCAGCCGCCGCCGTGTTTAGCCAGAGTAGATCAAGCAAGGTGCCGTTGGCCGGTGGCTTCAGGCCATCATCCTTGGCCGTATCGGCCAGCGCGACGCCGACCAGATGCAAACTGCGCACCGCCCGCGTTGCCGCAACATAGAGCAGGCGCTCGTCCTCATGGGCACTGCGCCCGTCTTCAAGGCGCCGCAGATAATCGTAGGCGGTTGGCGTATCGTCAGTGGCGGTGCGCGACTTGATCGGCGCGACCAACAAATGTTCGCGACCATCGGCCAGCACGACCTGATCCCAGCGCAGCAAACTACTGTCGTTACTGCCCGTGTCGCGGTGCAGGCCGGGGACGATGACGGTATCGAATTCCAACCCTTTCGACTTGTGGATGGTCATCATCTGCAAGCTGCTGCCGGCGAGCGCGTCGGGCGGGGCGTAAAGGCTGGCCGCTTCGCTGTGCAGGGTCTCCGGGGTCAGCGTACCGGCGCCAACCAATTCATCGAGCAGCGCAAAGAAAGCTGCGACATCGGCAAGTTGCGCCGCCGATTCAAGGCAGCGCGGGCCACCGAGCATCAGCCAGACGCCTTCGATCCAGCGCCGCAGATGCTGCCGCCCGCGCTGGGCGAGCGCTTCGCCAAGAATGGCGCGCACCTGCAGCAGGCGCTGCCGGCCATCGGCACTCAGGCGTTCGAGGCGTTGCTCGTCCTGCATCAACTGCCAGATGGTGCTGGCGTGGTCATCGGCGCAGAGCGCGTGCAGGTCAGCGAGTTGCAGGCCGCACCAGGGCGCGCGCAGCAAGGCCAGCCAATTGACGCGGTCGGCGCGATGGAGCAGCGCACTGGCCAGGATGATCAAATCCTGAATGTGCTGGCGGTCGGCCAGGCCTTCAATTTCAACCGCCTGAAAGCGCTCCTGCGGGGCGACGCGGCGCAGGCTGGCAACCAGTGCCGACAAATGGCTGCGCGCGCGAACCAGCACCGCGATGCTTTCATCGGGATAAGCCTGCCGCGTTTGGAGAATGATCTGCAACAGCGTTTCCGCTTCGGCGCTGGCCGCCTGATCCATCTTCTCGACAATCACCGGGTGCATTTGCACGGCGCTATCGTCGCGTGCACTGCGCGTCGCCAGCGATGGCGTGTAACAAACGGCCCCGCGCTGCGGGTTGTCAGCCGCAGGGAAAATCTGCGGAAAAGTAGCGTTGACCCAATCAACGATCGCCGGATAGGAACGATTATTACGATACAGGCGCAGGTTTTCGAGGGCGATATCGCCTATCCCGCGCTGCCGCACGCGCAGGAAAAGCCCAACATCGGCCTTGCGGAAACGGTAGATCGACTGCATCGGGTCGCCGACCACAAACAAGGTGCGGCCATCGCCCGGCAACCAGCCGCGCGTCAGTTGCTCCAGCAGTTCAACCTGCACCGGGCTGGTGTCCTGAAATTCATCAACCAGCAGGTGCGAAATCCGGTAATCGAGCGCCTGCGCCAGATCGGTCGGCGCTTCATCCTCGCCCAATGCCAGCGAAGCGCGTGCAGCGATTTCAATGAAATCAACCTCGCCGCCTTCCTGAAAAGCCAGCCAGAGCTGGCCGGCAGCCAGGCGCAGCAGGTGCGAGAAGGTGCTTACGGTCGACCACTCGGCATCGCTTAATTTTTGTGCCGGCAAACTGAGGCAGGCGCCCAGCGCTTGATCCAGATCCGGCACGGCATGGATGCCGGCCAGCGCCTCGGCCAGGATTTCCTTGAATGCTTTGCCCTCTTTATCGGCAGGAAAACCTTGATTCTTGGTATAGCTTTTGCGCCAGCCGCCGGTGCTGGTCAACAGCAAGCCAGCCAGCGCCTGCCAGCGCGGCAAGTCTTCAAGACAACCTCGCACAGGCATTTCCCAGTCGAGCAGTGCGGCCAGCGCGGCGGGCTGATTGACGGCGGCAAAACGGACAGGCGGCATCAGCGCGGCCTGTAATGTGGGGGGCAGCAAAGCGCTCAAATCAGCCAGATCGCGGGCGATCAACTCGCCAAAACCGGCATCGACTTCGGCGCGCAAACTGCTGTCGCTGATCCGCCCGGCGTGGCGCACCCATTGGTCGCGGCGCCCAAGCAGGGCAACCATCAAGCGCTCAAGGCGGCCGGCGTTGTTGTCCATGAAATTCAGCGCGGCGGCGACCACTTCGGCGCTTTCCGTGCCGTCTTCAACCATCTCCAGCGTGCGCCGCGCGGCCATCTGGTAATAGCTGGCCGCCGCATCGGTGACACGGGGCTGGGTGCCGAAACGGCTGAGGTAAGGCATTTGGCGGGCGAGGCTGGCACACAGGGCGTCGAGCGTTGTGATCCGCAGCCGGCCCGGATGTTCGAGCAAGCCCCAGCGCAAAGCGCTATCGTGCGCCAGCACGGCGCAAGCCAGGGCGCGGGTTTGCAGCTTGTGCGGCGCGATGTCCGGCGCGGCGGGCAACTTGGCGGCGCTCAGGCTGCCGAGGATGCGATCACGCATCTCGGTCGCCGCCTTATTGGTAAAGGTCAGCGCCAACACTTCTTCGGGATTTTTGACCACCGCCAGCAAACGCAAATATCGCTGGGTCAACAACTCGGTTTTGCCGGCACCGGCTGGCGCTTCAACGATGAACGAGGCGAGTTCGAGCGCACGCAGGCGAGCGCGGCCATCTTCCTGCTGCAGATCGAGGCTGGTCATGCCTCACCCGCCAGCCCGACCAGCAAGCGCTGACGTTCGGCCAGGCGCAACAAGGGCAAAACCGGGCAATAGGCCAGTGCATTTTCATCAGCGACCATCACCCCGGCCACCCCCTGCCGCACTTCAAGCGCGACGGCATGCAGGCGCTCTTGCCAATGCTCAATCACCGCCGGCCAATCGGGGAAGCGCTCGGGGTCAAAACGTTTCTCTCTGGCATCACCGAGGGCGCGCACGCCGGGCAACAAGTCAGCCTGTTCGGCGATCCCGGAAAAGGCCGGCTTGTCGGCCAGCACTTTGGCGAAGACGACGGCGGCAACCGGCTCGCGTGACGCAAGCGCCGCGTAGATCGGTAACTGCGGCTCGCTGATTCGTTCGCTCGCCCAGTTTTTGGTATCTATCGTCGCGCCGGTTTTGTAGTCGATGATCACCCGCCGCCCGTCAGCCAGTTGATCGATACGGTCAACGAACATTCGGACGCGAATTTTCTCGATCTCGACCACCGCTTCCTGCTCACAGGCGAGCACCGAAAAATCGACCTCACGCTGCTTTTCCAGCGCCAGCCAAAGATCGAGCAGGCGCTCCAGCCGCTTGCTTTCCAGCTGGCGGAAACGCGCCGGCAAAGGCTGATGCGCTTGCTGTTCAAAATCGGCAAGCGCCAGCGCCACGGCATCGCCAATCACCTGCCGCAGCGCCGGTTCGCCATAGCCGTGCAGGCTTGCGCTATCTTGCGTTACCCGCCAGAAAGCCTCCAGCGCGCCATGCACCAGCGTGCCACGAGCGCGCGGATCAAGCCCTTCAACCGCCTCTTCAATGGCTTCTGCGCCAAGACGAAACTGGAAATAGCCCCAGGCCGGGCAAATTGCCTGAGCGCGCAGCAGCCAGGTGCCGCCGGAGACTTTTTCACCCTCGGCGACGGCCGGCGCCATGGCATCCGCCACGCTTTCAATTTCTGACCCTGCTGCCTCGGCCATCTGCCAGGCCAGGCTGGCCGGCTTGGGCGTCACGCCATCGTTCACGCTGAGGCCGGCCAGCAAGGGGCTGGCGCGCAATAAGCGAGCACCATCGCCGCGCGCGTAGGAAAAAATGATTTGCGGCGCCGAGCGCAGCAAGCGCGTCTGCACCCGGTTGGCAAAATCGAGTTCAACCTCGGCGCTGGCATGCGCCACTTGCTCGGCACGCAACAATTCAGCCGGGAGCAGCGGATTCGGACGCGGCGCCGGCGGCCAGAGATCATCGCTGACCCCCATCACCCACAGCGCATCGAAACTCAGGCCCGCACTTTCGAGCACGCCGAGCACCTGAATCGAAGGCTGGCCACGCGTTTCCGGCTGAAAGACGCGCTGCCGGCAAAGCTGGGAAAGCCGGCGCCAGGCTTCCTGTTGCGTCACTTTACCAAGCACGGCATCAAGCGCCGCAAGACTATCGAGCGTTTCCAGAAAGGCGCGCCGCGCCTGAAATTCATGGCTGGACAAGACACGCTCACCGGGCCAGGCAGCCTCCTTGAGCCATGCGCGAAAATGTGTCGCCCAGTCCGCCAGCGCACGCTTGCGGCTGCCCGTTGCCTCGGCGGCGGCTTGCAATGCCGTCAAATCGGCCAAAGTTTGCGCGCAACCCAGTTGCTCACTTTCAACTAGCCGATTGCCCAGGCGCAGCAGGCTGGGAATCCGCGTGAAGTAATTCAGCTCACTGCGCATCGCCGCGTCAAGCCGCGCCCGACCATCCGCCTCGCTGACCCCGGCTGACCAGCAGGGCGAATTGAGCAAGACGCCCAAACGGCTCTGCTCAACCTTGCTGCCAGCGGCCAGGGCCAGCAATTCGAGCGCGGCCTGAACAAGCAATTGATCAGCCAGCGGGCGACCGAGCGACAGATTGAAACTGCGCGACACTTCGGCAGCCGCCGGGCGTATCAAGGCTGGATGCAGCCTGTCTTCCAGCGCAAAGGCCAGGCGATCACGGGCACCGGCAAGATCCGGCACGACCACGCCGAGGCGTTGCGCCGGGTCCGCCGCCAGCTTGTTGGCCACCCATTCAGCGAGCGCCTCACATTCAGTTTGCAGATCGCTGTAGGCCAGCACTTGCACCTGATCGCTGGCTGCACTCAAGCCAGTTGGCAAATCGGAAACCACGCTGCCACGCTGGCGCAGGGCATTTTTCAAACGGCTTTCAAACGGGCTATCGCGGTCAAAACCGGCAAACTGAATTTCGGACGGAATCGGCAGTTGACCGCACTCGATCAAGCCAATCACCGCCAATTGCTGACCGAGCAGATCGATCCATTGCCCAGCCTGGCAACGGCGCAAAAATTCGCTTTGCCAGCCGAGAAAGAGTTGGGTTTCAGCGCTGCAATCAAGCTCGACAACGCTCAGATTCCATTGCCGCATCAGGGCATGCGCCTCGCCGGCCGAGGCCGCCATGCCTTGAATATCAAACAGTGGCGAATCGCCAGCCGTCATCGCTGCGCCGATCACCTGTTCCCACAACAAACGTTCGGCAAAGGGATCGAGCGCTTGCGGCAAGCTGGCCAAGCCACCGAGCAAAGCCTCGTCAGCCAGTTGCGCCAGCCACTGCGCCAGTGTCAGCGTCGGCGGCGTCTGCCAAACCTGCGCACCGACCGGCGCCGCGCTCCGTAGAGTCTGGGCGAGGCGCGCGGTAGCGCAAAGGATTAGTGGACGATTCAAACGCCGCCGCTCAGTAAGCGGCAGGACGGGCTGGCTGAGCAGGGCGAGCCGGCGCCGCCGGGGCAGCGGATGCGGCGGCCTTGCTTTCTGCCGGAATTTTGCCGGGCAGCGCAGGAACGACCGGGCTGGCTGGCTTGGCCGGTGCCGCGAGCGCAGGCATTGCCGGTTTGGCTGGCACAGCAAGCGGCGAAGCGGGCGCAGCCGGTGCGTTCGTAACCGGTTTAGCCATGCCCGGCACAGCGGGTTTAGCCGGCATCGCTGGTTTTGCTGGCACCGGATTGACCTGAGCAAAGGCCAGCCCCATCGCCAACAGCCAGCCGACCACCACCATGCCTAGTCTTTTCATGTTGATTCCCTTTATTTCGTCGCGCCAGCCTTGGCCGCTTTAGCGGATTTGGCTGAAATCACGGTTGCTTCCATGTAGGTCACTTCCATCTGATCGCCGACCTTGACCTCTTTCAACAAAGCCGGATCCTCGACCACCATATCAACCGTGCGCTTCGGGCCGCGCAAGCTAAGCGAATTTTTCTCAAGATCAACCGCCATCACATCCGCCGTAATTTTGACGGTGCGACCTTTGCTCATGCCCGGCTGGTTAGCCGCCTGAGTCCCGTTCTGCTCGGTCTCGACCCGCTCGCGCAGGGCTTTGCCATCCTTCTTCAGCTCAAGACCAAGCGCTGAAACGTAGTTGAGCATGACGAGATCGCCAACCCTCAGGCGCCCGAAGTTCTTCACCTCATCGCCGACGACAAAGGTGGTTTCTGCGCCAGAACCGCCTTTGACGGTGACTTCGCGCTTCGCTTTGTCGATTGCCAGCACCTTGCCCTGCAATTCGACTGCTTTGCCGGTTGCCACAGCGCCCGGCTGTTTCTGAACTGAAGAGGCCATTTTCGGTGCCTCCTGAGCCAGCACCCCGATCGACAACCCGGCCAGCAAGGCAGCACTTAACAAGAACTTTAATTTCATGAATAGACCCAAAAAGAAAAATCAGTTGGCCAGTATGCCATTGAATTTGTGCTCGTCAGAATCAGGGCACACCAATCGAAAAGAAGATATTTGAAACGCCAGTTGTTGAGTAACCCGCACCCAAATAAATCGGGCCAAAGGGCGTCTCCCCACCGAGATAGACAGCCAGCGAATTCAGCCAGCCACTCGCATTGGTTTCCGTATAGCGCAGGCCGATCTTGGCACCTTCAAGCGCAACGCCGATCCGCATGTCACCCCGCAAGCCCAGAGGCAGTACACCAATAATCTGTTCGGCACGGATACCGGCATAAGTAATGTCGTCACCAATGATCTGGTTCCTGCCATAGGCTGAGAGGTTGAGCAAACCGCCAATTGTGCCCGCATCATATCCAGGCAACAGGCCGCGCGGAGAGCCGGTGTAAGCGACTCGCCCGGTAAAAACGGTCTTGTGCAACGCAGTCACCCCACTCAGATCAAGATCAAGCCGCGAATAATCTGACGTCGGCGAATCAAAATAGATCAGCTTTGAAGACCAGCCCGAGGTGGGAAAATACATCCGGTTCATTTGATCAAAATTAAGCGATGCTCTGGCACCACCAAACCGTGCCTCACCGTTCGGCAGTTGTGGCGAGCCAATTTCAAGGGTGTCCTCACGCTTGCGTTCGAGCCAACCCAGGCGAACCTGGCCAAGCAATCCGACATTGGCCCCCAGCGATATGCCAACTGCCGTTTGAAAATCCTTGTACTGCGCAATTTGCTTGTCGTTCTGAAATACCTTCAGGGGGGATTGCTGGACGCCAGCAGTCGCTTCGACAAAGTAGTCCTGGTTGGCATCAAGCGGTTGATAAAAATTAACCGCCAGCCGATTCGTGTTACCGACATCAACGCTGGTGATCAATTCTGCGCCGAGGCTGTTCAGCCAGGTTTTGTGATACGCGGCGCGCAAGCCAAAACTTGCCCCTTCCGTCGTATTGGCTTCGAGATTGAGAGAAAAGCGCAGGTAATCCGGCCCCCATGCCTTTTCAATCGGCATGACGCGCAGAATATTGCGATCACGCTGCGTCAACACGGAGTAATCGACGCTCTCGTAATAACCATCACCATACATGCGCAACAGATCACGATTGATCTCCACTGGGCGTATCGTATTACCCGGCTTGGCATGCAAATGCCGATCAATCACCGCCGGATTGACCCGACCAAGACCGGCGACTTCGACCTGATCAATGCGCGGCGAAACCCGTGAAGTCACTTCAATAGCTTTCCACCAGGCCAGATAAACGGCTTCGGGCTGGGAAAGATGCTGCAAATCGGGAATCATTGCCTCGGCAGCCACCCGCCCACGATCCGCGGTCTCGGCATGGCGCGGAAAATCGCCGGCAGAAATACCCTCCAGATCCGGCTTGATATAAACATCCTTGGGCGTCAGCTGGGCCAGCGAACGAGTCACATTTTGCTCGGTCAGGATATTGACCATCTGTGCCGAAACCGTCAGCAAGGAGCCGACATTTTCTGCCTTAAGCAAGGGCGAACCGACGTTGACCGCAATCACCACATCGGCCTTGCAGCGCTCCTTGACCTCGCCGATTGGCACGTTATCAACCAGGCCACCATCAACCAGTTTGCGCCCCTGATGCTCAACCGGGGCCAGCAAACCCGGCACCGACATACTGGCGCGCATCGCTTTGGTCAAACTTCCATCACGAAAAACCACCCGATCACCATTGCCGATATCGGTGGCGATAATCGACAGCGGCAAAGGTAAATCTTCAATATTGCGTTCACCTTGATTGGCGCGAACCAGTTGATTGAAGAACAACTTTATTTTTTGACCGGCGACCACACCCGGCTGGTACTTTGCGCCATCCGACGAAATCCCGGTTTCAGAACCTGGAAGGTAACTGCGCAAAGTGGTCTTGTTACGAAAGCTCATCTCCGAAAAATCGGGATTGTCGATGAACATATCGTTCCAGTCCGCCTTGGCCAACTCGCGGCGCATCACCTCAGGCGACATCCCGGCCGCGTAGGCGCCCGCAACCAGCGCCCCCATACTGGTACCGGCCACGCAATCGACCGGAATATGAAGTTTTTCCAGCACTTCAAGCACACCAATGTGCGCCGCCCCGCGCGCGCCGCCACCGCCCAGAACCAGGCCGATGCGTGGCCGGCCAAGTGGCTCTGCCGCCTGGGCAAGTGAGGCCGCAAGCAAGACAACGGCGCTCAGGGCACGAAAAAAGGTAGCTGATTTCAACATTTTCAAACCTTCAGGCAGAAAAAAACCCCGCTCTGCGGGGCTTTTCTTGAAGCATCAGCGAATTACTTGGTGCCGATGATTTCGATGTCAGCACGACGATCCGGCTGCAGGCAATCGATAAGGGCTTTGGACTTGCTTTCGCCCTTGCACTTGCCACCAGTAACCGGCTGCTTCTCGCCCTTGCCTTCGGTGTAAACACGGTTGGCTTCGATACCCTTGGCAACCAG
>JBDKHF010000045.1:0-34072 GCA_039797825.1 Pseudomonadota bacterium | reverse complement strand
AACGCCCGAACAGCGGCGACGCTTCATCAGCCAAGAGTTGCACCGGCTGATCCTGCCAGGCATGACGTGCCTGCCATTCATTTTTCAGGCCAAAAAAACCGTCGACCGCAACCACTTCGAGAGCCTCGACAACGGCAACCAGAATCGCTGCCAGCACCGCATGGCGCTCGGGCGGGTCGGCAAAAGCCTGATTCAGCCCGGCCACCGGCTGCGGAAAATCGCCCTGCGGTTTTTGCAGATTGATGCCGATGCCGATCACCACCTGAGTGCCCCGGCGATCCGAGGCCAGCTCAACAAGAATGCCGGCGAGCTTGGCAAAGTCAGCGCCCTGGCGCAGCAAAACATCATTCGGCCATTTCAGGCAAACGCCCTGCGCGCCCAAACGTTCCAAGCCACGCGCCAGACCAACGCCAACCGCCAATGACAGCCCGGAAAGTTGACTGGCCGGGCCGCTAAAACGCCAGAGCAGCGAAAAAGTCAGGCTCGCCTCGGGCGCTGACAGCCATTGCCGGCCCCGCCGACCGCGACCGGCGCTTTGCTGATCGGCAACGATCACCGTTCCGGCTGGTGCGCCTTTTTCGGCGCGACGCAACAACTCACTGCTGGTCGAATCACACTCGGCCAGTGCGTCAACATCAAAACGCCCGGCCCAAGTGCCGAGCCGGGTTTTAAGGATTACGGGATCAATCAGGGTCATGCGTGAATTCTACAATGCCATGCCGATCAAGCCGGATCAGCTACGCAAGCGGCCTTCGCTTTGCGCCTGTTTGAGCCAGGCGGCAACCGCATTGGCTGGCATTGGCCGGGCGAAGTAATAACCCTGGGCAATATTGCAGCCAAGATCATTCAGGCGATTTGCCGTGTCCTCATCCTCGATCCCTTCGGCGATGGTCGATAGACCAATCGACCAGGCGAGATTGATCGAACTTTGCACAATCTCATGGCTGCGCAACGAGGTCGCCATATCCTGAACAAAGGTTTTGTCAATTTTGAGACAGGAGATCGGCAAGGATTTAAGGTAGTCGAGACCGGCGTAACCCGTGCCAAAATCGTCAAGGGCAATCGCGATACCCAACGCCGAGAGCTTTTCCAGCACCTCCCCAACCGTCGCCCGATCTTCAATGATCACCGTTTCAGTCAGCTCGATTTTCAGCTCCTGCGCCAGCATGCCCTTGCGCTCAAGGGACTGACGTATCGTCTCGACAATATGCGGGTCGCTCAATTCAGCAGCCGAAAGATTGACGCTGACAAAGGGTGGCAAGCCACGACTCGGCTGACAGAGCTGGCGCAGTTGCGACCAGGCATCAATTACGTGTTCAAGCACCCAAAACCCCAGGCGATGAATCAGCCCGGTTTTTTCAGCCAGCCCGATAAACTCCATCGGCATGATCATGCCCAAGGTTGGATGGCGCCAGCGGACCAGCGCCTCAAAGCCAACCAGATTACGTTCGGCAAAACCAACCAGCGGTTGGTAGAAAAGTTCGAGCTGCTCATGCTCCAGCGCGAAGGAAAGATCGCGCGTCAAGGTCAGGGTGCGCAAGGCCTCTTCCTGATCAAGCGCGGCGTGCGGCGCAGCGCTGGCCAGCACATGACCCGGATGCGTGCTGCGAAAACGTTCGAGCAGCAAAGTCATCAAATGCCGGATGACCGGATCGCTCCGTTTAAGCAATTCGTTGACGTGGCTACGCTCGATCCGCACCAGTGTGGTTGCCTCCAGCGTGCGCACCGTTGCGGTACGCGGTTGCTGGTCAAGCAGCGCCACCTCGCCAAACAATTCGCCGGCACAAAGCATTGCGATGCGGCCCTGTTCCGGCCCGGCCAGAATTTCGACACTACCCGACTCAATCACATAGGCAGAATCACCGGGTTCGCCGATACCGAATACCGTCTCGGCCAGCGCAAATTGTTCGCGGGGCAGGCTGTCGTTCATGACCAAACTTTTGGATTTGCTGACTTCATAGCCAATAACAATAGCACTTTCTGGCATCAGATGACGCCAGAAAAGTTGCTACTCAGCCACCGCCTCCTTGCCGCCATCGATCCGCAGTTCGGCAATTTTTCGGGTAATCGTATTGCGCCCGATACCCAACGCCAGCGCCGCCTCAATCCGTCGACCACCGGTGTGGGCGAGCGCCCGGGAAATCAGTATCCGCTCGAAAACCTGGACCAAAACGCCATGCACATCAGGAATTCCGCGCGCCAAAAGGCGATCAACCTCACCCTCCAGTGCCGATTCCCAGTCTGTCGCCAGCGCCAGCGGGGTGGCTTCACGCAGCTCAACCGGCAGATCGCCAATTTCAATCTGTTGGCCGGGCGCCATCACCGTCAGCCAATGGCAAAGATTCTCCAGTTGCCGGACGTTGCCCTGAAAATCGAGCCCACTGAGGTACTTGAGCGCCGGCTCAGACAAACGTTTGGCTTCAACCCCCAGTTCACGCGCACTTTTCTGCATGAAATGCCGCGCCAGCAACGGAATATCTTCACGCCGTTCGCGCAACGAAGGCAGGCGGATGCGAATAACGTTCAGACGATGAAACAAATCTTCGCGGAAGAGGCCTTCCTTAACCCGCGTTTCAAGATTCTGGTGAGTTGCGGCAATCACGCGCACATTGGCCTTGATCGGCGAATGGCCGCCCACCCGATAGAAATGCCCATCCGAAAGAACGCGCAGAAGTCGGGTTTGCAACTCAGAGGGCATGTCGCCGATTTCATCGAGAAACAGCGTGCCACTTTCGGCCTGCTCGAATCGACCGCGGCGCTGAGTCTGCGCACCGGTAAACGAACCGCGCTCATGGCCAAACAGTTCTGACTCCAACAAATCCTTGGGAATCGCCGCCGTATTGATCGCCACGAATGGCTTGTCGGCGCGCATGCTGTGACGGTGCAAGGCACGCGCCACCAGCTCCTTGCCGGAACCGGACTCGCCAGTAATCAACACGGTTGCATGCGAAAGCGCGAGACGACCGATGGCACGAAAGACTTCCTGCATAGCAGGCGCCTGGCCAAGAATCTCCGGCACCAAGCCCTCCTCCTCAGACGCACCGCTTTGGTGCATCGATTCATCAATTGCGCGCTGGATCAATTCCACCGCCTGATCGACATCGAAGGGTTTCGGCAGGTATTCAAAGGCGCCGCCCTGGAATGCCGCAACCGCACTCTCCAGATCGGAATAGGCGGTCATGATGATGACCGGCACTGACGGGAAACGGGTTTTGACTTCCTGCAACAGCTCCAGCCCTGACTGGCCGGGCATGCGGATATCGGAGAGCAAAACTTGTGGTGGCTCGACGCCCTGCTCCAGTTGCGAAATCGCTTCCGTGGCAGAAGCGAAACTCTTGAAGGGGATGCCCTCGCGACTCAGGGTTTTTTCCAGCACCCAGCGGATGGAGCGATCGTCATCGACGATCCAGACCGGTTTCATATGATTTGTGCCCATCAGGTCATTGCAATGAGTGAGTCAAAAGCAAGACTCAGGCCTGTTCAACAGGGAGACGCAGGGTGAATACCGTTTCACCGGCCCGGCTTGAGCAATCAATCGTCCCGTGATGATGCTGGACGAAGTTCTGGGCAATCGTCAGCCCCAGCCCGCTGCCGCCTTCGCGACCTGAAACCAGCGGATAAAACATGCGCTCACGGATGTTTTCCGGAATTCCCGGCCCGTTATCGATCACCTTGAGTTCCAAAGCCAGCCGATAGCGTTTCTTGGCCAGCGTCACCTGGCGCAAGGAACGCGTGCGCAAGACGATCTGCCCTTCGCCATTCATTGCCTGAGCGGCATTGCGGGCAATATTGAGCACCGCCTGAATCAATTGCTCACGATCACCGACCAACTCCGGCAGGCTGGTATCGTAGTCGCGGCGCACTTCCAGCGAACCGGGGAACTCGGCAGTCATCAAACTGCGCACCCGTTCCAGAATTTCGTGAATATTCACCGTCGCCGGCAGCATGGCGCGATGCGGGGTCAGCAGGCGCTGCATCAAATCCTGCAGGCGATCCGCTTCCTTGATGATGACCTGGGTGTATTCCTTGAGTGAGGGGTTGTTCAGCTCATGCTCAAGCAATTGCGCTGCGCCACGAATACCGCCCAGGGGATTCTTGATTTCGTGTGCCAGATTGCGGATCAGCTCGCGGTTCGCCTGCTGTTGCTCGATCAACCGCTCCTCACGCGTCGCGGCCAGATGATGCTGGATCGGTTGCAACTCAAGTAATAAACGGACACCGGCGGCAATTTCAGGACGCAACGGCGTCACCGTGCAGTTCAGGTTCAACTTGTCGCCATCAATGCGCAGCAGTTCGATATTCTGCCCGGTGTAGCCCCAATTATTGGCAAGACCGTTATCCAGCGCGGACTGCAGTGTAAGCGAGGGCTTGCAAACGGCTGAAAGTGGCCGTCCTTCGACCGCTTTGGAACTCACCGCCAGCAGGTTTTCACCTGCCGGATTGATATAGCGAACCAGTAGCCCATCATCGATGAGCAAGACGGCGGAGGCCAGCAAATCCAGCCCGGCGAAGGAAGAGTAAGAGGCGTTCATGGCCGTCATTGTAACGACTCAAACCCGCCGCTGAATTACATCTTGCGTTAATGACCCGTCGTTCATTATCATTCGATACTACTCACGATTCATTAAACAGTGATCGCTACCATGTCCTGCGCACCCCCAACATCCTGGCTTGCCTCACTCTGCGCCGCCGCTTTGCTGGTCGGTTGTGGCGCGAGCGATACCCCGCCAGCCGCAATACCCACCGTGATAGTACAGGCCGCCAGTCGCGCACCGGCGGGGGGCAACATTTACAGCGGAGAGATTCGCGCACGCCACGAATTCGATGTCGCTTTCCGCGTCGGCGGAAAAATCACTGCACGCCTGGTTGATGTTGGTGCGCTAATCAAGCCGGGGCAAGCGCTGGCGCAGCTTGATCCGGCTGATCTTGAACTCAATGCCAGCGCCAGCCGCGCCCAACTGGCCGCCGCCGAAAGTGATTTCGCCACCGCGCGCGCCGAACGCGAGCGTTATGCCGGCCTGGTGAAACAAAAATTCGTCAGCCCGGCGGCCTTTGAGGCCAAGGACAACGCCTTCAACAGCGCCCGCGCCCGCCTCGCACAAGCCCAGGCGCAGAACAAAATCAGCGGCAACCAGGCCAGCTACGGCACATTAGCCAGCGACAAACCAGCCATCGTCACCGCCGTTCTCGCCGACGCCGGGCAGGTGGTCAGTGCCGGACAAGCAGTCATGCGTCTGGCGCGCCCCGAGGAAAAGGAAGTCGCCATCGCGGTACCGGAAAACCGTCTCGCAGCGCTTAAATCAGCCCAAAATATTACGGTCAACCTCTGGGCAGAGCCAAAAATCATCATCCAGGGCAAGGTTCGCGAAATTGCGCCGGCGGCTGACGCCAGCACACGCACGTTTTTGGTGCGTATCAATTTAAGTGATCCGCCACCTGCCGTTCAAATCGGCATGACGGCACGGGTCATGATTGGTGACCCGCAAGCCGCGCCGTTGCTGGTACCACTCAGCGCCGTCAGTGACCGTGGCCAGGGGCCGCATTTGTGGCTGGTCGTGGACGGCAAGGCAACGCCGCGGGCGGTTCAGGTTGCCCAGTTCCGGGAAGATGGTGCCACCATCACCAGTGGTTTGAGCGATGGCGAACTGGTCATTGTCAGCGGCCTCAACCGCCTGACTGCCGGCATGGCGGTCACCCCGCGCCCCGCCGCAACCCCAGAACAACAGCGTTAAACCGTGAGCCAGCGCTTCAATCTTTCTGACTGGACACTGCACCACCGCACGCTGGTCGGCTATCTGCTGTTTGCTATTGCCCTGATGGGCGTGCTGGCTTATGGCCGACTGAGCCAGGCAGAAGACCCGCCCTTCACCTTCAAGCTGATGGTGATCCGCAGCTTCTGGCCGGGCGCCACGGCGCGTCAGGTTGAGCAGCAACTGACCGACAAGATCGAAAAAAAGCTGCAGGAAACGCCGTTTATCGACCGTGTTTCAAGCTATTCGCGCCCCGGCGAATCAACCGTGATGTTCTTTGCCAAGGACAGCACGCCGCCCGCGCAAGTGCCTGAGGTTTTTTATCAGGTCCGTAAAAAAATCGGCGACATCCGCCACACGCTGCCCGCCGGCACGCAGGGGCCATTTTTCAACGATGAATTTGGCGATGTTTTTGGCAACATTTACGCGTTGACCGCAGAAGGCCTTGATTACCCACAACTAAAGGACATTGCCGAGCGGATTCGCGACGATCTGCTGCGCGTACCCAATGTCGGCAAGGTCGAAATTTTCGGGATTCAGGATGAGCGAATTTACGTTGAATTATCGAACGCCAAGCTAGCCACGCTGGGCATCGAACAATCCGTCATCCTGCAGGCCTTAAGCCAGCAGAACTCGGTTTCTGGTGCCGGTTTTTATGAAACGAGCAGCGAGCGGATACAAATTCGCCCGAGCGGCGCCTTCAATACCGTGCAAGCGGTGGCTGACACGCTGATTCGCGCCAACGGGCGCAGTTTCCGCCTCGGTGACATCGCCACGGTTGTGCGCGGCACGATAGACCCACCCGCCACGCAAGTGCGTTACAGCGGCAAACGAGCGCTAGCGATAGGCGTTGCAATGGCCAAGGGCGGCGACATCATTGTGCTGGGCAAGGCTTTAGAGGCCCGGATTGGTGCCTTGCGCAGCAGCTTGCCGCTCGGCGTCAATATCGGCGAAGCAGCAAGCCAGCCCGAGGCGGTCAAACTCTCGATCCAGACCTTTGTCCAATCGCTGGCCGAAGCCGTCATTGTTGTTCTGCTGGTTACCTTCATCAGCCTTGGTGTGCGCACCGGCATGGTCGTTGCCATTTCCATCCCGCTTGTGCTGGCCGCTACTTTCCTTGCCATGAACCTGTTCAACGTTGGCCTGCACAAGGTTTCACTGGGCGCGCTGGTTCTCGCGCTTGGTTTGCTGGTCGACGACGCGATCATTGCCGTCGAAATGATGTGGGTGAAAATGGAGCAAGGCTGGGAACGCACCCGCGCCGCCTCGTTTGCCTACACCAGCACTGCCGGCCCGATGCTTTCCGGCACGCTGGTTACGGTCGCTGGCTTTCTGCCGATTGCGCTCGCCAAATCATCTACCGGTGAGTACGCCTTTGCTTTCTTCCAGATCAACGCCGCTGCCTTGCTCATTTCCTGGCTGGCTGCGGTCGTCGCGATTCCCTGGCTCGGCTACAAATTGTTGCCCAATCCGCGTGCACCGCGCCAACCCGGCATCATCGAACGTCGCCTGCCGGCACTGGCCGCCCGACTCGAAAAACTCGGTCTCGGCGGACTGCAGCACGGCGCAGATCACGACGTTTATGGCACGCCCTTTTACAGCCGTTTTCGGCAACTGGTCAGCTGGTGCGTCACTCACCGCTGGCTGGTGATTGCCACCACGCTGATCTTCTTCGCGCTGGCCATCGTCGGCATGGGCAAAGTTCAAAAGCAATTTTTTCCCAATTCAACCCGGCTTGAACTGAATGTTGAATTGCGTCTGCCGGAAGGCGCGTCGATCCAGTCAATCGATGCCGAATCGGTCAAACTCGAAAAATGGCTGGATAAGGATAGGGCCGAATTCGACCAGCACGCGCATTACATCACCTACGTCGGCGCCGGTTCGCCGCGCTATTACCTTGGCCTTGACCAGCAATTACCAGCCAGCAATGTCAGTCAGTTTGTCATCCTGGCGCGCAGCGTTGAAGCCCGCGAAGCCTTGCGCGGTCGACTGATAAAACACTACGAAAATGAGCCGCTAGGTGTACGTGCCAATATTGCCCGCATCGAAAATGGCCCGCCGGTTGGCTATCCGATTCAATACCGGGTTTCCGGTGAGGACATCAGTACCCTGCGCAAGTTTGCCAGCGAAATCTCTGCTGCCATGCAACGCAACGGTGAAATATCGAACATCCATTTCGACTGGAGCGAACTCTCGAAAGTAGCCGAGATCGAGATCGACCAGGACAAGGCGCGCCTGCTTGGTGTTTCCGGCCAGGATCTCGCCAGCTTGCTCAATATGTCGCTCAACGGACTAACCGTAACCAGCTACCGCGAGGGCGAGAAAACCATTGAGGTGATGCTGCGCGGCGACCGTTTTGAACGCAGCCACCTGGCCGCCCTGCCCGACCTGGCGATCCCGACGCGCAGTGGCCGCAGTGTCCCGTTAAGCCAGATTGGCCGGATCAATTACAGCTTTGAGCCGGGCCTGATCTGGCGCCGCGACCGCCTGCCGACGATCACCGTGCGCGGCAACCTGTACAGCAAAACCCAACCGGCCACCCTGGTCAGCCGCCTTGAGCCGGACATTGCCAAAATCCAGTCGGCGCTACCCGCCGGTTATCAGATCGCCACCGGCGGATCAGTCGAAGAATCCGCCAAAGGATCGAGTTCGGTGATGGCCGGCATCCCGATCTTCCTGCTCGCCGTTGTCACCATCCTGATGATTCAGCTGCAAAGCGTTTCGCGCGTGATCATGGTCTTGCTCACCGCACCGCTCGGCATCATCGGCATTGCGCTCTTCCTGCTCGTTTTCCGCCAACCTTTTGGCTTCATGGCCCTGCTCGGCACGATTGCCCTGTTTGGCATGATCATGCGCAATTCGATCATCCTGGTCGACCAAATCGAACAGGATATGGCGGCTGGCAAACCGCGCTGGGAAGCCATTGTCGAATCAACCGTGCGCCGCTTTCGGCCGATTGTGCTGACCGCTGCAGCCGCCGTACTGGCAATGATTCCGCTCTCGCGCAATGATTTCTTCGGGCCGATGGCGGTTGCCATCATGGGCGGACTGATTGTCGCCACCGCCCTAACTTTGCTTTTTCTGCCAGCGCTTTACGCGGCCTGGTATAAGGTGAAAATAAGTAATTAGTTATTAGTCGGTAGTTTTTAGCAAAACCAAGGGCGCCGCAGCGCCCTCTAACAACTAACGCAGATTCCCCAATTCCTTCTGCACCGCTTGAATATTCCGCTCGTGCTGGGCAACACGTTCTTTATAAGGCACTAAACGATCCTGGACTTTCAGGGCGTTTTTATCATCGCCGCCACGTATCGATTCCTGCTCTGTCAGATCTTTCCTGGCTTGGTCAAGATTGCGCAACTCCCCCGCCAGCTCCTGCTCAAGAATCCTTCGCCGATCCGTATCCCGCGCCTTCTGGGTATCTTCCTGAATCCGTGGGAAGCCTGCTGGTGACGGATTAGCCGCCGCACCGGAACTCGCCGAACGGGCCTTTGGCGCCGGCATTGATGACTCCGGACTACTGGCCACCGCCTTGCAGTTTTTATCCACCTTGGTATTTGAGATCAAGGTGCCACCGCCAGCATCCGTACATTTGTAGATGGTTTGTGCCGTCGCCGGCAGGGCAAACGCGGCAAGCAACAAGGCATGGGTCAAGCGTGTCATCAGCATCAATTCCAGATTAAGCATTTCAGTTTAACGTACGGCAAGCCTTGCGGTAGACAAAAAAAGGGCGGGAAAAATCCCCGCCCCTTGTTGCAACTACCCGACTAATTAGCAGGAGTAGTACAGATCAAACTCAACTGGATGCGTGGTCATGCGCACCTTGTTAACTTCGTCCATCTTCAGGGCGATGAAAGCATCGATCCAGTCGTTGGAGAAGACACCACCACGGGTCAGGAACTCACGATCCTTGTCCAGATTAGCCAGAGCTTCTTCGAGGGAAGCACAGACGGTCGGGATCTTTGCATCCTCTTCCGGCGGCAGATCGTACAGGTTCTTGTCAGCCGGATCGCCAGGATGGGTCTTGTTCTGGATACCATCCAGGCCGGCCATCAGCAGCGCAGCAAAGCACAGGTACGGATTGGCGATCGGGTCCGGGAAACGGGTTTCGATACGACGCGCCTTGGTCGAAGCAACAAACGGGATACGAATCGAAGCAGAACGGTTTTTGGCCGAGTAAGCCAGCTTGACCGGTGCTTCGTAATGCGGAACCAGACGCTTGTAGGAGTTGGTACCCGGATTGGTAATCGCGTTCAGCGCCTTGGCGTGCTTGATGATGCCACCGATGTAGAACAGGGCGGTTTCAGACAGACCAGCGTAGCCGTCACCAGCGAACAGGTTCTTGCCGTCTTTCCAGATCGACTGGTGAACGTGCATGCCTGAACCGTTGTCGCCAACGATGGGCTTCGGCATGAAGGTTGCGGTCTTGCCGTACTGGTGGGCCACATTGTGCACAACGTACTTCAGAATCTGGGTCTGGTCGGCACGCTTGACCAGGGTGTTGAACACGGTACCGATTTCGCACTGACCGGCAGTAGCGACTTCGTGGTGGTGAACTTCAACCGGACAACCAAGGGCTTCCAGGGTCAGACACATGGCAGAACGGATGTCATGCAGGCTGTCGACCGGCGGAACCGGGAAATAGCCGCCCTTGACGGTCGGGCGGTGGCCGGTAGAACCGTTGCCGTCGCTCTTCTCACCAGAACCCCAAGCCGCTTCAGCGGAGTGAATCTTCAGCGAGCAGCCGGACATGTCGACATTCCACTCGACGCCGTCGAAGATGAAAAATTCGGGTTCCGGGCCGAAATAGGCGGTATCGCCAATGCCGGTGGATTTCAGATAGGCTTCGGCGCGCTTGGCGATCGAGCGCGGGTCACGGTCGTAACCACGGCCATCAGCCGGATCAACGACGTCACAGGTCAGGACGACGGTGGTTTCGTCAAAGAACGGATCAACGTAGGCAGTGTTCGGATCCGGGTTCAGTTGCATGTCGGAAGCTTGAATACCCTTCCAGCCTGCGATGGAAGAACCGTCGAAAGCGTGACCGTTTTCAAACTTGTCTTCGCTAAAGGCAGAAACCGGCACGGTGACGTGCTGTTCTTTGCCACGGGTATCGGTAAAACGGAAATCGACGAATTTTGCGTCGTTTTCCTTGACCATCTTCATCACGTCTTGCGGGGTTGCCATAAGCGTCAATCTCCTAAGAAAACAAGCTGCCGGCAAAACCGGCAAGAATCAAAAAAATCACAACTTGGAACTTTTAGCAGAAAACGTGCCATCACATTTCTGCAGGGCTTTATATTTTGCCACAAGGACATGCCGGGGTCAGCCGAAGTTTTCACGCACCACGGGCGTGCAAAACACCAACAATTTGCACTATTTTGGTGCAACCAAGCAATTCAGCGAAATACTACGAATTGTCGGATGCTGACCAAGCTGCTCGGCAAGCCTGGCTTCGGCCAATTCCAGCGCCACACCATTCTCGAAAAATCGGTGATCGAAAAACACATCAACCTCGACTCGCCCACTCAAATAGTGCAAAAGTACGCGCTCCGGCTCGGGCAAACCGGCCAGTATCGGACGTAATTCATCCAACAACGCCGCCCGTCCGGGCAAACGTTGGGCAGCGGAGTCTGGATCAAGATCATCCTCAGGATCGATATGCACCAGCACATCAAGCACTTCCGGGTGTTCACGCAGGACACGCGCTCGCGATGACTCGGCAATCCGGTGTCCCTCGGAGACACTGATCCGGCCATTCACCTGAACATGTGCATCAACCAGCGCCTGATGCGCCATGCGCCGGGTGCGCAGCTCGTGCAAACCCAGCACGCCGGGTGTTGCCAGCAAAGTGGCACGGATTGCAGCAACCTGTACTTCATCCAGCCCGGTATCAATCAACTCCTTCAGCGCCCCCCAACCCAGCTCCAGCCCCATGCGCAGAATGATGAAGCCCATCAGGGCGGCGGCCAGCAGATCAAGGAAAGACCAGCCGAGCAAGGCACCACCAATACCAACCACCACAACCAGCGCCGATGCCGCGTCAGCCCGCGTATGCAGCGCATTGGCGATCATCAGTTGCGAACGTAGACGCTCGGCGACGCGAATCAGGTAACGGTAAAGCACCTCTTTTGAGACAACCGTCGCGATGGCCACCCACAAAGCCGATAGTTCCAACGTCGGCAAGACCTCAATGTGCTGCAGGCGCATACCGGATTCCCATAAAATACCGCCGCCGATCACAGCCAGCGATGTGCCCAGAATCAGCGTCGCGGCAGTTTCAACCCGGGCATGGCCATAGGGATGGGCGCTATCCGCCGGGTGCGCACTCTGACGAGTCGCGTAAATAACCAGAAAATCGGACAGCAGATCAGAGAACGAATGCAGGCCGTGCGCAATCAGCGACTGGGAGTGCGCCAGGTAGCCAACAATGATCTGCAGTATGGTCATTACAAAATTGACCGCCACGCTGACCCAGGTTGCGCGCTGCGCTTCTACGGCCCTGTCTGCTGCAGTGGCCGCAAGCGGTGCGTGATGGTGATGCTCGTGACCCATGATCTCTGCCCTATACTATTAGCCTGAAATTTTAGCAGCCAATGATTATGGGAAAGTTAACTGAAATCCTCCGCCTGTCGCAGGCCCGCGCCAAGGCGCTTGAATTGCCCTATGAAGGCGCCCTGACCCCACAGGAAGCGTATGAGCTTCTGCAGTTGGCGCCAGGGGCAAAACTAGTTGATGTCCGCACCCGTGCCGAATGGGATTGGGTCGGGCGCATCCCCGGCGCAATCGAGATGGAATGGAATCAATACCCCGGCGGAGTGCGCAACCCTCACTTTCTTGCCGAACTGAAGCGTCAGGTCGATCACGAATCCCTGGTCTTCTTCATTTGCCGCAGCGGGGTTCGTTCGGATGGCGCGGCTCGACTTGCCACAGAAAATGGCTACGGCGATTGTTTCAATGTCCTTGAGGGATTCGAGGGCGACAAGGATGCCAATGGCCAGCGCAACAAGATCAACGGCTGGCGCAAAGCCGGCCTGCCCTGGCATCAGGGCTAAGCGACAAACCACTTAAATTTCAGAGAACAGCATGCAAACAGCAACCATCGCCTTCGATTCGTTCAACAAAATGTCGGACGAGGCCTGCCAGGAAAGAATTCGTATCGCCCGCGCCAAGTTGGGCAAAAAGGCGGTCATCCTTGGTCACCACTACCAGCGCGCCGACGTTTATCAACACGCCGACCTGACCGGTGACTCGCTCAAACTCTCGCGTCTCGCCTCGCAAACGGATTCCGAATACGTGATTTTCTGCGGCGTGCACTTCATGGCTGAAGTCGCCGACATCATGACCGCGCCGCACCAGATCGCCATCCTGCCGGATCTGGCCGCCGGCTGCTCGATGGCCGACATGGCCAACCTGGCCAAGGTCGAACGCTGCTGGCGCGAGCTGAAGACGGTGCTGAATGCCGAAGAAGAAGTCACGCCGGTCACCTACATCAACTCGGCAGCCGACCTGAAAGCCTTCTGCGGCGAGCATGGCGGCATCGTGTGCACCTCGTCGAATGCTGGCACCATCGCCCAGTGGGCTTTCGAGCGCCGCCCGAAAGTACTATTTTTCCCTGACCAACACCTAGGACGCTGGACCGGCCACAAGATGGGTTTTGCGCTGGACGAAATGGTCGTCTGGGATCCGGATCTAGAACTTGGCGGATTGACGCCCGCGCAGATCAGGCACGCGAAAATCCTGCTCTGGAAGGGGCATTGCTCGGTGCATCAGATGTTCCAGAAATCCAACATCGACGCCTTCCGCGCCAAGCACCCCGATGGCTTGGTCATTTCGCACCCGGAATGCAATTTCGAGGTTTGCGCCGCGTCCGATTACGTTGGCTCGACCGAACTCATCGTCAAAACCATCAAGGAAGCGCCGGAAGGCACGCGCTGGCTGGTTGGTACCGAACTCAATCTGGTCGACCGCCTGGCCAGGGAGGTGCTGCCGCAGAACAAGATCGTCCAGTTTATGGCGAGCACGATCTGCATGTGTTCGACCATGCAGCGCATTGACCCGCAACATCTGGCCTGGACCCTCGAAAACCTGGCCGAGGGCAAGGTAGTCAATGCGATCAAGGTGCCTGAACATGAGGCGAAACTGGCCAAACTGGCGCTTGAACGCATGCTGGCAATTTCCTGATCTCGCCATGAGCAAGCCCGCCCTGCACATCACGACCTACAACATTCACAAGGGCTTCTCGCAATTCAACCGGCAGATGATGGTGCACGAGCT
Source organism: Pseudomonadota bacterium (assembly GCA_039797825.1). GTDB lineage: Bacteria > Pseudomonadota > Gammaproteobacteria > Burkholderiales > Rhodocyclaceae > Azonexus. The sequence continues at coordinate 20,048 of JBDKHF010000045.1, read as the reverse complement.
GCGCGAGCGCTTGCGTCAGCTTAATTCGGATATTGTTTTTTTGCAGGAAGTGCAGGGCTTGCATTTGGGCCATGCCGAAAATCACGACAACTGGCCGTGTTCACCGCAACACGAGTTTCTCGCCGAGGATGTCTGGCAGGCTTCGGCTTATGGCTGCAACATGGTTTACGACCACGGGCACCACGGCAACGCCATCCTGTCGCGCTTTCCAATTTTGCATAGCCATAATCAGGATGTCACGCATTTGCAGTTCGAGAAGCGCGGCATGCTGCATTGCCGGATCGAATTGCCAAAAGGCCCGGCGGTGCATTGCGTCTGCGTCCATCTTTCGCTGTTTGGCTATTCGCGGCGCAAGCAGATGAGCGCGCTGGCCAATTACCTTGAAAAAATGGCAGAGCCGGATGCGCCACTGATTATCGCCGGCGATTTCAATGATTGGCGCAATCACGCCGGCGACCAACTGGCGCAAAGCCTGGACCTGCGTGAAGTGTTCAGCAATAGCCGGGGCCTACCGGTGCGCAGCTTTCCGGCGGCGCTGCCGATGTTCCGTCTCGACCGCGTTTATGTGCGCGGCTTTGATGTGATCAATACGGAAGTTCACTTCGGCCAGCCGTGGTCGAGCATTTCTGATCACGCGGCCCTTTCGGCCTATCTGACGCAGCATGCCGGCTGAGTTTTTGCCGGGCAACCGGGTGACCTTGCTCAATTCGGGCAACGAATATTTCCCGGCCTTGCTGGCTGAAATCGAGACGGCGCAGATTGAGATTTATCTCGAAAGTTATATCTTTGCCGATGACGACATTGGCCATGAAATCACCGGCGCACTGTGCCGGGCCGCGGCACGCGGGGTGGTGGTGAATGTTACGGTCGACGGCTTTGGGGCACGTAATTTCACTCAGGATTTTTTACCCCGACTCAGCGAATGGGGTGTGCGTGCCATGCTCTACCGGCCAGAAATCGGCCGTTTCCTGATCCGCCGCCATCGCTTGCGCCGCCTGCACCGCAAGCTGGTGGTGATAGATGCGCGGGTAGCCTTTATTGGCGGCATCAACATTGTCGATGACAACAACGCGCCGCCAGACATGCGCCCGCGTTACGACTACGCGGTGCGGCTCGAAGGGCCAACGCTGCGCCAGGTTCACCATGCCGTACGACGGATGTGGGAAATTGTTTCCTGGGCCAACTTCAAGCGCCGCTTTCGCCTCAGTCCGCCAATGCCGTCTCACAACAGCGAGGCGGGCAGCCAGTCGGCGGCCTTTCTGATTCGCGACAATATTCGTCACCGCAACGACATCCTGCACGCCTATATTGCGGCAATCGAAGCCGCGACCGACGAAATTCTGATCGCCAACGCCTACTTTCTCCCCGGCATCCGCTTTGGCCGCGCCATTTATGCCGCCGCCAAACGTGGCGTGCGAATTACCGTGTTATTGCAGGGCAAGACTGACCATCACTTGCTGCGCTTTGCCACGCAAACGCTCTACAGCGCCGCCCTAGAAAACCAGATCCAGGTTTTTGAATATGAAAAAAGTTTCATGCACGCCAAGGTGGCGGTGATTGATGGCGAATGGGCGACCGTTGGTTCATCCAATATTGACCCGTTCAGCCTGCTATTGGCCAAGGAAGCCAATCTCGTCGTACGTGACCGGAAATTTGCCGGTGAGTTGCGGCAAAGTATCAAGCAGGCAATTAGCGATGGTGCCCGTGAAATTCTCCCTGACGAGTTCAAAAACCAGCCATTTCACTCACGCTTTCTGCGCTGGCTAAGTTACGGGATTGTTCGGGTGCTGGTTGGCATGACCGGCTACGGGCCGCGTCACTGGCGCGCCGATGAAGAGACCCCGGGGACTAATCGAGAGGAATGAGCGGGCACCTGGGAATGGCGGCAAATGACCAATGCGCCCGCGCCCAAAGCCAGACTTCGCTGATCGTCGCCCGTGACAATTCCAGCGGCACCGGTTGCCCGAGAAAACGCAAGGCATCAACCAACAACTCAGCCGCCCGCCCGCTATCAAGCGCCAGTGCTCGCGTTTGTTTAGAGAGTTTTTCACCCGCCGCATTAGCGGCAACCGGCAGGTGAGCATAGCTTGGCGTGGCATAGCCAAGGCAGCGCTGTAGCCAGATCTGGCGCGGCGTCGAAGCCAACAAATCAGCACCACGGACGATCTCGGAAACCCCCTGAAAATGGTCGTCGACCGTAACCGCCAACTGGTAAGCGAAAAGACCGTCGGCCCGGCGCAAGACAAAATCCCCGACATCACGCTCAAGCAATTGACTGATACGCCCTTGTAATCGATCTTCAAAAACTGTTTCTTCGCTACCAACGCGCAGGCGCCAGGCCCGTGCAGTACGGCCTTCAGCCATGCCGGCGCGGCAGGTTCCGGGATAAACCAGCCCGCCGTCCAGCGCCGGCAGACTGGCACTGTCGGCAATTTCCTTGCGTGAACAGGCGCAGCCATAAGCCAAACCCGCCAGTTTCAAGCGTTCCAGCGCCTCGCCATAAACCTCGCCGCGGGTAGTTTGCCAAAGCACCGGGCCATCCCACGCGAAGCCAAATGCCTCCAGCGTCCGCAAAATGTCGTCCGCCGCCCCCGGCACATTGCGTGTCGTATCAACATCCTCCATGCGCACCAGCCAGACACCGCCGTGTGCCTGAGCATCGAGAAAACTAGCAACTGCCGCAACCAATGAACCGAAGTGCAGAGAGCCGGTTGGCGAAGGGGCGAAACGACCGCGATAGGGTTGTTTGATGGGCAAAGGATGACCGGTGGTAGGCAAAGTTGGACTTGAAATACAAATGAAGGGGCTGCTTTTTACATTTCAAAGCTGAATGCTATTACCCAAGCAGTAGATTTCGCCCAGCGACCGCCATCAGCGCATCCAACGCAATGGTTTGCGGCTCCGCCGATTGGTGGTTATTTAGCCGCTCAGGGAGTTTGCGGTAATCCCATTCGTAGCCCTCAAAACCATCGGCCGGCACGACGTCATAAATCAAATAGAACGGTTGCGATGGCTCGCTGGGATAGCCGTCTTTCACCAATTGCTCTTTAGACCACACGCGGGGCCCCGCTTTGACAATTTGAAAGAGAGTTGAACTGGTTGCTCCGCGATAGCTGTGCAACAGCAAATAGGCAGCGCCAGAAACTTCAGGCTTCAGGTGCAGAGACCCCGGGGTTTTACCCATCCGAAAATTGTAGCGTTTCGACTTCTGTATCCACTCAAGATGCGCCTTGTCCTTGTACCAGCCTATCAGCACATGGGTTTCCGCCAGCGGCGGGGCACGGCGGTGAACCGCATTCCTTTCTGGTAATTGGTGCATCACCCTATAGGTGGCTGGCGCTTCCTGGACTTGATATTGGTGATAACTCTGCCGTTCGCGTACCGTCGCTCGATCACAGGCGTGAGTGACGATGTCGCGGACAAATTGGGCAAGCGTTACATCGCCATTGCCTGGTTTGATCGGGAAGGCACCAAGCCCTGGCAGTATTTCGTGGTAACCCTGCCAGCGCTGCGACATATCACCCGGATAAAGCACATAGGCGCCTTGCGTGCGACGAATAGCATCGCGGTAGGCGTGCATTTTCAACAAGTCGGCACGCTTGTAGCGCCCGGACTTTTGCTCGCGCTTCTCTTCACTCAGTTCTGCCGCCACGCCAGCCGTATCCAACTCGGCATCATCGCGCCCGAATAGCTGATCAATGCTGTCGATGCGGTATTTCGCATCAAAGTGAACATGCACCATTAGCTCCTGTGCTTCCGCCTCGTCAGCGCGAAAATCAGCCGGCCACAAGCTGACCGTGTAATCCGGTCGCATTCGCTCCGTCCATGAGCCAGACACACTCGGGGTTGTATTACGCGTAAAACTGCGGTTGTAGCTAAAGCGTGCGCGCAGGGGCCGTGCCCCGGCAAAAGTCACCCCCTCAAAGCCCAACTGCTCGCCAGATTTGAGCTTGAGACCAAAACCATCGGCCGTTTCCTCCATCAACTGTTCGGCTGCGGGGCAATCCAGTTGAAATACGCCGGTCACAATATCCAGCAACTTGAAAAATACCCAATATTCGTAAAGCGTCGCAATGTCACGCTGGCCTGCGCCATACACATCGTCGCCACCCTGCCAAACCAGCCGCGCCGCCATATCGAAACGCAACCAGGCTTGATAAATCTCGCGATAGCCCTCCTTGCGCTGGAGTACCGGGCTTCCCAGCGGCAACATATCGGGTGGCGATACGCCGCGAAACACATCCGCATTCAGGGCGCCATCCAATTGATTGCTCAACATCCCCAACTCGCGGCGCAAGCGAACATCGTTCGCGCCGGCCTCATCCAAGCGCTGCCGCATTAGCGCGAGAAAGCCGGAAAAACTTTGCAGCGCAAATTTGATAAAACGGTTTTCTGGTGTGTCCTCGGTTTGCACATTGCGGTAGAGCGAAATCCGCTCGGGCAATGAGCGCACACTAGCGGCCAACGGGTGCATATCCGGTAACGGTACGCGGCGCGGTGCGCGTGCCAATTCACGTAAACTCCGTGCATTGGCACGAAAGCCGCGACGCGTGTCGATGCTGGTTTCTTCTGGCTCCCAGCGCTGGTGCGGATGGCTGGCGACACGATGCAGCGCATTTTGAAATTGGGGCGAGCCCAGCAGTGCTTTCAAGAAAGCAAAACGCTGCGCCAACGTACGTGGCGTATGGCCGGGGTCAGGCGCGGCGCGTAAGGCGGTCGGGGCGCGCAAATCCAGCAACAGGTCAATGCAGCGTTCCGTAATATCTTCCAGCATCAGCCGGTAATCGTTGCGATAACCGATTTTGCGCGAACGAACCTCGACAGCAGCCGTGCCCAGAGCAATTTCGTTAGCGTCGCGCACCACCAACGCCAAACGCCCCGTATTCAGCCCCGGTATCAAAAAACCACTATGGGCGCGGCCTTCCAGTCGGCTGCTCTCGATTAGCCGACCTGGCTCACCACCGGCAACATCCAGTCGAAAAGAAGCAGAACCGGCACCCTCAAACTCATATTCGTAACGCGCACCTTCGATAAGCTGAACCGGCTCTTCGCCTTGCTCGCGAGCAATAGCCGGGTCGAGGCAGAGCAAGCTGGGAACGGCCACCGGCGTTGCGTCGAAGGCGAACAGCTTGAGCTGTGCGACACATGCGCCCTGCGGGTCAATGAATTCAAGTATTGCGCTTGAGGACACGGCGACTTACGCCTCAGCGAAGCTCGTGAAGCCATCTTTCAGGCGGTCCTGCATGCGCCGGATTTTTACCAGACTGGTGGTGCATTCATGCGCGATACAAAAAGCTTCCAGCGCCTTCAACACCGGCCCGAGGCGTCGTTCTGATCCGTGCAGTTTGGGCATTAATTTTTGATACACCTGCGCATCTAATGCATCGCTGAATTTCCAACCGGGGCCGGTCAACACGGCATGGAAGGCCACAAAGCGCGAAATCTCAAAGGCCGTGCGAAAGCCGAATTCCGCACCGATAGGAGAAAGTGCCGTGAACGCTTCCACCAGCCGCACCTTCAGTTCGTCCGCGCATTGCGCGCCGTTTTCGTGAATTGTCACAGGCAAATCTGCTAACAAGGGAGCATCGCCCGATGCCGCAGCCACAAAAGCCGTACCGTAAGCAGCACCCTTGTGCGCCAGCGCTTCCATGCGAATCCGCTGCGGACTGTCCATGAATGCACCAATCTGTCCTGCCGTGGCACGAAACTCGATCACGTTAGCGCGGTCCAGCACCTTCGGCGAAAACATATAGGTGGTTTCATCCACATTCACCGTGCCAACAATGAACAGGTTTTTGGGCAATTCAAGTCGGGCTGGCACGGTCAGCGTGACACCATCGCCACCGGGCAAGTTTTCTGTCGCCGAATGCAAGGCGATAGATTCACCGGATTCGATGGCAGAAAGCATGTCGGCAAAATAGCGCTCGACATGCGACAAGTTCATTTCGTCAAGGATCAGGAAATAGGGCCGCTCACAATCATCGCGTGCGCGCAACATCAAATCCAGCGCACCGTTGGTAGGTTTCCGGTAAATCTCCGGGCGCAGTGCATCCTGATAGCCCAGCAGGTTTTCGTTGGTGGTCCAATCAGCGCCTACGGCGACAACGCGATACTGCGCGTCAGATTCAGTAATCCACGCGGCAAATGCGTGGGCCAGCTTGGTTTTACCGGAGCCTGAAAGACCGGTGAGGATGAGGAAACGTTTTGCCAGCAGTGCCGCTGCAACAAAGCCGAATTGTCTACCATCAATGCGAAGCCCCGCGGATAGGGAGTCTTGGCTAACGACTGTTGGTAGCTTCTGTAAACTATCGCTAGTTAGGACAACACCTTTCACAGAACTTCTCCCAGCAAGATTTCGGAGCTGTTCTTTGTCCCAGGCAATCCAGTACCCACTATTAACTTCGGAAATGGCACCTGAATACATCAATATTCGCAGAAGTAGCTTTAACCTTCTCTCATCAGTGCCTTCCATGCCACCCGTTTCTGCTCGCGCGACAATAAGCTTTTCGCGAATGTCGTCACCAAGGCGATATTCGCGCATTACCCCAAAATAAAAATCCCGAAGATTAAGCGGTTGGTCGGCAGCGAGGATGGCGCTTGCGAGAATTTGAAATGGCCGTTCACCACCGTCAGACCAATCATTCAGAAACTTTTTGAAGACCTCTGACGGTCCAATTTCGCCAGAAACCAATCGCCGGCCTAAATTTGTCAGAGTAAATTTTTGGTCATCGAAGCGGACGGTTGCTGTGTTTGTCCACGGCTTTGCGTAATCGCGAAACAATGGTCTAAATTGTTTTGCACCTGCTGCATCTGTATCGTATTTTTTCCAGCCTTTTCCAGGGAACCTCTCTTCAAGTTCTTTATAAATGGAAGCGTATTCATCGTAAACAGGCTCACCTTCATGGCGCGATACGATTTGAATGACTCCTAGCCAAACATCCAAATCCCAAAGACCTTCACGACCATTGTCAATTTTTGTCCAACTGTTATAAGGCATCGATATTTTCCTTAAACAAGTGTTCTTGTCCGAGCAGGTTTACAACGGCCCTCAGCGATTTGCGGTTGCCACCAAAAAATTCTGACATTAACTCACGGCCAATCATTGCAGCCAATATGGGTGGGACGGCATTTCCGACTTGACGAATTGGATGCCGCGATGTGCCAGAAAATGCCCACCAGTCTGGAAAGGTTTGCATCCTTGCTGACTCACGGGGCGAAACTTCGCGGGGTTCATGGGGGTGAACATGGCCCTTCCCGCCACCTTTATCTGAACCCACGATAATGGTGTAGCTAGGGCGCTCAGGGTTCAATTTGTTAATCCTAGTCTTCGGGTCTCGTTCTCCGAATTTTAGGGAACGGTAGCGTTCAATAATTCGCTCGCTGTGATTGCGGCTTGTGTGGTTGGACAGTTTTTCCCCCAACGGCGGGATGTTTCTCAAGCCATCAGCGACAGTTCTGTAGTTCAGGCCGTTGCCGCTATCTGAAGTCCGCGCACATATCGATTGAATACCATCAATTTTCTTGCCATCTCGGCTGCCAATAATGAAAACGCGATCTCGAAATTGGGGAACACCATAGTCAGCGGCATTTAAGCGAAAGACCGATAACGTATATTTAACATCATCACCCGGTGATTCAAGTTGAGTGCAAAGCTCCCTAAAAGTATCACCGCCGTGTATCGTGAGTAGGCCGAAAACATTCTCAAAGATAAACGCTTTGGGCCTAACTTCGGCCAATATCCTCAAATATTCGCGATAAAGCTTTCCTCTCGGATCATTTTCACCTTGACGCCGACCGAAAATGCTGAAAGCCTGACATGGTGGCCCTCCTGCCAAAAGGTCAACCTCGCCTGAGCGCACGCCGGCCACTTTCATTATTTCAGCGGGTGTAAGCTCTAATATATCGGATTGCATAATTTTGGCCGACTGCAAAAACGGCAGACCAAGTTCTGCCGCTTTGGCTTTACCTGCCTGTAGCGTCAAGCAACTATGGTAATCAATATCCGTTGCAAAAATTGTTTCGAAACCCGCTGCCTCCAGACCTAAATCTAGTCCGCCGCCGCCACTAAACAGTGAAATCAACTTTGGAGCAGCAATTTTTTCCTGGGTTATTTTTCGCTTAGCTTGTTTGTTAAGAGTGGCATTTGACTTCGGCATATTTAATTCCATAGTTTGTTCATATGCAGCCCAGCCGTGCCCGTTGATCGCGCATCAGGCGAGTTTGCTGTTGGCTGGTGTCGTCGGCATTGGCAGCGCAATCAAGTGCTGCGCAAAGCAGTGGATGCGGCAAATTAGTTTCCGGTGTTACCAAACCACCAGTAAGGTCGGCGGCAAATTGCCGGTAGTCGTAATCATCCTGGCGGCGCAAATCCAGCCAGCTTTTGGCGCTCAGCGAACCGCCGAGCAGGCCGAGAGAGAAGCCCGGGTAAGGGTCGCCGTGATAGCAGGGCGGCGCTTCCGGTCGGGCATGAGCGCGACTGGTGAGCAGGCGATAGACGATGTCGTTGGTATCGGCAGCCAGCACCAGAAGATATTTGGTATGCCAGCCCGTTGCGTCGTGGTAATAGCGAGTATGCCGAAAAATCTGCCCCGGCGAAGCAAGCAAAATTACGGGCATGGATTAGCCCCGTGCAGTGTGGATTAGCGCCTGATGCTCACGGGCAAATTCAAGGATGGTAGCGCGATGCGGGTCATCGTCGCGCAGCGACAGGGCGTAATCAATCGGCTGATCAAAGCCTTGGCCGCTGTTCCAGACGCGCGCCCAAGCACCGTTTTCGGCGTGGGTAACATCAATCATTCGGTATGAAAGCTCTTCCCGGTATTGCTCGGCCAGGGCGGCCATGATGCGCAACTCGCGCTTGCTGAAATGGCTGTCATCAAACACGATCTGCGCGGCAACGGTCTCGCGCACGTAGTTGATCACCCGTTCTGGCTCAATGCGGATAGCCTCGGCCATATCTGGCTCTGGCTCTTCCCATTCTTGTTCAAGCGCCACGGGCACCGGCCCGAATTTCCATGCGCGATAATCAAGCCCGGTCACACTGCGGCCCGTTTGGCGAAAATGTTCGAAATCAAGCAGGTAAAGCAGTTTGAACAGCTTTATTTTGCCGAGATGGCGGGTGTGATTTGCGAAGTAGACGATGGCGTTAATCATCTTTTCGCGTTCGTGACTGACTAGCATGGCCTCCTCCGTTTTCTGGCTTGCCGCTGGCTGACGTTGGGCCGTCCGGCGTTGAATTTATTCGGGAAAATGGTGATTTTTGAACCGGGCGATACTATCACGATAGCTTGATTTGGCGCTGTTGTTGATCACCCAATCGCTCAACATGGGTAACTGTATGAGTGCTGCGGTCAGGGAAGCCGCCCCAGCCCTCCGCGAGCCGGGCAAGGGCTTATTTCACCTTCATGCAATTGCCTTGCGTCTCAATACAGACAGACTCGGAACTCGTTATTCATTCAGGTTAAAATCAATACGATTACCCAGAGCAATTTTGCTTTTGGGCGCAAATCGTCAGCCTTGGAGACGCGTGGTCATGCCCCCAAAATCTGCTCCAAAAAATTTAGTCGCAATGCTCCTGGGTGTCCTGCTAACCACCAGCGCGCTAGCCGCAGAAAAAAGCCGGGCGATGGGTTTTCTCGCCGAACCTGAAGCGGCCTATCGCTCGGTTCCCAAAGTTCAGAGAGCACGGGGATTCCTCCCCGAGGCGGTCGATCTATCAAGTCGCATGCCAAAGCCCGGCGACCAGGGCGATTTCAGTTCATGCACCGCCTGGGCCGTTGCTTATGCCGCACGCAGCTATTACGCGGCCGGCCCGGCCGGGGTCGAGCGCCTTGATGCAAGCGCGGCGCTGAGTCCCGCTTATATCTTCAACCGACTCAACGCTGGTCAGTGCACCAAACCGACCAGCATCATGGATGCCCTGACGCTGATGCGTGACGAAGGCGTCGTGCCGATGCGTGATTTCCCTTATCAGGCAAGCGATTGCAGCCAGCTACCGAACAGCGAGCAGAAGCGCGCCGCCAGCAATTTCCGGATTCGCAACTGGAGCCGGCTGGATACGGATGATCTTGATGCGATCAAGGCGCAAATTTTCAACGGGCACCCGGTCATCGTCGTGCTCAACTTGCCCAAATCGTTCGATCGCCTGCGCGGCAATGCTGTTTTTGATGATCGCGCGGATCGTGACTATCCGCATGTCATGGTCGCCGTTGGCTACGACGATCGTTTGCAAGCCTTCCGCCTAATGAATTCGTGGGATACCGATTGGGGTGATGGTGGCTATGTCTGGGTTGCCTACCGCGCCTACTCTGCCCTGAAAGTAGACCGCGCCTATGTTATTGACTTGCCGCCCCCGGCACCGCTGGAAGCCCAAATAGCTGTTACCCCGCCAGTTCTGTCCGCCGCGCCAAGCCCGTTGCCCACCTCGGCGCCAATTCAAGTGCAGGCCCCCGCCCCCGCCCCGCTTGCACCGCTCAAACTCGATCCCCGGCCGGTCGCACAACGCTGCTCCAAACAAGGCAAGCTGCCTTGGCCACAGTGTGAGATTGAGCTTAATTTCAAGAGCGCACTTGCTGCACGACGTGGTTTGAACGCCCAACTGCAAGGCACTGACGACGGCATATTCAAGGCTGGCACTTCACTCGGCATTGCGCTGACGACGCCAGATTTTCCTGCCTATCTCTACGTCACCTACCTCCAGGCCGGCGGTGATGTAGTTCAACTCCATTGGCCAGGTGGCCCGTCCGGACGACCGCTGGCACCGGGCAGCCGGGTCACGCTGGGCGGTGGTCAGGAGGGGCGGCCCCACTATCGCATTGGCCCACCATTTGGCCAGGAATCCATCGTCATCGTCGCCAGTGCCAGCCCACTATTTTTTGGCGAAATACCCAAAATGCAGGATGACCGGGCCTATTTAAGCGAATTCCGGCGCGCTTTCGCGACACGACCGGCGGATGGCGCAGGCAACCGTCGCATTGAAGCAATGGTTTTGCCATTGCTTACGGTCGACGCCAAATAATGCTCAATTTTTCAAAGGAATTGCCGCAATGAAACTTATCGCACAACGTGGATTAGTCATTCTCCTCGGCACGCTGGCCTTCTCGCTGTCCGCACAGGAAAGCGGCAGCCGCAAACCGAACGCCGAGCAGATCGTCGAACGTTTATCCGCCCCCGCCCCGGCTAGTCAGGGGAGAACACGCGGCTGGCGTGGCGTGACGGTGGAAACGGCTGAGCCACAAAACGTAGCAGCGCCCAGTATCGATCTTGAAGTTAATTTCGAATACGCCTCGGCGCTACTTTCAGCGGACGCCCGGATCGTACTCGACAACCTGGGTCAGGCGCTCAACCATGCCAGCCTGCAAAATGCACGGATCAAGCTGGTTGGGCATACCGATGCCAAGGGGGGCGATGCCTACAACCAGACGCTGTCACGCCAGCGCGCCCAGTCAGTCGCCAATTACTTATCCAACCAACACGGCATTGCCGCCCAACGGTTGTCGGTGGAAGGCATGGGGCGCAACCAGTTGGCCGTGGCGAATGAACCTTACAGTGCGCTAAATCGCCGGGTTCAGGTGATCAATCTCGGCCAGCCCTGATCAGGGTGCGGCGCGGCGCTTAAGCACAACGCGATCAATGATGCGCTCACCACCCGGGCCTTGACGCACCATAATATCGGCGTCGTAATTGGCGGCAGGCTTGTACATTCTTTCCTCAGGCGTGCCGCGCAACATGCGTACCACCTCAATCGCCAGACCGATCACCGCAATCGGAAAACCGCGCTGCTTGCCATTTTGCTCGTCAGGCATTTGTTTGACCTGAATATTGCCGCCGTTGGCGTCGACCGCAGACAACCACTTGTTGAGTCGGTCCGGAATCGCCACCGGTGACATCCGGTCAGTCACCGGAATCTCAATCACTTCCAAGTCGGCATTGAGCGAACTCGACAAGCCACGGTCAAATGAGGTCGTGTCGAGGTAACCAACCTTATCCTTGGGTGGCGGCGCGGGCGGTTCGCTGGCGCAGGCGGCAAGCAAGGCGGTGATAACCAAGGAACAGGCCAAGGCCGGGCGGCTCAATAAATTCATCTCAATCCCCAACTTTAATGCGAATTTCTTTCTCGCCAACATGGCCACCAGAATCGGCAATGCGCACCGTCAAGCGGTGATCGCCGTTTGGAATATCGACTTTATCGGCCCTCAGGCCATCAGGCGTAACGCTCGCCCCTTTACGGATACGATCGGTCAAATCAATACCCATCATGCCGTAGCGAACCTTGAGCGTCCCTGGGTCAATCTGCGAACCGGGGCGCGCCACAAAACGCAACTCAACCGGAAAGGGCGGGCGAACGCCGCTCAAGACCTGTGGCTGCACCACTTCAATCAGCGGCGCCTCGGGATTCGGCGTAGCAAACGCCCGGGTTCGGGCGCGCTGCGTTGGCAGATTTTGACTTTGATAAGAAAATTCCTGCGCGACCTCCAGCGCAGTCACCAATTCAAAAGCCTGAGCTGATGTCGCAAACAATGCGGCAAGCAACAGACTGTAGCGAATGAGTTGTTGTCCGTTCACCGTGCCCCCTTATTGACCAAGTAATTTATTCTTCGCGCTCGTAGACGACATCAGCGCGGCGATTCTCTGCCCACGATTCCTCGTCATGCCCCTTTAGCTTGGGCTTCGATTCACCAAGCGACTTGACCACCACCTGTTTCTCGGCGGCACCGTGGCCAATAATCGCCTGGCGGACATTGCCGGCGCGCTTCAGTGCCAGGCTATTGTTAAAACCAGCACTACCGCGCTCATCGGCATTACCCTCAATCCGCACCCGCGATTTTGGATTGGCTGCCAGATAACGCGCATGGGATTTAAGGGCCGGATCAAATTCAGCTTTGATATCCGTATTGTTGAAATCGAAATAAACACTGCGCTGCGTACGCAAGCCGGTCGAATCGAGCTGCATCGGCGCCTCACCCGGTACCGCCAAACTTCTGTCGGAAGCAACACGCATACCTTGCTGCAACTCAGGCGGCACCGGCTGGCCAAGCAAGCCGGGATGAACCTTGAGTGCGCCCGACTGGGCAATATTTTTGTGATTCAGTTTATTAGCGCTGGTTGCGCAGCCGGCAAGCAAGGCGGGAAATAGGATTAAGGCAATCAGGGTAGCGCGCATTGTTGTCTAGGCTGCTTGAATAATCCCGAATGATAACTTTTCGCTGCTCTGACGAATAGAGCCAGATCGGGAACAATGCAAAAACATTGCTGTTATCATAAGCTCGTTTGCAAAAAACCAAGGGAGCTGCCCGCAAGCTTGGAAAAACCCAGCGCGTTGAGCCAGTTGCACCAATGGCCGAAAACCGGATTTTTCCCCAAGGCGTTGCAGGGCAAAACGATGGACCACATTCGAGACAGATTCAGGAGCCAATGGCTATTCCTGATCGGCGCCCTACTTTCTCTGGCAGCGATTTTCGCTTACCAGATCCAGCGTAGTCACGATTCGATTGAACGCCAGGAGCAGGCTCACTTAGCCAATCAGGCTTCTGTCTCAGCCGATATTCTCGAACGCCACTTGGCGATCAGCGATGCCCTGCTCAATACCTTGCTGAGCAATCCGCTCAAAGCCACCGAGAGCAATCGCCACCAAGAGTCATCCAACCAAATCAAGAAGCTGGTCAAGGCCTTCCCCGGCACCCACATTTTGATGGTGCTGGATGCCGGCGGAACGATCCGGGCGGCGAACCAGGACGAATTGATCGGCCAGAATTTCGCTCATCGCTACTATTTCAGCCAGGCCAAGTTAAACAACAACCCTCAACTGCGGATCGTTTCGCCGCTTTTTGACACGGTGCTCAAGGTCAGCACATTCACCATTTCACGCGCCATACGCGGCGAAGATGGCGCGTTCGCCGGGGTTGCGGTGATCACGCTTGACGTGCCGTTTTTTAGCCAGCTTCTCTCATCAACGCGTTATAGCGCCGACATGTGGTCAATGCTGGTGCATGGTGACGGCTCCTTGATCATGGCTTTCCCCGCAGGAAAAGTGATTACCAGTGAAACGCTGGCGGTTCCCGGCTCACTCTTTACGCAACACAAGGAAAGCGGCAAGCCGCTCAGTTTATTCAGCGGAAAACTACTGGCGACCGGAGAACAACGCATGGTCGCCATGCATACGGTTTCGACGCCTGAACTGAACCTTGATCAGCTCCCGGTCATCGCGGTTACCCGCGATCCGGAAGCGATTTTTGCAGAATGGCGAAAAGCCACCAGCACGCTTGTCGCACTGCTGCTTTTTGTCGCACTGGCAGCGGGTGTGGCACTTGCCTTCTTCCAACACCGCGCCAGCGAACATTTCAAACTGCTGGAACACCAGCAGGCCAAACTACGCCGCTACCAACGACTGGTTGAGCATTCCGGCGACATGCTGGTCATGCTGGATATGGCGCAATGCCACCAGATCATCAATCCAGCCTATGCGGAAATGCTTGGCATGCTGCCAGACGCCATCATCGGCAAGTCACTGGCCAGCGTACTGGGCGACATGCCTTATCGCCAGATCAGCCCGTATATTGAGGTTGCGCTGGATGGCGAGGCGCTGGATTTTGTATTTTCACGGCAATACGCTGCCGCAAGCTGCACATTCAAGGCAACTTCCCGCCCCTATTACGAAGGCGAGCAGCAGACTGGCCTTGCCCTGACCTTGCATGACATCAGCGCACTAACCGAAGCGCAAAATTCGGCAAAAATCGAAGCGGAGATGGCCAAACGCTATCTGGCCACAACCCAAACCATGATGGTGGCGCTCGACCCCGACGGCAATGTGAGCATGATCAATGCTGCCGGTTGCCGCCTGCTGGGGTGGTCTTCAGATGATCTGATCGGCAAGAACTGGTTTGAGACCTGCCTGCCGCAACCGGAAGGCAGGACGCGGGTCTACCCGGTGTTTTTGCAGATAATGAGTGGCGAGATAGAAGGGGCGGAATATTTCGCGAACAAGATCATCACCCGCAACGGCGCCGAGCGTTTGATCGGCTGGAGCAACGCGGTGATCAAGGACGCCCAGGGAAGGATTATCGGCACCCTCGGTTCAGGCAAGGACATCACGCAAAAACACGCCGATGAAGAGCGCTTACGCAAACTATCCCAGGCAGTAGAGCAGAGCCAGGAAAGCATCATGATTACCAACCTGGTGCCGGAAATCGAGTACATCAACGAGGCCTTTGTACGTACCACCGGCTATCAGCGCGAGGAGTTGATTGGCCAAAACCCGCGCATTATTTCCTCTGGCCAAACGCCCGTCGAAACCTACAGGAGCATGTGGCGAGCGCTTGCCGAGGGCGAATCATGGCGTGGCGAAATGATCAATCGGCGCAAAACAGGCGAGTTTTACACCGAATCCGAACTGGTTTCGCCAATGCGTCGCCCGGACGGAGAAATCACCCACTACCTGGCGATCAAGGAAGACATTACCGAGCGCAAAAAACTGGCACTTGAGCTGGAGCAGCACCGCCACGAACTCTCGGTACTGGTCACCGAGCGCACTAATGAGTTACAGCGGGCCAACATGGAAATTCACACCTTGAATGAATCGCTTGAGGCGCGTGCCGAACACGCCGAATCAGCGAGCCGTGCCAAGAGTGCTTTTCTGGCCAATATGAGCCATGAAATCCGCACCCCGTTGAATGCCGTGATTGGGCTGAATCAGTTATTGCAAAAGGACATTCACGAGCCACGACAAGCCGATCGTCTGCGCAAGGCCGGGCAAGCCGCCAACCATTTGCTGGCGCTGATTAACGATATTCTTGACCTCTCAAAAATCGAAGCCGACCGGATTACGCTGGAGCACTCGGATTTTGCGCTGGCCCACGTTTTTGAGACGATCAGCGGCTTGCTGTCGCCCAAAGCAACGGAAAAAGGCTTGTCCTGGCATGCGCAGATTGATCGCCACATTCCTGCCCTGATCAACGGCGACGCCATCCGCGTTCAGCAAGTGCTACTAAACTTTGCCAGCAACGCGCTCAAATTTACCGAACAGGGCAGCATTGATCTGCGCGCACGCCTGATCGAACAGAGCGCCGACGATTTGCGCATCCATTTTGAAATCCGTGACACCGGGATTGGCATTGCGGAAGAGGCCCAGCAACGTCTGTTCCAAAGTTTTGAGCAAGCCGACATTGCAACCACCCGAAAATATGGGGGCACCGGTCTCGGCCTGGCGATTTCAAGCAAACTGGCGCACTTGATGCAAGGCGATGTTGGCGTAATCAGCGCGCCCGGCAGTGGCAGCACCTTCTGGTTTGATGCAAAATTTCAAACTGCCAGCGCCAAACCAGCGCTGACTCATTTGCCACTCTCCCTGATCCAGCGCCGGGCGCTGGTCGTCCATGAGACTGAAGCGCTGGGCGCTGAAGCGGTGCGCAAACTGGCCGCGCTAAAAATCCGGGCTTACCCGACAAAATCAGTCAAAGAGGCAAAAATCCGCCTCGAAACAGCGCGCCGGGTCGGCGGCCCCTATGATTTTGTGCTGCTCAGTGAGCGTCTCGCCCTGAGCGCGCTCCCCGGCGAACTAAGCCAGTTGAATGATCAGGAGGGTGCATCCAACCCGGCCATTTTCCTTATTGGCGAAGGAAGCCAGGTTTCCACTTTGCCACCGGCGCTGAGCAAGCTGGTCGCCGGCAGCATCCTGCTGCCATTTGACGCTTCGCTGCTGCATGATCTTTTATTGGGTGAACTGACCAGAAACCAGGCCGGCTACGAAGACGAAATTGTCTATACCGCCCCGCGGATGGAGTCGATAGCCCTGCGCGCCGCACACATTCTTTTGGTCGAGGACAACGAGATCAATCAGGAAATTGCGCGCGACATGCTGAGCGATGCCGGCCTGACGGTTTCACTGGCGGCCAACGGACAGCAAGCGCTCGACATGGTGCGTGAGCACACTTATGACCTGATCTTGATGGACATGCAAATGCCGGTCATGGATGGCCTGGAAGCGACCCAAGCCATTCGCCTGCTACCCGCCAATGCAACAACGCCGATCGTCGCGATGACCGCCAATGCCTTCAGTGAAGACAAGGCGCGCTGCCTGGCGGCGGGAATGAATGATCACGTTGCCAAACCGTTCACTATGGAGCGCCTGCTGGCCACGCTGTGCCTCTGGTTGCCAGCGCACGCCGCCGAGAATTGTGCGCCAGCCAGCGCTCCTGTTTTTGCTCAGGAAGGCTTGCCGGCACTTCACAAAATAGCAGGGCTTGATGTGACCCAAGGGCTCAAGACACTCTCCGGGAAGACGGATGCCTACCTCCGGCTACTCGGCAAATTCATTGATCATCACCATGATGCAGCCAATGCAATTCGCACGGCGATCGGCGAAGGAAATCGCCAGGATGCGCGGCGCTTTGCTCATTCAACCAAAGGCGCAGGCAGCATGATCGGTGCAGTTTTGCTTGCACAGCGCGCCGACGCGCTGGAAATAGCGCTAAGTGATGGCGCAGCCAACCCCTATATTGAGCAGCTACTGCTTGAATTTGATGACCGCATGAGCGCTTTCTGTAAAGCAGTGACTGAGGCTCTTAGCAATACAACACAGGATTGATCACAATAAATGGAAACAAGAAAAGCCAAAATCCTGATCGTCGACGATGATCCGGTCGTGCAAACCGGACTGAGCATCGTTCTGGAAGACGATTTCGACGTCAGCATTGCTGAAGACGGCGCCAGCTGCCTGATGCAGCTGGCTGAAATGACACCGGCACTAATCTTCCTCGACATCGAGATGCCCGGCATCAGCGGCTACGAAACTTGCCGGAAGATTCGTGAACACAGCGCCACGCCAATTATTTTCGTTTCCTCACGCGACACGCTGGAAGAACGCCTTCACGCTTTTGAAGTGGGTGGCAACGACTTTATCCAGAAGCCGTTCGAGGGCGAAATTTTGCTCGCCAAAGCCCGGCGCATTCTCGCCCTTGCGAGCCGTGCCGAGATCCTGGCTGTCGAAAAAGCGGCCATGCAAAAAATGGCACTCGATCTGCTGGCGGTGAACGGTGACGGCAATATGCTGCTCAATTTCATGCGCGACAATCTGGGTTGCCTGCATTTTGAGGATCTGGCGAATAGCGTGTTGCAACTGATTCAAGGCTACGGGCTGGATTGTCAGATTCAGCTACGCCATGCAGAGGGCGTGATCACCCTGGTTTCGGGCCCGGCACCAAGCGCGCTTGAAGAATCGATTCTGGCCAAAGGGATGGAGCAGCCCGGTATTTTTGTCTTCAAGCAACGGCTGCTGATCAACTGCCCGAATATTTCAGTGCTGATTCCCAATCTACCGACCGACCCGGATGCCTTTTATCGCTTGAAAAGCAACCTGATTACCCTGACTGAAGCTACCGAAACGATTATTCAGACAGTCACGGTGCGTCGTGACGCGACGATTACAACCGAACAGTTGCAGGTTGCAGCGCTCGACGCACACGAGGCAACCTGCGGTTTGCAAAGCGATTATCACAAGCAGCAAGCCGATACCCAGTTGTTGCTGCATGGGCTGATCGACAAACTGGAGAGTTCGTATTTCTCGCTGGGTTTGACCGAGGCCCAGGAAGAACGAATCAGCAATCTGTTGCGGGCAGAGGCCGAAGCGGTGATGGAGCTTTTTCAGCACGGCGGCGAAGCACTGGACTGGAAATTCGCCCAGATTCTGGAAGCTCTGGTGCCACCGAAAAAGGATCAGGGCGATATCTGGTTGTAAACAAGATTTCCGGAACGCACCTTTCCCGATCGGTGCTCCTGTTTTCAAGAACAGGCTGGACTAGGGCGGGCATGACTGCCGCTATAATCCGCCTGGCGGCCTGAGTGCCGCTTTGATTTATCGGCGCTACGGCGCTCTTGTAAACTGCCGCGACATCCGCACGGCAGTGGTTGTATTAAAAACCGGAGTTATTGATGAACCATTCCACCATGCGCCGCTTGGCGCTGAAGAGCGCATTCGTTTTTGCCTGTGCTGCTTCTGCCATATCCCCCGCCAGCGTTGCCGCTGAAGAAATTTTGCGGGTTTCGGCAATTCCTGACGAAGCGCCAACCGAGTTGCAGCGCAAATTCACCCCACTCGGCAAGTATTTAGAAGCGCAAACCGGCATGAAGGTCGTTTTTACCCCGGTTTCCGATTACGCTGCCGTCGTCGAATCGCTGGCAACCAGGAAAATCGACCTCGCCTGGCTCGGCGGCTTCACTTTCGTCCAGGCAAAAATTCGCACCAACGGCACGGCTATCCCGATTGCCCAGCGCGAGGAAGATAGCAAATTCACCTCCAAATTCATTACTGCTGACCCCGCTATCAAAGCGCTGGCTGATCTCAAGGGCAAAACCTTCGCCTTCGGTGCGCCGTCGTCGACCTCGGGCAGCCTGATGCCGCGCTTCTTCCTGCAACAGGCCGGCCTGAATCCGGAAAAGGATTTCAAGAACGTCGCCTTCTCCGGCGCCCATGACGCAACCGTCGCCTTCGTTGCGGCGGGCAAGGCGGAAGCCGGCGTATTGAACGCCTCGGTTTGGGACAAGCTGGTCGAGCAGAAGAAGGTTGATACCGACAAGGTGCGGGTTTTCGCTACCACGCCGCCTTACTTCGACTACAACTGGACGGTACGCGGCGATCTTGATCCGCTGATCATCAAGAAATTGACCGACGCCTTCCTCAAGCTCGACCCGGCCAACCCGGAACACAAAGCGATCCTTGATCTGCAGCGTGCCGCCAAGTTCATCCCGACCAAGAAGGAAAACTACGACGGTATCGAGAAGGCAGCCCATTCGGCTGGCTTGCTCAAGTGAGTTTTTCCCTGGAAAGCGTCGGGCTGACCCACGTCAATGGTTTTACCGCGCTGGAGGGCATTACGCTGAAAGCGGAGAAGGGCGAGCGCATCGCCCTGATCGGCCCTTCCGGCGCGGGCAAGACTTCGCTGCTCTCGGTGCTGGGGACAGCGCTGGCACCGACGGCGGGAACAGCTGAGATTCTGGATTTTGGCCTTTTTGGCGCGTGCACCGTAGCATTGAAGTCATTACGCTCTCGTATCGGC
>JBDKHF010000044.1:0-55770 GCA_039797825.1 Pseudomonadota bacterium | reverse complement strand
ATCTGGGCTGGCGCCGCCTGCTTGACCGCTTCAAGGACAACCTCACGCCCCAGCAATTTCTGTTTCATGCGCTCCGGACTTCATACCAGTGACATTGAACACGGTTAAGGCTAACTCAGCCTACTCGCTGCACAGATGGCAAAACAACAACCTGATCATGAGCATTCAGATGCTCTCATGAAAGCTAGCAGGCTCCAGAGTTTTCTCGACTCGGTTAGGTTGTCTTTGCTGAATGAGGGTTTGTTGAGACGTAGCCAAAATCTCCTGGGAAGCACTGTTGCTGATATTGAGCGCGCAAGAGTAAAACTAGACAAGCGAGCGGAACATTACCTAACTTTTTCTACACAAATAACAAGCCGATATCAAGACAGCAAAGGGCGCCTTGCAACCTCGCAAAAGGATCATGCTCTTAAGTTGGAGCTGGACATAAAAAAAATTTTTGCGGACCTAAAAAGTAAAGTCTCTGAATTCGCTGAGGAAAACTGGGATAGAGAGCAAGGCAGCCTTAATAGTGCTTGGGCAAAAGAGCTAGCGAGGTTTGGCTTTGAGCAGCGAATTCAAAATGTGCAGAAATCAGCGATGGATGCTTTCTCGAAGGATATGGGAGAACTGCTTGACGAAGTTGGTAGAGAATTGGCTTTGGGACGCCATATCGCCTTTAATTCGGGCACACTAAATGAGCAGGACTCCAGCGCTTGGAAGGAGCAAGCATCAAAATGGGGCGGTAGCGTTTTAGGTATTGCCGGTTCTGTTTTGCTTTTTGCGTTGGGCGCGTCGAACCCGATTGGATGGATAGTGACAGGAGTGGGAGTTGTACTTGGCATAATATCCTCACTTTTAGAGTCCAAAGAAACAAAACGTCGGAAAGCTGTGGCGAACATTTCAAATGGATTGCACGCCTTACTTGAAAAGCAAAGCTCACAGGTTTTGGATGCTGCCGTCCAACATTTCAACGCTCAATGCAAAGAGGGAGCAAAAGCCGTCCTAGGGTACTTTCGCCAGTCTATCGACGGACTGAATCAGGTATCAAACACCCTGGCACAAGGCGCCAAAAATTTGGATTCACAGCGAAATATTCTAAATACCCATTTCGCAGCTCGAGTTCTCGACTTTGCAAACGCAACCCCTTCAGAAACATCTGCGGCAGCATTACGAGAGCAGATTCAGGTAGTTCGACGGCGTGTTGGAGAGCAACTTCATATCACTGTGGCAGCCAACAAATCGGTACCGTATGATTTTTCAGAGATTGAATCAATAATCCAAGAAAAAATCGTTCTTAAATTAACCGGAGTTCACGCATGATCATCACTGCTGCAGTATATGGAGAACGCTTTGAGTCAATCATCTTAACGCTCAGAAAGTTGCTAAATACACCTTCTATAAAATCGGGAACGATCGAAGATAAATTTACTGCAGATCTTGCCGATTTTCGAAAAAGAGGTTTCCTGAGCATTGCCTTTGTGGGCGAATATAGCGCAGGTAAAAGCTCCCTAATCTCTGCGCTTACAGGTAGGCGGGATTTGAATATTTCAGCGGATATCGCAACCGATCATGCCACGGAATATGAATGGAATGGTGTTCACCTAATTGATACTCCGGGAATAGGAACGGAGCATCAAGACCATGACGCTCGCACCTATGAGTCTATAGCTAGGGCAGATTTGCTAATTTATTGCTTAACATGCAATCTATTTGATACGACAACATTAAATAATTTTAAATCACTGGCATTTGACAGCAACTATCAAAGCAAAATGTTTCTGCTAATAAATAAAATGTCAGCAGAGACAGGTAATGTTGAGCAACGCATTAAAAACTACACTACCTCTCTAAAGGCGTCAATTTATCCACATACGCTTGATTTATTTCCTATAGCTTTTTGTGACGCTAGAGATCAGCTTGATGGTGAGGATGAAGGGGATAGCGAATTAAAAGATCTAAGTCGCTTCAATATTCTGACGGAACTTCTGAATAATTTTATTGATGCAAAGGGCGCTACGGCGAGGCTTGATACACCAATACGAATTGTCCTGGCATACCTAGACGATATTGTTGAGAGATGTGGGCGCGATGAAGGGCGCGATGACCAACAGGACTTGGTGATAAAAAAAATGACAGGCATCGTCAAACGTCATCGGCGCTCAATGCAAATAAAATTTGATCAGGTAATAGATGATTTAGCCCGAGCAGTAAATGATCAAGGAAGTGCTTTAGCAAACGATGTAGGGGTCAAACCTATCGAGCAGTCAGACTTGGATAGAACTCAAACAAACATTGAGCAACTGTGTCTGAAGTCCTCAGATGAACTACAGACAGAGCTAAAGGTCGCAAGCGAAACACTTAAAGAAGAACTCGCAAAGGAATTCGAATCCCCCTTGATGCAGGATTTTATTTCGAATGCAGATCTCAGAATGAAAGCTCAAAACCCTGAGTTAACAGAATTTGGATCTGCTCTTCAAAAGAATTTAGGCGTGCTCAGTAGAATTGCAGATATTGCTGGCAAAGGGGTCAGTTTATCTTTGAAGGGAGTGGGGGCCACATCTTCGGAAGCCGGCAAGAAATTAGTTACAGCAACTCAAGTCAGCAAATCGGCGCTAACTCAAGGGATAAAATCAGTAGGCAAGTTTGTTGGGTTTAAATTCAAACCATGGCAAGCTGCAAGCTGGTCGAAAAATATTGCAAATTCTATGCCCTACATTGGAATCATACTTAGTGTTGGTTCACTTTTCGCTGATATCACGTCAGAGGTGGAAGCTGTCAGAAACGATGCAAAACTACGAAAGGCCAAGCGAGATTTATTAAACGGGTTTCAAAATGTTGCTGAGTCAGTCAGCACAGAGTTTCGCAAAGTTGCACAGGAAGCGATGAGGGAGCTATACGGCGAAGTGGAATCGTTTCTTGCTGAAATGAAGGAAAATCACGAGCATGAGTTAGGTGCAAGTAACGACACCATCCGCCAAGTAGCTCTACTCCGTAAAGAGTGTGAACAGTTGTTACAACAGATTTGAGAATTAGATGTAGAAGACGTGGGTATTGATATCTTATTGCTCCGGCCCTGTGAAGTATTAACTACTCGTCCCGTTTCGCCCAAAGGATTGCAGGGTTTCAACAAACAAAGCTCGACTGATACTTATGACTTCATCGGGCCGAATCAATAGCTCTCTATTTTTCTGCATGGAATAAATAAATCCCCCCCTGAAAATATGAGTGTCAATATCGGCATTTGACAGGAGTGTCAGTTCCCAGACAAAGATGAATATCATCTTTGTGTGACCTGATCAGGTCTATTCAGCCCCGCTCACTACCCAGTGACCGGGGCTTTTTACTGCATGCATCACCGGCAGTAAATGCTCGCGATGCGAATTCCTGGAGGTGCCGTGCAACCCACAAGCATCCATGCCCTACCAACCCCGGCGCTGCTCAGCATCTTGTTAGGCAATGACGCCGCCGACACCTTAGCCAACCGTCCTCTAATCGAAACCTTCGCGCTTCACGCTCAATTCAACACCCTGCGCGAAAGCGAAATTGCATATGGACCGATCCGAATAATCGAAGCCGCCAAAGAGTTAATGGCCCGCGCACTCGCCGAAGCCATGCAAACGGGTGATTGCATGGCTGATCCGACGAAGGTCAGCGATTACCTCCGCCTACGTTTGTCTGGATTGGCCCATGAAACGTTTTGCGTCCTATTATTGGATTCCCAGAACTGCTTAATCGATAGCATCCAACTCTTTCGCGGTACGCTAAACCAGACCTCCGTCTACCCCCGTGAAATCGTCAAACTGGCACTAACGCGCAATGCCGCCAGCGTCGTGTTCGCCCATAACCACCCATCAGGCGTTGCCGAACCGAGTAGCGCCGACAAAGCACTGACGCAAGCGCTGAAAGCTGCGCTGGCACTTGTCGATGTCCGCGTTCTGGATCATTTCATCGTGGCCGGCACGCAAACACCACTCTCATTCGCAGAACGTGGCCTGATCTGAGTCTTTCCTTCCACTTCACCCGATCTCATCCCCCCATCCTCAACCAAGGAGACTCACCCCATGCTGCCCGTAATAATTGGTCCCGCCATTGAAGCCCTGGCCAGCGCACTCGTCGCTGCAGCCGTTAAAAAATGGCTGAAGGAGGGCGATAACGCCAACGACTGAAATCCGCTATCGGCAGAATCCGCCATGACGCTGAAGGCTGAAGCCAGCCCATCCATCGACACCCCGTTACACACCCGATAACCAAATGGTCTTGATTTCCAAGGAGAACTGCCATGTTCGCCAATTCGCCACTATCTTCCCTGGCCAGCTTCGTAATCCCCTCAAACATCATGATCGAACTACGGATCACCATTAAGCGCTAAATAAACCGATGCCGCACTAAACGGCAACACACCCAGAAACGCCCGTGATCTTCACCGATCACGGGCGTTTTTCTATTGTAAAAACACAACGACAAGGAATAACACCATGAGCACCGATAAGCAGTACCTGTTGATCAAGACCATGACCGCACCTAAAACCAGTTTGAATGCGCGCGGAACCATCAGCTACGCCGTTCTCAAAGACACCGATGACACTGATGCCTATTTTTGTTTGCTGAGTAATGAAGGTGGCGGCTATTTCAGCCGCGAGGCCGTTCCCTTCCATAAAATCCAGCAATGCCTGAGCAGCATCAATAGCGATTCCCCTGTTTCCGCCAAGCTATTTCGCCATGCCTTTGTCGGCCGGTCGGTCAACAACGCAGGCTTTCTCGTCCACGCACTACGCCATGAACAACTGTTGCTGCCCGCCCCGGACGCATCTCATCAGCATCTCGTCGGCACCAACTGGGATGCATGGCGCCAAACCATCCTGTCGGAAACGGGTCAGCCATTTGAGCTACCAGACACCAAGAAGGAAGTAACAGCCCCGACAGCCAGCGCCGAAAATGATCGAGTCGCAGTAAAAGCCGCTACCGACAAGAAAGGCAAGAAAGCAAAAAAGCAGTTGTTAGCGCCTGACAAACCGGCGGCGAGATCTGACCAGCCAGAAGAGGAAACCAATGCGCTTCCTGCTTGACCCCACTGACCTGGAGGGGGTCGAGGACGCATATATAAGCACGCTGCTGCTGCGACGCTTTCGCGAAATCCGGCAAGAAGGGCGCACTTACGAAGAACTAGGCATGTTCCTGCTGATCGAAACCGGCGACACAGCCAGTGATATTGAGCAGACCGCCGGCATCTGGATCACCAGTGCGCTGTTTGGCGATGCACGCTATGGTGATGCCGACTTTGCGCCGTGCTTTGAAGCGCTGGAGGTGCATCCCGGTCATGGCTGGGAATTGGTCTACATCCTCGATGATAACGGCTATGCCGTAACGATCATCGTGCCCGAGCAAATCGGGATTGATGACGAGCTACTGCGCTTCTGCCGAGAGTACGGAACAACGGCGGCAATCTCAGCTCCCGCATGAACGGCATTTTTATGTGTTCCAAGTCGTTGTAAGTGCCAATCAGCACAGCGCCAAGCAGAGCATCTGCTAGTGAGCTGATCACCATCACAACACCCCCCCCACTAACTTTATCTCATCACAAAAGCCGAAGCCCACCCGGGACTTCGGCTTTTTATATTCAGGAGAGCCAACCATGTACCAAAAGCTGACGGCGGATGCCAATCATCCGCTCACGCAAACGCTCATCAATCCGAAATTTGCCCCTGGCCAAATCCTTGCAACACCCGGTGCCTTAGCTGCCATGGAAGAACATCACTGTTCGCCACTATCGCTGTTAGCAAGACATTTGGTGGCCGATTGGGGAAGCGTACCCGTCGAAGATGCGCAATTGAACGATAGGGCAATTCAATCTGGCGGGCGTTTGCTATCGAGTTACATGATTGGGCCCGGGACACGCATTTGGCTGATAACAGACCAAAGCGAGACCGGAAACATCTCGACTTACCTCTTACCCAGCGAGTACTGAACGCGCTATGAATAACCCAAAATACGTTCCGCCACTCGACCCCGAACTCGCCAAGAAGGTTTATGCACTCGATGAGGCAGCGCAAGAGTTTTATCAGGAACGGGCCGGCATCCGAGAGTTTTGCGGAGGCTTATCCCGCCAGGCGGCAGAGACAGCGGCCTGGAAAGACACGCTGCACTATCTGGAACAGCGTGAATTCGACAGAAATCGCCCCTGAAACTCGCCAGTAACACCAGAAATGGACCAGATGGAGTAAAGCGTTGGCATTTGCCGGGCGGAAACGTCAGGAGTCAGCAGGTCTATACAACCCCAATGTGTGACCGTGTCTGATCCCAAAACCGAGGCAAAAGGATTTGTAGTTCTCGGCACTGGTTCCGGCACGGTCACGCCCTTATTTCAGGAGGTCGCCGTGAAGCGGCAATTCAAGTTCTCAAAAAAGCTGATCGACACCTTACCCCCGTGTCCGGCCAATGCCGGCAGCAAGGAGGTGGAATACAGCGATCAGGAAATCAGCGGTCTTCGGCTACAGATAAATCGAGCAGGTCGGCGCTTTTTCCTATTCAGGTATCAGATTCACGGACGTAAGCGCTCGATGAAAGTGGGCCCCTATCCTGAAGTCAGCATCGACGACGCACGTCAGAAAGTGATCGAATGGCGGGCATTGTTGATCAAGGGTATTGATCCTCAAGAGCAGCGTGAGGTCGAGAGACAGGCCAGCTTGACCTTCGGGACGTTCTACACGGATTACCTGCACCCCCACATCACCGCAACAAAACGCAGCGCCAGATCGGATATCAGCAGGATCGTGAATCACATTTTGCCAGTCTTCAAGGATCGGGAGATGGCGAACATCACACCGTTGGAGTTGCAGCGCTTTCATAACGAGAAGCGCACAGTGCTGAGCCCGGCGACGAGCAATCGGATTTTTGAGGTTATTCGACGCTCATACAACCTCGCAATTTACTGGCGCTTGTTGCCGGAGTCAGCCAACGTCGCCCGAGGCATCAAGCTGCATCGCGAAAACAATCAACGTGAACGATATCTCAGTCACGAGGAATTGCAACGGCTGATGCCAGCATTCGATGCGGCCCCCAATCAAACGATGGCCGATACTTTTCGCATGTTGCTGGCAACGGGCTGTCGCAAGAACGAGATACTCTGCCTGAAATTCGAGCAACTGCGTCTTGATCGCCGGGAGATTTATTTACCATCGCCGAAAGGCGGAAAGGGGCGGCATGTGGTGTTGAACGATGTAGCGCTAGACATTTTACAGCGCCGCCAGCCGATACCGGGAAATCCTTATGTCTTCCCCGGCAAGGTCACTGGCCAGCCGATCAATAACCCGTCGAAAGCCTGGCGGGCCGTATTGAAAGCGGCTGAAATCGACCCGAAAACGACGACACTCCATACGCTACGTCACTCACACGCGAGTTACTTGGTGGGTGTGGCCAGCATGCGGGAAATCGCCGCTATTTTAGGGCACGCCGACATGGCCACCAGTTATCGGTACACCCATGTCGATAATTCCCGATTGCAAATGGCCAGTTCCCATGTCGCCGATCTCATGCGATCAGCCTCGACCACGAGGCCATGAAGATCAGCCCGGTCATGCCGGGCTGATCTTTTTTTACATCAGGCGACCTTGGTTTTTTGCATCAGGCGGCCTTAGTGCCATCGACGTTATAGGCATTGCCTTGCAACCACGCTTGAACCGAAGTGCGCTGGTAGCGGATCACCCGACCGATACGGATGAACGGCGGGAAGTTACCCATGCGCATCGAGCGGGCCTTTTCCAAAGTGCATTTCTTGATCCCCAGCCAAGTTGCCACCTCTTCCGTAGTCAGCAGCTTGTCATTAGCGTCATTGGCCGATTCGCTCGGCAGGTGCTTCAGGTCATCCATGAAATTCTCCTTTGCAAGGGATGATTGATGTCAAAGTAGGTATCGCCGGTCTAGGCAGCCAGTCGCGGCGTGATCAGGTCAGCAATTGTTTCGTTGGCGGCGACCAGCGATTCCCAATGGGCATGGCTATAGATTCGCGTTACCGTGGGGCTACTGTGCCGAGCGGCCAAACTAATAATTTCCAGCGGAATCCCAGCCAAGGTGCCAAGACTGCACCAGGCGTGCCGAAGATCATGAATGCGAAATGTTTTTGGGATGCCCGCCTGTTCGCATAGCCGATGAAAAAGCTTGATCGGCCGTGATCGTTGGGCATTGCCCTTGGCACCCGGGAAGAGAAATTCATTGCGGCGAAACGCTACCAGCTCCAAAATCAGGCGGCGAGCTGCTTGGCATAGATAAATCTGGCCGCGACGGCCCGATTTCTGCGTCGGAAGATCCCATATGCCCTCGTCCAGAGAAATATGTGCCCATTCGCCCGCCGTGGCCTCACCTAACCGAGCGGCGGTGTAAGCCATTAACATCAGCATGCGTGAGCCAACGATGTCCTCACTGGCTTGTGCTACGGTCATGAAGGATTGGACTTGCGTTACGGTCATGAACTCGGTGCGGCGATTGTCGACACGCGGCGTGCGAACGCCCTTGGCCGGATTGCGAGCGATCACGTCGAGTTCCACGCCGATTTCGAGGGTTGAACGTAGCTGTCCGATGGTGGTTTTGATGGTGGCGGGCTTCAGTCCGCCATCGAGCATTTTCAGGATGAAGTGGCTGATATGCGTTTTGGTGATGTCCTCCACCGCCATGTGGTCAAACTCGGGGCCGATCCAGTGCATCTGACGACTTCGATCCGTGTGGAGGGTCTTTTTGCCACGGCTTTGGCACTGAACGACGTAATGATCAAGAAAGAGTTGCTTGAACAGCATCGGGCGAGTTTTAGGCTGACGTGGGTCGCGCCCTTGAGCTGCCAATACGCGGTTGGCGCGGTGTTGGTGCTTGGCTTGATCGATGGAGATCAAGCCGAATTCGCCCAGCTTGACGCGGTATGGGCGACGAAAGCGCGAATAGCGCGAGTAGAAAACGATCCGCCCGCTGGCGCCATAAATCATGGCTTGCAGGCCTGGATCGGTTTCGCACGTGAACTGGACTTGCACAAGTCCGAGCGCACGAATCCGGGCTGCTTCCTTGCGCAGCCGGTCGACCGTAAACGGGATGATGGTTGGGAATGAATACTTGCGGTGCCTCATATTGCTGACCGTTCAATTCTCCGTAGGGTTATACATACGGACTTACGCAGATGCGTAAGCCCTACCAGGGCCAAGCGAGCGCTGCTCTTCGAGCACCACCCGCTTGGCAAACAGCGGTGCTCGACGGGATTGCCTCTGTCCGGGATGCGCTGCGCGCACCCCGGGAATAAAAACTCAACCATCGAAAAAGAAAGATTTCACCGAAAGGCCGGGAAATCGCCGAGTCAGCTTTTTCCACATGGCTTGGGTTTGTGAGGTACGTGGTACGACACCCGGGACAAGCGAGCCCTTGCGCGCGTTCTTCACATCGAACAGGCTGGTATCGCAGCCGCAGGCAGTCACCTGCTCGGCGAGTTCGCCATCCGACAAGGAGCGCTTCAACCCCCAACTACTACGGACATAGGCGCGCAGGAAAACCCGCTGCAAGATGCCGGGGCTACCCGCTTTGGTGACCTGCAAACCGTGAGCACGTCCGGCATGCCGGGATAGGGTCAAAGCGCGATGTGATAAATAGAAGTCCTCCCAATGGGCCCAGTCGTCGAGCGTTTTGAGGCAACGCTTCTCACGCCACCTGTCGAAGAGATTGCGGGCAAGTTCAGCTTCCATCAGGTTCGGCCACGGGGTCGTGTCGAAGGCAATATGCTCCCCACCGGGATACTTCGCCATACGGGGATTGACCGGTCGGCGCTTGAAATCGAATTCGAGATTCATCGTCGTCAGCCGTTCCAGTCGGACGACGTCGCGACAGTGGATCATCTGGTCACGGATCGATACAAATGGCCAGGTCATCGTTTTCTGGCCGGCCTCGCGGTCCATGTGGAGCTTGACCATGTACGCATTGCGGTCCTCGACAGACGCCGGTGGTGAAATCGATCCCTTGGCGAGCAGAATGCCGTACTTAGCCTCGGTTACCGTGTCGATCATCAGCGTAGCGACGGCACGCGTGCGCATCGGCAAAACCTGAATGGCCGCATGCTTCACTTTGAGCATCTTGGTCATACTTCTACTCTCCGGCACAGATCAAGATAACGCTGGCAAAGTGGTCCGGATAGGTCGATTTCTTGCTCCCGTGCATTGGTCAAGAAGCCATCGGTTGTGACCGAGGCCACCAAGCGGTGGGCCGGAATAGCGTGCAACAACTCGCCGATGACCGCACGGACGAAACCGGTGACGTGGGCGGCAATTGCGGCGTTAGTGATTGCCGAGGGGCCGATCTTGCGGCTGTCCAGCGTGGCCAGTTCGAACGCATTACGGTCGCGTAAACTCTGCGCTGTCTTGCCATAAACCGAGTTGCCAAGCAATTTGGCATATTCGTCGAAGACAGGGTTATCGGCGTAGGTTTTGCGCAATGCGCGGATTTTGCGCACGAAGGACTCGAAGATGCGCACATCGTCGAAGTCATCCTCCCAGGGCCAGACTACACCGCGCCGGATGGTGATCTGGCAGCCCTGGCGGACAGCGAGGGCAATCTCCGGGGCTGTCGCATAGGTCTGGCCGGTGAGACAGTAGATCAAGCCACGCTCATCTGAGCGTACCGCCAGACCCGGAAAGCGAATGGGTTTCGGGTAGCGGAAGTCGATCCAGGCCACGCCCAACACATCGCCTAGAAAATCCTTCAATCGCCGTGTCTCAAAGGACTTCCTGAAAGCGATCCGGCGTACTGACACCATGCCAGTCGTGTAGGCACCAACCATATCGACGTCAATCCATTGGTCGAGCTCACTGGGTCCGCATTTGAAATTTTCATTGCGCCCACCATGAAATCCTTCGATAGCAAACTGCTCGTGAAAGGCGCGGTCACCCCCAACTACCATGCGCTTGCGGGTACGACGTCTACCCGTATAGGCATCCCACTCAATGACATCCTTTTCATGGACGTCGAAGGTCGTTGCATAGTCGAGATTAGCCTCGTCCATGGTCTTGCGACAAAGCTGGACGGCAAGTGCGCCGGCCGATACAGGGGCGTCATCGACACCGACAACATCCTTGGCGAAAGCAAGGATGCGCAGCCAGTAGTAAAGGGTGATCTTGGCATCAATGACGCCGTAGCGACGGAAATAGTCGAAATGGTCTCGTTTCACGAGGTTCATCGCAGATTTCTTGTAACCAGGCAGATCTTTTTCAAGTTCGAGCTTCTTGATTCCGAGTGTTTCGCCAAGATCGGCCAGCGCTGCCCGGGGCGGTGCATGCAATGCGATATCGACGAAGCGTGTTGAAACGGTGAAGCAGTCCTTGCCTTGCTGCACACTCAGTGCCGGTGGGGTCATCAACCGTTTGACGTCTTTGAGTTTGTGGACGATCTCGAAGTCGATGCTGCCTGAAGCCGTGGCGACCTTGCCGCCGACATTAGTCAGTCGACGCTGGTATACAGGCAGGTCAGCGGTTACTGCCAGATCACTGCGCAGGCTAAAACCGATCACCACCTCCTCTTTCGGAATGGAGACGATGCAGCCTGTTTCTCGGGCAAGCCTCATGACCTCGCCGAGCATTTCAGCAAGGGTCAAACGATCTTCGATGGCCCACGAGTTCGGGTAACAAATGACGGCCAGATCACCGCCGGTGCCGCTGGCATAGAACTGGTAGGACTCCACGCCCAGTAGGCTCTCCGTGATTCCGGTCCATTCGGCGTCAATCGCGATATAAAAAGGTTCGCCCGTGCCGAGTAGTGGGTGGCTAGGATCGGGACGACCAATCCGTGCCATTGCCTCGGCGATGTGATTCTTGGCCAAAACGTCGAGAGCATCGTCATCGGAGAGATTGTCGAGTGCTTGAGGGTGACTGCCTTTGGCGACGATCAGGCAATAATCGATCGCAAAGGGCTTTTCAGTCTGGGATTCGGTTCGAATGAATTCCAAGGTGGTTCTCCTGAAAGTATAATCCCCCGATACCCAGCTGGGCATCGGGGGCAAGCGAAGGTCACGCGCTTACGCGGTGACCAATCGGGTCAGCTTCTCGAAATCAGGCTGCTTGAAACCCTTGCCGGCGTCGAGGCAGTCCATGATTGCCTCGGCAACGCGATGTTGGGCGAGTGGGTCGGTCGTATCGACCCGGCCGAGCAAGTTACCGTTGCTATCGTGACAAGCCACCCCGTTGTCATCGGGGGTGACGTTAGCGATAACCCAAGTACGGCACCCGCAGCCGTTCGGGAATCGAAGAATGCAGATGGCCATGGCCAATCTCCCTTCTTGGCGGAACAGGCTTCCGCTGGTGCCATCACCCTGAAGGATTCGGGGGACGACACGCAATATATAGACGCTGTATATTTTTTGAGAAAGCTGCCAGACTTGCCTAAAAAGATTGACAGCTACGATCACGCAACCATGGATGCAAACAGATCACCTTCCCCCCGGACCTTCCCCCGCAGTGTCGAGGAGGATGCCGACATGGTGCTAAATCCGCTTTGGCGGGACGCATTTCTGGCCTTCATGGAGTTTTCGCATCTGCCGCCGGAACGTTTATTGGTGTATGCCCAGGCGCTGCTGGCGGCTTATCCACCAGCACCAAACATGGCGGGACCTCGTTACCCACTCACGGTTGATACGCTTGGCCGTTGGTTGGCAAAAATGTACGAAGACCCCGAAATCATGGCGTATCGTGCGGAGTGCCAAGCTTCACTCGATGATCCAGATACCTTGGCATGTTGTCTGGCGATCGCACCGATTGAGTCAGCAGCGGATCAAAACCCTGACTCGCTGGGCACCTTGATCATCGCGTTCGAGCGCCGGTCGGAAACCTTGCTGCATCACCTCGTTCGAAATGAACCGACAGCGATGGAAATTCTTTTTGTGGCAGAAAAACTCGCCCAAAAAGCCATCAATCGCCTCGGTGAGCGCAGCTACAGCGAAGTGTGGCGTCACTTAGTGCTGCCATGGCCGGGAAAAAAACATGAGTGGAGCAGAGGGTTGTACTGGCTGTTCGAGAAAAATCTTCCAATCGCAGAGCGGGCTTTGGCAGATGACAGATCAAGTCCTTACCCGCGCTGTCCAGCTAATGGGAGTCTAGACGCAGAAAATAAGCTACTGAAATGCCGTGTTCAAGGGCGTCGGTTCGAGACCCGTTACGACCTGTGGACACCGATGTACTATGGGGTTGGCAATCCTTTTCCGGTGATCGAATGCGTCGAAAAAGATGGCGTGAATGAAGTCCACGACATGCTGGCCAGAGCAGCCGTCTCGACCCGTGCCGCACTCAGGAGGGTTACCCCCAAGCCGATAGGTGGCAATCACGTTCCGACATGGGATGTGCTGAGCCGGGCTCGGAGGAAATCGACAGCCTAGTCGACGCGCTACACATCGTCAGAATCCCCCGTCAAAATCTGTTCATAAGGCAAACCAAGCCGGCTACGCCGGCCGAGTTCGTTACAGGGGGGGAGTAACTTTCCTGTTCTATCCCCCATGGACAGTGTTAATCGCTAAATTGAAAAAACCACTTCTAAAAATTTGGCAAAATGGAGGTACAGGTTGAGCGTCTTTTCGAGGGGGTATCCTGAGGTAGGTCGTCAAACCGTATTTACGTGGCGAGGAGAATGTTCTGAGCGAAAAATCTGAAGTGATAATGGTCACTCATGGTTTTGACATGAAATCGTCCGGCAGACCAGCCATATCCAGCAGCATCAAAGGTGGCCAGCTGGAACATGGCGGCGCCAAGAAAAAATGGCGCTGAGGTGAGGGCTACACAAAATTCCGAACGCACCACTCTCCAAAGTAATGCCGGTCATTGGTTTTGTATTGCACTTAGTGATACAATAAGCCATGAGAGTTTTCAAAACACGAGTATTTGAACGTTGGGCGAGGAAAGCTGGCATCAGCGACACATCTTTGTTGAAGGCCGTTTCCGATATTGAAGGTGGGCTGATCGATGCGGATCTGGGTGGCAACCTGTTTAAGCAAAGGGTGGCGCTACCTGGACGAGGCAAAAGTGGTAGTACGCGCACTTTGCTGGCCACGCGGTTTGCCGGCACGTTGTACTTTCTTTTCGGGTTTGAGAAGAAAGATCGCGACAACATTACCCAGCGAGAGCTGGCGATTTATCAAAGCCTCGCGAACACATTGGTTGGGTTTAGTAACGACCAGATTGATACAGCGTTGAAAGCTAACGAATTGATGGAGGTGCAGCATGAGCCGAATGATTAACGAAGCCTTGGAAACAATGCGTGGTTTGCAAGGTATTGGAGCAGTTGATAAGCAAACATTGCGTGACTTTGAAGCGCAATGCCTACCACCACCTGCCTACACGGCGGAAATGATCAAATGCTTGCGGGAAAATCTGCATATCAGTCAGGCTGTATTTGCCGCCTACCTCAACGCCAGCATTTCTACCATCCAGAAGTGGGAAAGTGGAGATAAAAAACCCAGTGGCGCTGCGGCACGTTTGCTTTCAGTCATTGAGCGGAAGGGACTGGAAGTGCTGGTTTGAGCAAGCCAGCTCAGTGACGAGATCGATGGCTACGTTCGTCTGGTCACATTCTGGTCGGAGCTGAGTCCAGCGTGAGCAAGTTTGATCTAATGATTCTGTGGGGTACTCAGATATTGGGTAGCTACGGCTGGCCAGAACAGCGTTGATTTTTAAGGAAACCTTAAAAATATCGAACCTAATTTGTACGTTTAAAATTAGATGCTTCGAGTTTTCATAACCCACAGGTCGGCAGTTCAATTCTGCCCATCACCACCAAAAATGCAAAGAGCCGTTGATTCGCAAGGGTCAGCGGCTTTTTCATGCCATTTGCCCTGCCGGGTGTTACACAAAGGTGTTGCACATGGCACGCGACTATCTCCAAGCTCCCGATATGGAACGCTCTATTACTTTCGCCGGATAGTGCCTGGCGACCTACGGGCAATCATTCTCCAGCCGTACCTTGTCTTTTGCGCGACGCAAATTTGAACATCATCGTTCCGGGCCGAACTGTTTGCATGAACAGACGGAAGGCGGCGGCTCGGTCTGGCCTTTTTGTAGCAATGGCATAGAATGGCAATTTCTGACATAACCTTGGAGTCCGCCATGTCCCTAAACGTATCTTTGCCACCGGAACTCGAAAGCCGTGTTCGCCAGCACGTCGAATCAGGACTCTACAGCTCTGCCAGTGAAGTAATCAGGGAAGCGCTGCGCTTGTTTGAAGCCTATCAAGGCGTTCAGGCTGCTAATTTGTCAGCACTCAAAGCTGACATTGCCCAAGGTATTGCCGATATAAATGCCGGAAGTGTGCGTGAAGTAAGCGTGTCCAGTATCAAGGAGCGTGGCAGGGCAATCCTGGCGTCACCGAAGGCGGTCTAATGGCGAAAGTGTTCTATACAGCCAGTGCCGAGAATGACTTGCTGGAGGCTTGGCTATATGTTGCCGAAGACAGCGTCACAGCAGCTGATCGTATGCTTGACCAGATAGAAGCAGAAGCCATCCGATTGCTGGATCAACCGCTGATGGGGCGAGAGAGGAGCGAACTAGCGCCAGGCATACGAAGGCTGGATCCTGCCCACCACCACTGAATCAAGCACTAAAGCCAATCCTTCGGGGTTGGCTTTTTGCTGTCTAGTCGATTTCTGGTCACCGGGTCAGTCTCGCTGGGTCAAGAAACTGCGGCCCATATATGCAGCAAACTGGGTTGTTCCCACGCCAGACAATCCCTCTGCCGGCGCAGCTAAGCAACGGTTTCCGGTAACTTTGGCGGTCGACCGCGCGGGCGTGGTTGAACTGCATAACCCAAGCGTTGTTCAATTGCTTGGGCAAAACTGCTGTCGGCCACCAGCACACCCTGCTGCGTCGCGCTGCGAATCAGATTCCAGGCAGGATCATCCACTTCAGTCACGAACAGGTGGCGATAACTCGCTTGTCTTTCCTCGTTCGTGGCACCCAATGCAAAATATTCCTGGCGATGCTGGACAAGCGCATTTTCAACACCAAGCGCGTTTGTCCGGTAGCTACTCCACCGGTAATCACCAGGCGCCACTACCATCTCGGCACGCACCGGGTTTAGCTCGACATAACGCATGCAACTCAGCAAGTAGCGCTCGGACTGAACGAAACTTGCCTGATAACGCCCCTGCCAAAATCCGCCGCTGCGGCGGTAAGTTCGATTGATGTACTGCACGTAACGGCGCCCCAGATCCTGCATCAACCCGCCCAAAGCGTCAGCGGAAGGTGACGATAACAGTAGGTGAACGTGATTCGTCATCAAGCAGTACGCATGCAACTCAATCCCGCGAACTTTCGCGTACACGCCCAGCCAGTCGAGATAAAACTGACAATCCTCGTCAGCGAAAAAAACAGGTAGCCGATCAACGCCACGCTGGATGACGTGCTGTGGGACACCGGGAAGATGGATGCGAGGGCGGCGAGGCATAGAAGAAGAGTAACCTGATTCCGCGGTTTTTGCAAAGGGGTCTGACCCCTTTTTGTTTTTTCAGGAAGATGAATACGGGGGCGACGAGGCATAAGGAGGAGAGTAACTCGGTTTCATTTTTTGCAAAGGGGTCTGACCCCTTTTGGTTTCTAAGCAGATTGATTGCTAAGCCCAGCCTTGCCCAGCCGGTAAATAGTTGGGGAGGCGCTGATTAATTCGTCATCCCCGCCTTTCGACAAACTCAGGACAGGCCTGGCTTCGCCAGAGCGGAGATCCAACGCTTTGATTTTTATGGATTCCCACCTCAACGAGGCCAAAAGGGGTCTCACCCCTTTTGGCCTGACCCCTTTTGGCCGAGGTGACATTTTGCAATGTTGTGAGTGACAAATATCGGCGATCTGTGGGAGGTTAAGCGGTTGATTTAGGCTGGTATGTTGCGTAGCTACATGAATTTATTGGTTATTTGTTTTATTCGACTATCTGGCACAGAAAGTGATTGTATTTAACCAGCGGTTGTTCCGCCTCTTGAAAACTAAGGAGATTGAAATGAAAAAGGTCCAACAAGGTTTTACCCTGATCGAACTGATGATCGTTGTGGCAATTATTGGTATCTTGGCGGCTGTGGCAATACCGCAGTATCAGGATTACACTGTAAAAGCAAAGGTCGCTAATGCAATTACGAGCGTAGGATCGCTAAAATCAGCGGTGGCTATTTGTATTCAAGAAGCGGGGGGGGTTTTAACTGCATGTGATACGACCACTGCTGCGGCTCCTACTGCCATTCCAGTATTTACTGCGACGAAGGAAGCCGCTTCTGCATCCGTTACTGATGGTGTAATAACTGTAGTTTTTGGCACGAATATTGGTACGGGTATTGATAGTACATCATTTACCCTTTCACCAAGCACTACAGCTGATCAGACCACAATTAGGTGGACCGCTGCTGCTGGTGCTACTGCCCCCGTTACGAATGCAGCCGCTCTAGCTTTGCTAACGAAAAACAATTAAGACATAACAAACAGGGGGACAAACCACGGTTTTCCCCTTGCTTTCCCAAGCCCCGCCCGTCAAACGGCGGGGCTTTTTACTTAAAAACAAGGGATTAGTTCCCCTTTTTTAATTGCCGTCACTTCCAAGGCTCCCGCTGCCCCAGCCAAACCCCCAGCGCATCCGGCAACTCCCCAATCAACAGTGCATGCCTACCCAGCACCCAGCCATGAACAGCTCCTTTGGGGCGTTTGGCTAACGCTACCCCAATCAAGATTTCGGCTGTTACGTGGTCATTAATTAAACCCAGTTCGTCCTGAAGCTGGTTGAGGGCGCTCAGGTAGGGGGTGAGGCGTTTGTTGGGCAGGAGGGGGGCGAAGAATTCCAGGGTGTAGCGGAGTTTTTTGAAGCAAATACGCATTTGGTGGCGTTCGGCTGCTTCTAGTTCGGCGTGGCGTGCTGCTAGTTTGTGCGCTTTGCGGGCGTGGCGAGCGAGTTGGCTGGCGGCCAAGTTGGGCAGGGTGACTGGCACCATGTCGCTGAGGGCGAAGACGGCGGCGGTGAATTCGGTGATTAGCTTGGGGTATTCCGCCAGTGCCATCAGGGTGGTGACTGCTTTGCGGGCGCGGCGCAGGCCTTCCTGTTTCAGTCGAGTGACATCGGCTTCCTTGGGGAAGGCGGTGTGGATAGGGGGTAGCGTTTCTTCGAGAAAAACATCCCAGTTGCGGGCGTCGCCGAGTGCGCTGGCGAGGGTCTTCCAGGTTTCGCCATAGGCTGCGACAAAATCCTTGGGTAAAACCGGGGTGAATAGTTTGATCGCTGAGCGCAGGCGGCGCAGGGCGACGCGGGCTTGATGGACGTATTCCGGATCTTTGCTGTCGCGCAGGCCGTGTTCATTGCGCTGGAAATGCTCAAGACAACTCAAGGCAATGCTGCGGAAGGCTTCGACCGGGCTGAGTTGAGCGGTGAGCGGGCTGGGTTTTGAGCGGAATGGGGCCAGCGGGGTGCCCAAAAATAGTTTGTAGCCGCGTTCTGCCTTGCTGGCGATGGCTGGGTGCAGGTCAAGGTTTTCCTGCAGTTGTCGGGTCAGGGCAAAAATGTCGGCGACACGACCGGTGATCAGTTCAAGCTCGATTTCGCAGATCGGCGTACTGTTGCCCCGGCTTTGGATTTTGCCGCGGTCAAGTACCAGTTCAATCAGCGATTCGCCAAAGGGGATGTGCCAGATTTGGCGGCGGAAATCGGTGGTGAAAATTGGCTCAAGTTCCGGCGTAACTTCGTTTAAGTAGCGCTGAAGGTCAAGATTGTCGACATGGTCGAAATTGAAAACCCCCGGTGTTGCCGGGCATTCCCATTCGTTGCGCACGGCTAGGCCGCCGCTGGCTGGTTCGGCTGATTTGACGGTCAACAACCATTGCCAGCCCTTTTCGCGAAAGCGCATGGCGATGCGTTTGGCGTGCAAGCCAAGTTTGGGTGTGTCGAAGTAGGTGTTGAGCAGGCGAATTTTCTGCGAGGTAATTTCAGCCAGTAAGGGATGGCCCGGCAGCGCCTTGGCAGTCTTGGGGCTGAGTTGGAGCTTTAGTTCGATTTCAGTAGCCATATATCACTTTCTCGGGACAGCCGGGCCGGTGGCGCCATCGAAGCCAAGCTCAGGCAGCGCGGCGAGTTCTTCCGCGCTTTGCACGCCTTCGGCGATGACGGTCAGGCCAATGTTGTGGGCAATGCCGCACAAGCCTTTGACGAATGCCTGATTACCCGGTTGTTTGTCGATGTCGCGAATGAAACTGCCATCGACCTTCAGGTAATCAAGCCCGATGTCGTGCAAGCGACCAATCTCGCTGAACTGGCGGCCAAAGTGTTCGATGCCCAGGCGGCAACCGAGCGGACGCAGCGCGTTGCAAAAAGCGCGGAATTCTTCAAAGTGGCGGAAGGCGCCCACTTCTGAAACTTCAAGCCAGAGGCGCGGGGCGAGATCTTTGCGATTGGCGATCAGGATTTGCAAGCGGTTGCGGAAGGTGGCATCAAAAATTGACTCGCCGGAGAGGTTGACCGCAACCGCCGGCGTGCCGGCAGCGATTCGCTCAAGCGCCAGCCTGGCTGCGGCTAAATCGAGGTCGCTGGTCAACGCCAGGCGCGAAGCCATCGGCATGAAGCTGCCTGCAGTCAGCCATTCGCCATTTTCGGTGGCTTGCAGACGCAGCGGGCATTCGAGGTGGAGCATCTGGCCGCTGTTGCCGGCCACCGGGAATTCGATCAGGCGCAGGCGCTGGCTGGCGATGGCTCCTTCGAGCAGTTTTTTCCAGTCGGCATTGGAGGCCACGCCTTTTTCCTGATTTGATTCGGCACGCGCCCAAGCCAGCGCGCCTTGTCCCTCGGCAGTGGCCAGCGTAGCGTCGAGATGGGCCAGCAATTGGCCGGCGCTCGCGCCGTGGCGATAGTGGCCGCTTGAAATATGGCCAACTTTGCCTGGCTCCATGAGGTCAGCTGCAACTAGATCGCGCAGGGTGTCAAGCAGTTTTTCGGCAGGCGCGGTCGGGTCATCGACACCGGGCAGCAACAGCGCAAAGTCGGCGCCATTCAGCCGGGCGGGCGCTGCTCCGGGGGTTTTGGCGACGATTTCGCTCAAGGCTTTGCCAATCCGGCGCAGCACTTCGTCAGCCGCTTCACGTCCGGCGCGTTTGTTGATGCCGGCCAGATCGGTCAGGCGCAGGATCAGCAAACTGCCGGATGGCGCGGCGTCGTCATCCTTGAGCGCCGCGTCGAGTTGGTTCATGAAATAAGCGCGGTTGGCGAGGCCGGTCAGGCTGTCTTGCGTGGCTTCACGGCGCACTTGTTCGAGGCGGGCGGCTTCTTCGGCAAAAATCGCTTTGAGCCGCTCGACCATCGCATTCATGGCCCGCGCGACGCTCTTCAGTTCCAGGGTGTGCGGCTCGGGAATGGTGATGAATCGCCGTTCGCTGATCGCCTGTGCCTGATCAACTACCGCATCCAGCGGGCGTTTGATCAGCTGCAATAGTTTCATGCCGAGCAAACCCATAATGCCGCCACCGACCAGGAACCAAAGGATCAGCTTGAGTCCGCCGTTCCACAGCTCCTGATAAGCAAACTGTTTGTGGCTGATTAACTGCACGGTGCCAAATTGTGTCCACCCAGTGGAAATTTGCGCCTGGCCAAGGCGCGATTCAATCGGGAAGACACGCATGAACCAGTCGGGTACATTGCCGGCATCCGGCGGACTGGTCCGTTCCATCATCACTTTTCCTTCTGGATCAATGACCTGCACCGAGGCGTATTGGCCGCTGTCGAATACGGCAGCCACTTGCAATTCGATGGTGATTGGGTCTTTGGCTAGTTGCGACATCGAAAGCGCCAGTGATGCGGCGTTATCACTATTTTTGATCGCCAGTTGCTGTTCAAGATACTGCCGCGCAGTGACCATACTGACGATCAAGCTGCCGGCGAAGGCGATGATGGTGCCGGCAATGACGGCGAGCCAAAGTTGTCGGAAGAGTGACATGCAAATTACCTCACTGGAAGCCTTCAGCGCGGGCACGTTGTAGCAGGTCCTGCCAGCGCGAGAGATTGCTCTTGCTCGACTGGTTTCCGGTGCCTTGCCACAAGCCGGCGCTGTTGAAACTGAAAATGGGAGAAAGGTCGGTGCGCCGCGAAGCGGGGCGAATATCGGTAACTAAATTATCGAGAACCAGCGGGTCGGCGCTGGGGCTGGCGTAGTAAGCGAGCACCATATGCGCCTGCTGGGCGCCGTTCAACTGTGCTTTGACATAAACCAGCCGCAACTTGGCAACGGGGATGCCCATTTCGAGCAATGAATAATATTTGGCGATTGAAAAATCTTCACAATCGGCGCGGCCCTTGCCCATCGCTTCGAGCGGTGTTGCCCAATAATCTGATTGGCCCCAGATGGTTATATCGTCATCGAAAGCGATGCGCCGGTTGAAAAAATCATTGGCCTTGCGCAATTTGTCAGCTTCAGCCCCGCTGCGCCCATCGCCGAGCATTTGCTGCCATTCTCGTAACACTGTGATGGGCCCTGGGCCAAAACGCGCCATTACCGACTGCTGCATGCGCTCAAAATCCAAACCGAAGGCTGGAAAAAGCGTGCCAAAACCCGCTGCAAGCAATAAAGCAGCAAGTATTTTCTTAAAAATCAAGGTTCCGCGTGAGTGCAATGTGGTTGTGAAATATTGTAAATAGTGCGGCTAATTGCATATGTCAAATGGACTACTTGAATATACAATGGCCAAAATTGTAAAAATTCCGGGGTTGCATGAATACTAAAACGATTATCGGTCTGGCACTAGCGCTGGCCTTCCCTGTCTTGTGTTCGGCGGGTATGCCAACTGCTCAGGGAAGTGCGGCGCAAAAGACGCCTGAATTTGCCGCACTCAAGAGTATTGCCCAAAGTGCCATTCTGAATAGTCCGGAAGTCGTCTCCAAATGGCACAACTATAAAGCGGCGGATGAAGAAATTGGCGTTGCTCGCGGCGCGTTTCTGCCACGTGTGGATGCAACTGTTGGTGCCGGTAAAGAGAGCCTGAAGCAGCCCCCGCTCAATGTAAAGAACGAATACAGCCGCAATGGTTATGTGCTCAGCTTGAACCAGATGATTTTTGATGGTTTTGCGACGCGCAATGAAGTACGTCGGCTCGACAAGGCTCGCTTGGTACGTTATTACGAATTGCTGGATGCCTCAGAGAATGTCGCACTTGAGGCTTCCCGGGCTTATCTCGATGTATTGCGCTACCGATTTCTGAATAATCTCGCAGAAGACAACTACGTTCAGCACAAGGCAACCTACGAGCAATTGATGCGCCGCACCCAATCCGGTGTCGGTCGCCGGGTTGACCTTGAGCAGGCGGGTAGCCGTTTGGCACTGGCTGAACTCAATCTGACCACCGAAAACGCCAATCTGCACGACGTCACGGCGCGCTACATGCGTCTGGTTAACAGTCAGCCGCCCAACATCTCTTTCCCGCCGGCTTTGGTTGGTGAAAAGCACCCAGGCAGCCAGGCCGAGGCGCTGGGTATTTTGCTCAAAAAGAACCCGGCCTTGCTGGCTGCGGCGGAGAACATTGAAGCTGCGCAATACGACATCGATGTTCGTCGCGCAGCCTATTCGCCGAAGCTCGATTTTCGTGCGCGTACCGACAACACCACGAACTATCAAGGCATCACCGGTGATCG
Organism: Pseudomonadota bacterium; assembly: GCA_039797825.1. GTDB lineage: Bacteria > Pseudomonadota > Gammaproteobacteria > Burkholderiales > Rhodocyclaceae > Azonexus. The sequence continues at coordinate 33,156 of JBDKHF010000044.1, read as the reverse complement.
CGTCAATAACGTTGCCGAACTGGTTGTTAGCTGGAACCTGTTTAACGGTGGCTCCGACCGGGCGCGTGAAAAGCAATACATCGAGCGCAAGAATATTTCTCTCGATTTGCGTGAAAAGGCCTGTCGCGATACCCGCCAGACGCTCGCCATCGCCTTTAATGACGTTGGCCGACTCCGCCAACAGGCCGGTTTCGTCAATTCCCAGGTTTCCCAGCTTGAAAAAACGCGTGACGCCTATCGTGACCAGTACGACGTTGGCCAGCGCACCTTGCTCGACTTGCTCGATACCGAGAACGAATTGCTCTCGGCCCGGCGTTCTGCGGTCAACGTCGATCTCGACCTGATTCTTGCTTATCTCCGGACCCACGCCGGCATGGGGACTTTGCTTGAGTTTTTGGGGCTGGAGAAGCTGGATACCGAAACCCCAAATCAAAACGATCTGGCGCAATTTGACGCGACACAACTGTGTGCGCCGGAAGCGGTACGTACTTTTGCATCAGATCGCGAATCGCTTGATAACCGAGCGATGGCAATTTTGGAGAAGAATCGCCCCGGGGTTAATACAGGTATTCCTGCGGCGCCTGTCGCTAGCGGTGCTGAGGCCGAAGTGACGCAACAGGTTAGCGCCTGGGCGGCGGCCTGGACGGCCAAGGATTACTCGAATTACATTAATTTCTATGCGCCGACCTTTACTCCGGATGGCGGTATGTCGCGTGAGGACTGGTTCCAACTGCGACGCAGCCGGATTGCCGGGCGTGATGTAATCAATGTCGAGATTCAGGAATTGAAGGTTCGTGAGGATGGCAACGACCGCGCCTTTGCCGAGTTCCGTCAGTTGTATCAATCCAATGTCTACAAAGACTCCACCCAGAAAACGCTGGAAATGATCAAAGTTGATGGCAAGTGGTTGATTAATCGTGAAAGTTCTGTCCCCTGCGCTGGCGGTACGGCAGGTGGTTGCAAGGGAGGTGCCAAATGAAGCGCCAATATTCTTTGAGCCGCATGTTGGCTGTCGCAACTTTGCTTGCCGCGAGTTTTACTGCGAGCGCTGAAAGTCTCGGCCCAACGCTGGATAAGATTTCTGAACGCGGTATGGTTTTTCTCGGTCATCGCGAAGCATCGGTTCCCTTTTCATTTGTCACTTCGGGCAATGACCAACCGGATGGTTTCAGCGTTGAAATCTGCGGCCATGTGATCAAGGCGATTGAGGAGAAACTGGGCAAAAAGTTGGTTACGCAGCCGGTCGTGATGAGCGCCAATTCGCGGATCATGATGGTCAAAACCGGCATGGCGGACATGGAATGTGGGGTAACCACCAATACGGTGGGGCGTGCGCAGCAGGTTGCGTTCTCGACCACCTTTTTCGTTTCTGAAGTCAAGGCGCTGGTGCCAGTGGAGCTTGCTTCAAAATCATTAAAGGATTTGGCAAACAAGCGTGTCGTTACTGGTGTCGGGAGCACTGCTGATCGTTTGATCAAACAGGCATCAATGTCGCGCGGCGTTTCTCTCCGCTCCTTTGTTGCCCGAAGCCCTGCGGATGCTATGAGAATGCTGGCTGAAGGCGAGGTTGATATTTTTGTCGCCGACGATGCTGTTCTTATTGGCCAGCGGTCAACCGTTGAAAATCCGGAAAAATTTGTCCTTCTTGACGAGGGGTATTCAGTCGAACCTTACGGCCTGATTTTGCCCAAGGACGACCCGCAATTTAAACAACTGGTTGATGAAGTCTTGATCGGCCTGATGAAATCCGGGCAAATGGAAAAAATCTATAACGCCTGGTTCATGAGTCCGATTCCGCCCAAGGACCGCAATTTGAATTACCCGCTCTCACCGCTGAACAAAGCGGCTTACGCCAACCCGAATGATCGCCCGGTGAATTAAGCCAAGTTCAGGGCAAGAAAAAGGCCGCATCCTGCTGGAGCGGCCTTTTTTGCGCGCTGAGGTTTAGCCTAAGGCTGGGTTCAGCGTATAGCTTCCGGTGATCTTGGCTTCGGCCAGCACGTGGCCTTCCAGCGCAGCCCGCACTTCCGGGCCGCCAAACTTGCCGCTGAGCGGTAGTTTTTCAATATCCAGCGCATAAACCGTGAATACATAGTGGTGCATGATTTCATCGTTCCACGGTGGGCAAGGGCCGTCGTAACCGTAGTAATCGCCGCTCATGTCGTGGTCACCGGCAAACCAGTCGGTGTAATTGTTGATCCCTTGCTGAGCCGGCGGTGCCGACTGCGGGCCAGGTTTGCCACGCGGGGTCACGGTGCTTGAAAATTCTGCTTCATTTATGGCGTTGACCGTAACCGGCAGGTCAATCAGCACCCAATGGAAGAAATCGACGCGCGGCAGGCTGGCCGGAACGCTGCGGCCTTCCTGATTAACGTCGTCACCCTTGCTCGGCACATCCGGGTCGTGGCAGATCACGACAAATGACTTGGTGCCAGCCGGGGCGTCGCTCCAGGCCAGTTGCGGGTTGCGGTTGCCGCCTAGGCAAACGTGTTGGTCGGGATCGGGAATGCAGAAGGCAAGTTCGCCGGGAATTTTTTGCCCGTCGGCAAAGCTGGTGCTGGTCAGTTTCATTTGTTGCTCCTCCAAAGATCAGGCGGCGCGCCGTTTGAAATCGCGAACGCGAAAGCCAAGAATCCATAGTGTAACGAAATAGGTGGCAGCACCAAGTACTACCAGGAGGCTTAGCCGCGTGATTCTTTCGAGTAGTGAGAAGGCAAACCAGGTGCTTTCGCTGCCGCTGCCAAACCAGAGCGCCGCAGCCATCGCCAGCATGGCGACGAGCAGTTTGAGGGAAAAAATGCCCCAGCCGGCTTGCGGTTGATAAATGTCATGCTGGCGCAGGCCGCGATAAAGCAGGCCGGCGTTGAGGCAGGCGGCCAGGCCAATCGACAAGGCGAGCCCGGCGTGTTGCAGCCAGCCGACAAAAGCGAGATTCATGGCTTGCGTGGCGAGCAGCGAGAAGAGCGCGATTTTGACCGGGGTGCGTATGTTTTGCCGGGCATAAAAGCCGGGGGCGAGCACTTTGACCAGAATCATGCCGGTTAAACCGACGCTGTATGCCGCCAGCGCGCTGCGTGTTTGGAGTACGTCATCGCTGCTAAATGCACCGTGATAGAAAAGTGTGGTGATCAGCGGGATGGCGAGCAAAGCCAGTGCCAGCGCAGCGGGGGCGGCGAGTAGAAGGGTCAGGCGCAGGCCCCAATCGAGTAACTTTGAGTATTCATCATGGTTTTCACTGGCGTGGTACTTGGCCAGTGAAGGCAGCAAAATGGTGCCAAGCGCCACGCCGAGCATGCCGGCGGGGAATTCCATCAGGCGATCTGCGTAGTAAAGCCACGAAACGCTGCCGGTTTTGAGGAAGGAGGCGAAAATGGTGTTGATCAGCAGGCTGATTTGCGAGACTGAAACGCCAATCAGCGCCGGACCCATCAGCTTCAATATCCGGCGCACACCCGGGTCGGCCCAGGCGGCGCGCCAGTCGAGCGTTGGCCGGGGCAGCATGGCAATGCGTTTGAGCGCGGGGATCTGGATCGCCAGTTGCAAGGCGCCACCGAGAAAGACGGCCCAGCCAAGTGCCAGAACCGGTGGGTCAAAATAAGGGGTGGCGAACAAGGCCATGCCGATGAAGGCAATATTGAGCAATACCGGCGTAAAGGCTGGCAGCGCAAATTTGCTCCAGGTATTGAGAATGCCGCCGGAGAGTGCAACCAGCGACATGAAGAGAATGTAGGGAAAAGTGATCCGGGTCAGCGCAACGGTCAGTTCAAATTTACCCATATCTGCCGCAAAACCGGGGGCGGAAACCCAGACCAAAATAGGGGCGGCGGCAATGCCGATGGCGGTGACGGCAAACAGGATCATTGAAAGGATGCTGGTGACGTGGTCGATCAGCGCCAGGGTTTCGACTTCGCCGCGTTTGTTCTTGTATTCACCCAGAATTGGCACAAAGGCTTGCGAGAAAGCGCCTTCGGCAAACATGCGGCGCAGCAGGTTGGGCAGTTTGAAGGCGACAAAAAACGCATCCGTCGCCAAGCCGGCACCAAAGCTGCGGGCGATGACAAAGTCACGAACAAAACCAAGAATACGGGAAAGTAGCGTCATGCCACTGACAGTGGCCAGGGCGCGGAGTAGGTTCATGGGTGTTTAGCGATGCGAATAAAAGGGCAGAAAAACGAATTTTACGCCCCGGGTCGATTTGCCTAGTCAGAAAAGAAAAAGCCCATCAACGAGGATGGGCTTTTCTGGTTTTGGTGCCGATGATCGGAATCGAACTGACGACCTTCGCATTACGAATGCGCTGCTCTACCAACTGAGCTACATCGGCTTCCAAGAGGCAAAATTCTACAGCACCTTGATGCCTTCTGGCAACTTTCAGAGGCGCTTTTACTGCTCGCTGAATGCAGGTTATTATGCTGAATATTCCATACGGTACCGTTTGGAATGTCGATAAACAATATAAATTCAAAGGAGAGTAGCGATGCAAGTAAAGGATAAGGTGTTTGTTGTCACCGGTGGTGGTTCCGGTTTGGGCGCTGCTACGGCACGGGCTTTGGTTGAGGCGGGTGCTGCCGTCGTGCTGGCTGATCTGAACCGCGAGGCGGGTGAAAAACTGGCTGCCGAACTTGGCGCCAAGGCCTGTTTTGTTGAAACTGATGTGGCGAATGAGGCTTCTGCGGTCAACGCGATTCAGACCGCTATTTCTGCTTTTGGCGGCTTGCAGGGGCTGGTTAATTGCGCTGGTGTTGCGCCGGCTGAGAAAGTGGTGGGCAAGGAAGGCCCGCATCGTTTGGAGAGTTTTGCCAAGACGATCAATATCAATTTGGTTGGTACCTTCAACATGATCCGCCTGGCTGCTGAAGCCATGCAAAAGGGTGAGCCGGATGCTGGTGGCGAGCGTGGCGTGATCGTCAATACCGCTTCGGTTGCTGCGTTTGACGGCCAGCTTGGACAGGCGGCTTATGCCGCTTCAAAGGGCGGTATTGTCGCGCTGACTTTGCCGGTGGCACGTGAATTGGCGCGCAGTGGCATTCGCGTTGTGACGATTGCGCCGGGCATTATGGAAACCCCGATGTTGCTCGGTATGCCGGCTGAGGTACAGGAGTCGCTGGGCAAGATGGTGCCGTTCCCGTCGCGCATGGGCAAGCCGGCGGAGTTCGCTGGTCTGGTCAAGCATATAGTCGAAAATGCCTACCTCAATGGAGAGGTAATCCGCCTTGATGGGGCCATCCGTATGGGTGCCAAATAAACTATACTTCGCGGTTGCCAATCACCCAAAAAGGCGCTTCGGCGCCTTTTTTATTGCATGTCTCAAATACCCTGCTACCACTGCGGCCAAGCTGTTCCTGAAGATCTCGATCTGCCCGTAGCGATTGACGGCGAGCCGCGCGCGATGTGCTGTTATGGCTGTCAGGCAGTCGCCCAGTCGATTGTTGATAACGGGTTGGACGATTATTACCGTAGCCGCGATGCGTTGCCTGAGTCGCAACGCGAGGCGATGCCGGCGATTCTTGATCAGTTGGCGCTGTTCGATCATGCTGATTTCCAGAAAAGTTTTGTCAAGGCGCTGGGTGAAACCGAGCGCGAGGCTTCGCTGTTGCTGGAAGGCATCACCTGCTCAGCCTGTATCTGGCTTAACGAAAAACACATTGGCAAATTGCCGGGGGTGATTGCGGTTGATATCAATTACACCACCCGCCGTGCGCGTGTGCGTTGGGATGAATCGCGGATAAAACTCTCCGATATTCTGGGAGCGATTGCTGCCATCGGTTATCGTGCTTACCCCTACGACCCCGCCAAAAACGAGGAAATCTCCAAAAAAGAGCGGCGCGAAGCCTTGTGGCGGCTCTGGGTGGCCGGTTTTGGCATGATGCAGGTGATGATGTACGCTTTCCCGGTTTATGTTGCCAATGGCGACATGACGGCAGACATCGAGAGCCTTATGCGCTGGGCCAGCCTGTTGCTGACCATCCCGGTTGTCTTTTATTCCTCGGCGTCATTTTTCCGTAGTGCCTGGCGTGATCTCAAGTTGCGCCGGGTTGGTATGGATGTGCCGGTTGCGCTGGGCGTCGGCGCCGCTTTTCTGGCTAGTTGCTGGGCTACCTTCGCGCAAGAGGGTGACGTTTATTTTGACTCGGTCTCGATGTTTGTTTTCTTCCTGCTTGGTGGTCGCTTCCTTGAAATGACGGCGCGCCAGAAGGCGGTCAGCGTGACTGAAGCGTTGGCCAAGTTGCTGCCCGCCTTCGCGCAAAAAATGCCCAATTTTCCCGTCGACCGCAACACGGTGCAGTGTGTGGTTGCGGATCTGCAACCGGGCGACCGGGTGCTGGTTCGCCCCGGCGATATTGTGCCGGCGGATGGCCGGGTGATCGAAGGCGTCAGTTGCGCCAACGAAGCGCTGCTCACTGGCGAAAGTCGCCCGGTCGCCAAAGTGCCGGGCGATCTGGTTACGGGCGGCTCGATCAATGCCGAAAGCCCATTGGTGGTGCAGGTTGAGCAGGTTGGCGAGGGCACGCGCCTATCGGCGATTATTCATTTGATGGAGCGCGCCGCTACCGAAAACCCGCGCATCGTCGAAATGGCGGATCGCATTGCCAGCTATTTTGTTGCGACGCTGCTCTTCGTGGCGCTTGCTGTGGCAATTGGCTGGTACCTGGTTGATCCCGCAAAGGCGCTCTGGATTACCGTTTCGGTGCTAGTGGTGACTTGCCCGTGCGCGCTTTCGCTGGCGACGCCGATTGCCTTGACCGTGGCTGGCGGGGCGTTGGCCAAGGATGGCTTGCTGGTCACTCGCGGCCACGCCATCGAAACGCTCGCTCGTGCTACGCACTTTATATTCGATAAAACCGGTACTTTAACGACCGGCAAAATGCATTTGCTTGAAGTCGGTGTTTGTGGTGGTCTGTCTGAGGGGGAGTGTCTAAAAGTCGCTGCGGCGCTTGAGCAGTCTTCTGAACATCCGGTTGCGGCAGCCTTGCGCCGTGATGTGTCGGCGGTGTTGCCACTAGCCCAGATGGTGCAGGCGGAGCCCGGACAGGGCATCGAGGCGGTGATTGACGGCCAGCGCTATCGGATTGGCCGTCCCGCTTATGCGCTGAAACTCTGCGGCAAGGAATTGCCACCCGTGCTGATTGATTGGCTGGAGAGTGGCGATACGGTCGTGGTTTTGGCTGATGCCAACAGTTGTCTGGCGTTGTTTCGTATCGGCGATGAATTGCGACCGGAGGCTCTGTCCTTGGTTAGAGAGTTGCGAGCCGCTGGGAAGCATGTGATTTTGCTGAGCGGTGATGCGCCGGCGGTTGCAAATCGTGTCGCTGCCGCGCTGGGTATTGATGATGTGCGCGCTGGTGTTACGCCGCAAGGAAAGCATGATTGTGTTACTGCGCTGCAAAATGATGGTGCCGTAGTGGCGATGATCGGTGATGGCGTCAATGATGCACCGGTACTGGCTCAGGCTCAGGTCTCGGTGGCGATGGGTGGTGGTGCTCAATTGGCGCGGACGCAATCTGATTTTGTGCTGCTTTCTGAAAATCTGGATCATTTGCGCTGGGGCTTGCGGCGAGCGAAGCGTACGCTAATGGTTATCAAGCAAAACTTGGGGTGGTCATTCGCCTATAATTTTGTTGCTCTGCCCCTCGCCATTGCCGGCCTTGTTCCGCCATGGTTGGCGGGCATCGGCATGTCGGCCAGTTCCTTATTGGTTGTCCTGAATTCGCTGCGCATTCAGCGTGTGGAGAAAGACTGATGGAGAGTATTTATTTGCTGATCCCCGTGTCAGTCGTCCTGGTCTTTCTAATTGCGCTAGTTTTTTGGTGGTCTGTGCGTAGCGGCCAGTTTGATGATCTTGAAGGGCCGGGATTCCGTATCTTGATGGATGACGATCAGATCGCGCCCCAAAAAAAATCTAAGGAAGAAAACAATTCTGAAAAAGTTTGACTTGCGTCAACACACTTTCGGGTAAGCGCAGGCAATATTCGGTTCAGGCAAGGCGAAAGCTGCGCAGAAGTTCTCTGTTGGGGTTGGGGTGCGTTGAGACGCACCCTTTTTTTGTCCACATTTTTACTGTTTGTGTCGAACACTACATCTTTGTGATTATTTTGACCTAGATATTCGGTAGGTTGATCTATGTCAAAAGCTCTTGCGTGAACTACAATAACATCCGCATCTATGTGCCACCCTTGGGTTCATGGGAGGGGGGTATCCAGTCTTTTTCATTAACGAGAGGTGGGTTCATGTCTGTGACGAAAACCACATATAACGATAAGGTCGTACGGCAATTCGCTGTAATGACCGTCATCTGGGGCATTGTTGGCATGCTGGTCGGTGTCATCATTGCGGCGCAGTTGGTCTGGCCGGAGCTGAATATGGGCTTCCTGCATTTTGGCCGTTTGCGTCCGTTGCATACCAACGCGGTTATTTTTGCGTTCGGTGGCTGCGCGTTGTTTGCAACTTCTTACTGGTGCGTTCAGCGCACCAGCCACGCCAGACTCTGGGGTGGTCCGCTGGTTCCCTTTACCTTCTGGGGCTGGCAAATCGTCATTCTTTTGGCTGCTATTACTTTGCCGTTGGGTATCACCCAAAGTAAGGAATACGCCGAACTGGAATGGCCAATTGACATCCTGATCACGCTGGTCTGGGTTTCTTATGCAATAGTTTTCTTCGGCACGATCGCGAAGCGCACTGTTTCCCATATCTATGTTGCAAACTGGTTTTTCGGTGCGTTCATTATTGCCGTTGCCCTGTTGCACCTGGTTAATAGCGCTGCGGTACCGGTTTCGCTGACCAAGTCCTATTCTGTCTACTCTGGCGTGCAGGATGCGATGATTCAGTGGTGGTACGGTCACAATGCCGTAGGTTTCTTCCTGACTGCAGGCTTCCTGGGCATGATGTACTACTTTGTGCCGAAGCAGGCTGGCCGTCCGGTTTATTCCTACCGCCTTTCCATTGTCCACTTCTGGGCACTGATCTTTACGTACATGTGGGCGGGTCCGCACCACCTGCACTACACCGCGCTACCTGACTGGACCCAGTCCGTCGGTATGGTCTTCTCACTGATTCTGTTGGCTCCGTCCTGGGGTGGCATGATCAACGGCATCATGACCTTGTCCGGCGCCTGGCATAAGCTGCGCGACGATCCTATCCTGAAGTTCCTGATCACCTCCCTGTCTTTCTACGGTATGTCTACGTTTGAAGGCCCGATGATGGCGATCAAGACGGTTAATGCCTTGTCGCATTACACGGACTGGACCGTTGGTCACGTGCACTCGGGTGCTCTTGGCTGGGTTGCAATGGTTTCCATTGGCTCCATCTACTACTTGTTGCCTAAGCTATTCGGCAAAACCGAAATGTATAGCACCAAGTTGGTTACGACCCACTTCTGGATTGCCACCATTGGTACTGTTCTCTACATTGCTTCGATGTGGATTGCCGGTGTTATGCAGGGTTTGATGTGGCGCGCAGTCAATACTGACGGTACGCTGGCTTATAGCTTCGTCGAATCAGTTAAGGGCTCTTACCCGTTCTGGGCTATCCGTTGGCTGGGTGGCGTGCTGTTCCTGTCCGGTATGCTGATCATGGCTTACAACATGTTCAAGACCATGGCTGGCGGCAAGATTCAGGATGTGCCGGTGAATGTTCCCGTTGCTCATCACGCCTGATTAGGGGGAAATAATAATGTTGAAACACGAGCAAATTGAGAAGAGTGTAGGCCTGCTGATTGTTCTGACCTTGTTGGTGGTCAGTATCGGTGGCCTGTTGGAAATTGTCCCGCTCTTCTATCAAAAATCGACAACAACCCCAGTTGAGGGCACCAAGCCTTATGACGCGGTTCGTTTGGTCGGTCGTGATGTTTACGTTCGGGAGGGTTGCTATCTCTGTCATTCGCAGATGATTCGTCCGTTCCGTGCAGAAACTGAACGTTACGGTCATTACTCGGTTGCGGGCGAGTTCGTTTATGACCACCCGTTTCAGTGGGGTTCCAAACGTACTGGTCCTGATCTGCATCGCGTCGGCGGTCGTTACTCCGACGAGTGGCAGCGTGCCCACCTGACCAATCCTCGTGACGTGGTTCCTGAGTCCAATATGCCTGCCTTTGCATTCTTGGCTGGTAACAAAGCCAAGGATACTGTCGGTGCTGATGTGGTTGCAAAGATGGAGTTGATGCGTGGCTATGCTAATGCTCGTGGCATTCCGACTTACACCGATGAGGAAATCAAGGGGGCCAAGGCCGCTATCGGTGACAAGACGGAAATGGATGTTCTCATTGCTTACCTGCAGGGTATGGGTACGGCATTGAGTACCATGAAGCAATAAGCCATGGACATCAACGATCTGCGTTCCTTGACGACTGTGCTGGGGTTGCTTTGCTTCCTTGGTATTGTTGCTTGGGCTTACGGCAAGAGCAGCAAGAAGGGGTTTGAGGAAGCTGCCAACCTGCCGTTTGCAGAAAATGATGATCAGGATGCGGCATCCCCGGTGTCGCATCCGCGCTGAAATAAAAAGGAAAGCAAATGAGCGATTTCGTTAGCGAATTTTGGAACATGTATGTGATTGTGATCACTGCGGGTAGCGTTCTGGCCTGCGCACTTCTTCTCTACATGCAGAGCAAAGCCACATTCACGCCAGGCAAGACCATGGGTCATGTTTGGGATGAAACTCTCGAGGAATACAACAACCCAATGCCGGCTTGGTGGAGTTGGTTATTTATCGGTACGGTGGTTTTTGCAATTGTCTATTTTGTACTTTATCCGGGTATGGGTAACTTCAAAGGCGTGCTGGGTTGGACATCAGTCGGTGCGCACAAAATTGAAGTGGATAAGATGGATGCCACGGTCAAGCCTTTGTTCGACAAGTACATGGCGATGGATGTCAAGGCGGTTGCTGGTGACAAACAAGCCATGGAAATGGGTAAGCGCCTGTATCTGACTTACTGCATGCAGTGTCACGGTGCTGATGCGCGCGGTGCAAAGGGTTTCCCGAATCTGACGGATAGCGACTGGTTGTATGGTGGCGAGCCGGAGCAGATCAAGGAAACACTTAACAATGGTCGTATGGGCGTCATGCCTCCGCATGCCCAGTTGGGTGCTGACACGGTTAAGGATTTGGCCAATTTTGTTCGCTCGCTGTCTGGTCTGCCGAACGACTCTGTACGTTCCGCCAAAGGTAAAGAAGCATTTGCCTCGGCTGGTTGTCTCGGTTGCCACGGTGCTGAAGGCAAGGGAATGCACGCTCTTGGTGCTCCTAATTTGACGGACAAAGTCTGGCTGTATGGTTCTTCTGAAGCAACCATCACCGAAACCATCAATGGTGGTCGTCAAAACAAGATGCCAGCTTGGAAGGCTTTCTTGGGCGATGCAAAAATTCATCTCTTGACAGGCTATGTTTATAGTCTGAGTCAAGGCGCCAAGTAATTGGTTAAACGGGGCGGGATACCGCCCCGTTTTTATTTTCGACTTATCTAAAGCCTCTGATCTGTATCAAGATTGCGTTTGGCCGAGAGCTGAGCAATAGTGTTTTAGCGCAATCTTGATACGGATATAGCCCCTTATGGAACCCACAAATCCCTCACCGAATGAAAAGTCTGCCACAGTTGCGCAGCCCATTTCATTTTATGAAAAGCACAAGAAGATCTACATCCGTGAAGTTAAAGGATGGTGGGATACTTGGCGCTGGGCGCTGGTTTGGTTTACCCAAATTCTTTTTTATGGCTTGCCATGGTTGCAGTGGAATGACCGTCAAGCGGTTCTTTTTCACCTTGCCGAGCGCAAGTTTTATATGTTCGGCTTGGTTCTTTGGCCACAGGATGTGTTCTATCTTGCCCTGTTGCTGATTATTGCAGCCTATGCGCTGTTCCTGTTTACAGCAATTGCTGGTCGGCTTTTCTGTGGATATGCATGCCCACAAACGGTTTACACCGAAATATTCATGTGGATAGAAAACCGTATCGAGGGTGATCGTTCAAAGCGAATTAAGCTCGATAACGCATCTTGGGATGCTCGCAAAATAGGCTTGAAAGTGGCGAAGCATGCGGTCTGGATTCTGATTGCACTGTGGTCTGGTTTTACACTGGTTGCTTACTTCACTCCGACTAGTGAGTTGCTGCGCGAGTTGCCGTTTGATCTGTCCGGCTGGGAGTTGTTCTGGACTTTCTTCTATGCTGGCTTTTTTTACATGCAAGCTGGTTTTTTGCGCGAGCAGGTTTGCAAGCATATGTGTCCGTATGCGCGTTTCCAGGGAGTCATGTTTGACCCGGATACGCTGGTTATTACCTACGACCCCGAACGCGGTGAGCCACGTGGCGCGAAGCGCAAAGGGGCGGATGCCAATGCCTTGGGAGATTGTGTAGATTGTGGTTTGTGTGTGGCGGTGTGCCCGACCGGAATTGATATACGCAAGGGTATGCAATATGAGTGTATCGGCTGCGGTGCCTGTATTGATGTTTGTGACCCGGTCATGGACAAAGTTGGCAAGCCGCGAGGCCTGATTCGTTACACCACTGAAACAGCGCTATCAAAGCATTTGTCACACAAAGAAGTGGTCGCGCATATCTTGCGCCCCCGCATCGTTCTTTACACGGTGATTTTGATTGGTATCGTACTTGCCTCTACTTGGTCGCTGGCGACGCGTGTTCCGCTCAAAGTTGACGTCATTCGTGATCGCTCGTTGCTGGCGCGGGAGGCTGACGATGGTCGAATCGAGAATGTATATAACCTCAAGATCATGAATACAACGGAAGAACCCAAGCGTTACGCACTTTCTGTTGAAGGTATGGCAGGGGTTGAAATTGTTGGCGAGCAGATTGTTGAAGTGCGTAGCGCAGAAAACCATGAAGTGACGATCGTAGTGCGTGTGCCACCGGAGTCTGGAAAGAAGGGTGCAAACACTATTTATTTTGATATCAAGGCGATAAATCACGACAAGATCTCGGTTCATGAAAAAGCCACTTTTTTGATGCCATGACATGAGCGCAACGATGATTTTGAAATCTTCTGATAAAAACCCTTGGTACAAAGAGCCTTGGCCGTGGATTCTGATGGCTGGGCCTGCAATTGTCATTGTCGCCGGGGTGATTACCACTTGGCTAGCCGTGGTTAGCAATGACGGACTTGTCTCTGATGATTATTACAAACAGGGAATGACACTGAATCAGCGCTTGCAGCGCGATCACAAGGCGGAGGCTTTGGGTTTGCATGCAGATGTAATGCGCGCAGGGCAAAACTTGCGTCTGCTGATCGGTGCGGGGGCGGATGTCAAGTTGCCGGAGCTGGTGTCGGTCAAGTTGGCACATCCAACGCAGGCTGGTCAGGATCAATTAATCAAAATGACATCTGAAGGCCAGGGTTTTTATAGTGGGCAGATGGCAACCTCAGTTGCCGGGCGCTGGATTGTGTCGATTGAAGATCCCGCGGGCGACTGGCGTCTTCAGGGGGAATGGTTGATGGATACGGGCGAGGCTTTGCGTCTTGTGGCCAGAACCAGCAAGTGATTTTTAACGTTGTTTTGTTACTGGGAGGTGACTTATGGCTTGGGAACTTTTGTTTGGTAGTGACATTGGCTTGATGAGTTTGTTTGTGATCGTATTCATCCTTGGTATGGGGGTGTTTATGGGGAAGCTCTATAAATCAAATATGGATGAAGAGCGGCGCAAGCTCGGTAAGTAAAACGGTGAATTTTTCCTGCCGCACTGTCGGCAGCAGACTCCCCCGTGCAGATTAGCTGGCGGGGGATTTTTTATGGTACGCCAACGAAGTGAACTCAATGTTTCGCTGGGTGACTCTGTCGATTGTCTTGCACGCACTGGTGTTGCTAGTTTTTACTGAATTTTTGCCGTCGACCGTAACAAGCTCTTCACGCGGCCAGTTGGCGATAATTGAGGCTCTGTTGCAGCGCAAACAAGAAACCCTGTCACCCAAATTGCTTGACGTAGCGGGTGGGGTTAAGCCAAAGCTTTCCGCCGCTAAAAAGGCGCAGCCTGGGCCAAAAGCCGTCATGCCAACCGTTGAAAAGAACTCACCAGTAGCGCCTGAGCCAGTTGAGTCGATAGTGATAACCGGCATTGCACGAGGTGCTGCGCAGGTTGAAGTGGCGCGAGCAAAACCGTTGGAGAGTATCAGTCAGGATGGCTTGCGGGAATACCGCCTGAATTTGAGTCGTGAGGCGCGTCGGCATAAACGTTACCCGGCGCTCGCTCGGCAGCGCGGGCTGGAGGGGGTTGTTATTGTTATGGTCAGCACCCGCGCTGGTTTGCCTGTGCCACAGGTCAGCCTGAGTCGCTCAAGTGGGCAGGAGGTGCTTGATCAGCAGGCGTTGGAGATACTTGGTTTGGCGGTACGCGCGGCAAGCTTGCCTGATTCATTGCGGAGTCGGGATTTCGCAATTGATTTGCCGATACATTTTTCACTCGATGAATAAGGCCGCGTCAAGTTAAGGGGGGCCCAGCTCCGCTTCATGAAAACCAAAGTTGCCGGCTTGCCGGTCTTCCAAATAGCGCTCCAGGCAGAGTTTTACGCTGCGAAAGGACAATTCATCCCAAGGAATGTCCGCCGCTTCAAAAAGCTGGACTTCAAGGCTCTCAATCCCTGCTGCATAGATCGGACTTGGCAGGCGACCGCGATAGAAGAGATGAACCTGATGAATATGCGCAATGCTGTACAGAGCAAAGGCTGCAGCAATTTCAACGCTGGCGCCAGCTTCTTCGAGAGTTTCCCTGGCTGCGCCCTGGGCAGTAGTTTCACCATTTTCCATAAAGCCGGCTGGTAGCGTCCAGAAGCCATAGCGCGGCTCAATGGCGCGCCGGCAGAGCAAGATACGCCCATCGTATTCGGCAACACAACCCACTACTAGACGCGGGTTTTGATAGTTGATATGGCCACAACTGCCGCAAATGTGACGCGCTACGGAGTCTCCTTTGGGCGTCCGATAGTCTGCGCGGAAGCCGCAAATAGGACAGAAACGAATGGCGGGGGCATCAGGGGGCGGCGACATTTTTGCAGTTTAACATTGCCTGTCGCGGCCAAAAGCGGTTACCAGATCGATATTGCCCCTTCTTTCTTTGCCATCCGACAAGCCCTGTGTTTACAATAGCGCTTACTTATAAGAACTGCGCGCTGACTGAATTCTGGCGCGGTTGGGGGCCCCGCATGTTTCTGATCATCGGTTATGTAATCATTCTCGCTTCGGCGCTAGGGACATACGCAGTTCACGGTAGTCTCCTTGCTCTGTGGGTGCCTCTCGAATATGTCGCAATTATTGGTCTGACGATCGGTTATTTTGTTGCGGCGAACAATATTGGCATCATCAAGGCCACAGTCGGGGCTGTGCCCGGGATTTTGAAAGGCTCGAAGTTCAACAAGGCTTACTACGTTGATGCCTTGGCGATGCTGTTCGAAATACTCGGTAAAGTACGCAAAGAAGGCCTGATGTCGATCGAGGGGGATATCGAGAATCCTGATTCCAGCCCGATTTTCAGCAAATACCCGAATTTGGTGCATGATCATCATGTGATGGAATTCGCTACCGATTACCTGCGCATGATGGTCGGTGGCAACCTGAATACGGTTGAAATCGAAAGCTTGATGGATGTCGAGTTGGAAACGCATCACCATGAAGCAGAGGAGCCGGGCCACGTGGTGTCAAATATCGCAGGTGCCGTGCCCGCGTTCGGTATCGTCGTGGCGGTGATGGGCGTTGTGAATGTGATGGGTTCCGTGGGTAGTCCGCCAGCTGTGCTTGGAAAAATGATCGGCGGGGCGCTGGTCGGTACTTTCCTCGGTATTCTTATTGCCTACGGTTTTGTTGAGCCGGTGGCTAAATTGCTTGAGCAAAAGGCTAAAGAAAGCGGCAATATTTATAAATTGATCAAGATGGTTTTGCTGGCTTCAATGTCGGGGTACGCGCCGGCAGTGGCGGTTGAATTCGGGCGCAAGACGCTCGACTCGCATTCACGGCCCAGTTTCCGTGAGTTGGAAGAAGAACTCAAGGCTCGCAAAGGCAAGTGATTGGCTTGGCTGACCGCGACTAAATAAAATGAGCGACGATTCCACACGCCCCATAGTTATCAAACGCAAGAAGGTTATCGCCGGCGGTGCGCACGGCGGTGCCTGGAAAATCGCCTATGCCGATTTCGTAACGGCAATGATGGCCTTTTTCTTGCTCATGTGGCTCTTGGGTTCCACCGCCAAGGGGGATCTAGCCGGTATTGCCAGCTACTTTCAGAATCCGGTCAAGGTTTCAATGGCGGGCGGTAGCGGATCTGGTGATGCAACGAGCGTTCTGCAGGGGGGGGCAAGGATTTGACCCGGCAGGCCGGGCAGGTCAAGAAAGGTGATGTGGAGGCAAAAAAATCTACATCCTTTTCCAAGGAGGCGCAGGCTGAGTTTCGTCGTCAGGAGAAACAAAAACTTGAGGCACTCAAGGCAGATATCGAGAAAATGATTGAACAAAGTCCGCAGTTGGCCCAGTTCAAAAAACAAATGTTGCTCGACATAACGTCGGAAGGTTTGCGGATTCAAATCGTTGATGAGCAGAACCGGCCAATGTTTGATTCAAGCAGCTCCGATCTCAAGTCTTATACCCGTGAAATTTTGCGTCAGATCGGTAAGTCACTGAATGGCGTGACTAATCGGATTAGTCTGGCCGGGCACACCGATGCGGCGCAATTTTCTGGTGGTGAGAAGGGCTTCTCCAATTGGGAACTTTCGGCCAATCGTGCGAATGCCTCGCGTCGAGAACTGATTGCTGGCGGTCTTAATGACGCCAAGATAATGCGTGTGGTTGGTCTTGCGTCGACCGTGTTATTCGACAAGAATGACCCGCTAAGTTCAATTAACCGACGAATTAGCATTGTTGTGCTGAATCAAAAAACTGAACAGGCCATCCTGAATGAAGAGGGGCCTGAATCTGAAGTGGATGGCGATGAAGGTTTGCAAGAGGCCTTGAAACTACCCGCGGCGGGTAAAGGAACGGCTGGCTAGAAGTGCTTCAAAGGGGATGCGGAATAAATGAATAATAAAAATCTGCTGGTAATTGGTGCCGGATGGTCTGCCTTGGTGGTTGCCGTGCTTCTGGCGCTTGAGCCTGCGGCCCGCACAGGGATTATAATTTTTGCGCTGCTTGCTTTGGTTGTCGGCTGGTTGGTCGCTGCTAGTTTTAGCGGCGGAAAATCGATAGATGATGCAGTTGCACTCGCTTCTCGTCAGGCTGACCGTGGCGTAATTGAGCATAGTAGCGAGGCGATTATTCGGGTGTCCACTGAGTTTTCTGAACAGATCAAGGAAATTCGCAGTGAGGTATCCCGGACACAAACTATTTTTAACGATGCGATTGGTTCGCTGATCAGTAGCTTTCAAGGCATCAACGGTCAGGTTCAACGCCAGCACACCTTGGGTTTGCAGATTGTATCTGGCGCTAGTGTGGATGGCGCAGGTAGCGTCGGCGAGTTTGAGCAATTCGCTGCCAAAACCTCGGAGACTTTGCGCCAGTTTGTTGATAGCGTGATCGAAAACTCCCGTGTCGCCATGGGGTTGGTTGAAATGACTGACCGCATTGCGACCCAGATGCGCGAGGTACGCGGTCGGTTGGGTGAAATTGAAGGTATTGCCAAACAAACCAATCTGCTCGCGCTCAATGCGGCGATTGAGGCGGCGCGTGCCGGTGAGGCTGGGCGAGGTTTTGCGGTTGTGGCCGACGAGGTGCGCGACTTGTCAGGGCGTACCAACCATTTCAGTCAGCAAATTCGGGCTGCCTTATCGAGCATGCAGGTGCATATTGAGGCTTCGGAAAAAGCAATTCACCATATGGCTGCGCAGGATATGACTTTTGCGTTGACGTCGAAAGTCGACGTCGAGAACGCCATGACCGGCATTGAAGACATTAATCGGCGGACAGGGGATTCAGTATCCGAGTTGAATTTGATTGCTGAGCAAGTCGAGTTTTCAGTAAATCAGGCGGTCATGTCGCTGCAGTTCCAGGACATGGTCACGCAGTTGCTTGGCCACGTGATGCGCCGTCTCGATATTCTTGATGAGGTTGTCGGCGATGAGCAGCAAATGGCCGTGGTGCTGCGTGATACGAGCGACCCGTTGAGTACGGTACGCACGCTTGATGCCTTGCGGGATCACGTAGACTCCCTGTCACAAAAATTGATTACCCTGAAAAAAGGGGGTGATCACAATCCTGTTCGACAAACCGGCTATTCCAGCGGCGATGTCGAGTTGTTCTGATTCACCAAAGAGGAAAATATTGCTAAGACCATTCTTGCAGTTGATGATTCCGCCTCGATCCGTCAGATGGTTTCATTCACCCTGAAAAGTGCCGGTTACGATGTCGTTGAAGCGGTGGATGGCATGGACGGCCTTGAAAAGGCAAAATCGCGCAGCGTTAATCTGGTTTTGACCGACCAGAACATGCCACGGATGGATGGCCTGACCCTGATCAAAAACTTGCGTGCAACTGCGCAGTACGCTTCCACCCCGATTCTGATGCTGACCACTGAGTCATCTGATGCGATGAAGGCACAAGGGCGTGCAGCAGGTGCAACGGGCTGGCTAGTCAAGCCATTCGACCCTCAGAAGCTGATTGAAGTCGTCCGCAAGGTGATTGGCTGAGCCAATTACCGCGAGCCAGCGTGATGCTGGTGATCGTTGCATTCGATTCCGCTTGTCATCGTAGGTGACAGGTGTGCTAAGGGGGTAGCATGGCTATCGACATGACTCAGTTCTATCAGGTGTTCTTCGAGGAATCGGCAGAACACTTGGCGGCAATGGAAACGCTTCTGCTGGAGCTGGATATTGATAATCCGGACGCCGAGCAGCTTAATGCTATTTTTCGCGCAGCACACTCGATCAAGGGTAGTGCAGGCACCTTCGGTTTTAATGATCTGGCCGAAACAACTCACATTCTCGAGAATTTGCTTGATCGCATTCGCAAGCAAGAGCTTGGTTTGCGCGCCGACATGGTTGACGCGTTTCTTGAGTGCGGTGACCGTCTGCGAGAAATGCTTGAAGGCCATCAAGGGCGTGGTGAGGTTGATCCGGCTGCGGTTGAGGCAATTTGTGCTCGCCTGCGCCAGTTGTCATCGGATGATGCATCGGTGGCAGTGGCCCCCGTGCCGGCTGCGGCTCAGCTGATTGAGTCACCAAAACCTGTCGAGGGCGACGAAATTGCAGTGCGTGCGCCGTTGCCGGATAACGGCAAACGGGTGTACGACATTCAGTTCGTGCCGACGGAAATTTCTGCCAAAGGCGAAGGCGTCGCCAACCTGCTCGATGAATTACGTTCGATGGGTTCGCTGGAAATTATTGTTCATCCGGAAGGCGATAACGGCTCAGGTTTCTGGGAGTTGCGTCTGGTCACGGATATCGCTCAGGAAGTTTTTGCCGACCAGATTGATTTTGTCTCGGATAGCGGTGCCTGGCGCATCAATGAAGACACGTCTGTTGCGGTCGACGGCACAACGGCCTTTGGTTTTTTTGGTGAATCACCGGGGGTGCCGGACAATGTTCGCGGCTATGGCTTCTTTGATCGTGCAGAAACCGATACGCAGTTATTGGCCAGTCCGCTAGAAGAAGACGGTTACGGTTTCTTTGAGCCACTCCCTGCGGTTCTTGTCGCGGCGCTTGAAGCGGTGCCGATGGCTGAAGAGGGCGATGGTTACGGATTTTTTGCCCCGCTGCCAGCCGCTGAGCCGGTGCCGGCACCTGTGGTTTCGCCAATGGCCGAGGAAGGGGATGGTTTTGGTTTCTTTGCGCCCTTGCCGCCAGTGCTTGCAGAGACACCCGTCGTCAAGGCCGTAGAACCGCCCCCGCCCCCGCCGGTGGCTAAACCGGTAGTCGTCAGTGAGCCTGTCACAGCTGCTGCGCCTGCCCGTATCGCCAAGCCATCTGCTGCTGCAGCAACGGCGGCGGGTGATTCCTCAATCCGGGTCAGTATTGAAAAGGTTGATCAGCTGATCAACCTGGTAGGTGAATTGGTCATCACTCAGGCGATGTTGCTACAGACCGCAACCCAGATGCAGGAACAAGCTCCGGAACGTTTGACGGTTGGTCTGGCGCAGTTGGAGCGCAACACGCGTGATTTGCAGGAATCGGTCATGTCGATTCGCATGATGCAAATTTCTTTCGTCTTCTCGCGCTTCCCGCGTGTTGTGCGCGATTTGTCGAGCAAACTCGGCAAACAGGTTGAGCTGAAAACTTCGGGTGAAACGACTGAACTCGACAAGAGCCTGATTGAGCGTATTACCGATCCGCTGACACATCTGATCCGCAACAGTCTGGATCACGGTATCGAATCACCCGAAAAACGTGTTGCCGCAGGCAAGAGTCCGGTTGGGACGATTACGCTCAAGGCCTACCATCAGGGTGGCAACATCGTTATCGAAGTCGGCGACGATGGTGCCGGCCTGCCGCGCCAGAAAATTCTCGACAAGGCGCGTGAAAAGGGTTTGCCGGTTTCTGACCAGATGACCGATCAGGAGGTATTCCACCTCATCTTTGAGGCGGGCTTCTCGACAGCTGATCAGGTTACCGATGTTTCCGGACGCGGCGTAGGCATGGATGTGGTGCGGCGAAATATTCAGGCAATGGGCGGTCGTGTCGAAATTGACTCGATGCTCGGCGTTGGCACCCGCATTACAGTGCGTTTGCCGCTGACCTTGGCGATTCTTGATGGTATGTCGGTGGCAGTCGGCGATCAGACCTACATTTTGCCGCTTTCTTACGTCATTGAGTCACTGCAGCCAGAGCCGGAAGATATCAAAACATTGTCCAATCAAGGGCGTGTGATTCAGGTGCGTGGCGAATATTTGCCGGTACTGGTTCTGCCTGAATTGTTCGGCATCAAGTCCAAATGGCGGAAGTTTACGCAGGGCATCATGATTGTGATCGATGCTGACGGAACCAAAGCCGCCTTGTGTGTTGATGCATTGATTGGCCAACATCAAGTCGTGATCAAGAGCCTGGAGAATAACTATCGCCGGGTGACCGGAGTTTCTGGTGCAACCATCATGGGTGATGGTCACGTGGCGCTGATTCTGGATGTGTCGGCGATTGCCGGCATGGCGAAATCACTTATGCAGAAAGCCGGCTAAGGCCGAATAAGGAGCAATTATGGAAGCGAAGACACACGCCGGCGCCGCCGCGAGCGACGAAGATCTGGTCTCCAACGAGTACCTGACGTTTACGCTGGGTAGCGAGGAATACGCGATTGATATTCTCAAGGTGCAGGAGATTCGTGGCTACGAACAGCCGACACTGATTGCCAATGCGCCACTGTTCATCAAGGGCGTGATCAATCTGCGCGGCATCATCGTGCCGATTGTCGATTTGCGCATCAAGTTTCAGCTCGGCACCATCGAATACACGCCGTTTACTGTCGTGATTATTCTGAATGTGGCCGGGCGGGTGATCGGTGTTGTGGTCGACAGCGTTTCTGACGTGATTTCCTTGAATTCAAATCAGATTCGTCAGGCACCTGACTTTTCGGGCAGCTTCGATACCAAGTACATCCTCGGTCTGGCGACGATCGATAGCCGCATGATGATTGTTACGGATATTGAGCGTCTGATGACCAGTGCCGATATGGAACTGATTGATTCCGCCAGCGAGTAACGCAGTAGCCCTTCCAGGAACGGTGATATGTTGAATTTACGTAACTACAAGATCGGCGCGCGCTTGATCATGACGACGTTTGGCGCACTGGTGCTGATGATCGTCTTTGTCGCTATTGCGCTATTAAGCCTGAACTCGGTTGGCGAGAAGGTTGATCACATCACTGAAAGCAACATCAAGAAGATTGATCAGGCCGTCGATATGCGCATGCGTAATCTGCTGATCAGTCGGCACGTTCGTACCGCGCTGATTTACGAGGAAACTGAAAAGCAGTTGGGTGAACAGAAAAAGGTCGCTGCTGATTTTCAGGCCTATATGGCGGCAGAGAATCAGCTTGGTAGCACTTTGAAAAGCGCGAAAGGCGTGGCTATTTACGAAAAGCTGGTTCCTGTGCGCAAAGCGGCTGAAGAGTCATTCAATCGCTTGTTTGTCCTGATCAAGGCGGGAAATCGCCCGGAAATTGAAAAGCAGTTTTTTGACGAATTCAGACCGAAAATGCAGGTCTGGTTTGATACTGTCGGCGAAATAGTCGAGCTGCAAAAAAGCAATAACGCGCGCGATGTGGCTGAAATTGCCGAGATCAAATCCTCCGTCCAGGCCACCATGCTGATACTGATTGGTTTGGCGATTATCATCATGATTCCCGCTGGGCTTTGGGTGACGCGCCAGATTACCGGCCCGCTTGGCGAGGCCGTGGTGGTGGCTGATGCGGTTGCCGCTGGCAACCTCGATAACACGATTAATAGTGCTGGTAATGATGAGCCGGCCCATTTAATGAGTGCGCTGAGTCGTATGCAAACGGACCTCAAAAACCGCACCGAGGCCGAGCGTAAGGTGGCCAATGAAGCCCTGCGGATCAAAGTAGCGCTCGATGTAAGCTCGAACAGCGTGATGGTTGCGGATCCGGATGGCATCATTATTTATTGCAATGCGGCTGTGCTTGAGATGATGCGCGTTGCCGAAAACGATATTCGCAAGGATCTGCCCAACTTCAAGGCGAGCACGATTCTTGGTTCCAATTTTGACATTTACCACAAAAACACAGCGCATCAGCGAAATCTGTTGGCATCGCTGAAAGGTATCCACACGACCCAAATTAACGTGGGTGGACGTACTTTCCGCTTGGTTGCCAGTCCGATTCTCAATGAGCGCAAGGAGCGCTTGGGTACGGTTGTCGAATGGACCGATCGCACTGCAGAGGTGGCGATTGAGCAAGAGGTCAGCGGCATTATTTCTGCCGCCGCCGCCGGTGATTTCTCACGCCGTATTGCGGCTGGTGATATGAACGGTTTCTTCCGCCAGATTTCCTCCGGAATCAATGATTTGCTGGAAGTTAATAGTCGCGCGCTGGGCGACGTTGGCGGCATGCTGACACGGCTCTCGCAGGGTGATCTGACCCACAAAATTGATACCGAATATCAGGGAATGCTCGGTCGCTTGAAGGACGATGCGAATGTTACGGTCGACAACCTGCAGGAGATCATTTTTTCGATCAAGAGTGCAACCGACGCGATCAATACGGCAGCGCAGGAAATTGCCAGTGGCAATCAGGATCTTTCCAGCCGTACCGAGCAGCAGGCCTCGAGCCTGGAAGAAACCGCCTCAAGCATGGAGCAACTGACCAGCACGGTTAAGCAAAATGCTGATAATGCCCGTCAGGCCAATGAGCTGGCCAATAGCGCCCAACTCGTCGCCGAAAAAGGTGGGCAGGTGGTCGGTCAGGTGGTGGAAACGATGGGCGCCATCCATGAATCATCGAACAAAATTTCCGACATCATCAGTGTTATTGATGGCATCGCTTTCCAGACCAATATTCTGGCGCTAAACGCAGCGGTAGAAGCGGCGCGAGCTGGTGAACAAGGGCGAGGTTTTGCTGTGGTTGCGACCGAGGTGCGTAATCTGGCTCAGCGCAGTGCGGCCGCTGCCAGGGAAATCAAGGGCCTGATTTCTGATTCCGTCGACAAGGTGCAAGCTGGTGGGCGCTTGGTTGATCAGGCTGGACAGACAATGGATGAAGTGGTTGCGAGCATCCAGCGCGTTGCCAAAATCATGGGCGATATCTCACATGCCACGCGCGAACAGACGGCGGGTATTGAGCAGGTTGGTCTGGCAGTGAGTCAGATGGATGAAATGACGCAGCAAAATGCCGCGCTGGTCGAACAAGCTGCAGCTGCAGCCGAAAGTTTGGAGGAGCAGGCACGCAATCTATCGCAATCAGTTTCTGTGTTCCGGCTTTCCGGTGGTTTGGTTGTCCAGGGGCAAGCACAACTCGCCGGGCTGGATTTTGATGGTGCGATTACGGCGCATGGCAAATGGAAGCAACGCTTGCTTGACTTCGTCGCCGGTGGCGGCGAGCAACTTGATCCCGTGGTAGTGGGTCGTGACGACCAGTGTGCTCTGGGTTGCTGGATCCACGGCGATGGTCGCGCATTGCGTGGCAACGCCCAATACACCGATCTCAAGGGCGAACACGCTGGTTTCCACCGTTGTGCGGCCGATGTCATACGCACCTACACCGCGGGTAACCCAGATGGCGCCAGAGAGCAAATTGCCGGGGAGTTTTCCAATCGTTCGCGGCGCGTCATCGGCTTGTTGGAGCGCATGCGCAGTGGTGAAAAAACAGCGGCTCCCAAGCAGTTGACCGCAACAGTTGCCAAAAAAATCTCATCCGCTCCTCGTCCTGCGCTTGCTGCGCCGGACGAGGACGAATGGGCAGAATTCTAATAACGATCAAACACTGACGGATTGCACTCATGCGAAATAACCAGCCGGTAACTAATCAAGAAGTCCAACTGGACGAGCACACCCTGATCGTTTCCAAGACCGATCTCAAAGGTCAGATCACTTTCATCAACAAGGATTTTCTTGATGTCAGTGGTTTTGCTGAAGCGGAGTTGATCGGGCAGCCACACAATATCGTCCGACACCCGGACATGCCGGTCGAAGCCTTCGCCGACATGTGGCAGGATTTGAAGGAGGGTCGTCCATGGACTGGAATGGTCAAAAACCGTTGCAAAAATGGTGATTATTATTGGGTGCTGGCAACGGCGACTCCAATCCGCGAAAACGGGCAGGTCGTTGGTTTCATGTCGGTGCGCCGCAAACCGACCAAGCAGCAGGTCGATGCTGCCGAAAGTGCCTATCGTTTGTTCCGTGAAAAGAAAGCTGGCAGCTTACGGATTTTGCATGGCGCCGTGGTCAAGGGCGGTGAAAGCTTCTTTGCAAATTTGTCGCTCAGAAACACATTGATTGCCGGTTTCGGAACCCTGCTTGCTGCCTTGGTCTTGATCGCCGGGGTTGGGCTTTGGGGAATGGGGCAGACCAATGAGTCGAGCGCCAGGCTCTATAACTTCCGTCTGCAGCCAACTCAGGCTTTGGCCTCGATCGGTAAATTGATGGCCGATAACCGCTCGCAAATATTGCTCGCCTTGCAACATGATCCCAATAGCCCCAATGCAAAATTGCATGATCATCCCGTCGATGTGCACCTCAAACAGATTGAGGCTAATGCGGCTGAAGTGAGTGCGCAGTGGGATGTCTACAAAAAAGGTATTCGCTCAGAGGAGCATCAAAAGCTGGCTGATGCCTATGTCGAAGCGCGCAAGCACTACGTAAGTGATGGCTTGTTGGTAGCCAAGAAGGCCGTTGCCGAAAATCGTTTTGAAGATGCCAATGCCGTTTTGCTGAAGGTGATAAATCCGGCCTATGTCGAAGCAGCAAAGCACGCAGATGTACTGTTCAAGCGCAATAAGGATCGTTCAGTTCAGGAGCTTGAAGAGAGCGAAAACCGGTACACCAGCATCCGCATGTGGGCGCTACTGATCGTTGGGCTGGCGCTGGCTGCGGGAGTCTTCATCGCAACGGCCATCATTCGTTCGATTACTCGCCCAATCGATGATGTCATCGCTACCTTTGAGTCGTTGGCGAATGGTGACTTTACGCGCAATGTCTCGATCGCCCGCAATGACGAAATGGGCAAGGTATTGCAAGGCTTGCAATCGATGCAAATTCAGCAAGGCTTTAATGTTGCCGAATCGAATCGTGTGGCCAACGACAATCTACGCATTCGTATCGCCTTGGATGCGAGTTCTTCCAACCTGCGTATTGCTGATGATGACGGTATGGTCATCTACGCCAATAAGGGCTTGCTGACGACCTTGCGTCAGATCGAACCCGGTATGCGTGAGCGCCAACCAGATTTCTCGGTCAACACGTTTGTCGGCAGCAATATTGGTGCTTTCTATGCAGATCCGGTCGCGGCACTTAAAACGCTGCGCGAATTGCAGGCCACACGTCAGGTCGAGATGGAAATTGGTGGTCGTATCTTCAATGTAGTGACCAATCCGATCATCAACGACCGCAACCAGCGACTAGGTACCGTCGGCGAATGGATCGACCGTACCGCTGAAATCAACGCCCAACGCTCAGTGGCCGCGCTGATTAGCCAGGCCTCCGCTGGCAATCTTGAGGCGCGACTGGATACTTCGGTGCTGGAAGGTTTCTACAAGGAGCTGGGCACCGGCATCAACAGCCTGGTCGAAACCAGTGGTTCAGCAATTGGCGAAATTGCCGATTTGCTTTCCAAGGTGGCGGCTGGTGATCTGACGCAAACAGTCAGCTCTGACTATCAGGGTACGTTTGGCCGCTTGCGTGACGATGCCAACGAAACCGTGACCAAGCTGCGTGAATTGGTCGGCGATATTCAACAATCAGCGGAGACGATCAACGTTGCCGCCAAGGAAATTGCTGCAGGTAACGTCGATCTTTCCAGCCGTACGGAAGAGCAGGCGAGCAGTCTCGAAGAAACCGCCTCCAGCATGGAAGAGCTGACCGCCACGGTGCGTCAGAATGCCGAAAATGCAAGACAAGCCAACGATTTGGCAGCAAGTGCCCAGACCGTTGCCGAAAAGGGTGGCGAAGTGGTTGGGCAAGTGGTCCACACCATGAGCTCAATCCACCAGGCGAGCAGCAAAATTGCCGACATTATTGGTGTGATCGACGGGATTGCCTTCCAGACCAATATTCTGGCGCTGAATGCCGCGGTAGAAGCGGCGCGTGCCGGCGAGCAGGGCCGTGGTTTTGCCGTCGTGGCAACCGAGGTGCGTAACCTGGCCAAGCGTAGTGCCGATGCAGCCAAGGAAATCAAGGGGCTGATCTCGGATTCGGTTGATCGTGTCGAAACCGGTAATCGTCTGGTTGATCAAGCCGGGCGAACGATGGAAGAGGTGGTTGGCAGTATCAAGCGGGTCGCCAAGATCGTTACCGATATTTCTGAAGCCAGCCGTGAGCAAAGTGCCGGTATTGAGCAGGTGAGTCTGGCGGTTAGCCAGATGGATGAAGTGACGCAGCAGAATGCGGCGCTGGTTGAAGAGGCGGCTGCCGCTGCTGAAAGCCTGGAAGAGCAAGCCAATCATCTGGCTGAGTCGGTTTCCATATTCAAGGTTGCCGAGCGTGGCGGTCGTCCGCCGCGGATTGCTGCGCCCACTCAGGAGCCGGTGCATGCCCAGCCACAAAGTTCCGCGCGGAAACCGAAGCAGGCTCAATTGCCGGCTACCCTGGATGACGAGTGGCACGAGTTCTAAACGTCGAAAAGATCGATTGGAAAGGACTGTGAGATGAAAACCAACTTGCCGGTTACGCAAAAGGAAGTTCTGCTAGGAGCAGGGCAGAGCATTGTCTCGACGACTGATTTGAAGGGGCAAATAACCTACATCAATCGCGTCTTTCTCGACATCAGTGGTTTTACAGAAAGCGAACTTCTTGGGCAGCCACACAACATTGTTCGGCATCCGGACATGCCGCCTGAAGCCTTTGCCGACCTGTGGAATACATTGAAAGCTGGCCGACCGTGGACCGGTTTGGTCAAAAATCGCTGCAAAAATGGTGACCATTACTGGGTTGTGGCCAATGCAACCCCGATTTATCAGAATGGTGCCGTTTCCGGCTATATGTCGGTGCGCACAGCGCCAACTCGTGAGCAAATCGAGGCGGCGGATGGTGCGTACCGGATGTTCCGTGAAGGCCGCGCCACTGGCTTGAAAATTTTTGATGGCGGGGTAGTTAAATCCGGATTTAGCCTGAGTGGCTGGCTTAAAAATCGCACCATTGCCCAACGGATTTTTACCATCTGCGGGCTGTTGACCGCAGGGATGTTGTTGGTTGGTGGTTTAGGCATGCTGGCGGTGAGCGATAGCGATGGCCGTTTGCAAACGGTTTATGCCGACCGTGTTGTGCCACTTCAGCAACTCAAGGAAGTGGCGGATGCCTACGCGGTATCGATTGTTGATCTCTCACACAAAACCCGTGACGGGGCTGAGTCTTTCGAGTCGGCCTTGGGTAAGGTCGAGCAAGCGCAGGGCGTTATTTCCGGGCGCTGGAAAGATTACACATCAACATTTCTGACTGACGAGGAACAGAAACTGGTTGGTGAGGTTGGCGCGATGATGAAAGCTGGCGACACTGTGACCGCGCAGTTGAAGGATATTCTGCGGAGCAAAGACAAAGAGGCGCTTGCGGTTTTCGCGGCAAAGGATCTCTATCCGGTAATTGATCCTATTTCGGACAAAATTAGCGAACTAGTTGCGCTGCAATTAAGTGAGGCAAAAACCAATGTCGAGCACGCGGCGGTTGATGCCAGCGCGCTGAAGCTAAAAATTGGCCTTCTATTGGCCTGCTTCTGCGTGCTGGGCGTGTTCCTTGCAATAGGCGCGGTACGCAGTATTCGACGCCCGATTGAAGAAGCTGCCAAGTTTTTCAATCTGTTGTCAGAAGGGCGTAGCGACGTACAGTTGCATTTTGAACGCCGCGATGAGTTATTGGCGATTGCCGACTCAGCGCGCACGATGCTGATCAAAACCGGGTTCGACATGAGTGAAGCGCGCCGTAGCGCGGCTGAAATGTCGCGGATCAAGATGGCGCTCGATGGCTCTGGCACGCCGATGACGATTTCTAACGAAAGCAATACGCTGATTTACATGAATAATTCCGCGCAGACACTGTGGTCAGCGATGGAGCCTGAAATGGTCAAGCGTGTTCCGGGCTTTTCAGTCGCTAACATGTTCAGCCATTCACTGGTTGAGTTTTTTGATGACGAGGAAGTCAAGGCGGCTTATCGCGTCGAACTTACCGCTCCGCGAACACTTGATGTAGCGATGTGTGGTCGCATTCTGCAGGTAACTGCAACACCGGTTCGTGACGCTGGTGGGCGCTATCTGGGGCGGGCGAGCCAGTGGATTGACCGCACTGAAGAAATTCGGGTTGAAAATGAAGTCGCGGAAATCGTTGGCGGCGCAGCACGTGGCGACTTTACCCAGCGTGTTGCGGTCGACGGCAAAAAAGGTTTCTTTTTACGCTTGGCCAATGATCTCAATACGCTGATGCAGACCAGTCAGGTCGGCCTTGATGATGTTGTTCATGTACTGTCGGCAATGGCTGATGGCGATTTGACCAAAAACATTACCGCTGATTACGAAGGCACCTTTGGCCAACTCAAGGATGATGCGAATCAAACGGTTGCCCGTTTGCGGGAAATCATCGGCCAGATCCGCGAGGCAACTGATGCGATCAATACGGCGGCCAAGGAAATTGCTTCCGGCAATCAGGATTTATCGAGTCGCACTGAAGAACAAGCCAGCAGCCTGGAAGAAACCGCTTCCAGCATGGAGCAACTGACCAGCACGGTGCGCCACAATGCCGATAACGCACGTCAAGCCAATGAGCTGGCCGGGAATGCTCAGCTGGTGGCGATCAAGGGCGGTGAAATGGTGGCGCAGGTGGTCGGTACGATGACCGCAATCCAGCAATCAAGCAGCCGGATTGCCGACATCATCGGGGTGATCGATGGGATTGCCTTCCAGACCAATATTCTGGCCTTGAATGCCGCCGTTGAGGCAGCACGCGCCGGCGAGCAGGGACGTGGTTTTGCCGTGGTGGCGACGGAGGTGCGAAACCTGGCAAAACGAAGTGCGGATGCGGCGAAGGAGATCAAAGGCTTGATCTCTGATTCGGTCGACAAGGTTGAGGCCGGCAATCGTCAGGTTGATCAAGCCGGGCGGACGATGGAAGAGATTGTCAGCAGCATCAAGCAGGTTGCCAAGATCATGGGTGATATCTCGGAAGCGAGCCGTGAGCAGAGCGCGGGGATTGAACAGGTTAGCCTTGCTGTCACCCAGATGGATGAGGTGACGCAGCAAAATGCCGCGCTGGTTGAGCAAGCGGCGGCGGCAGCGGAAAGTCTCGAAGAGCAGGCGCATAATCTGGCGCAAGCAGTTTCGGTTTTCAAAGTGGCCGCCGGGGGCGCAAGCAAACGACTGGCAGCACCTGTCGCGATGGCAGCAAAGAGTACGCCAAGGTTGGCGTCCACCAAGCCGGCAGCGCTGCCGTCCAGTGTTGATGATGAATGGAAAGAATTCTAATGGCTGATCTGGGTAGGCCTCCACCAGCGAGTGCAGTTGCAAGAGCCAGCGGTGCGGCTCAATTTGGACGCGATCAGGGTGAGCGTGAATTCAGCTTTTCAAGCGCGGATTTTGAGCGCGTACGCAAGTTGATCTACCAACATGCAGGAATTTCCCTGTCGCCTGTCAAGCAGGACATGGTCTATTCGCGCTTGGCACGCCGTTTGCGCGCTACTGGCACAAATACGTTTGCCGAATACCTGGATTTACTCGAAAAGGGTGGCGCCGATGAATGGGAGCGTTTTGTTAATTCGTTGACCACAAATTTGACCTCGTTTTTCCGTGAACCGCACCACTTTCCTATTTTTGCCGATCATTTACTCAAACTTGGTACCAAGCGCCCGATTCGCATTTGGTGCTCGGCTGCATCAACCGGCGAAGAGCCCTATTCGATCGCCATTACCGTGCTCGAAACCTTCGGTGCGAATGCTTCGCATGTGTCGATCTTTGCTTCCGATCTCGATACCAACGTCTTGGCGACAGCGCAAAAAGGGGTTTACCCGATGGAGCGTGTCGAAAAAATGTCACCTGAGCGTCTCAAACGCTTTTTTCTCAAAGGTGCAGGAGCGCAGGAGGGCTATGTTGCGGTGCGTCCGGAGCTGAAGCGTCTGATTGAGTTTCAACGGGTCAACCTGCTAGAGCCGAATTGGCCGGTACGTGGACCACTGGACATTATTTTCTGCCGCAACGTGATGATCTATTTTGACAAACCGACGCAGTACAAAATTTTGTCGCGCTTTGCCCCGCTGATGCAGCCGGACGGGCTGATGCTGGCAGGGCACTCTGAGAGCTTTCTGCATGCTGCTGATTTATTCAAGTCCATGGGCAAAACAGTTTATGCCTTGGCCAAAGCGCGCTAGATAGAACAAAGGACACGCTGTGTCGCACGCTTACGACGAGAATCTCGCCACCAATCGCTACTATGACCGGCACTTCGATACTGAAGCCGCCAAGATTCTGCCGGGCGAGTATTTTGTGACCGATAGCGGGATGCTCTTGGTCACCGTTCTCGGTTCTTGTGTAGCGGCCTGCATTCGCGATACAAAAACCGGCATGGGCGGGATGAATCACTTTATGCTGCCCGACGATGGCGGACGCGAAACAGTAGGTGCCTCAGCGCGCTATGGCACCTACGCCATGGAGATTTTGATCAACCACTTATTGAAAATGGGCGCGCGACGCACTAGCCTGGAGGCCAAGGTATTTGGCGGAGGCGCCGTGATGGCCAGTCTGTCGAGCAGTAATGTTGGTACAAGAAATGCTGAATTTGTACTGGATTACCTTAAAACAGAGAAAATACCGATAGTTGCCAAAGACTTGCTGGATTCATATCCAAGAAAAGTTTACTATTTTCCCGACTCGGGACGTGTAATGGTCAAAAAGCTGCACCGCGTTCATAACGAAACATTGTTCACTCGCGAGAAAGACTACAAAGACCGCCTCAGCAGTTCATCTGTCGAAGGCGATGTTGAGCTGTTCATATAGACGATTTACGTGCTATGTGCCCTAAATTAATGATTTGATGACGAATTAATGGCTATAAAAACTCGAGTTTTGGTGGTTGATGACTCTGCGCTCATGCGCAGTTTACTAACCGAAATGATTAGCACCGCTGCCGATATGGAAGTGGTAGGTTCTGCACCTGACGCTGTCGTGGCGCGGGAAATGATCAAGTCCCTCAATCCGGATGTTCTGACGCTTGATGTCCAGATGCCGAAAATGGATGGCTTGGAGTTTCTTGAGCGCTTGATGCGTTTGCGGCCAATGCCGGTGGTGATGGTTTCTGCCTATACCCAAACGGGTTCTGATACCACCCTGAAGGCCCTGGAGTTAGGAGCATTTGATTTTATTGGAAAGCCTCGGGCTGATGGCCTCAAGAGCATGGAAGAGTATGCGGAAGAGTTGGTCGATAAATTGCGTGCCGCCAAGGGGGCTCGTTTGCGTAAGTTCATCGCACCCCAGTCTGCGCCAGCTCCTGTCAGTTCCGCGCCGACAGTCTTAAAGCAGCCAGTGCGTATGGGGGCGAGTAATAAAATCATCTTTCTTGGCGCGTCGACCGGCGGGACCGAAGCAATCAAGGAATTCCTCATGGGTGTGCCAGCAGATTGCCCCCCCATCTTGATTGTGCAGCATATGCCAGAGGCGTTTACCGCCTCGTTTGCCAAGCGACTCGATACGCTTTGCCCACCAAAAGTCATTGAGGCGCAAGGGGGGGAGAAAGTGGAGCAGGGGACGGTCTACATCGCTCCGGGGCATTCTCACATGCAAATCAAGCGAGCCGCTTCCGGGCTCCTCGTTGAGCTTCTGTCTACCCCGGCGGTAAATCGTCATCGCCCGGCGGTTGATGTACTTTTTGATTCTGCGGCAACGATTGTAGGCAAACAGGCCGTTGCGGTTATTTTGACAGGCATGGGCAAGGATGGGGCGCAAGGCATGTTGCGCATGCGTCAGGCCGGCGCGCGAACATTTGGTCAGGATGAGGCGAGTTGCGTGGTGTATGGTATGCCGCGCGAGGCATTCTTGGTCGGCGCAGTTGAGGAGCAATATCCACTTGAGGAATTGTCCCGTAAGGTTTTGCAGGCAGCAAGTCGCTGATTGCAGCTAATGGGCTTGATGCCTATGGCCAAAGTATTACACTAGTCAAAATTAGTCTGAAAACAAGACAGGAAAAATTTATGCAAGCCACTATTACCAAAGATACAACCAAGGCCACCATTAAGCTGAGTGGTCGTTTTGATTTCAATACGCACCGTGATTTTCGTACGGCTTATGAGTCACTGATTACAGACTCTGCGGTCAAGGCGGTTACGGTCGACTTTGCCGGTGTTGATTATTTGGATAGTTCGGCTTTGGGCATGTTGCTCATGTTGCGCGACAAGATGAGTGGCGTGAACAAGGATGTATCACTGACCGGGGTGCAGGGCAATGTCAAACAGGTGCTTGATATTGCCAATTTTGGCAAATTATTCCGCATTGCCTAAAGTGAGCTTCCCCCGAAATTTCGTCTGCCAAGGGTGACCTAAAATTGAGTCACTTTGGGAAGGCATGAAATGAAGATACCGAAACAGGCATACACGACCGAGTTCAAGGAACTGGCGGTCAAA